>CAZLPS010000060.1:0-25627 GCA_964561455.1 uncultured Opitutales bacterium
CTCGGCCTGATGGGCCAGCAGGGCATTCCGGTTGCCCAACGGGTGATGGGCCGGGGAAGTTTCCTCCGTCCGAATTTTGTCCAACCCTACCGCTGCCGGAATGTGTTGATTGCGGATGTCAAAATCCGCAACTCGCCCATGTGGGAGCTGAATCCCGTGCTGTGCACCAACGTCATCGTGCGCGGAGTGGACATCAACAGCCTCGGCCCTAACAACGACGGTTGCGATCCGGAATCATGCCAGGATGTGCTCATTGAAAACTGCAGTTTTCAAACTGGCGACGATTGCATCGCCATCAAGTCCGGACGCAACGCCGACGGCAAGCGGGTGGGGGTCGCGTCCGAGAATCTCATCATCCGTGGCTGCATCATGAAGGACGGCCACGGCGGGGTGGTCATCGGCAGCGAGATTTCCGGCGACTGCCGCAACGTCTTTGTCGAAAACTGCCAGATGGACAGCCCCCACCTCGAGCGCGCCCTGCGCCTGAAGGATAATGCGGCCCGCGGCGGCATCATCGAAAACATCTTTATGCGTAAGGTGAGCGTCGGCCAGGTCGCCGAAGCCATCTTGACGGTCGATTTCACCTATGAAGAGGGCGCCAATGGCCCATACCAGGCCGTGGCCCGCTATATATTTCTGGAGGGGGTGACGAGCCAGTCCAGCCCACGGATCATGTATATTTCGGGATTTGACGGTTCCGTGATTGACCAAATTCATTTCAAGGATTGCACTTTCAAGGGCGTCACTTCGACGGAGGTGATGCTCAAGGCGGGCGCAGTCACGTTCAATGGCGTGAATATCGAACCCCTGGCCAAGCCCGCCAGCCTGAGTTCCCGCCCCAACGTGGCCGACCCCTCGAATCCGTCGCCCCTGACCCCATGACCACCCCCGCCCAAACCATCGGTCGTTATCGCTGGCGCATTTGTGCGCTGCTGTTTATTGCGACGACCATCAATTACATGGACCGCAGCATCCTCGGCGTGCTGGGGCCCACGCTGCAATACAAGATTTTTGATTGGACTGATGCGCAGTGGGGCCTGATTAACATGTGCTTCAAAATCGCTTATGCAATCGGGATGCTTTCGATGGGGGCGATTATTGACAAGGTTGGATCGAAGGCGGGATATGCCCTCGCCATCGTCATCTGGAGCGTTTCCGGAATGTTGCATGCCGCGATTCGGCCGGCATTCGGGTTTGTCGGCTTTTGCGCCGCCCGGTTCGGGTTGGGCTTGGGCGAATCCGGCAATTTTCCTGCGGCCATTAAAACGGTGGCGGAATGGTTTCCCAAAAAAGAGCGCGCGCTGGCCACGGGAATTTTCAACGCCGGCTCCAACGTCGGCGCGATTTTGGCGCCCATCGTGATTCCCATGGTGGTGTTGCCGGATGGCACCCACTGGCAGTACGCTTTTTTGACCACCGGTGTATTCAGCGCCTTATGGGTGGTGTTGTGGCTGACCTCTTATCGCCTTCCGGAAAACCATCCCAAGGTTTCCCCGGCAGAACTGGCCTACATCGAGAGCGATTCCGTGGCGGAGACACCCGGAAAGAAGATTTCCTGGGGCCAGGTACTGCACTTGCGCGAAACGTGGGCCTTTACCCTCGGCAAGATGACCGACGCTGTCTGGTGGTTTTATCTTTTCTGGGGCCCCAAGTTTCTCTTTGACCGGTTCGGGCTCGACATCAAGAGCATCGCGCTACCGCTCATTATCATCTATGTCGTGGCCGACGTTGGCAGCATTGCTGGCGGCTGGCTGTCGTCCCATTGGATTAAGAAGGGCTGGAGCGTCAATCGGGCCCGCAAGACGACCATGCTGGTCTGTGCGCTCTGCATCCTGCCGGTAACTTTTGCCACGGTCATGCCCACTTCGTTCAAGGTTGATCAGGGGTTCTTTGACCGGCTGCAAACTGCCACCTATTCGGCCGAACAGTCGAGCATGGTGGATGGGCATGCGGCAACCCAGCGCGTGCAATTGAAAGTGTCCGCAGCGGACCTGGCCAAGCTGCAGGCTTTGAACGGCAAGAGTTATGGCTCCGCCAAGGAATTTCTCACGGACATGGGGACCGTGCTTTCTGCCAGCGAGGTAAACATCGTTTCCAACACGTTGATCAATTCGGCGCGCACCAACAATTACTACTGGATTGCGGTCTTGTTGATGGCCCTGGCGACTGCAGGGCATCAGGCGTGGAGTGCCAATCTTTTCACCCTGGTGTCCGATGTGTTTCCCAAAAAGGCGACGGCTTCGGTCACCGGATTTGGCGGCATGGCGGGCGCGGTGGCGGGCGCCTTTGCCGACCTGAAACTTGGCCAGTTGCTGGCGGGCACCGGCCCGGCGGGCTATTTCTATGCATTTCTCATTGCCGGATCTTGTTACTTGATTCTCCTCGGCGTGATTCACCTATTGATGCCTAAAATGACGCCCTTGGATGAGAATTTGCACCATGTCACCACATGAAGCCTAATCGGCAGATCTTGACGGTCATCATCGCCACCGCCTTCGCGTTCGCGGGCTGTCAAATCGCCCCGGCCTCGAATACATCTGCGGCGCCGAAATTGTCCCCTCCCGTGGCATACACCGGCACGCGCGTGGCTTGGCGGGCGGTGTTGCAACAACCGGCCGCCTGGTACGGTTCCGATGACGCGCTGGGCCTCGCCGTCAACGTCGTGGCTTTTCAAACCGCCTCTGGTGGCTGGCCCAAGAATCTCGACATGACCCGCCGCCCCGAAGCGGTGGACCGCAGCGCCGACCCGGGCGAAACCCTCGCCAATATTGACAATGACGCAACGACCACCCAGCTCCAATTGCTGGCCCGCATTATTTCCGCCCGGGAGGACGTCTACCTGCGCGCCGCATTCCTGAAGGGCTTCGATTACCTGCTGGCCGCCCAATACGCGAATGGCGGCTGGCCGCAGTACTTCCCTCTCCGGCCAGGCTATTATAACCGCATCACCTTTAACGACAATGCGGTCATCAACGTCATGACCGTGCTGCGCGACGCGGCCGCCAGTCAGGCTCCTTATGCTTTCGTGGATGCTTCCCGCCGCGCGCGGGCCGCCGCCGCGGTGGCCAAAGGCATTGATTGCATTTTGCGCTGCCAGATTATTAAAAGCGGCCAAAGAACCGTTTGGTGCGCCCAGCACGATGAAAATACTTTTGCGCCGGCCCCTGCGCGCTCCTACGAGCTCGCCTCTTTTTCCGGCCAGGAAAGCGTGAGTATTGTACGATTTCTGATGGCCATCGAGAAGCCCTCGCCGGAAATCATCGCGGCGGTGCGCGGCGCGGTCGAGTGGTTTAAGGTCCATCAACTGACTGCCGCCCAAGTCCAGTCGTTCGGCGGCCGGCCCGCCGGGGCGCAAACCTGGGCACGCTTTTACGATTTGGAAACCGAACAGCCGATCTTCAGCGGGCGCGATGGCATCAAGAAGAGCAATCTGAACGACATTGAGGCCGAGCGCCGCAACGGCTATTCCTGGTTTGGCGCGCAGGCGGCACCCCTGCTCAGTCGCGATTTCCCGGCATGGGAACAGAAGTTGGCGCAGAAATAATTTCCCCATTTTCATGAAAACCCGCGATGCGTTGCTTCTTACTTTGGTTGCCGGTTGCTGCCTGGGCGCGGCGCAGAATCCGGCCCCGGCTCCCGTTGCACCCCCGACGCCCTGGCTGCCGGACTTGGGCGATGGCACCTACAAGAACCCCATTCTGTTTGCCGATTACTCGGACCCGGATGTCACGCGGGTCGGCGAAGATTATTATTTGGTGTCGTCGTCATTTACCTGCGTTCCCGGTTTGCCCATTCTCCATTCCAGGGATTTGGTGAATTGGACCATCATCGGCCACGCCCTGCAAAAACAGGTGCCGGAGGAACATTTCAATTCCGTGCAAAACGGCGGCGGCGTCTGGGCGCCGTCCATTCGCTTCCATTCCGGGAAGTTTTATGTTTTTTATCCCGATCCCGATTACGGCATCTACATGGTGACAGCTACCGACCCCGCCGGCGAATGGAGCGCGCCGATACTGGTCAAGGCGGGCAAGGGCCTCGAAGACCCATGTCCTTTGTTTGATGACGACGGCAAAGTCTGGCTCGTGCACGGCTGGGTGGGCTCGCGTTCCGGCCGTAATAACATCCTGACGCTCAATCCCCTCAGCGAGGACGCCACCAAAACCATTGGCGACGGCAAGGATATTGTCCTCGGCGCCGATTTTAAGGTCACGACCCTCGAGGGTCCCAAATTTTACAAACTGAACGGTGAATACTGGATTTTCGCGCCCGTGGGCGGCGTCGGCCAGGGCCAGCAGGCCGTCTTCCGCTCGAAGACGGTGGATGGTCCCTATGACATGCGTCTGGTTCTCGCCCAAGGCAAATCGCCCACCAATGGCCCTCATCAGGGCGGCTTGACGGATACCCCAGATGGCAGGCAGTCATGGTTCCTCCATTTTCAAGACAGGGCGGTAGCGCGCGGCGCGGAAGGCCGTGTCACCCATCTCGAGCCAGTCGTCTGGCGGCCGGACGGCTGGCCCGTCATGGGCAATGATCCCGGGAATACGGGCACGGGCGAGCCGGTGCTCACTTTTAAGAAGCCCGCCGTCGGCAAAACTTATCCGGCCGCCGTTCCGCAAACTTCGGATGAATTTGATTCCCCGAAACTCGGCTTGCAATGGCAGTGGCTGGCCAATCCGCAAGCGGGTTGGTTGTCCCTGGCGGAGAAGCCTGGCAGTCTGCGTCTATTCGCCCAGCCATCCAACCCGAGCATGGTGCGCCAGCCGAATCTCCTGCTGCAAAAATTTCCCGCGCCGGCATTCGCGGTCACCACGAAAATGGATTTTACCGCCAGCCAACCTGGGGAAAAGGCCGGACTGGTCATTTACGGTGCTCCTTGTGCCTGGATTGGCCTCGTGAAAACCGCCACCGGCCTGCGCGTCAGCCAAACCACCAGCCGCGCCAGCATTGTGGCCAATTCGCCCGACATCATGGTCGAGTCTGCCGGGGCTGAGGTGAGGGAAAGCACCATTTATCTGGCTTTCAAGCTGGCCGAAAATTCCCGCGCGCAATTCAGTTACAGTGTGGATGGGAAAGCCTATATTCCCCTGGGTACGCCGGTCGCGGTGGCGGCCATTCGCAATAGTTGGATCGGCGCGAAGTTTGGCCTGTTTGCGATCGGGGTGCCGCTGCCCGGCGATCCGCCCGCCGCTGCTCCGGCTACCGCCCATGCGGACTTCGACTGGATTCACGTCACCGCCCCCACGCCGCAATAAAAACGGGGAGCAGGGAGCGGGGAGCAGGGGGGAGTCAGGAGAAAGGAGTCAGGAGGCGGGAGTCAGGAGACGGAACTCCCCGCTTCCCGCTTCCGCCTACTTCCCCCCGACCAACTTATATACCTCGCTGCCGGCCAGCAGAAAGGCCCCGGCGCCATAAGGGGTGTGGCTGCTTTCCGGAAAACCTTCGGGCTTGGCGCCGACTGGCTGGACGTGGATGAGCTTGCCGTCGGCCTGCACGCATTGGCTCAGGGCGTCCCATGCTTTGAACACGACCGGCGAATAGGTGGCGCCGTCGAGCACGCCCTGATTGACGCCCCAGGCAAGGGCATAGGTGAAAAAGGCGCTGCCACTGGCTTCCGGCTGCGGATGCGATGCCGGGTCGAGCAATCCGGTGCGCCACAATCCGTCATCCTGCTGCAGGGATTTGATCTTCTCGGCCATTTCGGCAAATTGCTTCAGGTACTTGGCGCGGTCGGGATAATCTTTTGGCATGTAATCGAGGAATCGGGCGAGGCCGGCGACAACAAGGCCGTTGCCGCGGGACCAAAAAACCTTTTTCCCGTTCGGTTCCTGCTGCTTGAAAAATGTGCTGTCGCGGTAGAAGAGATGTTCGTCCTTGTCGTACAGGAAATCGGCTGTCACCCACCAGCGACGGTCGGCGGAATCGAGGTATTTGGAATCGCCCGTGACCTTGCTCAGGCGCGCCCACGCGGGCGGGTCCATGAAGAGGGCGTCGCACCATGACCAGCGGTTGTCATGATCGGTCCGGGAAAAGTCGAGGTTGTCGCTTTGGGGGTAATCGTAAATTTGGTCGAAGCGCTGGCGGGTGGCCTGCACCATCTGCGGATCGCTGGTCAGTTCGTACAGCTCGAGATAAAACTGGGCGACGGCATGGTCGTCGGCGTTATAAGCCCTGGTCCCCAGGTCCCAACGGTTGATCTTGCCCTGCTCCGCCATGGCATTGGAATACTTCTGTTCGGGGTCAAATTTCGCGAGCGCCATCACGCCATCGTAAAAGGCGGCGTTGACCCAGCCGCTCTTGGGATCTGTAGACGGATAGGACAATTGCCAATCCGCCACCCGGTGCATCAATTCCAGAACGGCCGCGGGGGCTGGCGGGTTGGCGGCGCCCACAATGGCCTTGGCCATTTCGGGACCGGGCGTGGGTTGGGTTGCCACGGAAGTATCCGGCGGCGCCACGGGGGTAGATGCGGTGCCCTCGTCAGGCGCTTCCTTGTGCCCGGTCCAAGGGCTTGGGGTAACCTGGTAACCATCCGAACAGCCAGCGGCGACCAACGCGCCGGCGACGGCAAAAATAGTCACCAGCCGATAACCGTGGTGGCGCAAACGCGCTCGTGGATTCAAGGTAATTGCCATCGTCAAATTATTGTCCCATTACACCGAAATGGGCTCCCCCTGTCAAGGCACGAGGGGGGCGGGCGAAAATCTTGTTTAATCCTCCAGCACGCGCACGCTATCGCGAAGGGGATAATCAAAGTCCAGATGAACTTCGACCCGCTGGGCGTCGGTGGTCTCCAGTGTAATCCCGACGTAATCCGGCACGATGGGCAGGCGCCGGCCGCCGCGTTCGCACAGCACCGCCAATTCCACGCGCGCCGGGCGGCCCTGGTCAAAAAGTTCGTTGACCGCCGCGCGGGCGGTGCGCCCGGTAAAGTGGACGTCGTCGGCGAGAATGATGGTGGCGTCGTCCACGGCGAAGGGCAGGTCGGTGGCGGCGCTTTGGAGGGGGATTGGTCGGTGCCCAATGTCATCCCGGTGGAAGGCAATGTTCACGACGCCGAGGGGCACGGCGCGGCACAGGCGCAGGGCGAGTTGCTGGGTCAGCTTGCGAGAAAAGGCGATACCGCCATTGGCGATGCCGGCGACGGCCAGAGCTGGGGTGTCGCGATGCCGGACCACAATTTTCTCGACCATCACTTCCAGCGCTTGCGCGATGCGGTCGTGCTCAATTTTAGCGGTTTCTCGCATGGCGCGGATGATGCCAAAACGCCGCAGCGGCGCAACGGTTATTTGGCCGGCTCCACCGGCGGCATGTGCCAGATGCGCCAAACCCAGACCGCCAGCACCCACAACGCCGCCCCGGAGGCACCCACCAGATAATTGGTCAATTGGACGGTTTGCGTGACGTTCAGGTTATCGTCTTCGATTGGATAGAAGAATTTGGAATAAGGCAGGACGCCCGTTTGCGCAACCCGCCAGCCGAGACCCCAGGCCACCACGGCTGTGATAAAAAGAACCATCCCGGCGCCCACCAGGATGACGCGCCGACGCGGCACCGGGCCACTGCCAAAATGGGCTGCCCAATACAGCACAAAGCCCCAGGCGAGGCCGGGGCCGGTGGTGGCCACCAATGAAAAACACAAGGCGAGGAGCCACGCCTGTTGAAACGGGAAAATATGCGGATGGTAAATCGTGAAATGAATCGGGGCGATGGCCGCGATGAACTGGTCGTTGACGATCGCGTAACTCGTCACGAACGCCAATACACCGAACACCGTCGGCAGAAGGTCAGGGCGTGGCCGGCTCATGATTTAGTTCTAACAAGGAAATTTATTTATTCAACCATTCGAGAAAATCGGCGTCGCGCCGCAGCACCGGTCCACCCCGGTATTCCTCCGGCAGCAGGTTTTGCACGGAAAGTTCCGCGAACCGGCGGCAATGCAGGAGGATTTTGGCATGCTGACCCGGGGCGCGCACCAGGCGGCCGAGTGCCTGCGCGACTTTTAAAAGGCCCGGCGCCAGGTAAGTCCGGCGAAAGGCCTCGTCGGCGTCCGTGGTTTTTTCAAACCGCGCCTGGCGGGCTTTGTTGACGGCGTTGGGCTCGGACACCGCCGGGCCGACCACCAGCGCGCGCTCCACCTCGCCGCCCAGCCGGTCAATGCCCTCGGCAAAACTCCCGCCGAGCACCAGAAAAATGGCATGAGCGGTCAGCAGGGCTTCGTCGAGGAAAAGCATTTGTTCCGGCAGGCCCGCTCCGCGGGGCTGCATCGCCACGCGCAAGCCCGGATCAATGGCTTCCACGTAGGTGCGGATGGTTTCCGCATAATCATAGGAAGGGAAGAACACCGCGATGGGCCGCGCCTGCCCGCCGGTGAATTGGCGGACCGTTTCAGCGGTGGTGGCGTAAAACCGCTCGCGGGCGCGCAGCCGTGTGTCCACCCGCGCATCCACGGCGATGTCATAAGCCCCGTCCCGCCAGGGCGCGTGTGCGACAATCCAGTGCGCTTCAGCGGGCGTCAGGCCGGAGGCGGCGAGAAAAAACTCTGGCGGGCCGAACGTGGCGGACGTCAGCACCGCCTGGTTGAAGCCGCGCAAGGCCGACGCAATGGCGGGGGCGGCATCCACACACGCGAGGCGCAAATCGCCCGCGGCGGGAACCGTGGGCAGTAATTCCAGCGAATCATCCCGCAGCGTTTCCAGCGCATTCACCGTGCCCCACAGGAAATCCATCGCGCCCTCGGGCAATTCTTCCGGCAGGGGCGCGCTTTGCAATTCCGTGGCGATCGATTCCAAATGATCTTCGAGGGAGTAACTGGACGTCAAATCGAGCTTTTCGACCGGGCGCAGCGCCGCCAGAAAATCGGCAAATTCCCCGGCCGCTTTCAACAAGACGGGCCGGGCGGAAAATTCATCCAGCGCGTGGGCCACAAAGGCCGCCTCGCGGGCATGGAAAGCATGCGAGCGGGCTTCCGCGGCGCGCGCGGGCAGATTGTGGGCTTCATCCAGCACCAGCAGGGTTGACGAGATGTCGAAGCCCGGCAGGTTGTACAAGACCCCGCGATGCGCTGGCGAAAACACGTAATTGTAATCGCACACCCAGACTTCGGCACTCGGCAAGGCGGCGCGCGTAATTTCATACGGGCAAACCCCGGCCTCAGCGCCTGCTTTTCTCGCCTTTTCCACCGTTAGCGTGCCGTCTTCGAAAAGCGCGACCGGGTCGAGGCCGGCTTCCCGCCAATGTTCCTCCAAATCCACGCGGCAGGAACGGCGGACATCACAGGTGTGCCGGGGGGATTCAATCGCATGATCGCGGCGGCTGCGCAGTTGAATATACCGCAACTCCGGCACCGTCCCCAGCAGGGCGCGCAATTGCTGGGTGACCGGCGTTTGCCCGCTGCCTTTGCCCGTGAGGTAAAGCAGCCGGTGGCAGTGGCCGTCGCGCAGGCGGGCGAGGGCATATTCGAGCAGCAGCCCGGTTTTGCCAAAACCCGTGGGCGCCTTGAACATGAATACGCCCGAGCGCCCCGCCGCCGCGGCAAGATCCGCCCGCGCCTCCGCCTGGCCCGGTCGCAACGTGGTAAAGGCCGGACGCAACGGCAGCTCCGCCAGCCGCTGGCGCGAATTCCAGCGAAATTCAAAATAGGGCCGGAGCACTTCCAGTTGGCCTTCCAGCCAAAATCCCGCCGTGGCGGTGGCCATCGCCACGGTTTGGATGACGCCCGTGGCGTAATCAATGAACACCAATTCGCCCGCCAGGGTCTGACCCTGGCCAAGTGGATTAAGCTCTGCGAGGCGCAGATAAGCCGCCAGTTGCCGGAAATATTCCGGGTAGTCGCGCACCAGTTCCTCTTCCGTTCGCGGCAGGGGCTCGGAGATGGTTTTAATTTCCCGCAGCAGCCAGCCGCCCGCCCTCGGCACCAGTTGGTCCAACCGTCCCTGCAATTCCACCGCCCAGCCGTGATGCAGCAACCGCGCCTGCAAGGGCACTTCGAATTGAGCCTTGGGATCGGCGGTTTGCACCCGCTCCCGCATCGTCTGATGCCACGCCGTGCCCGCTGCCGCCCGCCAGGCGCCCAGGCGCCCGAAGCCCGATGACGACGGCACCGGGCTGAACGTGGCGAATTCGCCAACGCTCATTGCAACCGCGCGCTGGCCGGTGACAAAACGCATGCGGCAGATTAACCCACGGAGCGCCCGGAGGACACGGAGAAAAGCACCTCCGGCAAAAGATATTTCACTTTACTTCCAAGTCCGTGTGCTCGCTCAACCACCGCTCGAAGTTCTGGCGCAGCTTGGGCAGCTGGGTGGCGTCACCAACAGCGAGGGCTGCGGCCTCCGCCGCCGGGCGGTTGAGCACGGCGAAGGCAAGCGCCTGGCTGGCGGCGGGCAGGGTGGGCAGCCAGTGTTCGCGGGCGGCATAGCCTTCGGCACGCGCGAGGATAAACAATGTCTTCAGGCGCACGGCTTCCGGGGGCGCGCCGCTGTCGAGGGCGTCGAGGGCCTTCTTGCACAGGTCAAACACCGGCGCGCAGGTTTCAAAATGCTTGGAATTGTGCGAAACCAGTTTCGAAAGCCCGGCGGCGGCTTCGAGCGCCGCATAACTCCGGCCCAAACCCGCATGCCGCCGCAAAACTTTGTATTCCGTCAGAAAATAGAGATGCGGATGCCCGCCCCCCGCCTCCGGTATCTGCAATCGCACCGACGCATGGTCAAAAATATCCGGCCGCTGCGCCGGCCCACCGGATTTTTTGGTCGAGGCGGACGATTTCCCCCCTGCCGGGCGGGATTCCCGCACCAACACGGAAACGAGCCCCAACGTCGGCGACAGCAACGTCAGCCGCAAAAAACGCTCACCCGCCGGCTCCCGGTCGAGTACCAACCCTTCGGCTTCCAGTAATTGCGGCATGGGGGAGGGACTAGCTTTTGTTTTAAAACATCCCAAGGCGCAAGCTTGCGGTGCATGCGCCCAGGGAAAGGTTGAGGTTTCGAAACCATGCCAGGAATTCCATTCGCCCCGAAAGGGATGAAGGAACCGAACCCAGGGTTGCGCGCAGCGCAACCCTGGGAACCAATCAAAAAATTCTCCGCCTTGAAGGGGCGGAGGAGCCTTGCGTCCTCGCCTCAAATTTTCTCCGTCACCGGCTTCACATACGGCGGCGCGATGGCCCCGCCGGAAATGATGAGTTTCATGCCGTCGCCGACGGACATATCGAGGCGGACGAGGTCCTTTTCCCGGCAAATCACCAGGAAGCCATTTGTGGGCATGGGGGTAGTGGGGACGAAGACATTGACGTAGTCGTCGCCGGTGCGGGCGCGCACTTCGCCTTCAACGGCCTTGGTCACGAAACCGATGGTGTATAGACCAGCGCGGGGGAATTCGACCATCACCACCTTGTCGAAACCCTCCTTCTGCTGGCTGTGGAACGTGTTTACGATTTGCTTGGTGGTATTGTAAACTTGGTTGAAGATTGGCACATGCCGGATGAACTTTTCCGCGACGCGCAACAGCCAGCGGCCAAACAAGTAATGCGAAGCCAGCCCGAGCATCGTAATGCAGACCACCACGATGGCAATGGAAACGATCGCCAGCACCACTTTCACCAGCGGTGAATTGGGCAGGTCATCGTTCATCCAGCCAAAGAAGAGCCTGCTTGCAGGATCGCCGATGTGTTGCAGGAGAAACGTGACGACGAATACGCACACGCCCACCGGCGCCAGCAAAAACAACCCCGTGATAAAGGCATTGCGGAGCTTGAGCCACTTGCTGGGCCGCGGCGGGCGGGTCGTGACGGTAAGGGCGGTGGACATGAGTTAAGGGAGAATTAAGTGAATTGCGCAATTCTGGCAAATTATTCCCGAGGTCGGTGATGCTGTGTCCAGGCTCAAATTGCGTCTACACCCGGTGCTCGAATCGGTTATTTTAGGCGAAAATCCGGCAGGGCGCGCGCCTCCTTGATCGCGGCCAGCAACCGCCGCTCCCCGCGGCGCATGGCGCGGCGACCGGCCGGGGTGAGGTCATCCAAGCCCGCCAGATGCAACCAGCCATGCACAAGGTACAGCGTCAATTCGACGGCGAACGGGTGGCGGCGTTTCGCGGATTCCTCGGCGGCGCGATCCACGGACACGCAGATTTCACCGGCGAAGTCGTCAGCCGCGCCGCCGGGAAACGTGATGACATCAGTGGGCGCCGGGTCGTTGAGGAAATCGTCGTGCAGGCGCGCAAGCGCGGGCTCTGTGAGAAACGCGAGGGAGATTTCACCGGCCGGCGGGCGCGGTCCGCGCTGCTTTTCCAAAACCCCGAAGCACTTGCCCAACTTGACGCGGGTAAATTGCAGGCGCGGGTGCGGGCAATGGGCCGACCACGGGCGTTTAATTGTCGCGGCGGCGGAACGCTTACGCGGAGGCGGACGACGCGGAGTCATTGGCCGTGGTGGGCTTGCTGGAAGCGGGCGGGGTGGGGGCCGGCGGCGGCATGGGCACGATGTTCTTGTCCCGGATTCTGGACGTTTTTGCCGACGCCTCGGCCTCCTCGGGCGCGTTATAGGAAAGGCGCGAATGGAGCATGTTGAGGAGCGTGAACGTAAAACTCTCCTTGATGCGTTTCAACTCGAGAATGGTGATGGGGCTGTCGTCGAGCTGGTGGTCCTCAATGCGGTCGTTGATGATGGACTCGATCAACTCTTCCACGGATTGGGGTGTAACTTTGCGCAGGGAGCGCGAAGCGGCCTCGACGCAGTCGGCCAGCGCGATGATGGCGGATTCCTTGAAATTGGGCTTGGGGCCGTCGTAACGGTAGGAGGATTCGTCCACGCCGGGATCCTCGCGTTCCTCCGCTTGGTCGCCCATGGGCGACTTGGAGCCCGCGGCGCGCTGGCGGCCAAAGGGTGATTGGGACAGCAAACGCTGCTGGCGGGAAGCTTTGTGGTAGAAAAACTTGATGAGCGTCGTACCGTGGTGTTGAACGATCACGTCCTGCACCACCCGGGGCAGCTTATACTGCTTGGCCAGGCTTACCCCCTCGCTGACATGGTTTTTGATGATGAGCGCGCTCATCGAGGGCTTCACTTCCTCATGCGGGTTGAAGCCATCCCGCTGATTCTCCGTAAAATATTCCGGTTTGACGATTTTCCCTATGTCATGATAAAGCGCGCAAGTGCGGCAGAGCAGGGGATTGGCCCCGGCCTCGGCGGCGGCGCGCTCCGAAAGATTGGCCACCATCAAGCTGTGGTGGTAGCTGCCTGGCGCGGACAACTGAAGCTTGCGCAGCAACGGGTGGTTGAAATCCGTCAGCTCGAGCAGCGTGATGTCCGTCGTAATCTTGAACAAGTTTTCGAGGACCGGCAGCAGGCCGATGGCCACCACCGCGGTCAAGAGGCCGGTAAATGCGGCAATGAACATTTGCCGGCCCACGTCGGCGCTGGTCAGGAATGACTGGTTGAGCAAGCCGAGGTAGGCGGCGCAGCCTGCGGCCGCGAGCCCGCCCAACAGCCCCGCGTTCACCAAGCGCGCCCGCACGCGCACTTCCCGGCAGAAATACACCGCCACCAGCGACGCCAGAAAATTGAGGAGAAAGACCTCGAGGGTGTCGCCCGTCATCATCGCAAACAACATGCTGATGAGCAGGGCCGACAGCACGGCGGGCGCGGCGCCAATCATGACCGTGACGAGAATCGGCGCGAGCATGGTGGGCGCCAGCCAGGGCAGGACCGCGAGGTAATCCGTGTGGTTGGTGAACAGGCCGGTTGAGCCGAGGCCGATGACGCCCCGCAAAAGCACGAGGTTCACCAGTAACAAGACTGCGCCCAAGGCGACAACTTTGGGCGAGCGTTCAATTTGCACCAAACCGCATTTGATGAAAATGAGCGCCGCGAGCAACAGCAGCAGCGTGTACAGGAACCGCAGCCCCGGCAGGGCGCTGGCGCCCAGTCCGGTGTCGTTGTGCTGGGTGAGCTTGTTGAAGTAGATCTGCAATAATTCTTTTTGCTCGTCGGAATTGTAGTCCAGCGCGCCCGGGTCGGCCAGCACCTGGCCTTCATGCACCTGCACCTCCACGTCTTTGATGTGCTCCATCGCCGCCGTCTTTTCGCGTTCCGTGCGTTCCTGGTCGAAGTCAATATTCGGCGCCAGGGCCTGCTTGAGGAGATTCTTGACCGCAGCCTTTGCCGGGGGATCCAGGTCGAGGGTCGCAAGATTAATGGAAAATTGCCGCAAGGCCTCATCCTGCGGGAGCACGGGAGCGGCCGTCGCGCGACCCGGGAGATTGAAGGTGTACATGGAGCCCTGCGCCGCCATGGAACTGAATCCCGACAGTGCCGGATCATAAATGCCGCGGCTCAGGAGGCTGTGGATGTTGGTCAAAGCGACCTCGAAAACCTGATCACGCTGCTTGGTGTCGGCCACGGCGGCGAGGCTGGCGAAGTCGTCGGGGTCGAGATCAAATCCGAATTTGGCGCTGAAATCGAGGGCGAGTTGTTCGCGGTCGGCCGCCTGGTCGTCGGCGGCGACGCCGCCGGTGTTCCTCTGGTAATCGTTGAGCGCGCCTTCCAGTTCGAGGATGGCCTGCTTCATCTGCTCCTCGCGACTGAGGTCGGGCTGTTTGAAAGAAGGGGCGACTTGTTCGCTCGCAAGTTTTTTGGCACGCGTGGTCAGGACCTCGCTATGATAATTGAAAGGGAAGGCCGCGACGACCCGCACATGTTCGCGCTGGCTGGAGAGCAACTGCTGGGTCACCGGCGACAACCCGGCAAAGCAGATGAACCAAACGGCCGCAGCCATCAACACGAACAATACCGTGCCCAGCACCCGGCGGAAATTCAACCAGTGCACGGACAACACCACGGTATCGCCGCGCCGGCGCCGGCGCTGCTCCTCAATCTGCTCCTTTTTGGTCTTGGGCTTGGAAAACCAGGCCATGAAAGTAGTGCGATGCTAAGTGTTGGATGCAGCTTTAACCATGCCGTCAGCCGGCCGGAAGCGCGGAAGAACCAGCAACTTTACCAAAATCGGCCGGCTTCGCCAGATTAAAATGAATCAGGAAGTACTTAAGCTTCTATGAAGCAACGAGTTAAATCATATAATTGTAGGCAGATTGCGGTTTGATTGGGGAGCCATTGGGCTGCACTGCATACGAGGATGACCAAGGAATGTCACGCACGTGAAGGCACGAAGCCGCGACGCAATTTCAAAATCAATCAGCCACCTTCAATCCTGACTCATTGAATCAGTATGGAAGCTCTCGTAGGCCTTGATGATGGCCATGACCAGCGGGTGGCGCACCACGTCCACCAAGTCAAAGTAGAACAGCTTGATTCCCTCCACCCCTTGCAACACTTGAATCGCTTGCTTGAGACCGGAGGTGCGGGCGCGGGGCAGGTCCACCTGGGTGATGTCACCGGTGATGATCATGCGCGAGCGGTCGCCCAAACGGGTCAGGAACATCATCATTTGCTCGGGCGTTGTGTTCTGCGCTTCGTCCAGCAGCACGAAGGCGTTGGCCAGCGTGCGGCCGCGCATATAGGCGAGGGGTGCGATTTCGATGACGCCTTTTTGAATCAGCCGGTCGCTCTCGTCCTTGCCCAGCATATCGTACATGGCGTCGTGCAAGGGCCGCAAATAGGGGAGAATCTTTTCCTGCAAGTCTCCCGGGAGAAACCCGAGCGCCTCGCCGGCCTCGACCGCCGGGCGCGTCAGGATGATTTTTTCCACCTGGTTTTCCATGAGCGCCGAAAGCGCTGACGCCACCGCCAGGTACGTCTTGCCCGTGCCCGCCGGGCCGATACCGAAGACGATTTCCGCCTTGCGGATAAATTGCAGGTAGCGCTTTTGATTGAGCGTTTTCGGAACAATGGTAATTCGCTTGAATTTCAGCACCAGCGGGTTTTCAAACAGTTCGCGCAGTTGCGCCGTCTCCCCGCGCTTCACCGCGCCGAGCATCGAGTCAAAATCCAACTGCGATATTGTCAGACCCTGCCCGCGCGCCGTGTTCAGGAAGTCAAACAAGAGCACCACCAAGTCCTGCTCCGCCACGGCGCCCTCAATTTGCAGCCAGTCCTCGCGCGTGACGATCTTGACCTCGAACGCCTCCTCAATCTTCGCGAGATTCGCCTCCTTGCCCACGTACAGCTGGTTCAGGAGCCGGGGATTGGCGAATTTGATGATTCGGGGTTCCATGGGTTGGAGTGTTCTTTGACAGAATTGACAGAATTTGTGGAATATAATTTTCCAACTTAGGATAATTCTGTCAAAAAAGTTTAGGCGTGGGCCTTCAGCCGCTCCCAAAGCGTGTCGAGGGCCACGGGGAGGACTTTGGTATCGGCGACGACCGGCATGAAATTCACGTCGCCGCTCCAGCGCGGGACAATATGGGCATGCAAGTGTCGCGGGATGCCCGCGCCAGCCACGCGCCCGAAATTGAAACCGATGTTAAATCCGTCCGGCTGCATCGCCTTGGTGAGAATATCCTGGGCCTTGACGATGGTGTCCATCAACTCGGCGCGCTCGGCGGGGGTGAGGTCGGCGAGGGCGGGGACCTCGCGATAGGGAATGGCCAACAAGTGCCCGGCGTTGTAGGGAAAGCGGTTCAGCACCAAATAAGTGAGCGGGCCCCGCCAGATAATCAACGCCTTGCGATCGTCACCTGACCTGGGCAGCTCCACAAACGGATTCTCCCCGCCGGCCTCGGGCTTGGCGGCCTCGACATAGGGTAAGCGCCAGTAGGCGTGCAGATACTCACCCATGGGGATGTGGTGGCGCGGCGCCGGCGGGTTTGTTCAGGCGACTGTTTTTTATGCTATAGAGGAAGTAGACTACCATGCCGAGTGCAAACCAAACCACCAAGCGAACCCAAGTGGCGCCTGGAAGTGAACACATCAGGCCAAACGAAGAAAGCGCACCCGCAGGAGCGACGAACCAAATACCCGGAGTTCGGAAGGACCGCACATGCTCCGGTTCACGCTTTCGAAGTACGAGGACCGAAATGCAAACAATCACGAATGCCAGCAGCGTTCCAATATTGCATAGATTTCCGGCATCACTCAGGCTTAAGGTCGCACTAAAAACCGCGACGACCACTCCCGTGAGAATCGACGTTAGCCATGGGGTCTTAAACTTTGGATGAACCTTGTTGAAAAACCCCGGCAACAGGCCATCCTTCGACATATTCCATAGGACTCGCGATTGTCCGAGCAAGAGCACCATAATGACTGATGAGAGTCCGGCCACGATACCCATGTTGATCAATTTTGAAATCCAATCGTGCATTCCGGCTTTTTCCGCCGCGTCGACAATGGGCGCTTCACCGGCGAGTTGTTGATACGGCACAACGCCAGTCGCGATGGCGGCGACCACAATGTACAGGATCGTGCATACGATCAACGAGCCGATTATGCCAAAAGGCATGTCCTTTTGGGGATTCCTGGCTTCCTGGGCCGCCGTACTTACGGCATCAAATCCAATATAAGCAAAGAAGACCACTCCGGCCCCGGTGCACACCCCCCACCAGCCATATTTTGACGGCTCAGTGGCGGTCGCTGGAATGTAATCAGGAATGAATGGGTGCCAATTGGCAGGATGAATCGCCCCGACCACGCCGACAATGAACACCGCGATTACCGCGAGTTTGACGATGACAATAAAATTATTAAAATTTGCTGATTGGCGAATTCCCACCACTAACAATGTCGTGACGGTCGCCACAATAATAATGGCTGGAAGGTTGAACCAAGCCGTCAACGCGTCCCCATGTTGCAACATTGCCGCCTGCTGAGCCGCGCCCAGATTGTGAAACTGATCGCTAATGTCTTGGCCAAAATGAAAGGGAAGGAGTTTTCCTTTGTCGTCTGGCAGGGAAACATCCTTTAACGCGATTATGGCGCCAGACGCAGCGGTTAATTGTCGTGGCAATTCCAGCCAGGGCTTATGGAAACTGTCGAGCAGTTTGACCACGTATTCCGACCAACCAATGGCAACGGTCATGCCGCCGACGGCGTATTCGAGAATTAGATCCCAGCCAATTATCCAGGCGAACAGTTCGCCGAGAGTCACATAGCTGTAGGTGTAGGCGCTGCCTGACATGGGAACCAAAGAGGCGAATTCACTGTAACAAAGGGCAGCGAAGATGGACGCTGTGCCAGCCAGGACAAATGAGAGCACCACGGCCGGACCGGCATTGTTGGCGGCCGCGTGGCCGGTGCGAATAAAGATGCCGGCACCGATGGTGCAGCCTATCCCCAAGAGAACCAGATGCCAGGGCCCGAGTGCACGTTTGAGACTTTTGTCCGTTAAGGCCTCCGCTTGGAGGTCGGCAACGTTTTTACGGCGGAGGAAGTTCATGCCAGATTGCGCTTGGGCAACTCGTTCGTGACAAAAATTTGGGAGGCAGTCAACTGGAACGTGAGGCAGAGGGACAGAGGGACAGAGGGGCGAAAAGACTGAAAATTGAAAATAAGGATGAAGGATGAGGGATGAAGGATGAATTTTTATCCACGAAAGAGCGCGAAAAAGTTTTGAAGTTACCCGGCGACTTGTATTGGACATGAATTGGAACCAGACCTCATCGGAGGTCTTCCTCGTTTTCATGGAGGGGGGGGGTGAAATTTTTGGTTTGAGCAGGTTGGGACAGGTTGGGATAGGTTGGATGCGTTCGGACGGGGGAGAGGTGAAAGAGTGGAAATAAGGATGAAGGATGAGGGATGAAGGATGAATACGGACGTCCAGATTTTACCACGGATGGCACGGATTGGGGGGAGGGGGAAGGTTGCTCCCGGCTCCGAGATTTCCCGCCATTATAGCACATCTTGGGCGAAATGTTTTTGATAGATTGGCTGCGTTGGATAGGTTTGATGCGTTGGATAGGTTGGCTGGGTTTGACGCGTTGGCTGCGCGGGCTGGGCGGGGAACGGGGAATGGAGAAAGAGTGAAAATTTTATCCACGAAGGGGCACGAATTAGGTGGGGGGTGTGGGACAGAGGGACGGAGGGAAAGAGGGTGGGCGAGGGGGATTTGTGATTTGAAATTTGTGATTTGTGATGGACGGGAAAGAGAACGCTTAACGTTTAAGTCAGATCAGGAATTTTGCATTGGTCTTCTGTCTCCCGCAAGGCGGGATCCCTTTGTCCCTTCTGAAAACAATTGGCTCCCGCCCCGCCTCCTGCTATTTCCCGGCCCATGACTGACAAACAAATTTCCCTCGTTATCGGTGGATTCATTCCGGCCCTTTTGTTTGGGATCGCTCCCGTTTTGCAAAAGATCGTCAATCGTGAGGGCACCGGGCCGGGCCCCTACCTCATGGGTGTCGGAGTTTCGATTTTCGCCATGGGGGCGCTTATTTCGGCGTGGGACCGGGATCTTTCCTTTACGCCGCGCAGTGTGGTTTTCATGGCGCTGTTCGGCATCCTCTGGTCCATCGCCACGGCCGGGGTCGCCATTGCCATCCGGCGCTACAATGGCCAAATCGGCCAGTTGGTTTCCATCTATAACCTGAATACGCTGGTGACCGTCGCCATCGGCCTGACGTTGCTTTCGGAATGGAAAAATGTCCATCCGGTCAAACTCCTGGTCGCCGCCGCCTTCATCTGCATCGGCGGCATCCTCGCGGCCAATGCGTAAAATTCGCCCGGGTAAATCGCCGGAATGGTAGGGCGGGGCCTCCGGACCCGCCTAGCTTCATTCACCGCCGTTCATTCCACTCCGCCGAAGCAAATCGCGCCGCCGCTTCCGCCAACTTTGCCTTAGGCCAAAATGTGTTTCCCCCAACTTTTGTTTCCATACCCAGCAGCTTCCCCAAACCCTTTACGAAACTTTGGGCAACGCGGTCCCAATCGTTCACTTCCTTCGCCACTGCGCGTTCAACGGACCCCTGAAGCAAAAGCCCCTGGCGGTTGCGTTTCTGCGCCGCGCCGGCGATTTTTTGACCGTTATCCGAGCGGATGATATCAAATTGTTCGGCCTTTTCGAAGCAGATGGAGAGGTTGACGGGGGTAGAAGGGGCCGTCGCAAGCGACGCCCCTACGGGCTGCGGATGGATAGGCGATGCCCCAGACTTGCACCCTGTGATCTGCAACTTGCAAGGCGTCCCGTTTTGATTCAATGCTTCGGCCAGAGCCTCATGAATCAGCCGATAACTCTCGCAGGCCCTGACCTTCGCCAGGGGATGGGCCACCGGGAGCACCAGCGCATAGGTCCAGCCTGCGCGATGATGCACCAAGCCGCCGCCGGTGGGCCGGCGAATCAAATCCACACCGGGCGGGCAGGCGGCACGGGCGTCCGCCCATTTCTGACCATAACCGAAAGTGAACGATGGCCGGGACCAGTTATAGAAACGCAGCCGGGTCGCCTCCGGCTCTGGAAACGCTTCTAGCAGCAGCCAGTCGGTCGCCATGTTTTCGGCGGCCGAAGCGATGGATGCGGTCAATAAAAAGAAATTTTTAACCACGGAGGACGCGGAGGGGGGGAAGTTTACGGCTTGTGGTTTACGGTTTACAGTTAAAAAACTCCCTCCGCGTTCTCCGTGCGCTCCGTGTTTCAATCCTTTTTAAAAATCCTTCCCTTGCACTAATCGCTTCGGTCCTGCGGGTGCATTCCCGGTCGCGATTCGATTCTTCTCATACCATTCCCGGCAGGCTTCCGGAACGGACAATTCCTCCAATTGCTGCTCAAATGGCGTCGGCACGGCCTTCAGTTTCCCCAGGAGTGGCGGCAAAATCAACTCCAAGCGGCGCGGGCGAATGTCCGCATCCGGCATGTCGGCCGCCAGCGCGGGTTTAATCAGATTTTCCGGCAGGCCAAAATGCTTCAGAAACGCCCGGCCCATGTCAAATCGCGACAGCATGTCCGGCCCGGCCCAGTGAAACAAGCCATGCAGATTCGGCCGCTCCAGCAATTCAGTCAGCACGTCAGCGACATTGATGACCGAAACCGGCTGGCGCATCTCATCGGTGAAGAGCGTTTGGGTCTTCCCCGCCGCCCACGTGTGAAACAGTTTTTCATGGATGCCGCGCGTGCCCGTCGGGCTGTTGCCGTTGACCACCGTAATGCGCAACACGACCACGTTGTCGCCGGCATGTTTGAGGACTTCCTTTTCCGCCATGACCTTGAATTGCCCGTAGAGCGTGCGCGGGTTGGGCACATCGGTCGAGCGGTACGGGCCGTTGGTGCCGTCAAACACGAAATCCGTCGAAAGGTGCAGGAATCGCGCGCTCAGGTGAAAGGCGATTTGCGCCAGGCGGCGGGGCAGGGCGACATCCAGCTTTTCCGCCAACTCGGGATTGGCCTCGACCGCCGCCTGGCTCGAAAGGGCGGCGGCGTTGATGATGGCATCGGGGTAATAATCGAACATCAGCCGGTCGAGTGCATGGTCAGCGGTGAGGTCGAGTTGAATCGCCTGGGCCTTTTTGCGCGCGGCGGCTTCAATGGGCAGATTCGGCAGACGTTCGCGCCCAACGGCCAGCACTTCATGCCCACGGTCCAGGGCTGCCAGCATGGCGGCATGACCAACGAGCCCGGTGGCGCCGGTGAGGAGGATTTTCATGGAGGACCTAAGAAGGGAAGAGGAAAACGAGAAACGAAGAGAATAAGAATGGAAAATGGAAAATGGAAGAGGGAAAACAGACCTCCTCCCGGAGCGTGCTTCGCCTCCCACCAGTCAGCTCTCCCAACCCCCTCCCGACTCCTGACTCCTGTCTCCTGCCTTGAGCATTAAACGTTAAATGTTAAACTTTAAGCGTTAAGCGTTTGGCGTTTTCATCCTTCATCCCTCATCCTTCATCCTTTTCCCCCGCTTCTTCCATCTTCCATTTTCCATTTTCCATCTTTAATATAACTCTCTTCCATGCGTCCCAACCAACTCTGCAAGCCCGGCCTGCTGACCCAGCCCGTCTATGAACCCGGACGGCCCATCGCCGACGTCGCGCGCGAGCATGGTCTGGATCCGGACTCCGTCATCAAGCTGGCCTCGAACGAGAACCCGCTTGGGCCGTCGCCGCTGGCCCTCGCCGCTGCCCGTCGGGAGCTGGACGACGCCCATCTCTATCCCGATGGCGCCGCCATTGCCCTGCGCAAGCGGATTGGCCAACAACTGGCCCTCGACTCCGCCCAAATATTTCCCAGCAACGGCTCGAATGAAGTCATGCAGTTGCTCGCGGAAGCCTTTATTTCGCAAGGCGACGAAGTCGTCATGGGCCGGCATGCCTTTATTGTGTTTAAGTATGTGACCTTGTTTAACGGTGGCTTACCGGTGGAAGTGGAGATGCCGGGCTTCGCCCACGATTTGAAGTTGATGCAGGACGCCATCACGCCGCGCACGAAAGTCGTCTACCTTCCCACGCCCAACAACCCGACGGGCACCGCCAATTCCGCTGCCGAGGTGGTCGCCTTCGCGCGCGATTTGCCGCCGCACGTTATTTTATGCGTGGACGAGGCCTATGCGGAATTTCTTGAGCCGTCGGAAGTGCCTGATTTGCGTCCGCTGATTGCGGCCGGTCGCAACATTATTTGCTGCCGGACGTTTTCCAAGATTTACGGACTCGCCGGCCTGCGCGTCGGTTATGGCTATGGCCCCAAGCCAATGATTGACCTGCTCCACCGCGCTCGCCAGCCGTTCAACGTCAATGCCATCGCCCAAGCGGCAGCCCTGGCCGCGCTGGATGACCGCGATCATTTGGAACGCACGCGCGACATTAATTCGGCCGGCTTGAAACAAGTCGCCGCCGGTTTGAAGAAGCTTGGGTTGGAAGCCGTGCCTAGTGTGGCGAATTTTATTATGTTCCGGGTGGCGAAGGCCCGGGAGGTGTTCCTGGCGCTGCAATCGCGGGGGGTTATTGTACGTCCGCTGGCGCCGTATGAGTTGCCGGAGCACCTGCGCGTCACGATTGGGACGGAGGAACAGAATACGCGGTTTCTGGAGGCTTTGGGGCAGGCGTTGAAGACGTAACTGTATTGGATGGCGCAATTTCGTAGCGCGGTGCTTTAGCCCGCGCTTCAGGATGTACCTTACTTTCGGAGCGCGGTGCTTTAGAGCATTTTAAAAATTCTCGTGGCCGCGCAGAGTAGCGGGGGGCGCTTGGTTCTGGTTAGGGCACCGCGTTACTTTCTGGCTTCGAATTGGCTCCGCTTTCGCCCCAACGGGGCGAGGAAGCCAAACCCAGGGTAGATTCCGCTCCAGCGGAATCTACCCTGGGGATTAAATCAAAAAAAAACACCGCCGCACTGAAGGTGCGGAGGAGCACCCTGCCAACCGTCACCTTTGCTTTTCGGAGCTTCTCCGTCCGGCTACACAATTGTTTAATGTGCTCTAGGGCATTTTAGAGAATCCCGTAGCCGAAATGCGTCGACAGACGGAAGAAACGACTCTCCTCCGCGCCTTTCAGGGCGGTGGTGTTTTTTTGAGATGGCTCCCAGGGCAGCTCCCGCTTTGCGGGAGCTGCCCTGGGTTTGGCTCCTTCGCCCCGTTGGGGCGACAGTGGACCCTTCCCCAAGCGGCTACGGGATTCTCTAAAATGCTCTAGCCCGCGCTTCCGAGAGTTCGATCCATCCTGAAACGCGGGCTAAAGCACCGCGCTACGATAAGGCAAAACAGCCTCCGCCAACACTGGCTTGCCGCAGGCGCGATTGTTTCATAGTTTGGCTTTCTTGAATCCCAACTGGCAACAACTCGCGCTGGCCCTGGGCCTAATGCTCGCGCTCATCGCGCTGCACGGCGCGCTCGTCGCGTGCGAGTTCAGCATGGTCAAGTTGCGCTATTCGCTCGCGGATGCCGCCGCCCTGGCGGCAGCGCGCCGGCGGCGTCGGGTGGCGCGGGTTTTGGATGACGCCGACCAGGTCGCGCGGGGCATTCGCTTTGGGCTGCGGTTCTGCGCGACGGGCATCGGCGCGGTGGCCGCCATTGTCATTCATGCGGCCTTTGGTCACTGGCCGGGGATGTCGGGGGTGGTGGAGGAGTGGTGGCTGGCGGCGGCGATTTTTCTCGGCGTAGTGCTGACCTTGTATCTCTTTGGCGACTTGATTGCGCGCGGCGTGGCGCTGGCCCGGCCGTATCAAACCTTGTTCGCGACGGCGGGCCTCGCGCTGGCGTTTACGTTTTTCAGCAATCCGGTGCGGCGGGCGTTGCGGCGGATCTCCCTGGGGCTGTTTCGCCGGTTTGGGATCGAGGTGCGCCAGGATTTCAATTTGCTCGATGTCGAGGTGCAGATGCGCGCCATGGGGGAGGAAGACCAGGCGCTCCCGCCGTTCCTGCGCGGGATTCTGGCCAACACGCTGCGCTCGCGGGATTTCAAACTGGCCGACGTGCTCGTGCCGCGCCACCAAATCGTGTTCATCAACCTGGCGGGCGACGTGGCGGCCAGTCTCGAAGCCGCGCGCCTCTCCGGCCATACGCGCTTCCCCTTGTGCGATGGCGACCTCGACCGCTGCGTGGGCCTGATTCACATCAAGGACCTTTACCGCCTCAGCGCCAGCGCGGGGCCGGTGGACTTGCGCGCCCTTAAACGCGACCTCCTGCGGCTGCCGCAGACGGAGGCCCTGCCCATCGCCCTCGAAAAACTCTTGCGCCAGAAAATGCACATGGCCCTCGCCATGGACGAATTCGGCGGGGTCACCGGCTTCATCACCCTCGAACGCCTCATCGAGGAGGTGGTCGGCGACATTCAGGATGAATTCGACGCTGCCGAGGAGAAACTCATCAAGCCCCTGCCGGAAGGCCGCGGGTTCCGCGTGGCGGGCCTGGCACCGCTGCGCGATGTCGAGCAGGCGTTGGGGGTCATCATCACCAATACGGAAATCGCCACCTTTGGTGGCCTGATCACCGCTGAACTCGGCCGCATCCCCGCCACCGGCGAACACGTCATGCTCCCCCAACCGGGCCTGGATGTGACCATTGACGAAGCCGACGCCCGCCGGGTCATTGCGGCCACGGTGCGGAGGGTGGGTTAATTCCATTTTCCGCCGCTTGGATTTACCGCGGATGGCTGGGCGGATCCGGCTGGCTTGAAGGTAGAATATAGAAGGTAGGAGGTAGAATTCTGAAACACGGCGCCCACGACGATGGAGCGTGCCGATTCTACCTCCTACCTTCTACCTCCTACCTTCCCGGAAGAAAAATTGCCCCCACCCGCTCTTGACCTCCGCCACCAGATGCGGAATAATCACTCCCGTCTCCCCCCAACGCGGGTATAGTTTAGTGGCAAAACTTCAGTTTTCCAAACTGATCTCGGTGGTTCGATTCCACCTACCCGCACCACTATTGATAGTTTCGAGTTTCGAGTTTTTAGTTTCGAGTTTGCCAACCTCAGAGGGCACGGAAGAGACAGTTTTTTTGACAGAATTCACGGATTTAGGAAAATTGGGGTTTGGATTCCAGCTTCTAGCTTCCAACTTCTAGCTCCTAGCTCCTAGCTTCTAGCTTCCACCTTCTAGCTTCTAGCTTCTAACTTCCAGCTTCCAACTTCCAGCTTCTAGCTTCCAATGCGCCGCCGGAGTGTTGAGTTCCGAATTCTACCTCCTGTCTCCTGACTCCTGTCTCCTGTCTCCAGAATTATTCTAACTTCTAACTTCCAGCTTCTAACTTCCAGCTTCCAGCTTCTAGCTTCTAGCTTCTAGCTTCTAGCTTCTAGCTTCTAGCTTCTAGCTTCTAGCTTCTA
>CAZLPS010000061.1:0-25441 GCA_964561455.1 uncultured Opitutales bacterium
GCAAGCCAACCAAATCTTTCAAAAATCGGGGGATTTAGATGCGTCTGCCCTGGGGCTGGACCGACTTGGCCTTGGCGCATGGCCTAATGCCAAAGCCGATGCCACCGATTCCGACATGGGTGGGCCAAAACTATGGCCGCGGCCGCGGTAGCCTGCCGGAATTGGTCAACGCCGGGAAAGGTGCGGACCAACATTTAGTGGATGCCTTGAATGCGCTGCGCCAAGCCGCGGCGGAATTCAACAATGTCACGCCGGAGAAAAATCCCTACGAAATTGGCAGCATGGACGGCCTGCGGGACGCCATCCATGCCGATATCAGCAATGCCATCGGCAATATCGTTGCCGCTTTGGATTTCGCCCATAACCCGGTCAAGCGCCCGTCCTCGCCTGATGCGGAGCTGGTCGTGAATGGCGATTTTGAAGCGGTACCCGCCGTAACCACCAATCGCAACGGCACGGTCCAGCAGCTCACCGTAATGGCGGGCGCAAATCCCACGGCTTTCGGCTGGCGTGTTATCACGGGTAAAACTTTCCAGCAGGGTTCCGTAACCTTGATGCACGATGGGTTTACCTACACCTCGGGCGACGTTACCTATGCCTATGACGGTTCCGCCTTCAATGGCCACCAGTGGCTGGTTTTGGCCGGCAGCTATGCGGGGTGCCTTTCGCAAATTCTCCCCACGGCGGCGGGCAAATCTTATGTGCTGAAATTTGCCTTCGCCAATAGTCCGTTTCCACCCAATGCCGGCACCGGCCCGGGTAACTTTGGGCCCATGCATCCTATTGCCGCCACGGTCACCCTAAAAGACACCGCCAGCGATGCCGACCTGATACCGCCGCGTATTTTCAGCCATTTGCCCGGAACAGATTTCCATTGGCAGGATTCCGGTCCCATTTTGTTTACGGCCCAGGGTCCCTTTACGATTCTGCAATTTACCCCCGAATACACCTCTCGAGGTTACGATGGCATGTTTCTCGACGGCGTGTCCGTGAAAACCGCTTCACCAACCGGACTGGGGGCGCCCGCAGCCAATACCGCCGCTCCGCCGTCCGCGCCACTAAACCCGCCTAAGCCGTGACCGCGAAGCAACGGTTGAATCGTCCCTAACAAATCCGCATGGTTAGCCCGCCGTCAATGGTTACAGTTTCGCCGGTGATGTAGTCGTTTTGAATCAATTCTCGCATGATGCTGGCCACCTGTTCCGGGGTGCCTTCGCGATGCAGGGGAATGCGGTTGTCGAGATTGTGCTGCTTGGCCTGTGGGGTCATGGCGGAGTGGAAGGCGGTGCGAATCACGCCGGGGGCCACGCAGTTGACCCGGATGTTGTCGTCGGCAAATTCGTAGGCCAGGGCGCGGGTCATTTGGGGCAGGGCACCCTTGACCGTCTGGTAGGCGATGTTGGTTTTGATTCCACGCAGACCGGCGGCGGAGGAAATCAGGATGATGACGCCCTCCTTTTGCTTTTTCATGTTGGGAATCACCGCTCGAGACAAATGGAAGACTGCGTCCACGTGCACGGCAAAGGCTCCCGTCCAAGCGGCGGGCGTCAATTGCAGCAACCCGCCATTGACCGCGCCGCCCGCCGAGTGAACCAGCACGGTCACTGGCCCAAGGGCGCGTTCGGTGTCGGCCACGCAGCGGGCCGCCTGTTCAGGAATGCCGACATCGGCGACAATCAGCGCACAGCGCCGGCCGAGCTTTTCAATCTGCGCCTGGGTCCGTCTGGCCTCATCATCAATATTCCGCGCCACCAGGGCGAGATCCGCGCCGTTTTCGGCGAGCGTGATGGCCAGCGCCGCGCCGATGCCGCGGGTGCCGCCGGTGATGAGACAGACTTTTTGGGTGAGGTCCATGGGAAGGAGAGAAGGGGGGAGGGTGGAAGGAAAGGCGGGATGGTGGAGAAGGCGGAACGGGATGGCAATGCTGGGATTGGGCGGGGGCGCCATTTCCCGCCAAAATCTGCGATTTGAAATTTGTGATTTGTGAGCAAAGTCGGCGAAAAGGTCAAAATGGCGCCGAATTCGTCAGGGATTGGGCGCTTCCCTGGGCCGGGCGGGATGGCCGGGCGGGAGCGTTTTAACGAGCAAATCTTGGAATTTCGTTGCATCTTCTTCGCGAGTCCTGCGTTTTTCGTAGCCGACGCGGGTTTTCTCATTAAGGTGGCTTTGGCCGGCAATATCGGAATTTTGCAAGGCATCCGCCCAACCGCGTAGTTGACGCGCTCATGACTCCGCAAGGTCAATCATATTTGAAATTTGGGATTTGGAATTTGGGAGCCACGGTCGCCGCGCCAGTAATTGCAGCATGGATTGCACCTCCCCGGCGGGGCCACGGGCAATATAAATGAAGGCCAGCAATTCACTCGTCGTACCCCGACCGAATCCTTCGGCGATATTGTTTGATACCGACAGGACTGCCCGTTCGAGTTGATCACGAACGGACGAGCGCAATTCACGTGGAGCCGCCGCGAGGAATTCGTCGTACCTTTCGTAAAGGTCAGCTGCCGTTTGCCAAACTGGCAGGTCTTTAAAATGCTGATACGTTGGCATGATTAATGGGGATTGAGAGGGAATCGATGAAATTTGATCGATTTGTCCATCGATTTCAAATCCCAAAGAACGTATCCGGCAATGCTTTGACGTAACCCCTGCATCGCCCACTTTGACTATTTCTGCCGTCCGGTCTGGAGTCCCAAATTCCAAATTTCAAATTCCAAATCGATGTCCCCAGCCGGTAACCTGTTCTCCACGCATCATCCCATCCCGATACGTTGATATATGCTTGCATCCCGCCCCTCGCCCCCCTAATCTCCGCCCCACTTATGCCAGACCGCTTCATCTTCTCCTCCGAGTCCGTCGGCGAAGGCCATCCGGACAAGGTTGCCGACTTCATCTCCGACAGCGTCCTTGACGCCTGCCTTACCCAGGACGCGCGCAGCCGCGTGGCCTGCGAAACGATGGTCAAGAGCAACCTCGTGTTCATTGCCGGCGAAATCACGACCAAGGCCGTGCTCAATTACGAGCGCATCGTGCGCGATGCCATTCGCGAAATCGGCTACGTCAATGCCGACGACGTTTTTCACGCCGACTCCGTCTTTATCACCAACGCGCTGACCCGCCAGTCGCCTGATATCGCGCAGGGCGTGGACGCCCGCAAGGCCAAGGGCAAAAAGACGGCAGAGCAGGGCGCCGGCGACCAGGGCATCATGTTTGGCTATGCCTGCAATGACACCCGCGAGCTGATGCCCGCGCCCGTCATGTACGCGCACCGACTCAACCGCGAGATGACCCGCATTCGCAAACGCACCGACCTCGCCACCTGGCTCCGCCCCGACTGCAAATCGCAGGTCGCGGTTGAATACGTGAACCATAAGCCGGTAGCCATTCGCAGCGTCGTTATTTCAACCCAGCACGCCGCGGACGCCGCGCACAGCACGATTGAGAATTTCTGCATCGAGCAGGTGATTAAGAAGGTTTTGCCCGCCCGCCTGATTAACCAGAAGACTGAGTTCCTGATCAACCCCACCGGCAAGTTTGTCGTCGGCGGGCCGCAGGGCGACTCCGGCCTCACCGGCCGGAAGATCATCGTGGATAGCTACGGTGGTTGGGCCCGCCATGGTGGCGGCGCTTTCTCGGGCAAGGACCCCTCCAAGGTGGACCGTTCCGCAGCCTATATGTGCCGCTGGGTTGCGAAAAACGTCGTTGCCGCCGGGTTTGCCACGAAGTGCGAGCTGCAAATCGCCTACGCGATTGGCCACCCGCACCCGACCAGCATCCACGTGGACACCTTTGGCAGCCACGCCATTCCCGAGCGCAAGATCATCGCCGCGATCAACGAAGTCTTTTCGTTCAAGCCGGCGGACATTGTTGCCCAGCTCGACCTGTTGCGCCCGATTTACCGCAGCACCACCAACTACGGCCACTTCGGCAAAGCCGGTCTCGCCTGGGAAGAAGTCGACAAGGTTGATGCGCTGCGCAAGGCGGTTAAGTAACTTGTTTCGCGTTTCGTGTTTTAGGTTTCGCGTTTTCAAACCAAAGCGAGTTTCAGGCCATCAATCGCTTGAAGTTTACTTCGGGGGTAGAGACTTGAAACCTAAAATCCAAAACTCGAAACCAGTGTCACCAACCCGAAACCCAAAACCCGAAACTCGAAACTTTAAAATAACATGACCAAATTACTGAAACCCGTTAAGCCCGATTTCAAGGTCGCCGACATCAAGTTGGCCGACTGGGGCCGCAAGAGCATCCAGGTTTCCGAGCACGAAATGCCCGGCCTGATGTCCATCCGCGCCAAGTACGCGCCGAAGAAGCCGCTCAAGGGCGTCCGCATCAGCGGCTCGCTCCACATGACGATTGAGACGGCGATCCTCATCGAGACGCTCGTCGCCCTCGGCGCGGACGTTCGCTGGGCCTCGTGCAACATCTTTTCGACGCAGGACCAGGCCGCGGCGGCCATTGCGAAGACCGGCACGCCCGTCTTCGCCTGGAAGGGCGAAACGCTCGAGGAATACTGGGAATGCACCATGCGCATGCTGACCTGGCCGAACGGCAAGGGTCCGGAATTGATCGTGGACGACGGCGGCGACGCCACGCTCTTGATTCACAAGGGCTATGAACTCGAAAATGGCAGCGACTGGGTGAAGACGCCCTCCGGCAGCCATGAAGAGCAGGTCATCAAGAACCTCCTGAAGAATGTTTATAAGGAAAACCCGACGCATTGGCACACGGTCGCCAAGGACTGGAAGGGTGTATCCGAGGAAACCACCACGGGTGTGCACCGCCTGTATCAGCGCCTCGAAGCCGGCCAGTTGCTCGTCCCGGCCATCAACGTCAATGATTCGGTCACCAAGTCCAAATTTGACAATCTCTACGGCTGCCGCGAATCGCTCGTGGACGGCATCAAGCGCGCCACCGACGTCATGATCGCCGGCAAGGTCGCCGTCGTTTGCGGTTACGGCGACGTGGGCAAGGGCTCGGCGCAATCACTGCGCGGCCTTGGCGCCATCGTGCAAGTCACGGAAATCGACCCCATTTGCGCGCTGCAGGCGGCGATGGCCGGATTCGAAGTGGTCACCCTCGAGCAAACGCTCGGCAAGGCCGACATCTACGTCACCTGCACCGGCAACAAAGACATCATCACCGTCGAGCACCTGGTGAAGATGAAGGACCAGGCGATCGTCTGCAACATCGGCCACTTCGACAACGAAATCCAGGTGGACAAGTTGAACAAGGCCAAGGGCGTGACCAAGGTCAACATCAAGCCCCAGGTGGACCGCTATGACGTTCCCGGCGGTCGCAGTATCTATATGCTCGCGGAAGGCCGACTCGTGAACCTCGGTTGCGCCACCGGCCACCCGTCGTTCGTGATGTCCAACTCCTTCTCGAATCAAGTCCTCGCCCAGATGGACCTCTGGACGAACCGCGCGAAGTACAGCCCGGGCGTTTACATCCTCCCCAAGAAGCTGGACGAGGAAGTGGCCCGTCTGCACCTCGCGAAAATCGGCGTGAAGCTCACGAAGCTCCGCCCCGACCAGGCCAGCTACATCGGCGTGCCGGTCGAAGGCCCGTACAAGCCGGAACATTACCGCTACTAATTAGAGCGGCGAGACTGGCAAACAAAGGTGCAAGGAGCGAAAGTTCCTTGCGCCTTTTTGTTTGGGAAAACTGTAAATTGCATCATTCCCAACCAGCCCTCCGGCTCCTGGTTTGTGTCAAGGATATCGGCGAAATCATTGACACAAACGTTTTTGTGTCAATTTGCCTTGTCACAAGGATTTGAGTCGCCTTTGGGATTGGAATCGGCGCGGGAGGTAGCGCTCTTATCCGTGCCATCCGTGGTTAAACGATTGGCTAGGCGGGTCCGGAGGCCCCGCCCTATCATTTTTACTTCCCGGCATGCGCTTTTTCCAACTGCTTGACGTTGATTTTGGTCATTTTGAGCATGGCCTGGTAGACCCGGCCCGATTTCTCCGGATCCGGGTCGCTCATCAATTTGCCCAAGGTTTCGGGGATGATCTGCCAGGAGACGCCGAATTGGTCGGTCAACCAGCCGCATTGCATGATCTTGCCGCCCTTGGATAGTTTATTCCAATAATAGTCTACCTCGCGCTGGTCCTGGCAGCGGACAAAGAAGGAAATCCCCGGGGTGATTCGGTAATGTGGCCCGCCGTTGAGGAGCATGAATCGTTGGCCATCCACCTCGAATGCGCCCAGGAACATTTTTTTGCCGTGGCGTTGGCAGCAGGTAATTTTAGCCTTTTTGAAAGTCGAGACGTAGTACTTCATCGCCGCTTCGGCGTTGTCGTTGAACCAGAGGAAGGGGACGATTTTGTTTTTCATGATTGGGAAATTAAACCGGAGTGGGGTGATGGATCAAAAGCTTGGGATGCGGTGGTGGCCAGAGTTGTCGAATGGGTCGGACAAGTCTGACCGGTCTGACGATTCCGGCCCTCTGCTCCTGTGCTCCTCTGCTCCTTTGATCCTCTCTGCTCACGCCCACGCCCGGTTGAAGGCGCTCACCAGGGCGAGGAGGCCCGCCTGCTCGATATTGGTGTCAATGCCGCAGCCCCAGAAGCGTTTGGAATCGGGAATGCGCTCAATGAGCACGTAGGCCGCGGAATCGGTCGCCGAACCCACGCCGATGGCGTGCGAGCGGTAGTCGAGAACGCGGAAGTTTTTCCAATGCTGGCCTTCCATGGCTTGCACGAAAGCGTTAATGGGGCCGTTGCCGCTGCCGCGCAGTTCCCGGGCCTCGCCGTTCCATTTGATTTGGGCGATGAGGTTAAACTGGTGACGTGACGCCGGGTCGGCGTGCACGTCATAATCCAGGACTTGCAACGGCTTTTCCGCGCGCAAATACATTTCATCGAAGACGTTTTTAATCTCGGTCGGCGTCAATTCGCGGGCCAGTTTGTCCGCCACGAGGTTGACGGCCGCGCCAATTTCCGGATGCATGGTTTTGGGCAAATCCAGGCCAAACTCCGTTTGCAGGATGTAGGCCACGCCGCCCTTTCCGCTTTGGGAATTGATGCGGATGATGGCCTCGTAGTCGCGCCCGATGTCCTGCGGGTCGAGCGACAAATAGGGAACCTCCCAATGGTCGAAGGGTTTGGCGTGGGCGCCTCGGCGTCGGTCCATGCCCTTTTTGATGGCGTCCTGGTGGGAACCGGAGAACGCGGTGAAGACGAGGTCGCCGGCATACTGCCAGCGGGAGGGCACCTCCATGCGGGTCAGGCGCTCGTAGACCGACCGCACTGCCGACAGGTTGGAAAAGTCCAGGCCCGGGTCAATCCCCTGCGTGTAGAGGTTCATCGCCACGGTCACAATGTCGAGATTACCCGTGCGCTCGCCATTGCCGAAGAGGGTGCCCTCGACGCGATCGGCGCCAGCCAGCAGGGCCAATTCGGTGGCGGCAATGCCGGTGCCGCGGTCGTTGTGGGTGTGCAGGCTGATGATCGCCTGGTCGCGGCGGCCATGTTTTTTCAATTCGCGGCAGAACCATTCGATTTGGTCGGCATGCACATTGGGCGTGAAATACTCCACGGTGGCGGGCAGGTTCAAGATGATCGGAGCCTGCTCGGTCGGCTGCCAGACATCCATGACCGCCTCGCAGACTTCGAGCGCGTAGTCGGTTTCGGTGTCGGTGAACGACTCCGGCGAATATTCGAAACGCACCCGGGTACCTGAAGCTTCGAGGGAGGGAGTCAATTCCTTGACCAGCCGGGTGCCGTTGACGGCGATGTCCTTGATCTGCTGCTTCGTGGCGTCGCCGAAGGTGATTTTACGCTGGAGCGCCGAAGTCGAGTTGTAGAGGTGGACAATGGCCTGTTTGGCGCCGCGCAGGCTTTCGAACGTGCGGCGAATCAAATGTTCGCGCGCCTGCGTGAGCACCTGGATCCACACGTCGTCTGGAATGCGGTTTTCGTCAATCAGGCGGCGGATGAAGGCATATTCCACCTCGGCGGCGGACGGAAAGCCGACCTCGATTTCCTTGAATCCCAGCTTCACCAGCAAGGCGAAATACTCGAGCTTCTCCTCGACATTCATGGGGATGGCGAGCGCCTGGTTGCCGTCGCGCAAGTCCACGCTGCACCAGATGGGTGCGCGGGTGTGGGTTTTATCCGGCCAAGTGCGGTCGGGCAACGACACGTGGGGGACGGGGCGGTATTTGGTGATGGAGCCGTGTTGCATGAAAATGGAATTAAGAATTATGAATTAAGAATGAAGAAGTAAAAAGCCCCAAATCCGCAGATTGGCAGGATAGGGGAGTCGCTTGCGACGGCCCCCCAGGGGAACCACCAACGACTAAAACAGGCCGAGGAAAAGGCCCGGAATCTCAAAAACGGCCGCTAAAAGGCGGGGCCGCGACGCGCACGATTAGGCTCCCCGGCCGGGGAGTCGGAGGGCAAGCAGGAGCAGGACGGTCTGGGCGCGCGGGGACATTGAAGATGGTTAGCATAATCGCAAATTGGTCGGCGTCAATGGCGGAAACTTCACCCTCGAAAATGGCGAAGGTTGGGATTAAGCTCCCGAGTGTTAGGCCTCCTTAACTCGACCTGCTCCAAATATGCTTCCTGAACCAAGAGGTTGGGATCAAAATCTGAAACTCGGTAAAGGGTTTTTGGTGACACTTATTTTTGTTGGTCCGGTGGTGTGGTGGTTTGTGTGGCGCTTACTTAAGGACGCACCCGACCTGCTTCCCGGTTCAACACTCCTTGCGGGTGGCTTGCTATTTCCGTTTATCGCCACCGTGGTGGTGTATGTTGCTTTGAAAACATTCCATCTGGTAACTTTTAAGAGGGAAATTACACGGTTACAAATCCGGGGACTGTTGACCGCTTTAGGATTCATTTCGATTGCTTGCGCTATTGTTTGGAGTGTCTATGGCGGCGAACCATTTTGGACGACCAGCCTGATCGGATTCTCCGCACCGTTGGTTTATGGCTTCGCTTCGGGAAAATTCGACAAAAGGGCCGGAGGGGGATAGCTGCCTCTGTCGTCGCTAAATACCTGGATATTTTAATGCCAAATCAACCCGCTTCAATTCTTCCTCGAATTCTTACTTGGCGGAAGTTCCCGGATAAACGCCCACGAAACCTCGGCTGTTTCGCCTGTATCGTAGCGCACTTCAAAGCCGCTGTGCGTTTCAGCATCAAGGACTACTTCCACGGGCACGGCCTTCGACGAAATTTGATTTGCCTTGCGAATGGTAGCATGCGGTTCGAGGAAGGAAAGTCCGTCTTCAAATTCCACATCAAAGGCATCTTTCCATGACAAATACCGCACGTTGGTGATGTCCACCATGCGTGCCGTACCGAAGGGCTTTTTGAATGATGAATCTAATTTCATACGCGGCCTTCACTTTTCAGCTCTTTGATGAATTCAACAAATTTTCGTTCAGGTGTCCAGTACACTGTCTTGCACGTGCGTGGCCGGTTCAATTATGTTTTGAGAATGGTCGTTATTTGGACGTAGCGCTGAGCTTCAGCCATCGCTTTGAGTTATTCGAACACCACAGAAGCGCTGGCTGAAGCTCAGCGCTACGTCGAAACAGTTTGCGCACTTTCGTTCTTTGGCTTTCCGCTTGAGCAAACTAACCCAGTAGGTCATCATACCCCCATGCCCTCCCTCGACGGCCAGACCATCATCCTCGGCGTAACCGGCTCCATTGCCGCCTACAAGGCCGCGGATATTGCTTCCGAGCTGACCAAGCTCGGCGCGAACGTCTATGTCGTCATGACGAAGGAGGCCACGCAGATCATTGCCCCTCTTACATTGCAGGTGCTTTCGCGGAATCCGGTGGGGGTGGATTTGTGGGAAGAGGGCAAAGGTTGGCAGCCGGGGCACATCGAACTGGCGGACAAGGCGGATTTGCTGCTCGTTGCTCCGGCCACCGCGAACATTTTGGCGAATTTTGCCCATGGGCTCGCGCCGGATTTGTTAACTTCCATTTACCTGGCGACGCCGGCGCCAGTGATGATTGCGCCAGCGATGAACGGCAAGATGCTCGCGCACCCGGCGACGCAGGCCAATTTGGAAATTCTCCGCGCGCGCGGGCACAACTTCATTGAACCGGTGGCCGGCATTCTCGCCTGCGGCTATGAAGGTGAGGGCAAACTCGCGCCGGTGGCGGACATTGTTGCCGCCGTTGAGAATTTTCTGGTGAACGAGCGAAAGAAGCAAATTTAGTTTATCCACGAATAGGCACGAAAATCCCGCCAAAGTTTTTTTCGTGTTCCTTCGTGGATGAAATCTGCTTCAAGACTTCCGCCGGAGCGGGCAGGGGATAGCTATACAACTCCCCGGCAAAATTGCGCAGCACGACTTCGTTTTCCGTGAATTCCTTCACGTAATTCGGATTCAGCGGCACCTTGCCGCCGCCGCCCGGGGCATCAATGACGAACTGCGGAATTGCGTAGCCCGTCGTGTGCCCGCGCAGTGCCCGGATAATTTCGACGCCCTTGCGCGGGTCGGTGCGGAAATGCGCGCTGCCGGTGATCAGGTCACACTGGTAAAGATAATAGGGCCGTACGCGCATTTGGAGCAGCCGGTGCACGAGGGATTTCATCACTTCGGCGTCATCGTTGACGCCGCGCAGCAGCACGCTCTGGTTGCCCAGCGGCACTCCGGCGAAGGACAACCGGTCACACGCCTCCTTCAACTCCCAGGTGCATTCCTTGGGGTGATTCGTGTGGATGCTCATCCAAATCGGCCCGTGCTTTTTGAAAATCTCCGCCAGTTCCGGCGTGATGCGCTGTGGCAGAAAAACGGGAATGCGCGACCCGATGCGGATGAATTCCACATGCGGAATCGCCCGGAGTCGGCCCAGCAGGTAATCGAGTTTCTTGTCCGACAGCAGCAGGGGATCGCCACCGCTCAATAGCACGTCACGGACTTCGGTATGTTCGGCAATGTACTTCAGCCCCGACTCAAACTCTGGATGAAAGTCGTAGTTCTGGGCATTGGAAACCAAGCGGCTGCGAGTACAATAACGGCAATAGGCGGCGCAGCGGTCAGTGACGAGAAACAGCACGCGGTCGGGATAGCGGTGCACGAGGCCCGGCACCGGCATGTGGGTTTCCTCGCCCACCGGGTCGAGGCGCTCCTCCGGAGAAGTCACCAACTCCCCGCCGCGCGGGATTACCTGCAAACGAATCGGGCAGTCCGGATCATTGCGGTCCAGGAGATTGAAGAAATGGGGCGTAATCGCCACCGCCAATTTGTCCTTCGTGTGCTCGCAGCCTGCCCGTTCCTCGGGAGAGAGTTCCAAATATTGTTCCAGCTGCTCGATGGTCAGGATGCGGTTCTGCAACTGCCAGTGCCAGTCGTTCCATTGCGCGGCGGGCACGCCGGACCACAGGCCCTGGCCGCGGGGCCAGTGGGAGGGATGATCTTGCGGTTGCATGGGAAAATGTATAGATGAATTCAAATATATGAATTCGTCAATGAATATGCCAGAAACTGGCGCGGCGTCAAGCGGGAACCGGCCGGGCCGGGCGGGGTATTCACCCCCCGGGGCGAACTTGGGATTTGACGCACAAGGCCATCACCGTTAAAGCTTTGCAAGCGTTCCTTAACGCTTCATTAGCCCTTTTCGACCCTCTTTTCATCACCTTCGATGCCTCTCCGCCGCAACAACGATCTGGCCAAACAGCTGTGGGCCGCGGGCGACCCGGTGCGCCTGCGCATCCTCCAATTGCTGCCGCAGACCCCCGATTGCGAGCACGGCAACAACGTCTCCACCCTGGCGAAGCGCCTGGGACTGTCCCAGCCGACGGTTTCTCATCACCTAAGAGTGCTTCGCCAAGCCGGGCTGGTTTCGTACGAGAAAATGTGCCGCGACGTCTTCTATTGGGTGGATCCCGCCGGCGCGATGAGCATCCTCGCCGGCTTGGGTGAGATTTTTGGCGCCCAGCCGCCCGCAACGCCCAAAACCCGCGCAAAACGCCCGCCCGCCAAGGTGGCATCTTAGCGAAATCTTGCAGGAGCCTTTTGCTTTTGGATCCGGCCCGGTCGCACCATCAAAGAAAAAGGCGCCCGGCCACCATGGCCGGACGCCTTTTGCATTTTGGCCGGTTATTTACCCCAATTTAATTCCCAGTCGTGACATGCGTGTCATTCAAGTGATCCGCATCGAACATGAATACGCTCGACAGATCGCCCACGTCGGGGTTGCCATCGCGCGGCGAGAGCGGATCGAGATTCCACCGGCGTTCGATCAGTTTGAGGATGGAATCGGTTTCATACTGGTTGCTGTCAATCCAGCCGCCGCTGGTGAAGCGGGAGACAATGATGGCCGGCACGCGCGTTCCGAGGCCCCAACCGTCTTCCATGACGGGCGGCGCGACGTGGTCCCAGCGGCCGCCATGCTCGTCATAGGTGATGATGATGACGGTGTCCTTCCAGTACTTGCTGTTCTGAATGGCAAACACCAACTGGGCGACGTGCAGCTGCCCTTGCAGCAGAGACGCGTAGCCGGGGTGTTCATTGTCCGGGCCGAGCGGTTTGATGAACACGACGGACGGCAGTTTGCCCTTCACGATGTCCGTGAAGTAACTCTGTTCGTCCTGGAGGTGCGCATTGGGGCCGGTGTGGGCGGGGTTGAGCGTTCCATTGGCATTGAAGGGCGCATAATTGGCATAATAGGCAAAAGCCTGATGGTGGAACTGGAACAGCGGATCGGGATGGCCGGCAAGGGCATTGTTCCAGCCGCCGGAATACCATTTCCAAGTGATGTTTGAGGCATCCAGGCGGTCGCCGATTGTCGGGATATAGTCAGGAGCCGAGGGATTGTTGTCGTTGATGGGCGGCATCAATTGGGCGGCGGGGACCGAAGGATGCGGGGCTTGCGCCCCATAAGTAGTATTGACCACGTAATTTCCGTCCATCGTCAGGTGACCGTCATTGAGCGCGTGGGTGGTGGCATTATAAGTGGACACCCAACCGGAAGGGATGGTTGAACCCTGCCAAAACGGCGCGGCCGCGGCCACGAGGAACTGATGGTTCAGGAAGGAACCGCCATAGGCCGAGTGGAAGAAGTTGTCGCAGATGGTGTATTGTTGGGCGAGCAAACCTTCGGGAAGGTTGGAGGCGTCGATATAGCTCATGGTCAGGCCGGGGTTGTCGCTGAAGCTGGCAAACTTGTCCATCGAACCATTCTTGGGCTCCAGAACGCCATTATCAATCTCGAGCTGCTCCGTGTAGAAGCGGTGCACGATGTCCCCGGTGATACCGGAGGCCGCCACGAAGCGGGTCAGATCGTAGGGGAGCATCGGGAGCGCCGACTGGCCGTTGGCGGGAGGGAAGCGGTTGTCGACGCCGCCATTGAGCGGTTGGGGGTTTTGATAGACGTACGTGGAATAGTTGGTGGTCTTGTCCAACTGGGGAATGGTATTGAAGGAATTGGCCAGGCCGTTGACGCCCATCATGTGTCCATAGAGCGCGTCGAAGCTCCAGTTCTCCTGGTAGATCACGATGACGTGGTTAATGTTGCGCTTCAGCTGGGTGTCGAAGTCAGCCGGGTGTTGGGCATGCGCCAGGCAGGGAATACTGGCCGTGGCAACGATCAAGGCAAAAGCCTTGGCCGTGTTCTCGCAGAGCAATTTTCTGAGGCAGGTTTTCATTCGGTGGAGGATTGGGTTGATCTCGGATGGTGTGCAGCCACCAACCACCTCCCTTGTAACCGGATTATGTTTCATTGGTGCGAGCCCTCCGTGAATTTCTCGCAAACCTGCCGCGGACTGGAGAAATTCTCCGGCGAAAAATTCTTCCGGTGCCCGGTTTCCCCTCGCAAAAAAAAGCCGCCACCCCAAAAAATGGGTGGCGGCGAAAGCATAAAGTTGTTACGTCAGCGAAAACTTTTCCGACAAATCCATTACAGGCACGTGACCGTTCGATGGCGCGAGAATAATTTGGCGATTTGTCCCGAACGACCTACGGGTTATTCTGCACCGGCGTGGTGGACGGTACAGTGATGTTCGCCGGCGCAAATAATGGCCGTTCCGTGCTCACCGGCAAAGCGGCGGGGGCGCCAGGGGCGGCAGGGACCTTGGATTGCGTTTTGACGACTGGCTTGGGGGCCGGTTTGGCCGCGGGTTTAGGCGCTGGCTTTGCCTTGGGCTTGGGCGCTGCCTTCGTCCTGGCCTTCGGCGCGGGCTTCGCTTTCGGCTTGGAAACAGATTTTATCTTCGCCTTGGGCTTGGCCGCCGCCTTCGCGGGAGCTGCCTTTTTGGGCGCGGCGCGGCGGGCGCGCTTGGGTTTGGCGGTGGCCGGGTAACGATATTTTGGCTGCCAGCCATCCACGCCATGGGCCAGCAAGGCGAAGAAATGCCAGACGCTGCAGAACGGATCGAATGGCCCCAGTTGCGCGGACGCCACGTGAAAGATTTTGTTGCCCCGCTTTTGGAAGGTCGAAACGCCGGGCCACCACTCGTCCTTACCCCCCTTGAAGCCGAGGTCTTCGGAGAATTTCGCTTTGCGACCCGAGACCATGGGGAAGCGCCAGTTCCGGCTCGCGGCAAATCTCTTTTGCGCGGCCGGGGCGTCCGGCGACACCACGACAAACGCGGCGCGGTCCGCCAGGTGCGGGAACACGCCATTAAAGCCATCCGCCCACAGGGTGCAATACGAGCAGGCCGCACCCATGTTGTGGACGATGATGAGGTCCCGGCTTTTGCCGAATAGTTCGGAAAGTTTCACCACCCCCGACGGACCGGCGAAGACATAATCCTCGACGGGCTTGTGCGGCAGCTTGCGCTTTAATTTGGCGAGCTTCTTGTGCTGCCAGACGATATTTTCCTCCCAGCGGGCAAGTTTCTTGGCGAGTTTTTTGGGTTTCATGACAAGCAGGGGGTGGGGAGTGATTGTTACAATCAGGTTACGGAACCAGGTTCAATTTAAGCTGAGCCCTGGTCACTTATCAACCTGCAAGTTTTACCACGATCGGCGCCCGCGCGAAGTCATTCGCCGCCATCAGGGACTGCGGTTTCATGGCGCCGAGCGCCGCGATGAAGCGGTCCGGCACTTTTTCGAGGCGGGTGTTATAAAAGGTGGCGATATCATTGAAATATCCGCGCGCAAGGGCAATGCGTTGCTCGGTGTCGGATAAATCATCCATTAATTTATTGAAGGCACCGTTGGTTTTGAGTTCGGGGTATCGCTCAAAGATGGCTATAACTGTGGTGGAAACGGCGCCGTTTTCGGCCCCGGCTTCACCCGGCGCGGTGGCGTTCATTTCAGCCCGCAAACGAGTCACCTCCACTTGCACGTTGCGTTCATAATCGCGCAAACCCACGACGATGCTGACCAGGTTTGGAATCAATTCACACCGGCGCTTGAGTTGCACGTCCACATTGGCCCAGGCCTGGCGCGTGCGCTCGCGCAGGTTGACGAGACTGTTGTACGCCATCCAGATCCACCCAAGTGCCCAGGCGACTAAGTAGCTACCGCCAGCCAGGAAGGGCACGGTGTCATCTGGCATGGGCAACATCGAGTTGTGGACGATGGTTCCGGCCACGGCCAGCACCAGACCCAGTAAACCGAGTCCGACAAACGCCCAATGATAGCCGGAGCTCACTTGTGCTTCCGAGCGCGTGGAAATTAAAAACAGGCTGGTTTGTTTGTCATAGGCAATTTCCGGCGCAACCATGTCTTCGCGTTCACGCGCGTGCCCGAAGACGAAAACCGGCGCGTGCAATGGAATCGCCACTTCGACAAACCGCCGGGAAAACGTTGAATCGGCCACGGCGCCCGGCGGCCCTTTTTGGTAATAGAGGCTGTTGTTTGGCCCGCAAGTTATATTGAAGACGGTCGCGGGTTCGATTTTAGCCCGGTCCGGCTGCACCCGCAACACCCCAGCATCATCGCGCAGGTAAAAGGGGATTTGCGCGGTTTCTCCCCCCACCTTGGTCCAGCCGGTTTCCGTGCGGGTGCGCGTGCCGGAGTGGCCCTGCGCGTCGGTATAACTTTCAACGACTGTTCGCGACCAGTGTTCTTCAACTGTCCAGCAATAGTGGACACATGGACGTTCGGAGAGAAAGCCGGCCAGAGGCGTTTCGACTTCAGCCGTCCCCTTCAATTCGACCATGCCGATGAATACGCCTGAAGTCTTCGAGGTGGGCGTGTCATCAATCAACCGCCCCTGGGCGCCTTTGCGTAGCGCGATGAACAGGCAGAGCAGCGCCAGTGCCAGGCCAATCCACGGCGCAAGCGTGCCCCAGGTTTCGGCGTTCGTGTTCATGGCGGGGGCGGCCCAATCAGGCCGTTGGCGATTTCCCGGCCTTTTTCAGTAAGGGCCCCGGTGGAATCCACGCAGTGCGGAAATGCCAGGTAAATGACCAAACCCGAAATTCCACTTGCGGGGTCAACAATTGCCTTGGTGCCGATTTGTTTGTCGTCCGGGTTCATGACGCTCCAGTCGCGCGGGTCCTCCGTGGCCCATGTTGGTTTATTCGCGGTTTTTTGCAATAGTGCCCAGGCCGCGGTTGTCGCGCCTTCGTCCAGGGCCGCATTGTGCGAACTGACGATATCAAACAGGACGGTGAGATCTTCGTCTGCGATCACGCGCGTGGCATTGTCAACGTGCCGGACGTCCGGTCCGACCACTCTTACGGAAACCTTGAGACCGCTTTTAACCGTCGCGGCGATTTGCTTGTAATCGGCGTTGGTCATATTGGCTTCATTGAATGGGCCAAGGAAGTCAGGTTTCCATTCATTGACATAGCTGATAATCCAGGCGGCGTAATGCGCGTTATCGAAGTTATGCCGGCCGGTTGCGAGGGGATTGGCATAAATCTTCAACCCTTTGGCGCGGGCATAATCCACCACGGCGCGGTACACCGGCGGATAGTTGCCAGTCGAGATCGTGGGGTCGATATAAATGCGCAGGCCGTTGCAATGGAGATTGTTGATGAGACCGTCAATGATGGCGCGATAATTTTCCAACGTAATTTTCGCATCGTCACCCCCCTGCACTCCGGCCAGCGACCGCTTGATGTCTCCAAACACAAATTCAAGGTGGCCATTGTACGGGATTGCGGATGAAGCCGCAGCGGGCTTGGCCGGCATGAGTGCTACGGCCGATTCGGCGGGTGGCTCAAATGCGGGCAATGGCGGATAATCTGGCGTCGTCGCCAGCCGGCTTTTTGCCTGCGGCGGATGTGTGCATGCCGCCAGCACCATCATCGCCAGGAGGGGGAGGGGAACGGATGCGGCGTGCGGCTTCATGATTCAATGGTGGACCGGTGATCAGTCCTCAAATTCGCTGACGCCAAGCGAAGCGCCATTGTGGCTGGCCCCGAGTGAAAGCAAAAACGGCGCGGCCTTTTCCGCCCAGGCCGCAGCTTTGGGATAGGCGGATGCCCCTGCCGCCCAGCATTGACGGAGCATGTCCGTGTCAATGACGCCGGGATTCAGCGGGACGGCCGCCATGCCTTTGGGCAATTCCTCGGCCAGCGCCTTGGTCAGTCCCTCGATCGCCCACTTCGTGGCACAATACGGCGCGACATCCCGCGCCACGCCGCGGCCCCAACCTGACGACAAATTGACGATGACGCCCTTGCGCCGCTCGACCATGGCGGGGACGAACGCCCGAATGACATTGGCCACGCCCTTGAGGTTCACATCCATCATCGCCGAAAACTCTGCTTCCGGAACTTTCCACAGTGGCGCGGGATTGTTCATCAAGGCGGCGTTGTTAATCAGCAAATCCGGCGGCCCCAGCCCCTTCATAACTTGGGTCGCCCAAGCGTCCACCCTGCCGGCCTCCGTGACGTCGACAACGGCGAAACTGTGCGGAGCCGGGTAGGCGCGTTGCAAGTCGCGCACCGCGCCCTCATTGCGTCCACAGCCGGCGACCGTATGGCCAAGAGCGATAAACTTCTTTGCGAGGGCCTGCCCAAGTCCGCGCGTAGCTCCAGTAATGACGATTTTCATAGGGAAGGGAGTTTCGGGAAAATGGGCGGGTGGGCGGTAAGGGGCAAGCCGGGAATGGGGTTGTGATTGTAATCGGCTTCCGGTTTCGTGTTTTGAGTTTTGGGTTTCGAGTAGGGGCCGCCGTCGTGGCGCGGGAATCGCCAAAACTGGCAACGTGGACCCTCATCCTGCCTTCCGGCAGCCAAAAACTCAAAACCCGAAACTCAAAACTCGAAACCCATGCCCGAAGTGAATTTTGTTTGCGCCCTCCGCCGCCCTGCGTTATTGGTTTCACCCCATGGCTGACCTTTCCCCTTCCTCCGGTGTCCTCGCGTTTGAAGACGGCAGCGTCTTCCGGGGCCCGGCTTTTGGCGCGCGCAAGACCGTCCTCGGCGAGGCCGTCTTCAACACCAGCATGACCGGCTACCAGGAGATTTTGACGGACCCGTCCTACTTTGCGCAGATTGTCACGATGACCGCGCCGCAAATCGGCAATTACGGCATCAACCCGTATGACGCTGAGAGCGACGGACCCAAGGTCGCCGGCTTTGTCGTCCGCGAACTCAGCCCGGTCACCAGCAGCTGGCGCAGCCGCCAGGGCGTGGATGAATATTTAAAGGCCAGCAACATTCCCGGTCTTGAAGGGGTGGACACGCGGGCAATCACCAAGAAGCTCCGCGTTACGGGCGTCCTCAAGGCCTGCCTGAGCACGGAGGGCATCGGCGATGCCGAAGCGGTCCGCCGCGCCCGCGAATGGCCGGGCCTTATCGGTGTGGATTACGTCAAAGACGTCACCTGTCGGGCTCCGTTTGTATTTAAACCTTTGGATAACGAGGATGTGCCGTTTACCGTCAAAGGCACCACGTTGTGCCCGCCGCACCTGTACCGGAAGCGCTACCACGTGGCCGCGTTCGATTACGGGGCGAAGCGCTCGATTTTGCGCAAGCTCGTTTACCACGGATTTGATGTTACGGTCGTGCCCGCGACCACCACCGTCGCAGAAGTGGACAAACTGAAGCCGGATGCCGTCTTCCTTTCCAATGGCCCCGGCGACCCTGCCGCTCTCGATTACGCGCATCAGACCGTCAGCGCCCTGATGCCCAAGTATCCGATTTTTGGCATTTGCCTTGGCCATCAAATCATCACCCACGCGCTCGGCGCACACACTTTTAAGTTGAAGTTCGGTCACCGCGGCGGCAACCAACCGGTAAAAAATCTCGAGACTGGCATCGTCTCCATCACCGCGCAAAACCACGGCTTTGCGTCGCGGCCGGAGGAACTGGCCCATGTGGACGCCAAGGTCACTGAGATTAACTTGAACGACCAAACGGTCGAAGGCCTGCGGCATAATAAATTGCCGGTGTTCTCGGTCCAGTACCACCCCGAAGCCGCCCCCGGTCCCAACGACGCCGACCCGCTCTTCGAGAATTTTTACCAGATGGTCCAGGAGCAGAGGGGTTAAGATGCGTTGCCTGCGGGTTATTTTCTGTATCGGGGCGGGAATTTCTTCCGTGCGTGCCGGTGTCCCCATGGCGGCCCCCACGGCAAAACCAGCTCCAATTCCGGCGGCCGTCAGTGCGCCGACCCCAGTGCCCAGGGCTTCGTTGCTGCCAGTGTACGCAACTCCCGATGCAACTTTTGTTCCTCCGCCCGGCTGGACGACAAAATCCGAACCCGGCGAGCAGTTCCCCACGATTTCCGGTCCTGCCGATGACCCGGGCGCTCCTTATATTGCGGTCAAAGCAATCCACGATGCGAAAGATCCCTTCGCGCTCGGTGACGCCACGATAAAAGTTCTCTCCAGAAATCCGGGCTTCCAATTGAACCAGCGGGACGCTTTCCGGACGGCGGACAAGCAATTCGGTCTGAAGTTCGTCGTTTCGGTTTCAATGGAAAAGGCAGTTGCGCCAGAAGGAGGGACGGCAACACCTTCAGCCCCAGTGCCTTACACTGGCGCTCCGCCTCCTGTCACTTACCGGCAGGCCTATTATCTGATCCAAGGCCCGCCCGGAATAGTTTATGTCCTGTTGGCCACCGTCCCCGAGGGCGGATGGAAGAAGTTCGAAAGAATGCTGGATGAAATGGCCGAAAGTTGGCGGCTCGCGCCTAAGGGCGCAGAGCGAAGAGGGTAGGGCGGTGGAGGAACGAACGGCCAACATTTAACGCCCAAGCGCTCCGTGAAATTGGACATGAGCGGCCCCGAATTTCATTCAGCCGGCTGGAACGCGAAACTCGAAACGCAAAACCCGAAACCCAAAACTCCAGCCTGCCCTCATTCCTTTCCGACGGTGGCGTGAATAATATACTGCTTTTCCAAGGGGCGGTCGTTGCGGTCGGTCGGAGTGTGGTCAATCTTGTCCACGACCTCCTGGCCGCTGAGGACTTCGCCGAAAAGCGAGTAATGCATGTTCAAACTTGGGTAGGCTGCCGTGGTAATAAAGAATTGGCTGCCGTTGGTGTTCGGACCTGCATTCGCCATGGCCAGTTTACCTTTGGCATTGAACGTCACGTCGGCCTTGACTTCATTGTCAAACACTTTACCCCAGATGGACGTTCCGCCCGAGCCAGTGCCCGTTGGGTCGCCACCCTGGATCATGAAATCAGGAATGACGCGGTGGAAAATAAGTCCGTCGTAGTAGCCTTTCTGCACGAGGCCGACGAAGTTTTCGCACGTCTTGGGCGCTACGTCGGGCAACAGCTTCAACTTGATGATGCCCTGGTTTGTTTCCAGGGTGACCACGATATTCGCCGTGGAGGCCGCCGGAGCGGGTGGGGTGGCGGGCGACGTGGCCGCTGGCGACGTTTCCTTGGAGCAGGCACCCGCCGCAAGCATAACGGCGGCGGCGGCGAGAGAGATTAGAGCGCGGAGCGGGGAAGAAGAGATGGTCATGGTAAAAGGAGGAAGAGTAAGGAGTAAACGGGGAGGAGTGAAGGGTGAAATTTCGTCCACAGTTGGCCTGGATTGCTCCGCGCTGGCATCGTGATTTCATCCTTCTTGTTTGCCAGTCCCGTCTCCTCCTTTGGGCTTGAAGAACCACCCTTCGGACAGTCATCCTTCACTTGCGTCTTACCCCTTGCCACCCCCTGGCTTTGGCGCCCTTGGCGGTCCAGCTATTTTGCTTATGCGAAATTGTTTCACGGTCCTGATGTTTGCGCTGGCGCTTTTCGTGCGCGGGGCGGACGCCGTGGCGCTGGCACCCGCGCCCGTGGAAGCGGACTTCGATCGGAGCTTCAAGGGCATGGTGCAGCCGTTCGTCGAAAACTACTGCGTCACCTGTCACAGTGGCGACAAGCCTGCGGCGGGCCTTGATTTCGCCGCCTATCCCAGCCTTGACTCCGTCGTCGGCGACATCCGCCGATGGAATCTGATCGGCGCGCGCATCAAGTCTGCGGAAATGCCGCCAAAGGATTCCGAGACTCTACCGGGCCCGGAAGAGCGAAAGTCCATTATCGCCTGGATCACAGCACTCAATGCCGCCGAAGCCAAGCGCCATGCGGGCGACCCGGGCAGCGTGCTCGCGCGGCGGCTAAGCAATGCGGAATACGACTATACCATCCATGACCTGACCGGCGTGGACCTGCACCCCACGAAGGAATTTCCGGTGGACCCCGCGAACGAGGCGGGTTTCGACAACACCGGCGAATCGCTCGCCATGTCACCCGCGTTGTTCAAGAAATATTATCAAGCCGCGCAGGACGTGGCCGACCATCTGGTGCTTGAGCCCGACGGCTTTACCTTTGGCCCGTACCCGATGCTCGACGAATCCGATCGCGACAAATATTCGGTTCTGCGAATCGTAGATTTTTACCAGCGCCAGCCAACCGACTTTGCCGAGTATTTCCTGGCCGCCTGGCGCTTTGCGCACCGCGCGGAGTTGGGCGAACCGCAGGCCACACTGGCCGAGATCGCGGCGGAAAGTAAAATAAGTCCAAAATATCTGGCGACGGTCTGGGCCGCACTCCAGGACGCGAGCGTGAGCGTGGGGCCGTTGGCCACAGTGCAGGCGAGTTGGCGCGCGTGGCCCGCCCCGGCCCAAACAAACCCCGCCTTCATTCGGGCCAATGCGGTGGCCCTTCGTGATTTCGTCGTTAACTTGCGCGACAAGATTGTGCCTGAGGTGCCCAATCTTTCCGCTCCCGGCATTGGTCCCGGATCGCAGCCCATGGTATTGTGGAAAGACCGCCAGATGGCCGCGAATCGCCGCCGCTACGATTCCTCCATTTTGCAGGAAGGCACACGCGCTGACGGGAATGACCTGGTGCTGGTGACGGCCAATCTGGTGGATGGAGCCGCGACCGCGCCGACTCGACCCTTGAGTGCTCCAACCGCGGCAGCGACAACCGATAATCCAGTGGCCAAGGTTAACCCCACCCCTGCCATGAACGCGCGTTTGCCCAGCGGCCTCGGCCTGCCGGCGGCACCGGTGGCGACGGCAGGCGCCGATGGCCATCCGCTTTCAGCGGTTGAGATTGCCGATCTCGCCCTTGCCGCGCAACCGGCGCGCCGGGCTGGCGGGCCTTTGCCCAAGACTCCGGACATTGTGAAGTTCGGCGGCGTATTTCTAGAGGCCACGGTTACGACCACGGGCACCTCGGCCACCGCGCGCATGGCGAACGCGAAACTGCACGCCCATGACCCCGATCCGAATCTGGTCGTTCCAGCGGACCCGGCGGAGCGGGCGCGTTATGAAGCGGCATTTGCGCACTTCGCCGATGTTTTTCCCGATGCCTTTTACATCAGTGAACGCGCGCGGGTTTACCTCGACCCGACGGTTGAGGAATCGCTGGAGGGGCGGCTCCTCAGCGCCGGTTTGCACAGCCAGACGGGCTATTTCCGCGATGACGGCCCGTTGTATGACTTGATTCTCGATGATGCCGGCAGAAAGGAACTCGACCACCTGTGGGAGGTTTTCAACTATAGCGCCGCGATTCCCGCGCGCATGCACACGAGCTTTCTGTTTGCCGAACGCGATGCCTTGCAGGGCGCGCAGTTTGACCAATACCGTCCAGAGAACCAGGCCGTCACCACTCAGCCGATGATTAAATCGCTGACGGAACTCATCCTGGCCAGGGTGGCCGCCGGCAAGGCCACCGACGTGGCGGTGGCGGCCGTGAAGGACCATTTCGCGCGCGTCGCCGCGGATAACCTGTGGCTCGACCAAACCCGTGAAGCGGCGGTTCCCAGCCATCTCCAGGCCCTGCAGGATTTCGCCCAGCGGGCCTATCGCCGCCCATTGACGGCCCGGGAGCGTGACGACTTGGTTGCCTTTTACCATGCCTCGCGAACGGACAATGGCGTGGACCACGAAGATGCCATGCGTGACTGCATCGTTCGCGTCCTGATGTCACCGTATTTTCTCTACCAGCTCGATTTGAGTGATGTTCCGGGTGCGCCAGGTCAGGTGTCCGGAGACAACGGTACTGGGTCGGTGCCAAAAGTGATTCCAGCCGCCATGAAGGCGGCGGACAAATCCGCTGGCGCGGGCCAGGCGCCGGCTGTGGGCACATCCTTTTATTGGGCAGGTGCCCGGCCGTTGGGCGATTATGAACTCGCCAGTCGGCTCAGTTATTTCCTGTGGTCGAGCTTGCCGGATGCGGAGCTGCTCCAGCACGCCGCCGCCGGTGATTTGCACCGTCCGGAAGTGCTGCTGGCGCAAACGCACCGGATGCTGCAGGATGACCATATCCGTAACTTTGCCACGGAGTTTGGCGGCAACTGGCTGGATTTTCGTCGCTTCCAGGAACTCAACACGGTGGACCGTGAGCGTTTCCCGACGTTCACCAACGACCTGCGGGAGGCGATGTTTCAGGAACCAATTCACTTCATCGTCGATTTGGTTCGCGCCGACCGGTCGGTGCTAAACTTTCTCGATGCCGACTACACCTTTGTGAATCCTCTCCTGGCGAAACATTACGGTATGCCGACGGTGACTGGAACAAATGACACGTGGGTGCGGGTGGACAAAGCCGGGGCCTATTCCCGCGGCGGCTTGCTGCCGATGGCGGCATTTCTGACGGCAAATTCTCCGGGGCTGCGCACCAGCCCGGTGAAGCGCGGCAATTGGGTCGTGCGGCGTTTGTTGGGTGAACGCATTCCGGCGCCACCGCCGAATGTGCCGGCCCTCCCGCCCGATGAAGCGCAGATGGGCGGGCTGTCCCTTCGCCAGATGCTGGCCAAGCACCGCGAGGATCCGAATTGCGCGAGTTGCCATGCGCGCTTTGATTCGTTCGGGCTGGTGTTCGAGGGTTTTGGTCCGGTGGGTGAGAGCAGGACGCTGGACTTGGGTGGGCGCCCGGTGGACGCCAGCGCGACGTTTCCGGGCGGCAGTGAACGCACGGGCCTGGCGGGTCTTCGCAGCTACATCCACGAGAACCGCGAAGGGGATTTTCTGGATAATCTTTGTCGCAAGCTCCTTTCCTACGGTTTGGGTCGAACGCTGATGCCGTCGGATGAACCGCTCGTGGACGAGATGCGCGCCAAACTGGCCGCGAACGACAACCGCTTTAGCGCGATGATGGACGTAATTGTGGCCAGTCCGCAATTTCGTTCCAAGCGTGCGTCAGTAACGCTGGCTTCCGCCGCGAAGACGGCGATGGGCAACTGAGACCGCCCAATTCCTTTTGCTCGCCTCGGTCCCATCCTTCCGCCAAACTTCTCTTATTCCCCGTCCGTCATGCCCCTGGATCACGAACACGAGCCTGCAGAGCAGGGATTCATGCTCAACCGCCCGCTGCGACCCTATGTCCAGCCGGTGCGGCCGCAGATGCTGTCGCGGAGGCGCTTTTTGCGCGGTGCGGGGGTGATGATGGCGCTGCCGTTTTTGGATTCGTTGCCGGTGCCGGCGTGGGCGGCTGATTTGGCCGCGGTGCCAGCGGCTCCCGGCGCGGAACCAGTTCCCGCGCGGGCTTACCCGCTGCGGTTTGCGGCGATCTTTCAGGGCAACGGCGTCAACCCCGACCATTGGTGGGCAAAGGGCGCGGGCCCGGAGATGGAGTTGAGCCGCTCGCTGGAGCCGCTCGCGCCGCACCGAAAAAAGCTGAACATTATCAATGGCCTATTCAATCCGCCGGCGGTGGGTGTCGGCATTCATCCCGGGCAAACCGGCAACATTCTTTCGGGCATGCCGTTGATGAAGGGTGCGGTGCTGCGCGGCGGCATCAGTATGGACCAAGTACTGGCCAACCGCATCGGGCAGGAAACGATGCAGCCCAGTCTCATCCTCGGGTGCGAGCAACCGATGACGGGTTATCATGAGACCAATTTTTCGCTGGCCTACAGCTCGCACATTTCGTGGCAGAGCCCGGAGTCACCCGTGCCAATGGAGGTCTATCCGTCGCTCGCGTTCGACTGTTTGTTCGAGAACCGTGGCAACAAGCGAATGCAGAGCGTCCTTGACCGGGTGATGGACGATGCCGCCTCGGTCAACCGGCAGATCAGCGCCGAGGACAGCCAGAAGCTCGATGAATTTCTCACCAGCGTGCGCGAAGTGGAGAAGCGGGTGGACCGGATGCGCGCCGACCAAAACAAGGC
>CAZLPS010000062.1:0-25437 GCA_964561455.1 uncultured Opitutales bacterium
ATTCCAAATTCCAAATTCCAAATTCCAAATTCCAAATTCCAAATTCCAAATTCCGCTCCCCGCTCCCCGCTCCCCGCTCCCCGCTCCCCGCTCCACCCTCACCTCCCCCCAGCCATCCGTGCCAGTTCGGCTCGCGCCAGTTGGAACTCGCCATACCCCAGCTTGCCGGTCGCCAGGCACTTTTGAAAAAACTCCCGCGCGCCCGCGGCATCGTGGTGGACGAGGCGCATTTCGCCCATGTAATAATAAACCTCGCAGCGCTGGCCCGCCACCGATTCCCGGTCCCTGGTCTCCGCCGCCGAGAGGACGGCTGATTCATCAATCTGGCCCGCGATGAACTGGCCGAGGCTCCTCGTCCAGCCGGCCTTCCAGCCACTCACGGTTTTTAAAAAATCAGACGGAGGCTGGCCCAGCCGCAACCGCACCAACTCACGCAGGATTTGGGCGTAAGATGCGTGCGCCGGATCCAATTTGCTGGCTTGGTCGAAGTCCGCGGCGGCCTGCACAAAATCGTCGAGGTTTTCGTGGATCAGGCCCCGCACTTGGTAAAGATCTGCTGCCTTGGGCGAAAGGGAGATGGCGTGGTCGAATTGGCCCAGGGCGCCCGCATAGTCACCCGTGTTGATCTGGGAAAAGCCGATTTGGTAATAGACATCCGGGTTCTGGGGTTCGAGTTGGCGCGCCCGTTCGAAATCGGTCATGGCCCCGGCGTGATCGCCGTCGTGCACTGCGGCCTCCCCGCGATGCAACAGCGCATGGACATCCCTGGGATCCCATTCGAGCATGCGTCCGTAATCCGTCCGGGCCCCGGTGTAATCACCCGCCGCCGCCTCGGCCGCAGCACGGGCCACGAGCGCCGCCCCATTCTGCGGGTCCATCCTGAGGACGTAGTCGAAATCGGCCAGCGCGCCGTCCAGATCCCCATTGGTACTTTGCGCTTCGCCGTGCGCCAGACGCAAATTGATGTTGTCCGGGTCCAACTCCAGCCCCCGGGCGTATGCCGCGATTGCCCCCGCGTGATCGCCGTCGTCCTCCTGGTGGTTGCCCTGGTCCATCATCGCAAACGCCCGGAGCGCCCGCGAGCTGACCCGCACCGACGGCCCCACAGTCCAATTATGCTTGTTCAAGGCGTCCGTGACCGGCAAGCGCGCATGCAAATAGGCATAACCGCCCTTCCCGTCCACGACAAATTCCAGCCGGTCCAGCGCCAGAATTCCGAGCGTGCCGACATAATCGCGGTCCACGTTCCAATCCGCCTCGCGCACCGGAACGTCGGTCAGATTGAGCGGCCCGACGGCGACTTCCTCCGCCCACGTATTCCCATGCACTTTGGAGGATAAAACAAATGGCACGCCGTAAACCTGGGTGTCAGCCGGCGCGCTCGGGTGGGCCTTCCGCCAAGCCGCCCAGGCCGCCGGCGGGAGAATGACGCCGGAGCGAGTGCCTGTGTCCACGGACAGCAGTCCGTACCCCCCGTTGGCTTGCGGAACTTCCAGTTGGAGGCCGTTGGCGCTTTTCGGATGGATTTTCAACTTCAACCAATCCACGGTCTCCGGCGGAACCTCACTCACCGCCCGGATATAGTGCGCGTTGGGATTGAAGACCAGGATGTTGTCCCGCACTTCGGACCAACCGACCAGAATATCGAAATCCGCCACAGGAAAATCCACCACGGGGAGCGGCGCCGAAACATTGTCCGACCCCGGCGAGAATTCCACCAGGTCGGAGATGGCGAGCCCGGGAGTGTTGTCAAACCAATGCAGCGTAAATCGCGGCGAGGCCGACGTGTATTTCACCCCAAGGTCATGGGCGGCGGATTCGGCCATCAGCGACGTGCCCGCCCCGGTGTCGAGCACTGCCAGCACCGGGTGCCCATTAATCATCGCCCTCGGAAAAATCGCCCGGGAAGTCCCTTCGCCCTCGCAGCCGGCTCCCACCGCCGCACCCGCCATCAGGACAGCCCCGGCCCATCCGCGAACGAAAGAATATAATGGCGACGCTGGTCTCATAAGCCTGCCTTTATGCCCGGATGGAACCGAATACTCAAATCTAGAAACTTCCCTCTCGCCCGCATCCTGAGAGTCTCCGCCGGGTTGCACCACCGGGAAGATTTAGGCACAGTTTATCCCAATCCCACAGGGACGGCAGAAAATAACCCACCGATTCATCGGTGAGAAGGCCCAGGGTAAAAGTGAAGTCCCGCAGGGCCGAAAGAAGAATTTCCCCGTTCACGAACCAAGCACCGGTAAACTAAAATACCCTTTCAGGGATGGCCGCAATTGGCTCGCATCCATGCCGAACCTGCTTTTTTGTTTCCCAATGTCCCTGCGCCCAAAACCCGTCCGCGAGCTGACTTTACATGACCGGCTCGCCCGCTTGTCGCACGCCGCCGCTTGCAAGCTCCTGGGCCCCGGCGGCAGCCGCAAGTTGCTCGAGGGCGGCAAAATTATCGTGGACCCGGCTACCCAAGTGGAGTTGACCGAAGAGCGCTTCCAACTCCGCATGCCGCTCTGGCAGGGTCGCTCGGTTAGCGTGCTGGTGGAATGTGACCCGGCGAGTCGTGGGGGTTTGCGCATTGGCAATTCGCCCGGGCCCCAGCGCGATCTTTATGCCGCCGCGGCCCTCGCGTTCATTTTGGAGGAAAAGCAATTGCTCGGCCTGGCTGCACCGCCAAAGGACGAGCGGCCGTTTGAATTATTGACCGAAGCGGAATTGGAGACCCGCGCCTTGCGTGACCGCGCCAAACGCGCCGCCGAGGAGCCCATGCTGGTCAAGCCCGCCGATGCCCAATCGCCCTGGTCGGATTACAGCGTCACCAGCCGCCTTTCCGGCAAAACCTACCGCGTCGCGCTGCGCGGCTTCGAACGCGGCGAGTCCTATTGCACCTGCCCGGATTTTCGCACCAACACTCTCGGCACCTGCAAGCATGTGATAAAGGTGCAGACTTGGTCCAAACAACACTTTCCCGCGCGGCAATTGACCGTTCCGCCTTGTCCAACGGAATTCGCCCTGGCCGTGAACTACGTCGGCCAGCCCCAGTTGCGCCTCCTCCCACCGATGGGCAACTCCGGCCCGCTCGCCCGCCTGGGCAAACCTCTGATTGGGCGCGCCCTGTCCGATTCCGCTGACGTGCGCGACGTGCTCAATTTTCTATCCCAGGCCCAATCCGCGGGAGTCCCCATCACTGTCTATCCGGATGCGGAAGAATTGATCGGACGTTTTCTGCACCGCGAGCGCCTGGCCGCATTGGTGGCGGATATCCGGCGCGACCCGGCCGCACATCCCTTGCGCAAGGAATTGCTCAAAACCGCGTTGCTGCCCTATCAACTGGACGGCATCGCCTTTGCGGCTGGCGCCGGTCGGGCCATTCTCGCCGATGACATGGGCCTCGGCAAAACCATCCAAGGCATTGGCGTCGCCAAATTTTTGCGACGCGAGGCCGGTGTGCGCAAGGTCCTGATCGTCTGTCCGGCCACTCTGAAGTCGCAGTGGGCGCGCGAAATCGAACGCTTTTCGGGCCTCACGAGCCAACAGGTGTTCGGCGCATCGGCCCTTCGGCACACGCAATACGCAGCGGAAAGTTTCTTCACGATTTGCAATTACGAACAAGTCCTGCGCGATTTCACGGCCATCGAGCAGGCCGCCTGGGGCTTGATCATCCTCGACGAAGGCCAACGCATCAAAAACTGGGAGGCCAAGACCGCCCGCGTGCTCAAGGCCCTGCGCTCGCCTTTCGCCTTGGTCCTGTCCGGCACGCCATTGGAAAACCGACTCGACGATTTATATTCCGTGGTCGAGTTTGTGGATGGGCAGCGGCTCGGCCCTGCCTTCCGCTTCTTTCATGCGCATCGCGTGGTGGACGACAAAGGCAAGGTCACCGGTTATAAAAATCTCGACCGACTCCGCGAACAATTGCGCCCCATCCTCCTGCGTCGCACCCGCGCCCAAGTCCAGAAGGACCTGCCGCCCCGCACCACCGAGATCGTGCGCATCGTGCCGACGGACGAACAATTGGAATTGCACGGGGGCAACATGCGCATCGTCAGCCAGCTCTTGCGTAAAGCCTATTTCACGGAAATGGACCTCCTGCGCCTGCGCCAGGCCCTCCTCATGTGCCGCCTCGCCGCCAACAGCACGGCCCTCGTGGACAAGCAGCATCCGGGCTATTCCTCGAAGCTCGAACGCCTCGCCGAATTGCTCGCCGACCTGCGCGAGGAGGGCAACCGCAAGCTCATCCTGTTTTCCGAGTGGACAGGCATGCTCGACCTGGTCGAGCCGCTCCTCCGCCAGGCGCGCTTGAAATTCGTCCGCTTGGACGGCAAAGTGCCGCAACGGCGCCGCCAGCAAATCATTGACACCTTCCAAACCGACGCCGGTTGCCACGCCATTCTGCTCACCAACGCTGGCGCCACCGGCCTCAATTTGCAGGCGGCCAACACGGTCATCAACCTCGATTTGCCCTGGAATCCGGCGGTGCTTGAGCAACGCATCGCCCGCGCCCACCGCCTCGGCCAAACCCGGCCTGTACAGGTCTACCTCCTCGTCTCCGAACAAACCATTGAGGAAAATCTCCTTGGCACGCTTTCCGCCAAAAAAGAACTCGCGCTCGCCGCGTTGGATGTGAATTCCGCCATTTCCGAACTGCAAATCAGCAGCAACGTCGAAGAAATGCGCCGCCGGCTGGAGACCCTCCTCGGCGCCGCCCCCGCCGCCCCCCGCGACGCCTCGAAACAACAGGAGGTCGCGGCCGCCCTCGCGCAGCAACGCGAGCAATTTTCCCTTTCGGCCGGCCAACTACTCATGGCCGCCGCCCGCTTCATGGGCGACCTGGCGGCGCTCAATCAAACCTCCGCTCCAGGCGCCGCGGATGGTTTCGCGCAGAGGTTTCAAGAGGAATGCAATCGCCTGGAACGCGACGACAAAGGCCGCCCGCGCCTGACCGTAACCTTTCCCGACTCCGCGGCACTGAACGATTTGGCCGCCAACCTCGCCCGCCTCGCCTCCCTGGGCACCGCCAAGTGAAAAACCAAGCACTAGAACACTAAGCACTAAAACACTTCCCTATTCCACCTTGCTGAAGAAGTTCTTCACGCTCGCCACGAGATAATCGCGATTGAGGTGCGCGATATGGTCGAGCGAGATTTCCTTCGGGCAGACCGCCGAGCATTCGCCGAAATTCGTGCAGTTGCCAAAGCCCTCCGCATCCATCACCTTCACCATCGCCAAAACGCGGCGGTCCTTTTCCGGCTTCCCCTGCGGGAGGGAATTGAGGTGGGAGGCTTTTGCCGCGACAAACAGCATCGCCGACGCATTCTTGCACGCCGCCACACATGCGCCGCAGCCGATGCACGCCGCGGCGTCCATCGCGTAATCCGCCACCTGCTTGGGCACCAGAATCTCGTTCGCGTCCGGCGGCGAGCCCGCGCGGGCCGAAATGAATCCACCCGCCTGGATCACGCGGTCAAATGCCGAGCGGTCCACCACCAAGTCGCGGACGACGGGAAACGAGCCCGCCCGGAAAGGCTCAATCGTGATCGTTTCGCCGTCCTTGAAATGCCGCATGTGCAACTGGCAGGTGGTCGTCCCGCGCTCGGTCCCGTGCGGAATGCCGTTGATGGTCATCGAGCACATGCCGCAGATGCCCTCGCGGCAGTCATGATCAAACTCCACCACCGGCTCGCCCTTCGCAATCAGCTGCTCATTCAACTGATCCATCATCTCCAGGAATGAAGAATCCGGCGAAACGTCGGCGAGTTGATACTCGACGAGCTTGCCGGACGCGGACGCAGCAGGCTGGCGCCACACCCGGAGGGTGAGCTTTAAGCTTGTGGAATGGGCATTGCTCATGGTCGCGATATCAAAGTTGATTTCCCCGGTCCGGAAATTTTCCGCAAAGTCGCCGACTTTGGGCCCGGGCGCGGCGGGTCCTCGGAAACCTGCTGCAACAGGCCCGGCTTGCGCCGCTTCGGGTGAAAATTAATGGCAGAGGGATGATGGCCGGAATTCGCGGATTGCACTGGGCTCTTCAAGCAACCGGCTTCATCCAGCGCCTTGACCAGATACCCGACCAGGTATGCCTCAGCGGTGGCCGCATGGAAATCGCCATTTCCCTCCAACTCCGCCAATGCGCGGCGCACCACGACCCAGGCGGGACCGTGTGCGTAAGCGCTATAGGGATGCTTGGGCATTTAGTTATTTTTGTTTTTGGGGCCGTCGGGCCAGATTGGGTTGCCTTCAAAATCAACCTCGCGAACCTTTTTGCGACGCCTATTTGATACATCCCAATGGTCTTTATGCAAGCGATCTATCTTCCAAATCAAACCGTCCGCGTCACGAAAACCCTGGGCGCCTTTCAGTCTTACCCAATTGGCACCAAAGTCCGGCGGCAGTTTGAGCGGAGACATTCGGATTTATAATGATGGGGTTGGATTTGGAAAATCGTCAGATTACTTATAGGACCGTTTCGCCAGATGCACTTCCTCATAGACGAGCGGTTCGACATGTTTAACGGGCGGTTTCCCTTCGCCCGCGAATTCCCAGACGGAGGCATTGTTAAAGTGCTCGTCGTCGCGCACGGCTTCGCCTTCCGCATCCTGGTGTTCGGACCGGAAATGACCGCCGCAGGATTCATCGCGATCCAGGGCGTCGCGGCAAAGTAGTTCGCCGAATTCCAAAAAGTCGGCCACGCGACCCGCGCGCTCGAGTTCCATGTTTAAGTTTTCGCCGGAGCCGGGGACGCGTACGCGCTGCCAAAACTCCGCCCGCAATTCGGGAATGAGCTGCAGCGCCTTCTTTAATCCCGCCTGGTTGCGCGCCATGCCGCAATATTCCCACATGATCTTGCCGAGCCGCAGGTGGAAGGACCGCGCGCTTTCATTTCCTTGAATCGAAAGCAGCTTCTTGATCTGCCCCTGAATGCCCGCTTCGGCGGTTTTAAACTCCGCCCGATCCGTCGCGGGTGCGCCGGCCCCCATCCGGGCAAGGTAATCGCCCAGCGTGTAAGGGATGATGAAGTACCCGTCCGCCAGGCCCTGCATCAGCGCACTCGCGCCCAAACGGTTCGCGCCGTGGTCGGAAAAATTCGCCTCGCCGAGCACGAACAGCCCGGGAATGTTGCTCATCAGATTGTAATCCACCCACAGGCCGCCCATCGTGTAGTGCACCGCGGGGTAAATCATCATCGGATTGCGATAGGCGCTCTCCCCCGTGATGCGCTCATACATGTCGAAGAGATTGCCGTAGCGCTCCTTGATTTTTTCCTCGCTGAGGCGCGCAATCGCGGCGCTGAAATCCAGATAGACCCCATGCCCGGATGAGGCCACCCCGCGGCCGTCGTCACAGGCTTCCTTGGCGGCGCGGGACGAAATGTCGCGCGGCGCGAGATTGCCGAAGCTGGGATACTTGCGCTCAAGGTAGTAATCCCGGTCGTCCTCGGCGACGTCCGACGGCTTGATTTGCCGGGCCCGCAATTTCGCGGCTACCTCCTTCGACTTCGGCACCCATACGCGGCCGTCATTGCGCAATGATTCACTCATCAGCGTCAACTTGCTTTGCTGCTCGCCATGGACGGGAATACAGGTCGGGTGAATTTGCGTATAGCAGGGATTGGCCAGGCCCGCGCCCCGCTTGTAGGCGCGCCAAATCGCGGAAACGTTGCAGTTCTGCGCGTTCGTCGAAAGGTAAAACACATTGCCGTAGCCACCGGTGCACAGGAGCACGGCGTCGCCGGAAAACGATTCGATCGCACCGGTGGCCAAATCGCGCGTGATGATGCCCTTGGCGTGATGCTCACCCGACTTGTCGGGCACCAGCACCAAGTCGAGCATCTCATGCCGGTTGTACATCTTGACCTGCCCGAGCCCGATTTGCCGTGAAAGCCCGGAATACGCGCCGAGCAACAATTGCTGGCCCGTCTGCCCGCGCGCGTAAAACGTGCGCGAAACCTGCGCGCCCCCAAACGACCGGTTGTCCAGCATGCCGCCATATTCGCGGGCAAAGGGCACACCCTGCGCGACGCATTGGTCAATAATATCCACGCTGACTTGCGCCAGCCGGTAGACATTGCCCTCGCGCGCACGGAAATCCCCGCCCTTGATCGTGTCGTAAAAAAGGCGGTATACGCTGTCGCCGTCATTCTGATAATTCTTCGCGGCATTGATGCCGCCCTGCGCGGCGATGGAGTGCGCGCGGCGCGGGCTGTCCTGATAACAGAAGCACGAAACGCGGTAACCCTGCTCGGCCAGCGTGGACGCAGCCGATGCCCCCGCCAGCCCCGAGCCGACCACCAGCACATGGTATTTGCGCCGGTTCGCCGGGTTTACCAGCTTGATGGCAACCTTGTGCTTGTCCCACTTTTCCGCCAGCGGGCCGGGGGGGATTTTGGCGTCGAGTTTCATGGATGCGGAAAGTGTTTTGGTGCCGGGTGTTCTCGGGCTTGGTGCCGGGATCTGGTTTGTGGAAGTTGGTTGGGTGCTTCTTAATACTTAATTCCTAATTCTTAATTCGTTTTAGCCATCGCGTTGTAATCCACTTCCACCGGCGTTGGGCGCGCTGGGTCCCACCCGGCATTCGCCTTTTCGATTTGCGCGAGGACTGCCTTCACGGGCAGCAGGGGCTTGTCGGTGTGCAGCGAAACCTGCACCGCAATCGGTACGGCGACGAAACCGAGGAAAATCAACCAACCATAAGCCAGCGCTGCTTTGTTCAAACAACCGCGCCATTTTTCATTCCGCACGCCGAGCGACTGAAACATGCTGCTGGCACCGTGCGAGAGGTGCACACTGAGCAGGCCAACGGCAATCACATAAAAGAGCACCACGAAAGGACTGGAAAATCCCACCTGCACCATCGCGTAAACATCATGCATCCGCCGGCCGTTTTCCGCGTATTCGAGTGACTTGAAGATAGGATTCGTGACTTGCAGGGTGTATTGCGCGAGGTGGAAAATAATAAATGCCAGAATGATGACCCCGCTCCAGATCATCGTGCGCGACGCATAGGTGGCCTGAACCGTCGCATTCTTCGCGTAGCCCGGCCCCCGCGCCCGCCGATTTTCCATGGTCAACAGCACCGCCATCCAAATATGCACCGCAATGCAGGCCAGCAGGAACAGCCGCACCCCCCACAGTAATTCGCCCAGCGACTGGAGAAAATTGGCGTACCGGTTAATCGGCCCGGGGTTGGCCGCAAATACCTGCAAATTGCCCAGCATGTGCCCGAGCACGAACAACACCAGCACGAGGCCGCTGGCAGCCATCAAGTACTTTTTGACCAGCGAAGGAATTCGCGCCGGGTGGGTTTCACTCATGGGCTCGATGGGATTAGCAGGGGGTGCGGCCAGATTTGAGCACAAATGCGACCAGTATGATTGATAGGACCAAACGCCTTTCCATTCAACTGCGAAGGGCCGCAATGGTCGGCTTATTAGGTTGTGCGATGGAGCCCATAACGAGGGTTCCGCCATTTCCTCGACCATCTAATTGAGAGAGGCCGGGCCAACATTGTCGGCCCGGCCTCTGTGCCAGAACGCCCCTATAACGTCCTGGCCCCCCTAAGTTCTTTCGATGAATTTATGCACCGCTATCCGCAGGCGCGGCTGGTCCACCGGGCCCGCCCGGCCCACCGGGACCACGAAAGCCAGGACCACCACGGCCAGGACCACCGGGACCACCACGTCCACCGGGCCCGCCAGGACCGCCGCGTCCGGGCCCGGGGCCGCCTTGCGGGCCGGGACCCGGTTGGTCGGCACCTGTCGCGGTAGCTGAATCCCCTGTAATTACTTGCGGGCCACTTTGCCCGTCGGTCGTTCCGGAACCACCCGGACCGCTGGGACCGCCGCGCCTGCCCGGACCGCCGGGGCCACCGGGGCCACCGCGGCGACCGGGACCACCTGGTCCGCCTAAACCGCCAGGACCACCTTGCGAGTCTGGGCCATTAGGGCCGACTTGAGATTGTCCGTCAGTTCCGACAGGTCCGACGGGTCCGCCAGGACCGACCCGTCCACCTGGACCGCCGCGACGACCCGGACCGCCCGGCCCACCGCGAAATCCGCCCGGCCCACCGGGGCCGCCGGCATCGGGCGCCGCCGCTTGCGCACTAGCATCCGGCGCGGGCGCCACAGTTGCAGAATCTTGCGCCACGGCAAAACTGGCGCTGAGGCCCAACACCAGGGCTACGGACATGAGTTTAAATTGTGTTTTCATTTTGGTTCCTTTTTTATTTGGTTGCGTTCGTTGAAAAACTTCCGGGTGTCTGGCGGCGGTATTGTCGCCACTTGGGCCGCGCGGCCCGCACTCATTGGAATTTGCATGGGTAAACCTTGGCCAAGTGGTAAGGTTACCTTTTTATTTCGTAAAAGTTTCGCGTGGCCAAAAAACTTTGCAACCCGCTCGAACGGGTCCCATCCGCCGATGATTTTTTCTAATTTCTTAATCTGGCCTTAAGCTTCGCGCGAAAAATTTGCCGGGAGATGTATTTTTCTTGAGCGAAATCGTGGAAACGTGTGTGGTCAGGCCGGCCGTACCGCGCCAATCCCATGTCTCACCCGGAAAAAATTCCCACCGACGGCAGCGCCGGCATGGCGCAAAATCCCTTCGCCGCCCTCTCGAGCGCTGGCCTCCCCGCGGCCAAACCCGCGCCTCCCGCCACCCCGGCCAAACCGGCGAAAAAAAATCGTGGCCGGGTGGACATCATCCGCGAAAAGGCCGGACGCGGCGGCAAAACCGTGACCGTCGTGGCCAATTTCACCGGCATCGGCCTGCCGGAAAAAGAGCAACTCGCCAAAGCCATGCAGCGCGCTTGCGGCACTGGCGGCACGGTCAAAGACGGCCGCATCGAAATCCAGGGCGACAAGCGCCCCGAAGTCGCCCGCATCCTCACCGCCGCCGGCTTTCAGCCGGTATTTGCCGGAGGGTAGGGTTAGAGCCTATGGCCGAAGCCGGGCCAATGCTGTATGGTATGATTGCACGATCGGGAAGACCTTTTCATTCTGGAAAGTCCGGGTCACTGCACCCAACGAAAGTAATCCCATGATAGGAACAATATTGCTGGTAATGCTGATTTTAATGATCCTTGGTTCATTTCCGGCGTGGCCACACAGCCGGAATTGGGGTTACTATCCCAGCAGCGGCTTGGGCTTGGTTTTGATTGTGATCATCGTCTTGATGGTGATGGGAAGAATTTAAGATTTTGCTGGCCGTGATTCCGGCGGAACAAAGCGCCCAGTCACTTCGACCGGAATGAGCTTGGAATGCCCCCGCCAAGGGGGCATTATGTCACTTTTCATGCACTTGCTCGAAATTTCCTGCGCCTTGATGGCCGTGTCCGCCGCCTTGGCCTATGCGCAATTCACGCTGGCTTCACCGTTAATCGCTATTGCCGGCCACTGGGTGCGCTGGGCTCTGTTTTGCTTCGGTCTGGCGCTGGCCGCAGATTATTTTGACAGCGACCGCCCCGCTTGGCTCTGGTTGGCAACTGGCTTCCTCCTCTGGCCGCTGCTGGAAACGATGTATAGTTGGGTCGCCATCCGCGCCCTGAGCCACAGCACTCAGCCCATCTTTCCCCGCTTCAAAGAAAATCGCGATGGCGACGCCTGGCCCAACCAGCGGCGCTTCATCTCCCTGCGCGAATGGCTGCGCGAAGAAAAATTCGCGCACCTCCAATCGCTCAAGGCTGATTTGGCCGACGGCATGCCGCTGCGCGTTTCAGTCTACAACGACCCGGAAGCCCACATCCGCCTGCAAATCATGTTCCTCCCCCAGGCCACCGGCAACGTGACCGCCAGCGTGGTGTTCTCTTCCATCACCGAAAGCGGTGTGCGCTTGGTGACGGACAATGTCCACATGCCCTTCGGCGGTTTTTATCCCGAAAACTGGGAAGTCGAACGCCATCCCTGGATTCGCTCGCCCGAGGCCCTGCTGTGCCGCCATCTGCGCCGCCTCGCCGGCAAGCCGGAATTGCTGCAAGCCTTCACGGACGAACCCATCAACGACCTCAACCAACAGCAGCAAGTGCTCGAGCGCACCAATACCGAACACGGCATCCTCTTTCCCCGCAGTCAGCACGAAGAAAACGGCATCCTCACCTGGGAAGGCCGCTACCGCGTCTGGAAGGAAGCTTGGCTCTTGAGCTATTTCGGCTGGCCGCGGAGATATTAGGCAGGCTGACGCTTACCACGGATGGCACGGATAACAAGGATCGTTTCTGGCCTTTGTCGGTTGCGATCCGTCCTATCGCTGCCATCCGTGGTCAGTCTCGTGATTCCATCTCCTCAATGCGCCGCACCTTGGTCCACAATTTTCTGCAGCGCCGTTTGCTGGGCCGACGTTAGCCCGGTGAGGGTGTTCATCACCGCCTGCACGGCGGCCGCCGCCGCCGCGGGATTGCTCGCGGACCATTGCGTCGCCAAATTGACCACATGATTGTTTCGCCCCGACTGACCATTCATGGACAACGCCCAGTTGAGGGCTGAGGCCGGGTCGTTTTTGCCCACGATATCCACAATTTGCGCGACCGCATTGTCCCGCGCCGGTCCTTTCGTCAGGGTGTCAATCCATTGCGAGGCGGCGGCGGGGTCTTGATTCAGCCAGCTTTTGGCAACCGCCGTCGTGGCGTCATTGAGGTTGGTGCCTGCGGGGAGGGATTGCAGGGCGGCCGCCGCTTGGCTGGGTTCTTGGTCTGCCCAATTGGCGAGGACGCCAACTATGGCCGTGCCTTGGTTGCTCTCAGGTAATCGTGAAATGTTGCTCCAAGCACCTTGCGGGTCCAACCGCGATTGCTGGGTAATGACGCCCTCCATGGCCAAGTTTTGTGCTTCGCCAGGCGGTAAACCAGCCGCCCACGCCATGGCCGCCTGGGGGTTGCTGGATGCCCAACCTTCGGCCGCCGTTTTGGCCAAGGTGGGGAACGCCGGGTCGCCCGCGAGCTTTTCCTGGATACGGGCCGCCGCCCCCGCCGGGTCGGACATCATCGTCATACCCAGGGCATCGGTAATCGCCGAGTTTCGCAGGGCGATATTGTCCGTCGGCAGCGACTGCGCCCATGCCATGGCAGCGTCCGGATCCTGCTGGGCCCACCGGAACGCCAGATTGGGAATCGCTTGGCTGGCGACATTTGTGCCGGAATGTTCCGCCAGGTACGCTGCGGCCGCAGTCGGGTCGGTGAGGCTCATGGTTTGCAAAGCCGCCAGCGCGGCCGTGTCCTTCGCCGTGCCCGCGAGATTTTTGTCCGCCCACGCGAGCAGGCCGCCCGGGTCCTCCTGCGCCCAAGTTGATGTAACATTTTTTAATAGTGCATCCCTTGCAGGACCAGCCGAAAGATTCTCCGCCAACTCCGCCGCGGCCGCAGGATCCTGCTGGGCGGCGGATTGAATTACCGCGTTGACGGCCCCGTCTTGAATCAGGCCTGCAGGCAGCGCCCTGGCCCACGCCATCGCGGCGGTGGCATCCTGCCCCGCCCAGGCGGTGGCAATACTTTTCAATGCCTCGCTGCGAACCGAACTGGCCGGCAGGTTGAGCGCCGCGACGGAAGCCGCAGCCGGATCCTTGTCCGCCCAGGCCGAGAAAATAGAGGCATAGAAACCCCCGGATTGCTGGCCGGCCGGCAGCCCGCGCAAAGCGGCATAGGCCGCTACCGGATCTTGTTTGGCGTAGTTTTGAAAGGTGACATTCATGGCATAACCATGACCGGCGCTGTCGTGGATTTGCGTCAGCGCCGCCAGCGCGGCGCCGGGGTTCATCGCCGAATAGGCGTCGAATATCTGTTCAAAAGCCATGGATTTTAACCGCGGATTGTTCGTGGTTTGCACCCACGCCAGGGCCGCATTGGGATCCAGCTCGGTCCAGCGGCTTAACAAGACGTTTAACGCCCGATAATTCTCCGCACTGAGCGCCTTATCGCCAAGATCGTCAATGAGGGCTTTGACCGTCCCGACATCGAGACCCGACACGAAATCAAGCAGCTCCTGCCAGCCGCGCGAACGGCCTTTGGCGTGCAGTGCTTGCAACAGCCCTGCCTTGGCCTGGGCAATTTCTACGGCGGAGGGCGGTCCGGATTTTTTGGGTCGTGCGGGCTGGGAGTTGGCCTCCCTGGCTGGCGGTTTGGGTTTATTATACCCCGCCGAAACCGCCATGGTCCATCCCGCGCCAAACGCAGCAGCCACGGCTACGGTTTGCAGCGCCAAAGCTTTCCAGCGGGGAGACGCAGGGCGTGGGGTCATGGATGGGTTTGAAAAGTAAATTTAAAACGACGCCTGCGGTCCACTCATGGTTTGGTGGATTTGTTCGCGATATTTTGCAAGGTCGTCCGCTGGGCGCGGGTCAGGCCGGTGAGGTTGTCCATCGCGTTTTGGGCGGCCGTCGCCGCGGCATCCGGATTGCTGGCCGCCCATTGTTTGGCCAGGTTGACCACTTGGGTATTGCGGGTGGTGGCTTGGCCAATCGTGACAGCCAGGTTAAAGGCTGCAGCCGGATCACTTTTACCAACCGCCGTAACGAGTTGCACCACCGCGCCATCCCGGGCGTCGCCTTGCGGAAGAGTTCCAATCCACTGTCCAGCCGCCTGGGGATCCTGCGCCACCCAATTCTTGGCCACCGCCGTGGTCGCGGTGTTCGTCTCGGTTCCGGCGGATAGGCTCGGCAATGCCGCCGCAGCTTGGGCCGGCTGCGCAACTGCCCATGAGCCAATAACTTTGCCCAGCGCATCGGTGCGATTGGACTCAGGCAATTGCTGGGCGGCATCCCACGCTGTCTGCGGATCCACCTTTGCCAGTTGGGCGAGTGCGGCGGTGACTGCGCCGGTTTGCGCCTCACTTGCTGGCAGGCTTTCCGCCCACTTGTAGGCCGCTTGGGGATCGACCGCGCCCCAGCTATTCACTGCCTGAGTTGCCAGATTGCCGAAGGCCGGATCGGCGGACATAGTTCCGACAACCGCTGCCGCCCCCGCCGGGTCAGTATTGCTCAGCCCGCTCAGCGCTTTGGATATTGCCGAATTGCGCACGGCCATGTTGTCCGTTGGCAGCGATTGCGCCCAGGCCATGGCGGCCGGCGGATCCTGCTGCGCCCAAGCTGCGGCCAGCGCGGGTATGGCCGAATTGGTGATGTTGGCGTCGCCTAGTTGCGCGAGGTACGCGGCGGTGCCGACTGGGTCGGTGTCGCTCATTTGACCGAGGGCGGAATTCACCGCCGTATTGTAACTCGTCCCGGTGAGATTTTTATCGGCGTACGCGAGCAGCCCGGCGGGATCCTGCTGCGCCCAATTCTCCGTGGCCCGGCGAAGGTTCAAATCCCGCAAAGGCCCATTGGGCATGGTGGTGATATTGGCGACCGCCGCCGGAGGATCCATTTCACTCAAGGTCCAGATAATTCCTTTCATCGCGGCGTCCTTCGAGTCGCCGTCCGGTAAACTTTCGGCCCACGCCTTGGCCGCCACCGGGTCCAGTTCATCCCAAGTCTGGGCGACAGATTGCACCGACATGGCGCGACTGAATCCATCCGGCTCCTTCAGGACTTCCGCCGACGCCGTCACCGGATCTTGCGCCGCCCATTGCTCATAAACCGCGAACACATAGTTTTGGGTGTTGCTGCCCGAGGTTTCGCCTTTCAATGCCGCCAATGCGGCACGTGGGTCTTGTTGGGCAAAATTGATGACGACTCCCGCTTCGGCCATACCCGTATTGAAGCCCACGTGCAATTTCGTCAGCGCATCCAAGGCCGCAGCCGGATCATTGGAGGAATAAGCGTCAAAAATTGAGGACACGAGCATGCTCTTCAGCTTGGGGTCCTTGAGCGTCTGCATCCAAGTCAGGGCCCCTTCGGGTTCCAATTCCGCCCAGCGGTAGGCGAGCATGGGGAGTGAATTGGCATTGGACGCCCCGGGTCTGGCCGCGAAATCCTGCAAGAGCGCCTTGGCCGTTTCCGCGTCGAGCCCTTCGACAAAATCCATCGTGGCGCGTTGGCTGGCGAACCGGCCAGGCAAATGCTGCGCCCGCAGGAATTCCGCTTTCAACCGGGCCACCTCGGCGGCAGTGGGCGGGCCGGTGTGTTTGACGATAACCGCGGCGCGCGCAGATTTTTTAGTCTCCGTCGGAGTTGGCCCCGGCGCATGAACCGCCCAAGCCCATCCCGCGGCAAACGCCGTGCCCAGAACAGCCAGTTGGAACAAGGCGGCTTTCCGATGGCGGGACGGGGCAACGAAAGGCATGGTGATAAGGTAAAATTCGACGTACTGCCGACAAGCTGAAAAGCCGCATCAGCATTTCTCTAATAACAGGATGGGCAAGGATGGCCTAGCCATAGAACACACCATTCGACAAAAAGTTCAAAAACTTTGTCCGGTTCAAACTTGCCTTTTCGCCACCTTTGCCCTTGCCAACCCGCACCCCTTCGCCACACGATGCCAGCTATGAATGCCAGCAACTTTCCCGTCCGCATGGACGACGATGACGACGAACCCGAGACCCCGGCTCCCGCTCCAGGCAAGCCCGACGACGCCAAACAGGCCCCCCTCGGCCCCATGATCCAGCGCAAGTTCCTCGAGCAGCGCAAAATCATGCTCTGGGGCGAAGTCAGCGACCGCTCCTGCCGCGAGGTCACCGAAAAATTCCTCTACCTCGAGGCCGACGCCCCCGGCAAGGAAATCACCTTTTATCTCAACAGCCCCGGCGGCTCCATCACCGCCGGCATGGCCCTGTTTGACACGATGAAGCTCATCACCTCGCCCATCACCATCGTGGTGACCGGTATGGCCGCCAGCATGGGCTCCATTCTGCTCTGCGCGGCGGCCAAGGGAAAACGCTTCGTCTACCCGCACGCCCGCGTCCTCATCCATCAGCCGCTCATCATGGGCCGCATCGTCGCCCCGGCGGTGGACATCAATATCCAAGCCCAAGAAATGGAAAAAATTCGCGAGGAACTGAACAAGATCCTCGCCGCCGCCTCCGGCCAGCCCCTCGAAAAAATCCGCCGCGACTCCGACCGCGACTTCTACCTGAACGCCAAAGAAGCCATCGAGTACGGCCTGGCCGACGCCATCGCCGAGAAGATCTAGCGGTAATTGCAGACGCAGCAAAACTGCCCCCTGCACCGGTATCGTAGGGGCGCAGTCTTGCTGCGCCCGTCTTCGTTTTGCCATTCCCCCCATAACTCCCAAGGCCCACCGGTCAGCACCGCCCCTCAGTTCCGCCCCCTACTTCCCCGTCCCCAGCCGCGCCAGGGCCGCCCGCGCAAATTTGTACTCGTAATAATCCTGCTCGCCCGTATCCAGCGACTTCTGAAACGCCTCGCGCGCCCCCGGCTTGTCTCCATGGATTAGCCGCATCGCGCCAATAAAATAATACGCCTCGCACTTCTGGCCGCTCACCGTTTCGTCGCCCCGGGTTTCCGCGGACTTTAGCAGCCCGGCCTCGTCCAACGCCCCCGTAATGAACTGGCCCACATGCTTCGTCCAGCCGTCCGCCCAGTTCGCAACCAGTTTCTCAAACAGCGGCGGGGCGGCGCCTTGTTGCAACTGCAGCAGCTCACGGTAGAGCCGCGGGTAATCCGCATCATCCGGCTGAATTTCCGCCACCTTCGCGTAGGCCTCGAGCGCCCGGGCGGTATCCTGTTGTTCCTCGTAGTCCTGCCCCAGCCCAATCCAGGCGTCCGCATCTGTTTCGTCAAGTTCCAGCGCGCGTTTGAAGTCGGCGATGGACGCCGGCAGTTCGCCTTTCGACTCTTCCGCAATGGCGCGTTGCTCGAAACCCAGAGATCCTTCGGGCTTCAGCGCAATCGCCGCTGTGTCATCGGCGATGGCGCCATCGTGGTCACCCTTCTCGTCCTTGGCCAACCCGCGCGTGAGCAACGCCCCGGCGTTCTTGCCGTCCTGCTCCAGGGCGCGGTCGCTGTCGCCAATCGCACCGTCGTAATCCTTGGTTTTCACTTTGTAATTCGCCGCAAAGGCATACAGGCCCGACGTGTGCACCCGGATATTGTCCGCCACCGACCAGTCCCAATCCTTGACTGGCGCGCCGGAAATATTCCGGTTGCCTCGCCGCACCACGCCCGGATAGGGCGGGCCAGGCGGCGGCCGTGGCTGCAGGTACGCCATGTGATTCCTCCCATCCACCACCAAATCCATCCGCAGCAATACGTACAGCCCGAACGATCCCGCGAAATCTTTGAATTCCCGGACTTCTTCCGGGCCCGCCTGGCTGACCGGAACGTCGGACAGCGTCAAATTGCCCACCTTAATGGTGTCGGCCCAACCCTCCTGGGTTGAAGTGTCTCCGGCATCCGGCCCATAATAGGGAATCTTGCTCAGGACCACGTTCGGATGCGCGTCGTGCCAGGCCTTGAATTGCTCGGGCGGCAGGCAAACGCCAAATGGCGAGCCGGTGTCCACGAGTATCGTGCCCACCTTGCCGTCGGCCATGGGCAGGTCGAGTGTCAAAACCCCGTCGTCGCGCACCTTTACTTTCATCCAGTTGGCGGTTTCCGCCGGTAGCCGCGGCACGCTGGTTATGGTGCGCTGGACCGAATCGAATACGAGGATGTTGTCCTTGACCTCCGTCCACCCCACCAGCCCGTCCGCGTCCCAATTCATGAGGAAGCGCATATACCATGGCATGTTGATGACCGACAGCGGCGCCGTGATTTTCTGCGAGCCAAGCGCAAGGGTCACCGATTCAGCCAGCCCGATTGGGGCTTTGCCCTTTCGCCCGGCGTCGTCGGGCGGCGGCGGCAAGATCTTCACTCCCAGGCGGTCAGCACCGGATTTCGTCAGCGAAGTGTATGACGAGCCGGTGTCCAAATCCATCTGCGCCGCCTGGCCGTTGACCGTCGCGTTCGGATAGATGACCTTGGTATTGTGGCCGCCTGCCTCCGGTCCTGCCGCCCCGCGCACTTTGGGGCCCGCAAAAATTCCCGCCAGACCAAGGACCGCCATGGTCCAAAGTTGAAATTGTCGGATGGCCCGGGTTTTCATGGAGTGGCGCGGCGAAGCTTCGATTGTGCTGGGGCGGGCGGAAAGTGGGAAGTCAAATCATCCGATGGCCCGGGCACAAAATATAACCCGCTCATCCACCGCAAACCCACCAGAACCGCCACCACCCACAACTTGAATCCCGTCCGCTTCAGCAAAAAACGGGGCGCCGGCTTCCGCCGCAGCCGCCGCGCGCCGGAATACCAGGCATAGGTCATGAAAAACCCGGTCAAACAAAACCAGGCCGCCAGGGCCGGGCCGGCCAGGGGAAAATCACGCCATTGCCTCATCGCATAAGTCGTCATGAATATCATCGTGTCCGACCATTCGCCGATGAGACAACGCGGTGAGGGCTCGCCATCCATCGCTGCAGCCTGGCCAGAATCCGCAGGAGCTTGATGCGAACCCGGCCCGCGCCAAGTTCGCGGGCCCGATCAAAATCCGCCGCCGCTGCGGTCCCATCGTCCAGGGCAAAGTGCACCAGACCGCGCGCGAGATACAGCGCGGATTCCTCCGGGTCCAGCTCGAGTGAGCGGTTGCAGTCGGCAAGGGCGCCAATCAGGTCGCGGTTGAGTCTCCGCATGGACGACCGAATTTGGTGGGCATTTACACTGTCTGGCTCGAGTTCGATGGCGTGATCGCATTCCCCCAGCGCGCCCAAAAGATCGCCTTGTGTTTTCTTGTCTGCCGCCCGGGCCAGACAATTGAAGGCCAATAAATGCGCGTCGCTCATCTTCACTTCCTCCCCCAGCGTCCAATCCGCCGGCGCGTGCGCTGCGCCGTGGGGTATGCCGGGGCGCTTGATGGTCGGATAAGGCAACCCCGGCCCGGGCTTGGGGCGGAGATAAGCGATCCCACCGACTCCGTCTACTATCAGATCCATTCGCGAAAGGGCGTACAGGCCTATTGAACCAACCGCGCCCCGACGGCGGCGGGTTTCGATGTGGCTCGCGCTCCGGAGCGGGATATCCGTCAGAGTTAACGTGCCTAAAACGAATTCATCCGCCCAAAATTCCGTGCCATCCACCAACCCGCCGCCCGGAAATGCTTTCAAGGTTAATAGCGACAACAGCAATGGCGTGGCTGGCGCACGGGGATGCGCTGCGCGCCATGCCTTCATCCGCGCCTCGGGCAGGGCCAAACCGTGCGTTGCCCCGGTGTCCACCAGCACCGTGCCAGTCGCGCCGTTGGCCATGGGCAACTCCAGCACCAACTGGTTGGCCCGGTGCACTTTTAGTTTCAGCCATCCGGCGGTCTCCGGCGGCAGCGATTCCAAACGCCGGATCGTGCACCCGTTGGCGTCGAAAAATAAAATATTGTCGCGCACTTCCGGCCAGCCCAACAACCCGTCGAACCCTTTGATCTTCATGAACGGGGGCAGATTTAGCACCGGCAGTGGCGTCGTCATCTCTTGCCCACCCAGGGTCAATCGCACCGGCGCCGTCGTCAGCGACAGCAGGCGCCTCGCAAAATTCACCCGGATGAAGGAGAGCCGGACCGACCCCAGCTTGAGCCGGCGCGCACCCTGCCGGGTCAGTAACGTGATGAACGATCCCGTATCCAACGCCAATCGCACCGGTTGTCCGTTGACCGCCCCATGCGGGACCGCCACCCGTGGCATCCGCCGCGACTGGCCCAGGCGACGATTCATTATGGCCGCCCCCGCCGCCCAAAGGAGCAGTACTGTTTCGAAGCCATAAAACATCCCGTCAATGACGCCGTCCACGCGGTCACTCCCGAAAATCCGGGAAATTGGACCATGCGTGACATTGTCGGCCATCATCCAAATCCAGAGCCCGAACATCAGGCCCCCGGTGAAAAGTATTTGGCGGATTCTCATGGGCTGGCGCCAATTGCGCCCTTTATCTGTATTGAAGCTCAAGATTGAAACCGACCAATCGGCAAACCGAACAAAAATTGGCGGAGGCCTGCTGGCACCCTCCAACCCTCACAAACTATGCAGGCCCATTCCAGAGACCATGGCCATCATGGCGGCGAAGAAAAATATTAACACTACCGCCCCGCCGATTACGGCCAATATCCGGAGAATCCCACTCAATTTGAAATAAAAACGCAATTGCTCCAGCGCCTGCGCCAAATCGGCTTCCGTCCCCGTAAACGCCGCTTGCTGCGCCATCGCCGCCGCCTTCCACAAGACCACCCCAAGCCAAATCGGCGCCCACGCCACGATCAGCATCAGCCCCGAGGATCCCAAAATGGCAATGCCCGCCAATGCCCACGATAGCACCGCCAAAAACTTCATCCAACTTGCTCCCGCACTCAATACTTCCGCCAACCGCTTCACCAACAGTGTGGAGTCCATCCCGGCCTGCCCCGAATTCTGGGCCAGCGTGTGCGCCATTGAAGACGCTCCGCCCGGCGACGAATAACGGGTTACCCCACCCCCGCCGGCGTTCAATTCTGGGACCATGCCCAAGGCTCGAAACGCCCCGCCCTCCGCCGCCCGCACTTGCGTTTGCCCGTTTGCCCGGCCCTCGGCCACCCATTGCCGCAATTGCGCCGCGCTCACTGGCCCGTATTCCTTGCCATCCCCGCCGCGCATAAAGTATTCCGCCGAACCCTTGTCCGGCGCAAAGGCCGACGGCTTCGCCACCGAGGCCATGCTCGTTGCCAAACTTAATTCCGGCACCGCGCCCAATGCCAGATATGGCCCGCCTTCCGCCAGCCGTACTTGCGTCTGCCCATTTGCCCGGCCCTCGGCCACCCATTGCCGCAGCTGCTCGGCACCCACCGGGCCGTATTCTTTCCCATCCCCGCCTTGCATGAAATAATTGGCCATGGAAAAATTGCGCAGTCAAAAAACCGGTTCGCCCTTAGAACCAACCCTTCTTATTGGTCACGTAGGTTTGGACGAATTCCGCATCACTCTTGGTGAGATAGATGATGCCTTCAATTAATCCAATTGGCCCCATTATCAGGCTGCCCAAGCCAAAGGTCAGCACGGTTACCAGCAACATAATCAGGCCTTCCTTGGTGTACCCCAGGATGAATTTGTGAATGCCCAGGCCACCGATCAGGATGCCGCAAATGCCCGCTGGAACTTTTTTTGATGCGTCCATGGAGATTTTTTGGAGTTAAGGGTAAAGCCATCTTTGGCCCTGGCCAGATTGCTTCATCACCCACCCAGCCAGGCCAACTCAATTACTGTGGACGGCAAACCATGGCAGGGCAACCTTCAAAGCATAGGCCGGCGGTATCCCCAAAAAACGTTTAGGCCATGGCTGCCGCCGCCTTGATCACCCGCTCCGTTATCGCGGCTACCGGCAACTTCGCCAGTTCGCGCGGGGACACCCGGTTCGGATGCACCCATGGCAACACCCGCAGCGCCTCACTCAGCACCAGCGCGCGGTTCGCCGCCACATCGTCCACCCGGTCCACCGGCGTGAAATACGGCGCGCCCTTCAGCACCGCGGGATGCTCGCGCACCAGTTTCAAAATCGCCAGCACCGCATCGGCAAAGCGGTCCAGTTCGGCTTTCGTGTAACTTTCCGTCGGCTCAATCATCAGCCCGAACGCCTCGGGCCACGCCACCGTCGGCGCGTGAAATCCGAAATCCAAAAACAATTTACCCACCCGCGGGATGACTGCGGCCTGCGGAATGCCTGTCTGGATGATGCGCGCAAAATCCTCCGGCGACAGCGTGAGGATGAATTCGTGCATCCTGGGTTGCTGCGCTGCGCCCGGCCCGGCCGGCAGGCTGCCGTACTGCGTGGCCAGCTTCGCATACAAGTAACGCGATGCCAGCACCGCCACCGCCGACATCCGCCGCACCCCCTCACGCCCCAACCGCAGCAAGTACGCGTACGCCCTTACCTTGTGCCCGAAATTCCCCCAATGGCGGTGAATCGAGCCGATGCTTTTTGGCGCCTTCACCGCGATAAACTTCCCGGCCCTTTTTTCAATCTGATGACCCGGCACAAAATCTTTCAGCCGCTCGCTGACCGCGACAATGGCATCGCCCGGCCCGCCGCCCCCGTGCGGGATCGTCCACGTCTTGTGCAGATTATTGTGCAACGCATCCACCCCCATCGCCGCCAGATTCACCCAGCCCGCAATGGCATTCATGTTTGCGCCATCCATATATACCAGGCCGCCGGCCCGGTGCACGTCTTCCGCAATGCGCTGGAAATCCGTCTCGAACAGCCCGCAGGTGTTCGGATTCGTAATCATCACGCCTGCGAGGCGCGGACCAAACCGCGCGATCTTCGCCTCGACGTCGGCCAGGTCAATGCGCCCGTCTGCTGCCGCTTCGAGGAGCACGATGCCCGCAGCCTCGCCGTTTTCCTCACGGGAAACGAAACCCGCCATCGCCGCCGTGGCAAAGTTCGTCCCGTGCGCGCTCTTGGGAATCAGCAATACGTTGCGGTGAACCTCGCCCCGTGATCGGTGATACGCCTGAAACATTTTCAACCCCACGAGCTCGCCCTGCGCGCCCGCCAGCGGCTGGGTCGTTATCGCGGCGAGACCCGTGATGCCCTTGAACCATTCCTGAATGTCATACAGCACCTCGAGACACCCCTGCACGTCTTCCACCGGCGCCTGCGGGTGCGCATTCACAAACCCGGGCAGATTCGCCGCCCAGTCATTCACATACGGGTTGTATTTCATCGTGCACGAACCCAGCGGGTAGCACCCATCATCCGGGCTGACATTCAGTTCGCCCAGCTTTTGATAATACGCCACCAGCTCGCTGTGCGCAAAATGCGGCAGTCCAGCCGGCGCCGCCCGCAAGGCGTTGGTTGGTAGGGTCGGTATCTTTGTCTCCGGCCCGCTGTTCGGACGGAGACCGAATTCCGCGTCGAAAAACGCCCCCAGTTTGGCCAAGTCTTCCTCGCTCTGTGCATCCGTGAAGGCCAGCTTGAGCAAATTGCGCCCGCCGGCCACCCGCGCCGATACGTCTACGCCGAGATGAATTCCCGCCTTCCGCGCTTTTTCCAGCAACGGCGCAATCGGATGGTCGAAGGCCAGCGTCGGCTCATTGAAGAAGGGCGCGGCAAACGCCAGCGCGACTCCCGGCCGCGCAAGTTTCTCCACTGCCACGACCGCGCGAGCACGGCCTTTGCCCACCGCGTGGGCGAGCCCCTGATCCCCGCGCGCCAGCAGCGCCGCGCCCACGAGCGTCGCCAAAAACGCCTGGTTCGAGCAGATGTTCGACGTCGCCTTGTCCTTGCGAATGTGCTGCTCGCGCGTCGAGAGCACCATCACGCAGCAGTCGCGCCCGGCAAGATCATGCGCCTTGCCCACAAACCGGCCCGGCGTCGCCCGAATGTCGTTCTTGACGTTTATATTGTGCCGCACCGCAAACACCCCGAGTCCCGGTCCGCCAAAATTCGGCCCGATGGCCAGATGCTGCCCTTCGCCCACCAGAATATCCGCGCCGCGACCGGTTGCACCCCACTGCGCGGGCGGCTTCAATGCGCCGGTGGCGAATAAAATCGGATCCACCACCGCAATCGCGCGCGTGGCGAGTTCCACGCACAAATCCGTCAGCGCATCCACGTTTTCCAACAGACCGAGGCTGTTGATTTGCGGAAAGGCGATGGCGGCCAGCCGCGGCCCCAGCGCCAGGGCACCCTCGCGCAGCGCACCCACGTCCATCAGCCCCGTCGCGGCATTTAGCGCGACGATTTCGAGCTTCATGCCTGTATCCGCCGCATGCGTGTTCAGCACTTCGAGATCGCTCGGCAACAAACTGCCGGCCAACAACACGGTGTCGGCTTCGTTCTTCTCCGCCAGCCGCAGCGAGCAACAGCAGGCTTCGAACAGCGCACTGGCTCGGTCGTAAAGCGATGAATTGACCGCCTCAAACCCGGTGAGTTGTGCCATCAGGCATTGGTAGATCCAATGCGTCAACAGCGTGCCCTGGCTGCGTTCCGGCTGGTAGGGCGTGTAGGCGGTCGTCAGGTTGCGAATGTTGGCCACTTCACCGACAATGGACTGCACCCGGTAAACCGGCAACCCGTCCCCTAAAAATGCCGCCGCCCTGTTATTCCGCCCGGCCACCGCGACCAAATGATCCTGCAGCGCTTCGTAAGACAGTTCCACCGGCAGCGGCAACGGCGGTTTCGTCCGAATCTCTACCGGTAGATGCGCAAACAAATCGTCCAACTTGCTCAGCCCCAGCTCCTTGAGCATCGCCGCGAGATCCGCGTCGCTCGCCGGAATATAGTGCCGGGCACACTCGCGCGGCATCGCATCAGCGTTATATTCCAAGGGCGGGCGCGGAAGGGCGGAAGGCATGAGTAAAGTGGGCGTCAGAATTGTACGAAAATCACCCGGGTTGCAAGTAGGGAGCTGTCTGCCTAAAAGTGTGAAGCGACGTAAGCATTCCATGTAGTTATGCTAATAGCTCCCTTACCGTTCCATTTCTCCTTGTGTCCAGCCCCGTACTTGCCAATCCGTGAAATGATTCCAAATTCCAAATTCCAAATTCCAAATTCCAAATTCCAAATTCCAAATTCC
>CAZLPS010000063.1:0-25212 GCA_964561455.1 uncultured Opitutales bacterium
TGAACGAAATTGGCCGGATCACGGTGCACACGTCGGCGCCGCTGTTTTACGACAGTTACCAGAAGAATCGCAGCACAGGGAGTTTTATTCTCATTGATGAGAACACGAATGCGACGGTGGCGGCGGGGATGATTATTTGAATTAAGAATTAGGAATTAAGAATTAAGAAGCAGCGAGCCCCGGGGGCGTGGGCGGGTCGGTTTGCTTCGCGAGGTTGCGCCGAACAACAGACAAATTGGCCCCGATGGGCAGTATGGAGAGAGTTATGAGTACGGTGAAAGAAAACGAAACGGCCATCAGCAAGCTTGCACCCACGGAAGTGCACGCGGTGGCTGACTGGTTGCAAGACTACCGGGATGAACTTTGGGATCGGCAATTCGACGCCGATGCTGCGGCCGGTAAACTCGATAAATTAATTGACAAGGCCAAGGCCGATTTTCGCGCGGGTAAAGCCAGGTTAAGAAGTAAAATTTAAGAATTAAGAAGTTCAGGCCCGATGCCAGCGAATTAAGAATAATGAGTTAAGTAGTTCCAGGTTGAGGTTTACGGACCCGGGTCATAGATTGTTCCATTGGCGGTCATCGTCATATGGTTCATTTTGTACCAGACATAGGCCGAATGATTGACTTGCGGGTTACCCTGGCCAATGGACCAAGTGGCACCCGTCTCGGTATCGATCTTAATTACCGTGCTTCCGCCCGGTATGGACGTCGGCAGATCCACCTGAATGATTTGAAAGCGCCCCGGCCCGCTGGTCTTGGTCCCCACTTCGACTGGCTTGGGAGTTGGACTGCCGGTTTGCGCCAGACCGCTGGCTTTGGGCACCACTTCAGCCGGCTTGGCAGGTGGGGTGCTGGTTTGCGCCAGCAGGAGCGAGGTCACGAAGCCCACGCCAAGTAACAGTGCCGTTTTCTTCGAGGACATCCAGGGTTTCATATATCCTCAAGTTATCTGCGGCGCCGCCGAGGTGTCAAGAACGACTGCAGCAAAGAGCGTTGGGGGCGGAGCAAAGGGGCTGAGGAGCAAAGGAGAATATTTTTCACGCTGGCGGGACTCTTTAGGTAAAAAAGCCATTTCCCCACAGTTTTTTGTCCAGTTTTGGGAAGGGCTGTCGTATACAGGGGAAATCCGCACCATGCCGCCTGACGAATCGTTGCTCCGCCAGTATGCTGAATCCGGTGACGAAGCCGCCTTCGCCGAGCTCGTGCGCCGACATACCAACCTGGTTTATTCCGTGGCCCGGCGGGTGACCCGGAACGGCGCGCTGGCCGAAGAAGTCACGCAGATGGTTTTTACCCGGCTCGCGCGGCAGGCAGCGACACTGAGCGGCAAGGCCGTACTCGCCAGCTGGCTCTACACCAATGCCCGTCATCGCGCGATTGACCTCGTGCGCACCGAAGCGCGCCGCCGGGCGCGCGAACTGGAGAACTCCGCCATGTCCGATCAACCCACTACTGCCGCTGCCCCCTGGGAGGAAATCGCCCCGCTGCTCGAAGAAGCCATGGGCCGCCTTGGCGAACGGGACCGCACCGCCATCGTGTTGCGCTATTTTGACGGCCAGTCGCACCAGCAGATCGGCGCGGCGTTGGGCCTCTCCGAGAATTCCGCCTACCGGCGGGTCGAGCGCGCGCTGGAAAAACTGCGCGGTCACTTCGCGCGGCGCGGCGTGACCACTACCGCGGCCGTGTTGGGTGCGGTGCTCACTGCAAATTCGGTGCAAGCGGCGCCGGCCAACGTTGCCGAGCGGGTCACGCCGGCTGCCTTGGCCGGGGCCGCGGGCGGCGCAGGTGGCGCGGGGCTTTTGCTTTTCCTCATGAACATGAAATTAAAAATCGGTCTCGCTGCGGCCATCATCCTGGTCGCCGTGCTCGCCATCTGCTGGCGGCCCGCTGGCAAATTCGCGGAAGCTGCGCCCACTTCCACTCCGGCGGCAAAATCCCCCGCCGCACTTCCGGCGACTATACCCGCCGCGGTCGCATTGCCGGTGGCGCCACCTGTCGCGCCGCCAGCGGCGGTTGCCGTGGCTGCGCCCAGTCCCGCCGCTGGCACCACGACCGCACCCGTGGCCGACCCGCAGGCGGAGATTGACACCTCTGTGGACGACATTATCCGCCTGCTTCGGTCGTCCGAAATCCTGGAAATGTATGAAAAATATACCGCACCCGAAGACAAGGCAAAATGGGCCCCTGGCCAGCAGGCTGAATATGCCCGGGAGGACGCCATGGTGAAGGCCAATCCCTCGGGCGGAGGGCAGATGGAATCCATGATTAGCGGCTTTGAATCAATTAAGGGCCAGACACCGCAAATGAATGCCGCCGGGGACGAGGCCACGTTTGTATTTACCATGCAGCCCCCGCCCGGGATGGGCGTGCCGCCCCGCGTCACCCCGATGGTCATGGTCAAGGTCAACGGCAAGTGGTATTTAAAAATGTGACAAAGTTATGACAAGTTCGCCCTTGAGACTATTTGCAAGTCTCGCCATGAACGGCAAACCTTCGATGTGAATTCTTACGAGACCCCCCTATGTTGACTTTGCCCCAATTGCTCATTGCGATTTTAATGGCGGCCATCACCCCGGTGGCGGACCCTCCCGCGCCCGCCGCTCCAGCAACGACCAGCCCGGCCGCCGCTACTCCGGTGGCGAACACCCCGCCCTCCAAACTGGAATTTCCGCTGGCGGGCTTCCGCATAAACGTCCTTGAGACCGCGAAGGATTCGGGCAGTTTTAGTTTTACATTTCCGGTCTCGGGCGATGGCACGGCCTCGGTGGGGGTTGGCCGGGAACCGACGATGAAACAGCGGCCGTCTTTGCAAATCTTCCAAGACGCGAAAACTCTGCGGGCGCATAACGGCGACACTATTTTGATAGAGCAGGCGCCTGCATCCGGGGAGTGGCGGATGGAATACACGAGCACCAAGCCGATCATGGGCAACCAACCCGTGCCGAAACGACACATGTATGAGCAGGTGTGCTCCGCCAATGGCATTACCTACGTCATTAGCGCCTCGGCACTCGAGACCGACTGGCCGGTGTTTGGGCCCAAATTGAAGGCATACGCGGACAGCTTTGAACTCTCGTCCGCACCGGATCCGGGCAAAGTGGCCTTTCCCAGCCAAGGCTTCCGCATCAACAAACCCGACCTGGCCGTTCCGGTGGACGGGAAGCAACCGCTGTTGTCGATGGGCTTTGTGTCCGTCCAAGTCGAACCCTACACCAAGACCCTCAAGGACTATCAGGCCGAGTTCAAGACGCGCGTGACCATTCCAAACGGCGAGGTCAAAATCCTGACGGAAAACGCGCCGGTGGAAAGCACCCTGGTGACAGAGTATGTCGAAGTCGAAGAATTCCCGGGGAGCGGAAGCCCGCCCAATGCACTCCCGGCGAAAGGAATGCCGCCCAAAGTCTTCAAGACGATGGTCTGTGAAAAAGTAGTGCTCGCGCATGGCCAACTCTATCGGGCCACGGGCATGCAAATCGATACAGCCTCATCCTACGCGCAGAAGAAAGCCTGCGTGGACAGCTTGGAAGCCATTCCCGTGCCGGGGTCGGCGCCCTCGAAATAGCTTGTCATTTAAATCCGCGGCAAGATCCCATACTTTTTCTTCTTATGCCAACCGCGACCCTCTTGATCCTGACTGTGTTGGCCGCCACCATGCCGGCACCGCCCACCACGCCCCCGCCCGCCCCACCCGCAAAATTAGAATTCCCGCTGGCGGGCTTCCGCATCAACCTCCTTGAGCCCTTCAAGGAATCCAGCAGCTTTAGCATGTCTTTGCCGGTTTCGGGTGATGGTACGGCATCGGTGTCGGTTGACCGGCAACCGACGATGAAAGAGCGACCGTCTTTCCAAAACTTCCAGGACGCAAAAACTTTGCGCGCACACAACGGCGACCCCATTTTGATGGAGCGCGCCCCATCATCCGGAGAGTGGCGGATGGAATACACGAGCACCAAGGCCGAGATGGGCAGCCAGCCCGGCAGCCAGCCCGTGCCGAAAAAACATATCTATCAGCGGGTGTGCTCCGCCAATGGCATAACCTACGTCATCAGCGCCACGGCGCTCGATTCCGAATGGCCGGTGCTCGGGCCCAAATTGAAGGCGTGCGCGGACAGCTTTGAACTCTCGTCCGCACCGGATCCAGGCAAAGTGGCCATTCCCAGCCAGGGCTTCCGCATCAACAAACTCGATCGGGCCGTTCCGATGGATGAGAAGCAGGAGCTGTTGTCGATGGGCTTTGTGTCCGTCCGAATCGAGCCGTATGCCAAGACCCTCAAGGACTATCAGGCCGAGCACAAAACGCGCGTGACCATTCCAAACGGTAAAATAAAAATCCTGGCGGAAAACACCCCGGCGGAAAACACCCTGGTGACGGAGTATGTCGAAGAAGCCCCAGCGGGCGGAATCCATCCCAATGTCGTGAGGCAGGCGTTTGTCTGTGAAAAAGTGGTGCTTGCCCATGGCCAACTCTATCTGGCCGTGGGCATTCACTTCGATTGGGACAAAGAAGACGTATCCTACGCGCAGATGAAAGCCTGCGTGGAAAGCCTAGAGGCCGTGCCCGCGCCCGTAAAATAATTTCCGCTTGACGCTTCGCCCATGACGTTACCCCTATGGCTCCTTCCGATATTAGTGGCTGCCACCACCCCGGTGGCGGACGCCCCGGCGACAGCGTCTCCGGCGGCCACCAGCCCGTCCGGAGCCGCGCCGGTGGCGGACGCCAGTCCGTCGGCCAAACTCGAATTTCCGCAGGCCGGCTACAGGATAAACGCGATTGAGGATTTGTCCAAGACCGCCAAGGCGACGCCATGGATGGGGTCTGGCTTTTCGATGTGGCCACACGGGTACATCGGCTCGCTGCCCTCGCTGGGTGCCGGTGTTGTCGCTGCCTCCGATGGCAAACGAACCATGGCCGAATATGTGAAGAATGAAAAAGCCGGCCATGCTCATTTCGGGGACACCCTCTTGTCGGATCATTTGCTTTCGGCGCCCGAGTGGCAGGTGGAATACGTCAGTGGCGCAGACCACCTTGGGGAGAAGGAACATTCCTATGAACGGGTGCTGCTGGCCAACGGCCAATTCTATCGCGCCACGGCCACGAATAGTGAATCCCTTTGGACCAAGACTGGCCCCGCCTTGAAGGCGTGGGTGAATAGTCTCGACCCCATCACTGGTCCCGGCGCCACTCCCACCGGCGCCAGCCCCGGCAAACTGGTTTTCCCCCAACATGGCCCCCAACATGGCTTGCGCATTAACGCACCGGACGCAGCCCTCACGTCGGACAAGGACGAGGAAACGTTGATGCTGGCCCTCGGTTTAGTCGTCACCAGTCAGGCTTACGCCAAAACCCTCGAAGACTACCAAGCCGCAACCAAGGCCAGCCAAAAAAATGCGCAGAATAAAAATCCGGAGTATAAATTTGAAGTTATGGCGGAAAGTTTCCCGGCGGACAACACCTGGGTAATCGAGTTCACGGAAGAATTGCCCCCGGATAAAGTCAATCACTTCATCATCCAAACACATAAATACCAAAAGACTATTTTAGCCCACGGGCAATTGTATCAGGCGGAGGCGACGATGGGAAATTACGAAGCAGCTGACCCGGCCTATTTTGCCAAGCTCAAGGCCTGCGTGGACAGCCTGGAAGCCATTCCCGTGCAAACGACGGCCCCGGCGCCGACCCAATAACTCCGAAAATTCCGCCGTTCACGAATCTCGCTCCAACCTCCCGCCCCGCAGCCTCGAGTTCCAACCAACTTTGTCACGCAAATATTTTAGGCCCCACTAGCTTATCCCAATTCTACCTCTCATGCCCTCCACCACCTGGATGATTTTGACTTTGCTGGCCGCCACCAATCCGGTGCCGAACATGCCGTCTCCGCCCGCCAAACTGGAATTTCCACTGGCGGGCTACCGCATTAACGCCCTTGATTCCTCTTCCACAAATGTGGTTTGCGGATTTATGATGTCCCTGCCAGTCACGGCCAATAGTGGTTCGGCCCAGGTGATGGTTTCCCGCTTTCCGCCGATGGATAAGAATCCGTCGTTGCAAAAGTGGATGGCGGATTCAAAAAGTTTCCACGCGCATAACGGCGACACCATCTTGTTGGAGCGTGCGGTTTCAACCACGGAATCGCGGGTGGAATACACGACCAAGGGCGACAAGGCTGGGCGGAAAGATCATGCCTATGACCGGACGCTCTTCGCCAATGGCGTAACCTACGAAATCGAAGCCACTGCGCCCGAGACCCAATGGAAGGACGTAGGGCCGAAATTGAAGGCATGCGTGGACAGCTTTGACCTATCGCCCGATCCTGCTCCTGGCAAAACGGCCTTTCCGCAACAGGGCTACCGTATCAGTGCGCTCGATGGCGCCACCCCGGTGGACGCATGGCGGCCGCTGATTATGATGCCAGGCGGTGTGTTCGTCGCCATCCAGCCGTACGCAAAGACCATCAGGGACTATCAGGCCGAGCGCAAGCCGCCCATGCTGACAGACCCGAAGCACAAATTCAAAATCCTGGAGGAAGGCGCGCCGACGGAAAATGCCTTGGTGACAGAGTATGCCGAAGAAATCCCGGCGGACAAAAAACATCCCCAAGGCAGCCAGGCGCTGAGCTATGAAAAGGTGTTTCTCGCCCATGGCCAGCTCTATCGCGCTGCGGGCCGCCTAGATATAAGCGACCCCAAATCCATGACCTTGATCAAAAGCTGCGTGGAGAGCTTGGAAGCCATTCCCGTCCCGCCGGCCCAATAGTTCGAAAATATCTGCCCTGCACGAAATACACTCCCGCCCCGCCCTTTCCAAGTTCGAGTTCCAACCAGCGTGGGCACCAGGATTATTTTAAACTGCACTGGCTTGTCTAACTTTCATCTCCCATGCCATCCGCCACCCTCTTGATCCTGACTTTGCTGGCCGCCACCAGCCCGGTGCCTTCTACAACTCCCCCGCCCGTCAAACTGGAATTCCCACTGGCGGGGTACCGCATTAACGCCCTTGATTCAGCCAGGAAGGACTACTTCGACATAACCATGTATCTGCCGGTTCCGAAGAATAGTTTCAATGAATATTCGTTTAATGTGGACATCAACAGCGTGCCGCTGGAGGGGGGCTGGTCTTTGCCAAGCAAGGCAAAGGAAACCCGAAGTTACTTCACGCAATCCGGCAATGCCATCTTGCTGGATCGCGAGACTTCACCCACGGAGTGGGTGTTTGAAGTCACCACCATGGGTCGCGACAAGGCCGGACCGAAAGAACATCTCTATGAGCGGATGATCTACGCCAACGGCCGGAGCTACTTTATCGCCGCCACCGCGCCCGACGCCCAATGGAAAGACGTGGGGCCGAAAATGAAGGCGTGCGTGGACAGCTTTGACCCCTCGCCCGATCCAGCTCCGGGCAAGGTGTCCCTTCCCCAGCAGGGCTTCCGCTTCAGTGTGCTCGATGGGGCCGTCCCGGCGGACGCGAAGCAGAGGCTGTCGAGGATGACCATCCCGGCCCCGCCGGGCTTGGGCGTCACCATCCAGCCATACGCCAAGACGCTCGAGGACTATAAGGCCGAGCGCAAGCCGCCGCTAATGATGGATTCGAAGCACAAGTTCAAAATCGTCGCGGAAAACGCGCCGGAGGAAAACGCCCTGGTGACGGAGTATGCCGAAGAAATCCCGCCGGGCAATCTCCGTCCCCAAGGCAGCGAAGCATTGAGCTATGAAAAAGTGTTTATCGCCCATGGCCAGCTCTACCGGGTTGCGGCCTTGCTGATTGAAACCGACGCCATGTCCACCGCCCAGATCAAAGCCTATGTGGAAAGCCTGGAAGCCATGCCCGTGCCCGCGCCGACGTCTTTGCCCGCGAAGTATTTTGCGGTTGAATGATTAAGCTCAAATCGGAGGGTGGAGGTTTATTGCCCGTCTAATGGTGCCAGCGCTATTTTGATGGATGATACGGCGTTCGGGAACGCCGCCGTCCCGGCGGCATCTTCATTTGTGTTCTGCCGGCGGGACGCCGGCGTTCCCGGATGTCTGCCCGGATGTCTGCCCGGATGCCTGCCCGGATGCCTGCCCGGATGGCTGCTCGGATGCTTGCTGGATTTTTTCTCTAAGGGCGCTGCTCCAAGGCCAGTCTTGGGGACTTTTGGCCAAGCCCGCTTTTACTGGATTTTCCTCAATATACGAGCGAGTCTCCTCCAAATGGCGGGAATTGCGAATATAGCGGTCGTGGTATTCGCGCATCCAAAAATCGCCGGTGCGGCGGAGGAGTTGGTTGGCTTTCTTGGCGGTGAAGGATTTCCACGAATGGATAATGTCCGACAAAGGGACCCCTTCTTTCATTTCCGCCAGCACATGAACATGGTTGGGCATGACACACCAGGCCAGCAAGTGGTAACGCCCGCCGTCAAAATGCAACAGCGCATTTTCAACAAGCGCAGCGATGACGGGTTGGCGGAGGAAGCAAGCGCCATGGCCGGCGTCTTCGTATTTGGCAATGCGTTCGCGCAATTCGGCGGCCCGGGCGCTGTCGGAGTCGGAAGAGGCGGATCTGCTTTGGAGGTCGAGTTCCTCCTTCCAGCGCAAAACGGTTTCCCGGGGAACACTGTCGTCAAGGCGGAAAGTGATGAACTGGACGAGGCCGGGATGGTCGAAGTGCGGCAAGTAGCCGCGGGAGGTCCATTCGAGATGAGGTTTGGCTGGGAGGGTTGGGAGCGCCGCCGTCCCGGCGGCAGTAAAATGCCGGCGGGACGCCGGCGTTCCCGGCTGCGTTCCCGGTTGCGCTCCCGGCTTTATGAGCGAATCAGTCATGGTTGGTTGGAAAATCGAGGACTCAAGGAAAGACAAGATTTGCCTGGGAGATGGTATTTGCCTGGGAACGCCGCCGTCCCGGCGGCAGTGTGCTTACGAAATTATGGGCCACTTTGAACGCGGCAAACCCAAACCCAACTGCAAAGATGCAATTTCCGGGGGGTGCGTTGAATGGCAACGACGATGGGCTGCGATCATTGCGCGCCCGGGAGGGGGGCATACTGGCGGCGGTGTTTTTTGAAAGATGCCGGCGGGACGCCGGCGTTCCCGGTTTTTGGCGCTGCTGGGAGTCAGAAGGCAAAAATAAAGGCGGGCCGCCTACCCCTAAGCGGCCCGCCACTGATTTTCTATTTCGTTGCTGCTTGTTACCCCGTTCTCCCGCAGGAGAACACTGGGATATACACCACATTCCATGCCAAGTTCCGAAATTGTTTCCGGAGGCCGGGAAAACTTATCCACAATAAATTCAGAGGCGGCCCAGCGTCGCAAATGGGGCGTGGCAAGTGTCTGCCCGGCAGTGGGTTAAGCCAATGCCTCGGCGAAGGCTGCTTCAACTTGTTCGTAGGGCTCGAGGCCGACGGAGACGCGAATGAGGGCGGGGTCAATGCCGAGGCTGAGCAGTTTTTCGCGACCGGCGGGGGTGCTGACCAGATCGTAGTGCGCGAGGTAAATGAAAGGGCAGAGTAGCGTGAAATTGACGCCGAAGCTGGGGCCTTTGACGATTTTCACGCGATCGTAGAAGCGGGCAAGGTCGCCACGGGGGACGAAACTAAAGATGCTGCCAAATTGGTCCGGCTGGCGCGCGAGGCGGGAGAAATTGGCGCGGGATTTCTCCTCGCCGGTCCAATGGACACATTTGACTTCGGGATGGTGGGCGAGAAATTGAGCGAGGCGCGCGGCGGTGGCGTTAGCTTGGGCGACGAGAGGGGCGTAGCCGTCAATTTGAGCGGCGATGCGCGCGAGGTCGCGCGAATAATGTGGGGCCAGGTTTTTGGCGACCGTGGGGGACAATTTATCGCGCCAGGGAGAGGCGGGATTGAAGACGACCGCGCCGCCCATGGCATCGCCCTGATTGCTGGCGAATTTGGTGAGGCTGTTGATGACCACGTCGCAATGGGGAAGGACGTTGACCACGCGCGGGCTGGCGAGCGTGGGGTCGGCGATGAGCACGGCGCCGTGGTTGCGGCACAGTTCGTAGAGGGCCGGGAGGTCTCCGGCGTGGAGGAGGGGGTTGGTGGGGAATTCGGCGACGACCCCGGCGATTGCCGCGCCATGTTTGGCAAAGAATGTTTCGAGCCCGGCGAGGTCGAAGACGTCGGGCCAGAAATCGAAAGTTTCGCCGGGGCCGAGAAATTTTTTCAAGATCTCGGTGGTGTCCACGTATTGCCAGCCGAGTTGGAGCCAGCGGCGGCGGCCGCGGGGAAGTTGGGCGGCGCGGACAGCTTCGAACACTTCGTAGAAGGCGGTCATGCCGGAGCCGGTGAGGAAAACGGCGGCAGGGTCGTGGAGGTCGTAGGCGCTGGCGAGGTTGGCGCGGATTTTTACGGTGGCATCGCCAGCGAAGGTGGTTTCAGGGAAGGTCGAATTCTCCACGCCAGCGGAAACGAGGATATCCTCGGCCTGGCGGGAGGTGATGGCCGCGCCGGTGTGCTGGTGGAAGGCTTTGGCGTGGGCGGAGACTTGCGGAACCGCCGGAATTTCGACGGCCCAAGCGCCGCGCCAGGCTTTGGGGCGGGAGGCGGATTCGCCGATGAACTGGAGCATGCCCGCGGCGAGACGTTCGGTTTGAACCAAGCGGATCTCGTGGCCGGTTTCGCCGAGTTCTTTGGCGGCGAGTTGCTGGGCTCGGGCGACGAGGGGGTTCGTGAGGAATCGCGGGTAGCCGACGCGCATGGCCGCGACGACTTCCGGCCGGCGCTCTTCGTAGCCGATGACGTCAGCGAGACGCGGGAGGCTGCAGAGCACGGCGTGCGGGGAATCGGGCACGGGCTGGCCGAAGGGGATGGCGCGGAAAGCAAACATCGAGCGATTTGAAATTTGAGATTTGAAATTTGAGACCAGCAAGGCGTAAGCGAATAACAGTCCGGGCGGGGTGGCAAGCGGGGAGTGGGGGGGGATGAAGAGTGAAGGGAGAAGAGTGAAGAGTGAAAATGGCACCATGTCGACAGAGCTGGCTGAGGAAGAAACCGGCTCCACCGCCCTTTTAGGGCGGTGGAGCCGGTTTTCTATTGAATCCCAGCGTTTCGCTGCGCTCAACGCTGGGTTGGGCTCCTTCGCTCCTTCGGAGCGAAAGCCAGGGGACATACCGGAAACACGAGTTGGGCTCCTCCGGAGCGAAAGGCATGGGTCACTGCCCATGCCACTAGCTTTCCTCAAAATCCATATTTTCCCGAACGCCACCTTATCCCAAGCATCGCAAAGCCAGTTCGCGCATGATGGATTCTTCCTCGGCGGTGCCGCGGTTGAGGAAAGCTTCGAAGGTGGTGATGAAGGCGGTTTGGAAATCAATCAGGCGCTTGAGCGGAAGTTTCTTGGCGGGTTCGCCGAGTTTGCCGAGGTACCAGACGTTTTGGGTGAAGATGTTGAACGTGGACTTTTCCTCGAGGCCACCGAAATGTTTGGCGTAGGCGGAGCGGGCGGACTCGAAGGAGTTCTTATCGAGGCCGCCGTAGCCGAAGCGGAGTTCGCCGCTGTCAAGGAGGACGCGGAGTTGGATCATCAGGCGGTTGCGGCCCTGCAGGCTGGAAAGGAGCGGGCGGGCGGAATGGCCGGCAAAGAAATAGCGCTTCAGGGCGTCGAGGGTCCAGGCAAGGTCGCCGGAGAAGAAGGCTTCGGCGGGCTCGAAGAAATCGCCTTCGCCGAAATTGGGGACGAGGTCGCGGACGAGTTCCTCGGTAATGGGGCCGCCGGTGGGGCCCAGATAGGTGGCGACCTTGCGGGTTTCCTCGAGGGCGAGACGGGTGTTGCCGTTGACTTTGCCGGCGAGCATCTGGAGGGCGCCGGGGGCGAAGGTGACACCACATTTTTTGGCCTCCTGTTCGGCGAGGTTGAGGATGATTTCGCCGGTATTTTCGCCGCCGAGGAACTCATAATCCCCATTTTTTTGCAGCCACTTGAACTGGGTGCGGCGGCGGTCCACGGGGCAGGCGGTAATGAGGACGGCGACGGTGGCGGGGTCCACGGCCTCAAGGAGGGCCTGCAAATCCTCGACCAGTTTTTCGGCGCCCTCGGAGCGGCCGGTCACGGAGTCGGCGAGAAAGTTGGCGTCTTTGAGCCAGACGACTTTGCGATCGCCGAAGAGGGAGATGGTTTGGACGGCGGCGCGGAAGTGTTTGAGCGCGATGTCGAGTTCGTCAAGGTTTTGGACGCGGCCCTCGATGATTTCGCGGGAGAAGTCGTCGGTGAGGCCGACGGACAATTGGGCAAACAGCTCACGCCCGCGCTGGGCGACGAGGAAATCGTCGTCACCGCAGATGAAGGCGAAGGATTTGACTGTGGTTGCGGAGGGCACGGGGGAATTAAGAATTAAGAATTAAGAATTAAGAAGTGAAGCGCAAACTTCCGGCAAACATTTGTCGCAGCCGGCACGATCGACATTGAAGCGAGACCCGGCGCCTTGGGCCTATCGGTTTCGGAAGGTTCGTTTGCCGGCTTCGGCGAGGGTGAGGAGGAGATCGTTGCGGGAGAGGGTGCCGGCGAGGGTGCCGTCATTTTGGCGGACGACCGGAAGTTCTTGTTCGTGTTCGTGGGTGAAGATGACAAGGGCTTCGGGGAGGGGCGAGCGGGGGTCGAGGGCGGGCGGGTTCTCGTGGGCGATGTCACCAGCGATAAACGTATCGGCAAGGGCCTTGCTGTGGAGATGTTCGGCCAAATCCTCGAGGCGGACAACGCCGAGGAGTTTGCGGTCTGGGCCGACGACATACTGGCGATCGAGGCCGCCCGTAAGGAACTGGCGGGCAACTTCGCCAAAGCGGGCGGCGGGGCCGACGGTGCGGGGCTCCTTCTGCATGATATCGGCGACCGTGAGGGTTTCGAGCGGGCGGTTGAAAAGGTCGTAGGCGTCGGGCGAGCCGTGGTGGTAAAGAGAATGGAGGCCGATACGGCGAAAGGTATAATAGGCGATGACGGCGGCAAGCATCAGGGGGATCATGATTTCGTAGCTCAGCGTCATTTCGAAGATCATGAGGATGGACATGATGGGGGCCTGGGTGGCGGCGGCGAGAACGGCACCCATGCCGATAGTGGCAAAGCCCGCCTGATCGGCGTGCAAATCGGGGAAGAGGAAAGCAAACACCTGCCAGCAAAGCACGCCCGTGCAACTGCCCACAAGGAGGGTCGGGGTGAAGACTCCGCCGACGGCGCCTGAGCCAAATGCGGCGGAGGTTGCGACCATTTTGGCCACAAGCATGACCAGCACCATTTGCCAGACCAGCCAGACGCCGTCGCCGCGAACCAGGGAACGCAAAACCTCGTAGCCGTTGCCGGTAACTTCCGGATGGCTAATGGTGATCAGTCCGACGACGAAGCCGCCCGCGGCCATGGTGAGCGGCAGCGGTCCTGGTAGATAATGAAACCACTTTTTCACCTTTTCGAGCATGGTGAGAAATGCTGCCGCCATCAATCCGCCCACGATGCCAACCACGCCGAAGCAAAGAAGCTCCGTCCAACGCGGCAGGGCAAAATGGTCGAGACGGTACAGCGGGCTGCCATCGGAAAAGATGTGGACGGCGACGATGCTGGCGACGGAGGCGATGAGGAGGGGGCCGAGGCTCTCCATGGCGAGCGTGCCGATGGTGATTTCCGAGACGAAGAGCGCGGCGGCGATGGGGGCGTTGTAGGCGGCGGCGATGCCGGCGGCCGCGCCGCAAGCGACGAGGAGGCGCCGACGCGCGGGCGTCAATTTTCGCAATTTGCCGATGCGCGAACCGGCGAGCGCGGCGAGTTGCACAAGCGGACCTTCGCGTCCGATGGCTGAGCCAGAGGCGATGGAGAACATGGCCGCGAGGGACCGGTAGAGGCTGGGTTTTGTCGGCAAATGCCCGTCGCCCAGGGTGATGGCCTCCATGTAATCCGTGGGCGGTTGGCGGAAAAGCTTCTGGCCGGTTTGCAAAACCAAGCCGGCGAGGGCTCCGCCGAGGGCAGGCACGGCGAGGCGCTGCCACCAGGGCAATTGGACAAAGGCAAAGACGCCGTTGCTGCTCAATCCAGTCATCAAACTTTGAGTGGCATTGGTCGCCTGCCGAAAGACGAGCCCCAGCAGCGCACCGATGAAACCAACCACGACGGCCAAGACGAGATTCCACTGGACCTCGGTGGGCCGCGCCGTGCGGCGCAGCCAGAGCCAGCCGCGGAGCAGGAAATACAGATTGCGGTCTTTCATGACGCGGCCGGGCCGGCAGCGGTCACCTTCTCGCCCAAGCCCAGTAACTGCAGGAAGCTAGCCGAGTCTTGTGCCGTGAGCAACCCTGCGCGCACGCCCGGCTCGCGGAGGCGACGCAAGAGGTCGCGGCTGAAGGTGAGATAGCCGCTGACATCGGCCCGTGGGCAACCGACCAAAACGATGAGATGGGCTTTTTCCCTCTTGGGTCCAAAAGGGACGCCATCGCCGCTGCGGGCCACGGCCACCACTCGTGCGGTCACGGCATCGGATCGGGCATGGGGCAGGGCAACGCCCCCACCCACGTAAGTGGAAAGCACGTCTTCGCGCGAGAGGACATCGGCCACCAAGCGGGCGGAGTCCACAACGCTGGCAGCCCCCGCCAGGGCCCCGGCCAGTTGCCGGATGGCATCGGGCGCGTCAGGCGCGGACAAGTCAAGATTCACAAAGGCCCCCATTCAGATAGACAATGGGGAAATTAGGCCGGGGAAAAGCAAAAACGTGGGGAGGGATGTAACAAATGGCGGACTTATACCGTGATTTCCACCGCAAAGCCGGAAGTATGGATAACCCGGACGAGGAATATGAGAAATGGGAGCTTGGGGAGAAATGAGAGTTATGGCCCAATTCAAGCCGAGGCGGTTGCCGTCGGCGTGGCGGCGGGGATGGGTGCGGAGAGGGCGGGGCGGGGAAACTCGCGGGTTTTGTATTGTTTGATGAGGTCAGCCATTTTGGCGGCGACGTCGGCGTACTTGGGGTCGTGGGCGAGATTTTTCAGCTGGTGCGGGTCATTGTCCATGTCGAGGAGCATGGGGCCACCAAGGTCGTATTCAGCGTAGCGCCAGTGTTCGACGCGGACGCCGAAGCCAGTGGGGGCGTTGCCGGTTTCCTTCCAGACGGTGAAAGCGGGATAATTCCAGTCGGCCTTGGGGTTATCGAGAAGTTTGGTCATGCTGCGACCTTCCTGGCCAGCGGGCATGGGCAAGCCGCAGAGTTCAACAAGGGTCGGATACATGTTCAAGTTTTCGACGGGGCGGGTACAGATCTGACCATTGCCTTTGGCTTGGGGTGCGGCGACAAACATCGGGATGCGCGCGCCTTCCTCCCACAATGAGCCGGCTTTGGACCATTTGCCTTTTTCGCCGAGTTGGTAGCCATGGTCGGCCGTGAAACAGATGATGGTTCTTTGCCGGAGGCCAAGGCGGTCGAGTTCGGCGATAACGCGGCCGATGTTCCAGTCGGTCCACGCGACGGAGGCGTAGTAGGATTGAATGACCTGCTTCGCGGTCTCCGGAGTGGAGTCGCGGCCAATGAAGAGGTCGGCATTGTTGGGGCGGAGGCAGCCGGGGGGAAAACCTTGAGGCACGGTGCGGCGGGTGGCGTAATCCACGGGGAGCCGGATTTTGTCCAGCGGGATCATATCGTAAAAACGGGCGGGCGCGGTGGGCGGGCTGTGGGGTTTGACAAAGCCGCAGCCGATAAAGAAGGGTTGTTTGGCGTCCTTGTATTGGCGGAGGTATTCGATGGCGCGGTCACCGGTGGCGTAATCGCCATGGCCCTGGCCGTCGCCCTCAAGTTTGATGATCTGGTCGGAATAACTTTGTTTGGTTTTGCCGGCACTGCTGGAAACCTGGCGGTTGTGGCTGATGATTTCGGCTTCTGAAAGCGGGCTGGCAGGCGCAGTGGTGGTGGCGGAGGTGGCGCCGGGCGCAACCTGGCCCATGATACCAGCGCGGGGGTTGACATCGGGAAAATCCACGGCGGCTTCGGTTGGGTCGGTGGCGCCGTTGAGGCCGCCGACGGTCCAGGCCGGGCCGTCGTCAAAGTGGAAGATTTTTCCAGTGCGGGCGGTGACGTAGCCATTTTCCTTGAAATAGTGCGGGAGACTGATGAGTTCGGGATGGGTGTTGCCGAAAAAGATGGTATTGTCCATCACGCCGGTATTAATGCACTGGCGGCCAGTGAGCATGGAGGTGCGCGAGGGATTGCAGAGCGGGTATTGGCAATAGCCGCGTTGGAAGAGGACACCCGATTTCGCGAGGGCGGCGAGATTGGGTGCGGCGACGAGGGGGTTGCCGTACATGCTCAATTCCGGACGCATGTCGTCGGACATGAAGAAGAGCACGTTGTATTTCGTGGTGGCGGCGGTCTTGGAATCAGTCTTAACCGCCGGCGCATCGGCGGCGGACAGTTTGGGCCAGCGGGAGAGCGCGGCGGTGAGGCCGACGGCGGCGGTGCCCTTGAGGATTTCACGGCGGGTGGGGTGTTGGGGGCGGTGGGGCATGGCGGTAACGGGGGGTCGGGCGATTATTTGTCTAGGGTAAAAGGCGGTCAATGGGTTAATCGGAACGGAAAAATATGTGCTGACTATGTATTAAATGTGTGTAGCCTGTCCTGAAGCTAAGAGTTACGCCCGAAGTTAGAGGTCTCAAAATTAATTGAGCCCCAACTAGCTTAAGGCAACCTTAGTTCATGAATGAATTACTATCCCCACAGTTCAGTTTCAACATGTTCGTACCCGCTTCCGGGGAAACATGGAGCTGTGGCCGCCGCAAACAATACAAAAAACATCGTACCAATTAAAAATCGCCGGCGGGCAATTCGGAGTCGACTGTGGATTAAAGATAGCCGAAGGTCACGTCGCGGGGATTCCATGAATCGCCGCTTTTCCACCCTCAACCTATCAACCTCTTCTCATGGGTCGGCTCCCTCGAGCCGGACTCCCCCACTGATCGGAAGCGATGCCACTACTAGCCGAAGATTCTTTATGAATCGCCCTGCTACTGTTGCACGCTGCCGGCCCCCCCGTCACTGCGACTGCAATGACGGAGGGATCGCAGATGCGACCTCCTAAGACCGACACGCCCGTAAACCGGGCTGATATTCAACGTCGTTATCAATCCACGTTACAAAAATACGCTGGGCTTGAAGCGGTTCTTGAAGATCCCAACATTCCACCGCGCAGCAAAGCGCTAGTTTCAACCCAGGTTGCGGCGATGCTTTGCTTGACTCCGCTCGGAATTGCACACTCACCGTGGTATGCGTTCTGCGCGGTGGCAGCAATTACAATCACCTGTGCCAGCTTCGTCTACTTTGAAAAAAGCGGCTCCCGCGCCCACCGAGGCACGGGTCCGCCTAAACCTAGACCTTGATCCCAAGGTCAAAGCCCAACTTGAGGCCCTGCGAATTCGCAGTGGGGCCTCTTCCATCTCGGAGGTAATCCGTCGTTCCATTGCTCTTTATGATTTAGTAATTCAGCATCAGAGCGAGGGAGGCACCCTTGTGTTTAAGCATTCGGATGAAACCGAAGAAAGTTTGCGCCTACTTTAAGAACGATTAACAAGGAATGGCGCACCTTGGATTTTTAATCTGTGTCTCTATGGCATTAATCTGACCTCTCCAAATAGGTAGACCGCCTTGCGTTCTGGCGGCCCGTCAACATATTCGAGAGTGGAGAACTAAAAGTCAGGCCGGTGGTGGATTTTTATGGGTTGAGAATTTCCGGGGTGATTCCTGCAACAACAAGGCTGGTGGGATATTCAAGCCTGCGGAAAGGGACCGGATCATGGCCACGCTCAGGGGCCGTTTGCGGTTAAGTACCTCGGAGACTTTGCTCTTGCTGCGCAAGTAGGGCACGAGGTCAACCGGACGGAGGCGTTCCTGTTCCATGCGAAAGCGAATGGCGTCGATGGGGTCCGGGGCGGCAATCGGGAAGTGCTCGTCCTCGTATTTTTCCACCAGCACGGACCAGAGTTCGAGTTCCGCTTCCTGCGGAGAACCGGGTTTTGCGTCCATCAACCCTTCGAGATGGGTGAGGGCGGCGGCGAGCTCGGCTTTGGTTTTGATAACTTTGGGTTTCATGGGAGGATTCGGTTGCGGATTAAATGGTTTCGGCGTTGATTCGGTCGTAAGCCGCATGGGTGCCGACGAAGCGGATGTAAATGACACCGGTGTTGTAATGGATTTTTACCACGAGTCGGTAGGAGTTCCCTTTGATGTTGAAGACCACTCGATGGCCCGGGAGAACATCAGCGGACGGGAAGTGCCGTTTGATGTCCGCAAATGAGTTCCAGGCCGCCACTTTGGCTTCATGGAACCAAGCGCGCAGAGGCGGCTCTGCATCGGCGTGCCTAATCCAAAAATCCTTGAGTGGCTTGCGGGAGATAATGCGCATGAATAATGATTAAATGGAAACGTTACGTCAAGAACAAAGTTCCCATTATGGGAACTTGGGGTAGGGCCTGGGCCATCTGGCCGCTGGGGCCTGATTTCTTGCGCCTGACGGCGGGAGGTCAAGCGTGGAAGGGTGTGCATTTTAAGCTTTTGGCTGGCGGCTTGATGTCCTAGGCTGGCGAACCCTTTTTACAACTATGCCAACTGCTTCCTCTGATATTGGGCTCGTCGGCCTTGCCGTCATGGGCCAGAACCTTGCGCTTAACATTGCCGACCATGGCTTCCGCATTTCGGTATTTAACCGGACAGCGTCGAAGACCGATGCGTTTGTGGCCGAGAATCCCAACACGCCCGGCGGGCTGGTGGGTTTTGCCAAACTGGCCGATTTCGTGGCGTCGCTGAAGAAGCCGCGCAAAGTGGTGATCCTGGTCAAGGCCGGATCGGGCACCGAGGCGGTGATTGACGAACTGGCGGCGTTGTTTGAGCCGGGCGACATTATCATTGATGGCGGCAATGCGAACTGGAACGACACCATCGCACGCGAGAAGCGACTCAAGGCGCAGGGCCTGCGCTTTATTGGCAGCGGGGTATCCGGCGGCGAAGAGGGCGCGCGATTTGGCCCTTCGCTGATGCCGGGCGGGGATGAGAATGCCTGGAAAGAACTCGAGCCAATTTGGAAGGCCGTGGCGGCGAAGGTGGATCCGAAGACGGGCAAGCCGATTCCGGGCGCAGCGCCGGGGAAGCCGGTGGTGGGCGGTTTTTCCTGCACGACCTACATTGGCGCGGACGGCGCGGGGCACTACGTGAAGATGGTGCACAACGGCATCGAATACGGCGACATGCAGATGATTTGCGAAGCTTATGATTTGCTGCAGCGGCTGCTGGGGCTTCCGCCGGCGGCGATTGGCGACGCGTTTGCGCAATGGAACACCGGCCTCTTGGATTCCTTCCTCATGGAAATTTCCGCCGATGTTTTGCGGCAGAAGGATCCGATCACGGGCAAACCGTTTGTGGATGTCGTGCTCGACACGGCGGGGCAGAAGGGCACGGGCAAGTGGACGTCCACGAGCGCACTGGACATGGGTGTGCCGGCACCGACGGTGGCGGAGGCGGTGTTTGCGCGGTGCGTGAGCGCCATCAAGGAGGAGCGCGTGGCGGCGTCGAAGATTCTGAAGGGACCGGGGAAGAAATTCACGGGGGACAAGGACGCCCTGATCAAGGCGGTGCACGACGCGCTGTATTGCTCGAAGATTTGTTCTTATGCGCAGGGTTTTCAACTGATGCGTGAGGCGCAGAAGGAATACAAATGGACGCTCCATTTCGGCGAGATTGCGCAGATCTGGCGCGGCGGATGCATTATCCGCGCGGCGTTTTTGCAAAAGATCACCGAGGCGTATGCGCGGGACGCGAATTTGGCGAATCTGCTGCTCGACCCCTATTTCTGCTCGGCCATCGAAGGCGCGCAGGAGAACTGGCGCCGCGTGGTGTCACTGGGTGCGGAATATGGCATCCCGATGCCGTGCTTCGGCAGCGCGCTGGCCTATTATGATGGCTACCGGGCGGACCGCCTGCCGCAGAATTTGCTGCAGGGGCAGCGCGATTACTTTGGCGCGCACACGTACGAGCGCGTTGACCAGCCGCGCGGCAAGTTCTTCCACATTGACTGGCCGGACCCGAAGCGCCCGCAGTTGGCGATGTGAGGCCCCGAAATTAAGAATTAAGATTTAAGAATTATGAAGTCCACGACCACGTTCCCAGGCGACGCCAGTGTCGCGGGTCGTGATAAAGGGCAAATTTCAACTTCGCCAAGCGGTCTCGATGGGCTTTACCTCTTAGTTCATAATTTTTGATTTCCACTGCCCATGCCCGTCGAATCCCGCTTACTTGGATATTCCGGCTTCAAAGTACCATCGTTGTGCCTGGGCACGGCGACGTTTGGCGGGGGCGCGGTGTTTGACCAGTGGGGCAACACCGATGTGAAGGAGGCGACGCGGCTGGTGGACATTTGCCTGGAGGCCGGGGTGAACATGTTTGATTCGGCGGATATTTATTCGGCGGGGGCAGCGGAGACGGTGTTGGGCGGAGCGATCAAGGGTCGGCGGGACAGGGTGATTATTTCGACCAAGGCGACGTTTCGGTTCGGCGACGGGCCGAATGAGGTGGGGTCTTCGCGGTATCACTTGATTAAATCCTGCGAAGGGGCGCTGCGGCGGCTGGGGACGGATTACATTGATCTTTTTCAACTGCATGGCTTCGACGCGCTGACGCCGGTGGAGGAAGTTATGCACGCGCTGGATGATTTGGTGCGGGCCGGAAAAATTCGCTACATTGGCTGTTCTAATTTCTCGGGCTGGCATTTGATGAAGGCCCTGGCGGTCTCGGAAAAGCACGGGTTGGCGCGGTATGTGGCGCACCAGGCTTACTATTCGCTGATTGGGCGGGAATACGAATGGGAGTTGATGCCGTTGGCGCTGGATCAGGGAGTGGGGGCGGTGGTATGGAGCCCGCTGGGCATGGGTCGGCTGGGCGGGAAAGTGCGCCGCGGGCAGGCACTGCCCAAGGTGAGCCGGTTGCATGATGCGACGACGCAAAAGCTGGCACCGCCGGCGGAAGACGAATTTGTATTCCGAGTGGTGGACTCATTGGATGTGGTGGCGAAGGAGACGGGCCGTTCGGTGGCGCAAGTGGCCCTCAATTGGGTGCTACACCGGCCGACGGTGTCCACGGTGATAATTGGAGCGCGGGATGAGGAGCAATTGCGGCAGAATCTGGCAGCGGCGGAATTCAAGCTGACGGCGGCGCAAATTTCGGTGCTGGAGGCGGCGAGCGCCAAGACGAGGATTTACCCCTACTGGCACCAGGCGCAGTTTGCGGAGCGGAATCCGTTTCCGACGAAGTGAGCCGGGGGGAGGATGGCCTTCACCGCTGAAATATGGGCTTGAGGTGGATTTGGGATAATCAGATAATGTAAGAATGGCCAAGTTAACACAGGCAAAGCATCCGTACCGGAAGGTTCCCGTACCGCCATTCAAAGGCAGCGTCAGCCGGGAGCGCATGGCATTGGCCGTAAGCATCGTCTTGCAAAAACGCGCCCAACCCCATGGCCCACAAGCACCCTCCCCGGTCCTCGAAGCGGCAAGTATTCCTTAATGCACCATTTGACTCCGAGTACCAACCGCTCTTTGAGGCCATGGTATTTGCGGTAATGGATTGTGGTTATGTGCCCCGTTGTTCGCTTGAGTCCAGTGACGGAGGTCATATCCGGCTGCAAAAGCTTTTGGGTCTCATTCAGGATTGTCCCCATGGAATTCATGATATATCCCGGACCGAACTGGATCGGGAGCACAGCCTGCCACGGTTCAACATGCCCTTTGAGCTGGGGTTATTTTTAGGGGCGAAGCATTATCGTCACGCTTGGAAGCGATGTTTGATCCTGGATCGCGAAAGATTCCGATTCCAAAAATATATTTCCGATATTAGCGGTCAGGATATCAAGAGCCATGACCAGAATGCGGCCAAACTAATTGAGGCCGTGCGTGACTGGCTGGCAGAAGACATCCACCCGATTCGCATTCCAGGCGGCAAGCAAATCCACCGGCGATTTGGGATTTTTAAGGAAGATTACCCGGAGCTTTGTCGCGAGAGTCAGTTGGATCACACGCGATTCAATTTTAATGATTTCGTCAACCTCATCTCGGCCTGGATGGCACAGGCACCGTTGCCGGTGCAGGCAAAATCGGAGTCCGGGGATTGGACCACCGTGAGCATTATTGAAAACGGGCGGATTGTGCAAAAGAGGGTTCTGACGAAGCCCGTGGGTTGACTGGGATGAGGGAGAAGCGAGCAATTTTTTTCCGATTCGATTTTCTATCGCGCTCGGTGACGTCCTGAGCTTCAATACCGGCTTGAGATTACCCGATGTCCTCCCCTCTCTTCACCCGCCGCCGGATTTGGCAATGCGCGTTGCTCAGCGTGGCGGCGGCGGTGGCCCTGGCTTTTTTGCTCCCGGCGGATTTGTTTTTATCGGCGTCGGGGGCGGACATTGGGCAGTTTGCGGCGTGGCGGGCGTTTGCGTCGGACAGCATCTTGGCCGGGCATTTGCCATTGTGGAACCCCTACACCTATTCTGGTCAGCCGTTCCTGGGGGATTTTCTTTCGGCGGAGCTTTATCCGCCGAATGTAATTTTCCTGTTTCTACCCGTGGCGCGGGCGATAAACCTGTCGTATTTTCTGCACCTTTTGATTTTGGGTTGGGGGGTGGGGGTGTGGTCGGCGCGGCGGGGGGCGCGGCCGCTGGCGGCGGTGCTGGCGGGGTTCGTGATCATGTTCAGCGGGCCGGTGTTTTTACGATTTTATTCCGGGCATCTCGGGAATTTGTGCAGCATGGCATGGGTGCCGTGGATGTTTTGTGCGCTGGAGGCGGCGTGGCGGGGGCCGGCATTGCGGCCGATATTGCTGGCGGCTGGGGCGGTGGCGCTGCAAATATTGGGGGGCTATCCCCAATATGTCTTTGATGCCGCGCTGGCCGCGGGATTGCAGGCGGTGGTTTACTCTGCAATGGATCCAGCAGTGCGGCGCCGGGCCCTGCCGGTGCTGGTGGTGGTTTACCTCGCGGGCGCGGCGCTGGCGGCGGCGCAGTTGCTGCCGGGTTTGGCGGCGGCGGCGGAGAGCGTGCGGGCGGACAAACTGGACTTCAAGGTGGTGAGCCAGTTTTCGTTTCCGCCGGAGAATTTTCTGACCCTGCTGGCGCCAGGATTTTTTGGCAATCTCACGTCTGCGGTCTATTGGGGACGGTGTTATCTTTGGGAGGTGTGTCCCTTCATCGGGGTGACGGGGGTGGTGCTGGCGGCACTCGCGTTGGGCGACCGGATGCACCGGCGTTGGGCGCGCGCGGATTTGCTGGTGGTGCTGGGTTTGTTGGTGTTGGCGCTGGGCGCGCATACGCCCTTATTGCGCGTGCTTTATGATTACGCCCCTGAGTTTGGAAAATTTCGCACTCAGGCGAAATTTATTTTCCCCGCAGTGGTTTTTGTGATGCCCATGATGGCGGCGGGGGCGGATGCGCTGATGGGTGGCCGCCTGGGGCCCAAGCGGTTTGCGGGCGGGCTATTGGCACTCGGGGCCGCGACAGGGGCGGTAGGAATCATCCTTTGGGCGGCGCCGGCACAAATAGCCGGGTTATTGGCTTTCATCAACGGGACGAGGGAAAGTTATTTGCCGGAGACGCAGATGGCGGACACAACTTTCATTCGGGTATCCGGGGTGCAGGCCGGGCAATCGCTGGTGTGGGCGGGGGGGCTGCTGGCGGTTGCGGGGTTGGCGTTGCTGCTGGCGCGCGGCCGGGAAGGCTGGCGCTGGCTGCCATTGGCCATGCTGCCGCTGGAAATGGTGGTGTTTGCGCACGCGAATTTTGCCACGTCCCATCTGGGCGACCTGGTGCAGGCGCCGGTGGCAAAGTATATATCGGGGCATCCGGGCGACTACCGGGTACTCAATCCGGAGCGGGCGAACAGCGGCTATTTTGAGGGGGTGCCGGATATGTGGGGTAATGATCCGACGTTGCTCAAACGCTATTCGGAGTTCATCACTTTTTCGCAAGGGGGCAATCCGGACCACGCCGGCCAGTACGCGAATTTCAGCCTGCTGCCGCGCGCCTTTGCCCTGGTGCGTTTCAAATACGCCTTTACCCCAAACCCGGCGAAAGCGGGAACGTATTCGCTCAATTACAGCGAGAGCCCGCTGCCGCGGGCGTTGCTGATGTCGAATTACAGGGTGCTTCCAGGACGCGACGCCATTTTTGCCGAATTATTGAAAGCGGACTTTGACCCAGCCAAAACCGTTTACCTGGAAAGCGAACCCAATCCAAAGCCCCAACCCGGTGCGCCGTTGGGCACCGTCAACCTGCTTGATCTCACCAGCGATTCCCTGACGTTTGAAGCCGACACCCCGGCGCCTACACTATTGTTGATTACGGATTTATACAGCCGGGACTGGCGCGCGCGCGCGCTGGAGGGCAGCAGCCAAACGAGCTATGAAGTGTTGCCGGCGGACTATATCGTGCGCGCCATTCCCCTTGGGGCCGGGCACCATCACCTGGTGGTGGAATACGCGCCGCCGTCGTTTCGCCAGGGCCTGATGATCGGGGCGGCGGCCTGGATGGTTTGGGTGGCCCTAGGGGTATGGGCCATGCGCCGCACTCAGCCGACAGTTGGGCTGCGGCAGAATGCTGAGGCCGGATAAGGTGCCGGCCAGCGGAGGGAATCAAGGCGCCCGGAGCGGCGGGCAATCTGCGGGAATCTTACTGACCCGCGAGCATGGCGGGAGGAAGAACCGGTTGCGGATTCTGGTTCAAATTCATCGAAGAAACGATCCACGCGTCTTTCGGCTTATAGCACATGAAGGCCATCCAGACCGGGCCATTTTCGAATTTCAGCACCGCGTAAACCACGCAGGTGGACGGGGTCAGATTGACAACTTTAACCAACTCCCAACCTATATATTTGCCGTAACCCGTCTCGAATCCGGACAGGGCGCTCATAAAGTTGGTTTTGGTGGCGAGGTCCTTGCTGAGCGGCGAGTCTTTGAACCAGGCGTCCACGGCATCGCTAAAGGACTTGGTATAGGCGTCGAAACCTTTGGTCACGACATCGGGCACGTTCAGCGGGCTGGTGGCAGCGCTTTGAGCGGAAACCGGCGCGAGAAGCGCCAGGCAAAGGGCGAAAGAAAGAAGGAGTTTTTTCATGGGAAGCGATAACTGAAGCAAATTCTCCCGCCGAGGGCGAGCCGAAAAATTTTAGGGCCCGGGCGGGGGGTGTGTGACTAGAATCTGGCCAAAACGGATTACGCGGCGAATTCTTGGCGGAG
>CAZLPS010000064.1:0-25162 GCA_964561455.1 uncultured Opitutales bacterium
CGAGGGCGATGTCGGACTTGCTTTGGTAGTCGCCGACCTCGTTGATGCCTTCGGCAAGGAGCTTCTCCATCATCTGGCGATTATGGATCAGGGGGCCGTCGGTATAGACGGGGCGTTGGGCGGTGACGGCGAATTCGCGCGCAATATCAATGGCACGTTCGACGCCCCAGCAAAAGCCGGCGCTTTTGGCTCGGATAACCTTCATAGCCTGAACGTTAGGGCAGAATTGACGCCATGTCAACCTGCGTAATTGGACGATTACGGAAGCGTGGCCAGCGTATCATTGATGCCAGAGAAAATCGCCTGGGCGTCGGGCGTCTTTCCGGAATTTACATAGACGGCGACATTCGTCATGCCGGGTTCTTTGGAGGGGCCGAAGTCAATTTCCACATAAACATCCATCAGGCCGCGGGCTTGAATGGAGGTTTGGTCAACGGCCTCCTGCGTGCGGTAATATTTCTGACTGTCCAGGGTCAGGCTGGCGGCCCGAAATACACGTGGCAGATCGCCCTTGACGTCGGCGGTCATGGTCACGCCGCCGGTGAACCAATTGGGTTTGACGGTGGCGATGGGGCCGCCCTTGGGGTTGACCGAAACTTCGGTCGAACACGCAGCGAGGCCGACAGTGAGAAAAATAACGCAGGCAGAGACGGGAATACGCATATTCATATGCTTCTGGAAAAGCCACAGAAGGCGGTGAAAGTCAAGAGCCTATCAGTAATGGTTTAGTCCTGGGCAAACGGGCCGCGGAGAATATTTTTACAAGTAAAGTTCTGCAAGAATGCCAAAAGAGATTATTTTAAATGCTCAATGAATTACTTGCGGGCGATTCCGGCCGTTTTTGCGGCTTTAACTTTGGGTGGCTGTGCCAACCCTGGGGCCGCCATGTCGTCCCCGCCGACGCTGCTCCGCGGGATTCCTGTGGGGGGCCTTGGATTTCCCGTCGGAACCGATATCACAATCGAGGGCACCTTTCCCTATGGCAAGGGCGGCGATATCCACCCGCCCGATGGGGCTGTGTTTCCCGCAGGTGGGAAAGTCGAGGGTAGTTTCATGTTTGTGGAAGCAGTCAACGGCCGCAAGCTCGCGGAACCCGTTTATGTGATGTTGATTGAAGGGAATGGCGCCACCCTGCCGGCCAATCGCTTCACCGGGCGTTTTTCCGTGCGGGGGTACGAGACCTTCAAACTGACCGGCACTCCGCCGGCCGTGGCTGCCGCATCCAAAGAGTCGGGTGAGTCGTTCACTGAGACGCAGCGCGGCTGGGAGGTAACCTTCGAATTCGCGCCGCTATCGTCCTTTGCCGCGGTTGATTCGGGCGCAATGAAGCCAATCGAGGGCCCGGCGTTTTCGGCCCCTCACTGGAACATGCCAACGGGCGACTTGGGATTTCCCTTGGGCGAATACCTGGCCATTGAAGGTGTGAAGGTGCCCGAGAGCATGAACAATCCACTCTCGTTGAAGGTGGACAGGGTTAATGGTCGAAAGCTCGATCTTCCCTTGTTGATTTCGATTTCCGGCAAAGCTGGCGACTTGCAAGACGGAATGCGTTACACCGTCAAAGGTTACGAGACCGCCGGCATGGATGGCCAGGCACCGGCACTTGAAGCCGCCATCAAGGCAGCGGACCCGACCGCTCCGCCAGCACAACGACTTTGGGCGGTTACCAGCTGGTTTGTAGCCCTGGCGGAAGCCAAAAAATCTGCGACTGAAGTACCACTGCCAGCCATCGCAGAATAAGGAGAGGCGCTACTTGAATGCACACAATTTTTTAGCGGGCGACGCTTCGTTGCCCATAATATTTTACCAATCCCGCGACGACCGCATCGCCGTATTCCACAAAAACGTTTTTGCGCGCGACGCCGTTGAATTCGCGCGTGCCCGGGTATTCACCGGCCTGAATCCGGGCGTAGCCTTCGACGCTGTTGGCCACGTACGGTTCAAGGAACACGACCGGGCAACGGTACAGGCGGTCCGCGAGGACATTGCGGCCCCAGACGTAACCGTTGCCACCGAGCGCGACGCCGGTCGGCAGCGAATAGCCGGAGGCGGGCTGCCCGAATACCGGCACCGCGCCCTCGGCCATGGCGAGGGCCACCGCCAATTCCTCGTCACCCGCGCCGCTGGCGATGCGCTCGACCAAGGCGATCCGCTGCGCTTCTTCCCGTACTTCCGCCGCCGAATAGGCGCCGTTCACAAGGATATGGAAGTGCTGCGGTTGCTCAAGCAATGCGGGGTTTTGCGGATCGGTCCACGCCGCTGCGTCGAGATGCAGACAGAGCACAAGGTCGGGTTTTAACACCTGGTTGACGCGTTGAGCGCGGGCTTCGATTTCACGAGTGCGATAAAAAAGCAGTTCGGCAAGGTGCGTGATGGCGTCTTCGCGCGCCGGGCTGCCCGGCGGCGGAATGGGTGGCCGGGCGGAGGCGAGCCATTCCTTTTCCGCGGCGGAGCGCAGACTTGCCGGCGTGTCGTTGGTTACGGGGCCGGGCCGGTCACGCACCAGGCTGACTTGGGCGCCCAGCGCCTCCAGCCGCGGTTTCAATAATTGCGCCACGCGCAGCGCGAGGTCGCCTTCCTGCACGGCCGGATCGCCATTGAAACTGAAAGAGCGGGCTTCCATTTTGCCCCAGGCGCCACCGAGATGTCCGGGATCAAGCGCCAGGTGTACCCCGGCCAGCGGGTGGTCCGGCGTCGCCGGGCCCAGTTCCGCGAGGGACCGCCAGAATCGTGTACCGGGCGGCAGGGCCGGGCGCGGCGCATCGGGTGGACGCGTGGGTAGATAACGCAATGTCGCGAATTGCACCGGCTTGTCATCCATCGGCCCCAAGACCAACGCGTTGCCGTCGGGCGCAACTTCCAGAAAGCCAGCCCCCGTTCCGTTGGGGACAAATCGCCGTTCGAGCGTCAACCGCCATTCGTCAGCAGTCAGGGCGCCTTGATAGGGCGCGAGCCGCGCCCACCCGCCCGCTTCCGGCCGGGGCGCCGCGCAACCGGCCAACAGCAATCCGGCGAGCCAGACGCTTTGGAACCAATCGTGACCCATGCACGCAGTTTGCCGGGCGGACGGGTCGGGACGCAAGTTCATTACATTTTTTTCACCAAATTGGCCGAAAATACGGGGCCTTTCCCGGCCGGATTTGGGGGAGATATTTCTTTAAGGGACGAGGTTGCTTTCCGATTTGTTATTGGTATAGAATTAAAACTCCCGTATTAAGTCAGCCCATTGTCATCTCCCACCATTCCATGCCCGGAAAGATTCTAGTTCTCGACGACGAGCAAAATTATGCCGAAATGCTGCGGGACCTCCTGGTCCAGGAGGGCTTCAGCACGGAAATGGTCACGCGCCCGCTCGACGCCCTCAAGGCGCTCGACACCGAGGAGTACAGCTTGGTCGTGGCCGATTATAAAATGCCGGTCATGGACGGCGCCGATTTCATGGAACGCGCCCGCTCGCGGTTGCCCAATCTGCCGATCATCATGGTCTCGGGCCTGATGAACACCCCGGAACTCGTCAAAGTCGCCAACATGGATGTAACGCTGGTGCTGGAGAAGCCGCTAGACATCAAGGCCTTCGTCAACCATGTGCGCCGCTTTGTGCAGCCCATGTCCGAGGAAGAACGCGCCGGATTGCAGGCGTCCGGGGCCAAACCCGGCGAGAACGCGGCCACCCCGTATCCAGCGCTGAAACATTTGGCCGACGGCACTGCGGCCTCGCGCCGGTTCGCGCAACAAATCTGGGGGGCTTCGCGGGTGGACCGGTATCTTTTTGTCGGCGCTTCGCCCGGCGCGGAATTGGAGCTGATTACTTGCGAGCTTTCCGATTGGTATGGGTTCGGGAATCAGGCCATTCACCAGTTTTCCGTCGGCCAGATTGAATCCCTCGAAGTCCTTCAAGCCATTCGCGAGTTGCCCGGCCAGCATCAAGTGAGTAAATTGGTGGCATTGACCGACTTCGGCGAGGCCACGCGCAGCCAGATTGAATTGCTGCAAAAGCTGCTGGCCGCAGATCCCAAGTATCTCCCCAGTGGCCGCGAAGTTTGCTGGGTGTTCTTCCTCGACATCACCCGCTATCCGCAGTTGTTGCCGGAGACGAGTCCGGAAATGTTCAATCTCGTCAAAAAGCATCTTGTGGTGCTACCAGCCCTCCGCGACCGCCTGGCGGACCTCGCCACCTATTTAAAGATGCATCTCGACGTCTTCGCCACCCGGGAGGAGAATCCGGCGCGCGCCCAACTGTCTCCGGCCGCCGTGGCGGTGCTCCTCGATTATGGGTGGCCCGGCAACTATGCCGAAGTGGTGGATGTCGCCCGGCGCATTGCCGCCATCGCGCGTGATGAACCGCTGACCGGCCCGCAGGCGACTGAATTGCTTGGGCAAAAAGTGCCCGCTTCCGCCGGGATTGAAGCTTACCTGGTGAGCCGCCAGCGCGAATACCTTGACGACACAGCCCGACGCGCGGGCTCGGCTCCTGCCACCGTGTTGCAAAACCTCAAGGTTGATGCTGCCGTCCTGCCCAAGACCGGCGACTTGGCTGATTTGGGCCTGCTCTATCCGGATTTGCTGCCGAGGGCGTGAGCGCGATGCAGTCTAAGCAATTCTTCCAGTAAATTTACCGTCCACTTGCCCGTCTTGCGCGTCCACCATGGCAACGATGGATTGCAGGTCGTTTTGCGTGACGATGCCATTTTTGACCAACAGGCGAATCAGCGCCGTTAAATAAAGCTTCAGTTCTGCATTGTCGGACCGGAGCTTCCTGATCAATCAGTTCATCCTGGGGCCCGCTGCCGTCCGCGCCACTGGCCATTTGACGCCTGAGATCGGCAATCTCCCGCTCGACATCATCAATGTCCAGACGGTTGCCGATATCCCCAAGCAGAAGTGTGCGTCCCCAGCCCATGGGGCTGAGCAAAGATTTTTAGAGCCCAAGAGTCAACGGGTTTCAATCGCCGCGGATTTTTCAATAACTCATTGTTTAAGAGATGATTGCAAAATATTTAATCGCTCATTATAAAAAAGCTGTCAATTTGCAGTCTGCAGGGAGTTCTGCTGTTTTTTTTCCTCAATTGAAATATGCTGGCCACCTCTGAGTCTCAAGTCTTCCCTGTTTCTTAATTCTGCATTCTTAATTCTCAATTCTCCCTTATGGCCCTTGCCCGCATTCAGGCGGCCGTCGTGAACGGCTTGAAAACCCTCGGTAAATTAACCGAGTCGCAGGCCACCGCGTTGCTCAATTCCAGTGAGGACATGTCCGGCGAAGGATTGGGCAAGGTGTTGCAATCGGAATTCAAGGTGACGGACTTCGCGCTGCTAACCGCCCGCAGCCGGGCGTTTGGCCTGAGTCCGATTAACGTCCGCAATTTTCAGGTGGACGAATTGACGTTCCAAAAACTGGATCGCGATTTTTGCAAAGAGAACAAAGTGCTGCCGATTGGCATGGCCGGGCCGTTTATCATTGTTGCCCTGGCCAATCCGTTTAATTTGCAGGTCACCCGCAAAATCGCGGAGATCACCAAGCAAAAAGTTTCGCTCCTGCTTGCCACCGAATCGGAGTTGATGGAGCTGATTGAGGAGAAGAAGGAACAATCGGCCTCCGCCGGTTTTGGCGACGTCGTCCAAGCCCTGGGCATGGCCGGCGAATTGGAAGAGGGGGAAATCTCCGAAGGGGCGCTTGAGGATGAGGAATCCGCCCCCATCATCCAACTCGCCAACCGCATCATTGAGGATGCCTACTATTCCGGCGGCAGCGACATTCACATTGAGCCATCTGAAAAATCCACCCGCGTACGCGTGCGCATTGACGGCAATTGCCATGAAAAGCTCACCTTCCCCTCCAAGGTTTCCGGGGCGCTCATCGCGCGACTGAAAATCATGTCGAATCTCGACATCGCCGAAAAGCGCCTGCCGCAGGATGGCCGCATCATCTTCAAGCAATATACGCGCAAAAACCTCGACATTGACCTGCGCATCTCAACCGCGCCCCTCAATCATGGCGAGGGCGTGGTCATGCGTATTCTCGACAAGCAGAAGTCCACGCTGCCGCTGCCCGCCCTCGGCTTCGAGCCGGAGAACCTGGCGAAGTACCGCGGCCTGATCACTCTCCCGTTCGGCATGGTTCTGCACTGCGGGCCGACCGGATCGGGGAAGTCCATGACGTTATATTCAGCCCTGAATGAGATTAATTCTCCGGATATCGTCATTCGCACCGCCGAAGATCCCATTGAATACACGCTGCCCGGTCTCTGTCAGATGCAGATGAACCGAAAGATCGGCCTGACCTTTGCCACAGCTTTGCGGGCGTTTTTGCGCCAGGACCCGGACATCATCCTCGTCGGTGAAATACGCGACAAAGAGACCGCCGGAATCGCCGTCGAGGCCGCCCTCACCGGTCACATGCTCTTTTCCACGCTTCATACCAACGACGCCCCGTCCACCGTCGCGCGACTGACCGAAATGGATGTCGAGCCCTTTATGGTGTCGGCGTCCATCGTCTGCGTGTGCGCCCAGCGCCTGATGCGCCGCGTCTGCAAGGCGTGCAAGCAATCCTATGAGCCCGAGGGCCGGGAAGCGGAGATATTGCGCAAGGCGATCCAATGGCACGGGCCGATTTACCGCGCGAATCCCGAGGGCTGTCCGGCCTGCGGCCGCAGTGGCTACAAAGGCCGAGTGGGTATTCACGAATTGATGGCCACCAGCGAAGAACTGATCGAAGCCATCAACAAGGAGGCCGAGACGGCGGTGCTCAAGCGGGTGGGCATGCTCAACGGCATGTCCACGCTTCACCAAGACAGCATGAAGAAGGTCCGCGCAGGCCTCTCCACCATGGCCGAGGCTATTTCCAACGTGCCGCCTGATTTGGAGGACCTCGACGCCATCCGCGAGGAGTTTGTCATCGAAGCCGAAGTCAAGGCGCAGGAGGAAGCCGCGCGCAAAGCCAAGATCGAAGGGTTTAAGCAGTCTCGGTTGCAGGGCATCAAGGACAAGGCCGATGCCGAAGCCGCAAAGGCGCCGGTGGCGGTCGGCGATGGTTCGACGCCGGCCTGAAACTCTGGTGGCGCTACTTTCGAGAGTCTCGCTAAAACCAAACTGCGAAAAAGGAGATAACCGAAAATCGAATCAACAGCGGAATGCCGCCTTGACACGAGCTTCGTGTTGCACTAACTTCGTGTCCATGAGGAACGTGACCATAACCCTCGACGAAGAAGTCGCCAAGTGGGCACGCGTTGAGGCAGCCAAGCACGATACCAGCGTCTCCCGCATGTTGGGCGAATTATTGGCGGAAAAAATGCGGGAGGAGAACATTTATCAAGCGGCCATGAGCAGGTTCCTTAATCGCAAAGCCTATCCGCTCCGGCGTCCGGGTGCATCGCTTCCCAAACGCGAGGAATTATATGACCGCAAAGTTCTTCGTTGATACCAACGTATTGGTTTACGCCCGCGATCCATCGGAACCGGTAAAGCAGGCTGCGGCCCAACGCTGGCTGGCGACCTTGCAAACGGACGAATTGGCCCGGCTGAGCTATCAGATCATTCAGGAATATTACCATGTGGTCACGCGGAAACTTTCTCCTGCGCTTTCGGCGGAAATTGCCCGCGCCGACGTGCGCGACTTTTTGGATTGGAAGCCGATAGTCCCTTCTCCCGGCTTGATTAAGACTGCCTGGCAGGTGCAGGACGCTTACGCGATGGCATGGTGGGATTGCATGGTACTCGCCGCCGCCATAACTGGAAATTGCCGCTTCCTGCTTTCTGAGGATTTTTCCGCTGATCGTGACTACAACGGGGTGCGGGTGGTAAATCCCTTTGTCACCGGGCCCGCAGAAGTTTTGCGCTGAATTTGAATTGGACATCTACTCCGTCGGAAACAAATTCCACCGCTTGAGCCGGCCATCGGGTGTGAATTCGAATTCCATGGTCAGGCGGTCCCACTCGTAGGAAAGCACCGTTTCGTCCTTGTCTTCGTCGGCGGTGGTCGGCGCGCCCAACAATTTTTCCAATTCGGCCCGGCGGGTGCTTTCGGTCAGGCGCACGCTTTCCTGACTGGCGCCGCGCAGCCGCGGCTTCGCATAAGTAAAAGCAACGTCGGTCGGCACGCAGGGGTCGGGGCCGATGAGCAACGCGAGGTAGGCAAATTTGCCGTTGTCGAAATCAATTTGAAAACCGCCAGCCGCGTAGAGCAGTTCGCAATAGTCCTCCCGGGGCCATTGCACTTGGGCCGGCCGGCCGAGAAATGCCGCCGCCTCCAGCCCGTCGCCAAATTTCAATTTGCCGAATCTCATTTCGACCATGTCAAAGTCTGGAATCGGCAGTTGAAACTCCCCCCAGCGGGCCGTGGGGTCGGGCTTTCGCCCCAGTATTTGGTCGAAAAAGCTCATGGTTATCATCGCAATGTATCCGCCCCCAGAGCTTTGACGACCAAATTTTACAGTGGCGTTTCAGTGAATTCTGCTGCCATCATGGCCACTTACCCATGCCTGTTCCCCTGCTGGATTTAAAACGTCAAAACCTTCCCCTCGAAGCGGACTTGAAGGCCGCGTTTGAGCGCGTCCTGCGCTCGGGAGCCTACATCCTGGGTCCCGACCATGCCGAGTTCGAACGCGAATGCGCGCGGTTTCTCGGGGTCAAGCACGCCCTCGGCGTGTCGTCGGGTACCGATGCCATTTCGCTGGGGCTCATGGCCCTTGGTGTCGGTCCCGGTGACGAGGTGCTGGTGCCATCCTTTACCTTTTTTGCCACGGCGGGCTGTGTGGCGCGCCTTGGTGCAATTCCCGTTTTCGTGGACGTGTGCCCGGCCTGCTTCAATATCAATTGCGCCGATGCCGTGAACAAAATCACTGCGCGCACGAAAGTCATCATCCCGGTCCATCTTTACGGCCAGTCGGCGGACTTGGACGGCGTGCTGGCGCTCGCCAAAAAGCACAACCTCACCGTGCTCGAGGACGGCGCACAAGCCATGGGCGCGAAGTACGGCGACAAGTATGTCGGCACGCTCGGCCAATTCGGCGCCTTCAGCTTTTTCCCCACCAAGAATCTCGGCGCGCTCGGTGATGCCGGCCTGCTTGTGACCAACGACGACGCCCTCGCCGAACACGCCGCGGTGCTGCGCGTCCACGGCATGAAGCCGAAATATCATCATCCGTTTATTGGCGGAAATTTTCGCCTCGATACGCTCCAGGCGGCGTTGCTGCGCGTGAAGCTGCCGCATTATGACGGCTACACCAAAGGCCGCCAGGCCAATGCCGCATGGTATACGGAGCGCCTGACCAAGGTGCCCGGCATCGCGGTCGTCCGCCCACAGGACTGCCACGTGCATCCCGCCCACGCCACGACGCCCCCGGCATCTCCCGCGCCTAAAATCACTTTGCCCGCGGGTTGCCCGCGCCACGAGCACATTTGGAATCAATACACCCTGCGCGTCCACGGCCCCGGCCGGCGGGATGCCTTGTTGGCCCACTTCCAATCGCGGAAGATCGGCGCGGAGATTTATTACCCCGTGCCGCTCGACCGCCAGCCCTGTTTCGCCAACAACTCCCGGGGTGGCGAAACCTGCGTGCATTCGCATATTTTATCGAGCGAAGTCTTGAGTATCCCGATTTTCCCCGAAATCACCGCCGCCGAGCGCGAGGAAGTGGCCGCGGCCATCGAGGGGTTTGTCCGCCAAGTTTAAGGTAAACTCGGCGTCCGCAACCACTCGCTCCACAGTTGCGGCTGGCCGCCGGGATTCGCGCGCGCATATTCATAAAAGGCGCGGACAAACGCAATGCGGTCATCCGTGTAGGGAATTTTCCAACTGCCGGCGGGGGAGGGGCGCAGCACATCCAAATCCGCCCCCAGGAATTCCTGCCGGTGGGCAATATCCTCCAGCGAAGCAACGCGCGCATTGCGCAGCATGTCATACAGCGCCATGAAAGTGGTGGTGCGCCCCTTGCCGGCGCGGCAGTGAAAATACGCCCAGCCGTCCGCGGGCATTTGCCTCACGGCATTAATGAACCGATCCACTTCCGCATCGTCCGGCCGGACATGGTCGGAGACGGTCAAGCGCACATATTTGGCCTGCAGCGCTTCGATAATCTCCTTTTCCGTGGACACTCCCTGGGGAATGATTTCAACCGGCGCAGTCGCCGCGGCGGTGGGGGTCTTGATGGCGTTATCATCGCGGAGCAGGAGTTTTTGGCCCATGACCACTTGGGAGCATCGCAGAAATTCGTCGGCTAAAATATCGTCGTGTGCGCGGCCGGCATTGGCCCAGTCATTCGTGGCAAACCAACTGACCGGTGAGCCGTTGACAAAGATGTGCGATTCCTGCCGCAAATCGAATACCGTCACCGGGCCGGGCAAATGAGGCCCGGCTGCCTTAAATTCTTCGACCGAAAACGCTCCGCTGCCAGCCGCATGCAATTCAGCCAAGCCTGCCAGACTGGGGGCGACCGTGCTGCTGGTTGGCTTCAGCGGGTCGTTCGTCGTCCGAAAGTTGCGCGGCAACCCGGCCGTCTGCTCAGGTGCGACATCCCATACCAGCACGGGATTTTTGGCGTCTGGCGGTGGGGTCGGAATATATTTTTGCTCCAACGAAATTCTTGCGGTCGCGCAGGCCTGGAGGCCCAGCGCCAACCCGAAAACAATGATCTTCAGACCTGGGCTCATAAAAGTAACAGACAAGTTTTAATGGGCGGGTTCCGCAGTATGACCGTCAACAAATAGGGCAAGGACGGCCCTGGAGTCAATCCGTGGCTCCCTTGGGTGCTGCGCTCCAGGCTTGACGATGGGGGGTGGTCACGGTGTTTGATAACGGATGGACATTTGGTTTCATCCGGCCCGGGAATTGGACGCCGTCGTGCGCGCGGCGGCGGCGCGCACGCCCGGCTTCGAGGGCGAATTCGCGCCCGAAATCCGCCCGGCTGACCCCCGGTTTGGCGACTTTCAAGCCAATGGCGTCCTCGGCTTTGCCAAAGCGCGGAAACAGAATCCCCGGGCGATGGGCACTGCGTTGGCAGAAACCTTGAAGGCGGACCCCGCGCTCGATTCTTCGCTCATTCAAATTGACGTGGCGGGGCCGGGTTTCGTGAATTTCAAGTTCACCGCCAAATTCCTGCTCGAGTGGTTGCGGTGCTACCGGGGCGAAAAGGATTTTCACGAGGCGGCGGGCGAATTGTACCGCGGGCACACCCTGGTGGCGGATTATCCGTCACCGAATGTCGCCAAGCAGATGCATGTCGGCCACCTGCGGCCGATGGTCATCGGTGAGGCGGTTTCGCGCCTGCTCGCTTTTTGCGGCGGCAAAGTCATTCGCGACAATCACCTCGGTGACTGGGGTACCAATTTTGGCGTCCTCATTCTTGCGCTTCGTGAATCCGGTGAACAAATTCTCTCCGACCCGGACGCCGCGCTCGCCCAGCTCGAGCGCCTGTACAAATCCGGTTCGTTCAAGGCAACGGACAAAAACAGCCCCTGGGCTGACGCCGCGCGCGCCGAATTGGTGAAGCTGCAGAACGGCGATCCGGAAAACACCCGCATCTGGGAGCAAATTGTCGCCGTCAGCAACCAAGCCGCAGAGGTGGTTTATAAGATGCTCGGCGTTACCATCGAGCACACGCTGGGCGAATCCTTTTATCGAGATAAGGTGGACCTAATTTACCGGGAGCTTACGGAGTGTGGCTTGGCAGAGATTAGCGAAGGTGCGCTCGTTGTCTTCCATCCTGAGCACCCCCGCTTCAAGAAGGACGCCGAGAACCCAAATCCATTCATCATCCGCAAGAGCGACGGAGCGAGTAATTACGCTTCCACCGACTTGGCCACCGTGCTCTACCGCGTTGAGACCTGGCATGCCGACGAGACCATTTATTTCACTGACGGCCGCCAGCGCGACCATTTCGAGCAGTTATTCCTCACGGTTAGCAAATGGTTCGCCGCCACCAAACGGAAAACCCCGCGCGTGCGCCATGTCTGGTGGGGCACCATTCTGGGATCGGACGGCAAGGCCATCAAAACCAAGAGCGGTGAATCCCTAAAACTCCTCGATGTCCTCGCTGAAGCCCAAGCCCGCGCCCTGGCCATCGTTGCGGAAAAGAACCCGGATTTGCCGGAAGCCGAAAAAACCAATATCGCGCGCGTCGTCGGCCTCGGAGCGGTCAAATACGCCGATTTGCGCCAGGACCGCACTTCCGACTACGAATTTGCCTGGGACAAGTTGCTTGCGCTCGACGGCAACACCGCGCCGTATTTGCTCTATGCCGTGGCGCGCATCCACAGTATTTTCCGCAAAGCGGAACTGCCGGTTGACGATGCCGTGCGTGAAGCCACGGCCAGCGCTCTGGAATCGCCTGCGGAAATTGCCCTGGCCCGAAAATTGGTGGCGCTCCCCTCAGTGCTCGAATCCACGCTGGCGGACTTGCGGCCCCATGTCCTCTGCACCTATCTGCACGAACTGGCCGGGGAATTCTCCACGTTTTACGCGGCCGACCGGGTCAATGTAGAGGACAAGTCCATCCAGGCCCGGCGCCTGCTCCTCTGCGCCCGCACCTTGCGCGTCCTCGAAACCGGCCTGCACACCCTCGGCCTCGAAACCCTGGAACGCATGTAGCGCGTTTCTCCCCGGGGTGCGCCTACAGCCCGACGCCCACGGCGAAATCCACCGGCACGGTGACGGTCTCCGTCTTGTCCCAATAAGTGCATTCGATGTCTGTCTTGGAGACTTTCTCGTCGAGCATAAAGCTGATGGAGTAAGTCATCGCGCCGGTAAAACCAAAGGAACTGCGGCTGGAGATTTTGCTTTTGATCTCGTGGCCATCAGCGGCCAGAAAACGCACTGTTTTAATGGTGCTGAACGGCTGGCTGCTCGAAAGGGCCACGGCCAGTTGGTCACCCTCGTTCTCCACCAAATCAATTTTGGCTGGATGGCCTGCGAATGTTACGCTGGCGTCCTTGACCAGCGCCACGTTGTTTTGCGTGTCTTTGACCGAATGGGTGCCGCAGATGATGGGCACGGCGCCGCGAATGAGAATCTTCGCCGCATCGGCCGCGGGCAGGACCGTGCTGCGAATCGTTAGGACGGCCGCCTGACCATCGTCCGTCACCCGCAGATTCGTGATTAACGGATTCCGCGCCGCGAATGTGGACCGGTTGGTGCCTCCGGAAGCTCCCGCGGCGGGTGCCGCAACTTTGGCCAGGTCGGTGCCCACATCGTCGGTAAAGCTGGTAATGTAGTTTGCCGACTTGTCTGCTTCCAACATCGTTTTGCCGTCGGGCTTGATATATAAATCCACCTCGGTGGCTTCCATGCCGCCGACAAACAGTTGCATGGATTCCGGGACCTTGCGGTCAATTTCCAGCCGGATGGGCCGCACCTTGATCGGCGCCGCTGGTGCGGCTGGCGTGGCGGTGGGTGGTGCGCTTTGCGCGGCGAGAAAACATTGGGCGGCGAGCAGGGCTGCGGCCACAGTCAGGACGGGAAGTGATTTGTTCATCGTGGAAACAAGGAAAGGTCAAGTCAGCCTCTCGAGTATTTGATTGGGTTGCAAGGGCTGGCGAGCCTTTTTGCCATCTGAAACCAGCTTGTTGCATTTGCCCAAGGCCGGGGGGACCGCCGGTCATTTTATGTCGGCCAGGATGACATTTATTCCCTAGTTGGGAAATGGAATCAAATGGTTGAAAATACGTCATGAATTTCTTAACCCATTATCCACAAGGCATATAGACTGAAACTGGTGGGCCCGCAGCCGACTCGGATCGCAACCATGGCATCGGATGTGCAAAAGGGGCAAATGAAACCCCTCCCTCAAAATGAATAATCTGTTTGAAAGCTTATCTCTGGCGTTAGGCCTTGTAATCGGCTTGGGTGGAAGCGCGGGAGTCGTTATGCTCACTGCTTCCGCCCAGCCTGCCCGCACCGCGCGCCGCGCGCCGCTCATATTCTACCACCCAACCATGCCCGCCAATTCCCAACCCTTGCTCGCCCGAATGCTCACCGCGTGCTTTCGCCCATTTGTGCGGCTCGTGTACAAGGTAAAAGTCGAAGGCTTGGAAAATTTGCCCCGCGAAGGTGGCGTCATCGTTGCGCCGAACCATTTGTCCTATGTGGACGTGGTGTTGCTGTCCGTGATCAGCCCGCGGCCGATGCGGACGATGGCGTGGGGCGGCTTTACGCGGTATGCGTTTTTCCGCGCGATATTTCGGGTTTTCGGGACGCTTCCCGTGACGCCCGAACGCGCCAAGACGGCGATGAAGGAAGCGGTGGAGTTGCTGCAAAAAGGCGATGCCGTGCTGATTTTCCCCGAGGGCCAGATTTCGCGCACGGGTGAATTGCAAACCATTGCCGGCGGTTTCAATTTGATGGCGCGGCATTCGGGCGCGCCAGTGGTCCCGGTGCACTTGGGCGGAATCTGGGGGTCCATTTTCAGCTTTGAACGCGGAAAGTTTTTCTGGAAGACACCTCTCCGCCTTCCGTATCCCGTCGCCATTCGCTTCGGCAAGGCGCTCCCCGCCAACGAGGCCACCGTGGACAACCTGCGCAACGCGCTCCTCGCGCTCGCCAAGCCTTCCGATCCCGTGAATGCCCCGCCGCGGACCCCCGACAACGATCCCAAGCTCCCGCAACCCGCCCAGCCGCCGCCGCCGGCTGCGGTGCCCAAGCCACCCAGCCAGCCGCCCGGTTCGCCGCTGCTCGATTTGGATTCGGCAAAGTTTCAGGCGCGCCCGGAATTTGCCGGTCATCTCGCGGAAGCGTTGGTGCGGGCGCTCAAGAAGCGCGGGGTCCGCGAAACCGTCGTGGATTACAGCCACGAAAAACCGAAGCGCATGAGCGCAAAAACACTGCTCGGCATTTCCCTCGCGCTTGCGCAGCGCATCCGCCGCGAGATTCCCGAGCCGCGGGTGGGCATCCTGTTGCCGCCGAGCCTCGGCGGGCTGATTGCCAATTATGCGGTCATGTTCGCCGGCAAGACCCCGGTGAATCTGAATTTCACCATTGGTAAGGGGGCGCTTGAGCACTCCATTCGCAAGTCCGGCATCATGACCACCCTCACGGACAATCTTTTTCGCGAAAAAATCACTGGTCGCATGCCGGACCTGCCGTGGTCCGAGCGGGTGCTTGACCTGCAAACGGAGATCGCGGCGCTCTCCACTTTTGCCAAGCTGCGCTGGGCCATATTGGCGGATTTTTGCAGTGCCGAGGGTATTATTCGCCGGGCGCAAATTCCATTCGAGGGCGGCGACCGGGAGGCCGGCCTGCTCTTCACCAGTGGCAGTTCCGGTGAGCCCAAGGGCGTGATTCTCACGCACCGCAACATTTTGGGCAATTGCGCGCAAATTGACGCCAGCGGCATTTTGCCCGCGGGCGAGACTTTGCTCGGCAACCTGCCCATTTTCCACAGCTTTGGCTTCACGATTATTCTCTGGTATGCGATGCAGCGCGACTTGCGGGTCGTCACCACGCCATCGCCGCTCGAGGTCCACAAATGCATCGAAGCCATTAAGGCCGAAAAGGTCACCGTGCTCCTGGGCACGCCCACGTTCTTCCGGCCCTACCTCAAGCGCGCTGACCCGGCGGACATCGCGAGCGTTAAATTCGTTGTCGCCGGCGCGGAAAAGACCCCCGCCGGTTTTCACGAGGAATGGGAAAAGCGCTTCAACAGCCAGTATTGCGAAGGCTACGGACTCACGGAAACGTCGCCGGTCGTCGCGGTCAACCTTCCCGCCCTGCCGGGCGAGGCCAAGGAATCAGTGGCAAAGAAAAAACGCCTTGGCGCGGTGGGAAAACTTTTCCCCGGATCGGCCGCGCGTATCGTGGACCCCGATACCGGTGCGGACAAGGGTTTCAACGACACCGGCATGCTCTATCTCAAGGGCGTTAATATTTTCCCCGGTTATCTGGATCAGCCTGACAAAACCGCGGAAGCCTTTAACACCGGCTGGTTTGTCACGGGCGATTTGGCGAAGCTGGACGAGGACGGGTTCCTCTATATTGAAGGCCGCCTTTCGCGCTTTTCCAAAATTGGCGGCGAAATGATTCCGCATGGCACCGTCGAGGCTGCAGTAATTCAAGCCCTCGGCCACAAGGCCGGCGACGCGCTCACAGTGGCCGTCTCCGCCCGCCCTGACCCGGCCAAAGGTGAGGCGCTGGTGCTGCTGACCACCGTGGATCTCAACCCGGAGGAACTCCGCGGCAAACTCTCCGCCGCCGGCTTGGCCAATTTGTGGATTCCCCGCATTATCAAGAAAGTTCCTGCCATCCCCGTTCTGGGCTCCGGCAAGCTGGATTTGAAGAAGCTTAAAGAATTAGCGAAGGAGTAGGTGAAATGGGGGGTATTTGCCCGTATCTTGGCACCCTTTCCGGCTAATTTTTCGTTAATAGCGGTCATTTTTGGCACGCCGTTTGCTAATTCTTACGTGCCAAGGAACCGTCCGCACGCCGAACGGGCGGTTTGCCCACAGATTCACCCACCCCTTAATTTCAAAATATCTGCATGAAACTCATTAAAGCCATCATCAAGCCGTTTAAGTTGGAGGAAGTCAAAGAAGCCCTGGCCGAAATTGGCGTCGAAGGCATGACCGTCACGGAGGTCAAGGGCTTTGGCCGGCAAAAAGGCCATACGGAAATTTACCGGGGGAGTGAATACACCGTGGACTTCCTGCCCAAGGTGATGCTCGATATTGCGGTCTCCTCCGAACTCGCCCCCAAAGTGGTGGAAACCATCACTGCGGCCGCGAAAACCGGCAAAATCGGCGACGGCAAATTATTTGTGCTGCCCCTCGAAGAAGCCATCCGCATCAGAACTGACGAAAAAGGCAAAGCAGCGCTCTAGGGAGTGGCGGGGCGGCATTCAAATGACAAGTCTGACAAGTCTGACTTGTCGGATCTCCCATCCTTTCCCCGCCACCGGGTTCGCCATGGTTTGGCTTGTCTTTGGGGCCGGGCTTAGTAGGGTCAGGGCGCTTTAACGCTGCTCCTGTCCATGAACAAATATATTACTGAATTTATCGGCACGTTTTTTCTCGTTTTCACCATCGGTTGCGCCGTCATTGGCGGTGCCAGCATTCCACCCCTCGCGATTGGCGCTGCTTTGATGGTCATGATTTATGCCGGCGGCCACATTTCGGGCGCCCATTACAACCCCGCAGTAACTTTGGCCGTGGCTTTGCGCGGCCGGTGCGCCATGAAGGACGTCGCGCCTTATTGGGCCGCGCAAATCATTGGTGCTTCGCTGGCGGCCCTCGCGGCGAAATACCTCATGCATGAGGGTGGCCATGATCCCAAGATGGGCGAAATCGCGAGCACCCCGGCAGCGCTGCTGGCGGAATTTCTGTTTACTTTCGCCCTGTGCTACGTGGTGCTGAACGTGGCCACTTCCAAAACCACCGCCGGCAATTCTTACTATGGACTGGCCATCGGCATGACGGTGATGACCGGCGCGTTTGCCGTGGGCGGAATTTCTGGCGGGGCCTTCAACCCGGCGGTCGCGGTCGGCGCGAGCCTGTTGGGTTTGTTTGACTGGCACAATTTGTGGATTTTTCTGGTCGCAAATTTTGCCGGTGGAGCCGCCGCCGCAGGCGTGTTCAAGCTCAATAATCCCTCAGATGTTTGAAATACAGGGATTGGCCGGTTTGGTCTGAACCATCCGATGGGTGGTCGTTACCGTTGCGCTGGCAATCTGTGTAATCCGTGGTTCTCCGGAATCGGGCCGCCCGCGCATTTTTTCCTTTGCACGGCCGGGTTCAAGCGTGTAGGGTGGGGGGGTCTTATCGCCTTATGAAACTTATCACCGCCGTCATCAAGCCGTTCAAGCTGGAAGAAGTCAAAGAAGCCCTGGCCGAAATCGGCATCGAGGGCATGACCGTTACTGAGGTTAAAGGTTTCGGTCGCCAAAAGGGCCACACCGAAATCTACCGCGGTAGTGAATACACCGTGGATTTCCTCCCCAAGGTCAAAGTTGAGATCGCTGTCGCCACCGACGCCGTCTCCAAGACCATCGCCGCCATTTCCAAAGCCGCCAAGACCGGCAAAATCGGCGACGGCAAGGTTTTCGTGACTTCGCTCGAGGAAGTCGTTCGCATCCGCACTGACGAACGCGGCGAGTCCGCGCTATAGGGCTCGCGCTTGCGCGACGCCGCCTGGGGTGGGGACGCCTCTTCGAGGCGACTGCGTATTACCAACCCACCAGGAAACGCCTCATGGAAGTCATTTTTCTTGGCACGGGCACCTCGCAAGGCGTGCCGATGATCGCGCAGCCGCCCGGCAGCCTCGATTTGAGCAATCCGCGCAATTGGCGCACCCGCAGCAGCATTCACGTCGTCCTCGGCGAAACCCGCATCCAAGTGGACGCCGCCCAAGAGTTCCGTCTCCAGTGCCTCCGCGAGGACATCCGTGGCGCCGACCTTTTCATCCTCACCCACGGCCACGCTGACCATGTGCTTGGCATGGACGACCTGCGCCGCTTTTGCGACCAACTGCCGGGGGCAGTGCTGCCGGTTTACAGCACGCCGGCGGGGCTCGAACGCGTGCGCCAGATTTACCCGTATGCCATGGGCGAGCGCCCGGCGTCCAAGGGCTACCCGTGTTTCAAGTTGCGGGAGATGCCCCGGCGGCTCGAAGTGCCCGGCGGAGTCATTCATTCTGTGCTCTTGCCGCATTTTGATTTGGAAACCCTGGGGCTGGTCTTCGAGGAAACGGCCACGAAGCAGAAATTTGTCTACTTTTGCGACTGCAAGGAAGTCGGCGAGCCGGCGCGGTCTCTGGCACGCGGTGCCGATGTGGTGGTGCTCGACGGTCTCCGCCCCCACGCCCACCACTCCCATATGACGATTGATGAAGCGGTGGCCACCGCCCAGGCCATCGGGGCGCCGAGGAATTTCATCACCCACATGACCTTCCAGGTGGACCACGACGCCACGGAGGCAAAACTTCCGGCCAATGTCCGCCTGGCCTATGACGGGCTGCGTCTGAAACTCGATTAAATCCGTCGTTCAATTTTTCGCGTTGGCGATCAGGGTCGCGCTGCTGACATCCAAGTATTCGCGCGAGGTGAAAGTTTTCCGGACACCATTATAGTCGTAGACCACGATAAATTCCTTTTTGAGACCGGGGGTCGGGTCGGCTTGGAGCGTATTGACATCCACGGTAAAGGGCGGAGAACCGGGTTTGGTGAGTTCTGTCACCCTTGCGGTTACATCCGTGAACAACATCCCCGTGCCGTAAAAGGCGGAGACGATTTGCACTCGATCGCCGCCGGCAGGCGTAGGCGGCGGAGGAATGGTTCCACCGGCGTTTTTGATGAGCTCCTCGTAACCAATGGGGCCGCCTTCGATGGCGTTGTACGTCCGGCTCACTCCGCGGTATTCGTAAACAATCACAATGTTTTTCTTCCAGCCATACGCTGGGTCAATCTGCATCCATTTGGGACTGGCAAACACCGTGGGCTTTCCGGGGCCGACCAAATCCTTCACAACGGCGGTGACGTCGGCCAGACCATGCCCGTCCTCGTAATCACCGAAAACTGCCGAAATGATTTTGATTTCTCCCGTCACGGGCGGTTGCACCAGGCGTTTAAGATGGAATTGGGTGTTGCCGGTCAGTGGGTCAATTGACTGGCTGTCGGATACCCAGCCGGCTTGCAAAAATTCTTGCAATTTGTCTTTGTCCGCTGAGCCGGAGGCGACGAAAATCTTGTGCTCCCAGGTCGGAGTCTGAGCGGTATTCGGCTGGAGTTGGCTGGCGGACGTCGCCGCCTCTCCCAGAGCGCTTTTGGGCGGCGGCATTTTATCGGTGGCGGATGGAAGCAGGGCAGAGGCCGGGATGGTTGCGGAGGGAGGCGCCATCGCAGAAGCAGTTGGTGGGGCGGATTCCGTGGCACCTGCGCCTGCCTGCGGGTTGAGATAAAAACTGTTTTCAGCCCTTCGAGACGAATGCCCAGGTTCCAGAATGTCGCCCCGGTCGGAGATGGCCGAAACGTCAGTGGCTAAAAACACACTGGCGGGCAGGGCAATCAGGCAGATAATTCTCATAACGCTCCTCGGCAGCCAAAAGTCCGTTCACTGTAGAATAGTGGGTATCGAATAGAGCTCAAGGCTTTTTATCAGCAGCCATGAAACCGTGTCATGCTCACACCACCGCCGCCTTCGCCACCATACCCTGCTGCACTTCCTCATACATGCCGAGGTTGCGGAATTTTTGATAGCGCTGCTCGAGCAGGGTCTTCATCGGGATGGCGTTGAGGCGGGCCAAATTCTCGATGAGCGCCGCTTTCAAGTTTTTCGCCGCCAGGGCTGGGTCGAGGTGGGCGCCGCCGAGCGGTTCGGGGACGATGCCGTCCACCACGCCTGCTTCAAGGAGTTTGTCGGCCGTGATTTGCAGGGCTTCGGCTGCGCGGGGGGCGTGGGCGCGGTCTTTCCAGAGAATGGCCGCGCAGCCTTCGGGGGAAATCACCGAGTAGTAGGCGTTTTCCATGATCAGCACCACGTCGGTGACGGCGATACCCAGCGCGCCGCCGGAACCGCCTTCGCCGATGACCGTCGCGATGGTCGGGGTTTCCAGCACGCTCATTTCACGTAAATTGACGGCAATCGCCTCGGCCACGTGGCGTTCCTCCGCGCCGATACCCGGATAGGCTCCCGGGGTGTCCACCAGTGCGATGACCGGCAGGTGAAATTTTTCCGCGAGCCGCATCAGGCGCAGGGCCTTGCGGTAGCCTTCGGGGTTGGGGCAGCCAAAATTGCGCTTCAAATTCTCCTTGGTATTGCGGCCTTTCTGCTGGCCGAGAACCATGACCGGCTGGCCGTCAAGAAATGCGGGGCCGCCGACGATGGCCTGGTCGTCGCGGTAGAGCCGGTCGCCGTGGAGTTCCTGAAAGCCGTCAAAAATCATTTCAATGTAATCGAGCGCGTAGGGGCGGTGCGGATGCCGCGCCAGTTGCACCTTCTGCCAGGAGGTCAGATTCTGGTGAATTTTCGCCTTGGTGGCCTCGAGCTTCGCCTCAATCGCCCGGATTTCCCCGCTGACGTCGAGTTTCTGCTCCTCGGACAATTTGCGCAGGCTCTGCAACTGCAATTCCAACTCATGCAGCGGCTTTTCGAAGTCCAGGGAGAACTTGGGTTTGCTCATAACGAAGGAGGGCCAGTTTACCGCCGTCGGCCGGTTAAAGTCAATAGGTCGAAGTGGGGGGGGAATTAATGGAAAATTGAATAAGAGCGGCGGTGCGCAATCTCTGAAATACACCCTTTTCCTGCCATTTACAGGATTGGACATATCCCCCTCCCGCTGTTAGTTTCAACCCCTCATGAAAGGCGAGGTCGTTTATCTCTATGCATTTGACGTGGCGAATGAAATCGTCACGGCGCGGGTGCGCGAGATCTTGTCGGAAAAGCCTTTCCCCTTCGAAATCCGGATGGACCGGACGCTGCCGAAGGACATGCCGCTGTACAAGCCGCTGGCGGTCGTTCCCGCGCCACTCTCGTCGCCGATGCACGGTCAGCCCGTGCGGCTGCTGGTACGTATCTACGATGTTGGCGTCGTTACGGTAATGATGCGCGTGGATTTCACCATCGGCGGTCTCGGCGAACTGATGCCCTACCATCAACCCGCCCTCGATGACGGGCGCACCTTCGACATCGTGGCGCGCGACCTGTGCAAGCAGGTGAGCACCAGCCTCAAGGATTACATGGTCAGCCGCGCGGACGAGGAAATGATTCCTGAGGCCTACACGGTTTTCTGTCTGACCGACCTCGGCGGTTCGCGGGATGTGAACCAGTGGCTCGGCGACAACCGCCGGGCGGCCGCCGGCCTGCTCAGCGAAACCGAGCCCGATCGCCTCAGCGAGGCCCAAGTGGTGGAAATCCTGCGCATCCAGCGCTCCTTTGAAAACACCGACCTCGTCGTGGTGGATTGGGACGCCGCGCTCGTCGCCGACCTGGAAGGCTATCTCGACGACACCCTCTACGCGCTCGAACTGGCCAATCTCCAGCTCGAGGAACTCCGCGTGATGGATCGCCGCCTCGACAAATACCTTGACCGCGCCTACGTGGATCTCGACCGCCCGCGCCTGCCGCTCGTTGGTTCGGCCTCCATCTCCCTGCGCAACCTCCGCCGCTTCCGCATGGACGTGACCAAGCTGAATGATGAAATCACCCACATCACCAAGTTTTTTGGCGACTGGCACCTGGCGCGCGTCTACGTCGGCGCCCGGGAACGCTTCTACCTCGACCAATGGCGCGCCAGCGTCGAGCAGCGCCTCGCGCAATTGGACAAGCTCTACAGCGTCGTTCATTCCGAAGCCAACGAGCAACGGATGCTCGTGCTGGAAATCATCGTGGTCATCTTCTTTGCGGTGGATTTGTGGCTGTTGATCAAGGGGGGTAAATGAAGCATCTGCATGATTGACACCCAGGGATATTTCGCCCGATTGTTAAAGGCGAATATGAGCGAGCCGAAGCCTATTGGAGGAATTTTCCTATTAGCGGCTTCGTTCCTGGCTTTTATACTTCCCAATACAATCTGGAAGGTTCTTATATATACGGATCACCTGCATGGCCTTTACGTTGGATGGCGAACTGTTTCAATCAGCGCAATTTATTGGCTAATCCTGATCTTCCCGTTGAATTTATTGGTGCTTGGCCTGTTCCGTTGGAAGCACTGGATTAGGGGGCGGGCACTTTTTTTATTGGGTCCTTCGGTCACTATTCTCGCCGCCTTCCTCCTCGGTATGGTTGCTGTTCCGTTCGCTCCGAGAAAATGGTTTGCCATGGAAGCGGGCATGCCGGTTCCGGCATCGGCCGGCGATTTTCGCGCCAATCTCCGTGGGGGTGAATTTGACGGAGACGCTTACTATTTCGAATGTGACCCCAGTGACACCAAGGAACTTATTCAAGCATTGAATCTCGAAGTTGGTTTGAACAGCAATCTTCCAGGTCCATACACTGTCGCGGATTGGCCCAAGTTGCCTACGGGTCATGTTAGGATCTTTAGTCACTTCAATTCCGACAAATTTCTGGGATGCATACTTATGACTGACGAAAGCCTGACCCATGTGTACGTTTACATGGGCTGGTATTAAAACTAAATTAACAATGAAGCCCAACGACCCCATAGACCCGCGCGTTGCCATCGGCCACGTGCACTTGAAAGTCGCGAATCTCCAGCGCTCGCTGGATTTTTACTGCGGCGTGCTTGGCTTCCAATTAATGCAGCGGATGGGCACGCAGGCGGCGTTCATCAGCGCCGGCGGCTATCATCACCATATCGGTTTGAACACTTGGGAGAGTCTCGGCGGCTCGCCCCCGCCACCGGGAACGACGGGACTGTACCACATCGCCATCCTCTACCCCGACCGGAAATCGCTGGCCGACGCCCTGCGCCGCCTGCAAAAGGCTGGCATCGAACTGGACGGCGCCGCCGACCACGGCGTCAGCGAGGCCCTTTATCTGCACGATCCTGATGGGAACGGGGTCGAACTTTACCGCGACCGCCCCCGCGCCGAATGGCCGATGACCCCATCGGGCGAACTGAGCATGTTTTCCAAGCGCCTCGATTTGGTAGAGTTATTGAAACAATCGGATGGATAACCCGGTTTATGATGTTGAAGGTGGCGCAAAATGATAAATCTCCGAGTACCTGATCCCGAACCTAATGCCACGGTGCTGGAGTCAAAGCGATTGGGAGTGGGCAAATTGTTGTCTTTTTCCTTCGCGGCGGTATTTGGGCCATATTTGGTGATTACTTTATGGGGAAGTTCCCTGTTGTTTGACGACCTCTTGGACGGAGTTGGCTATAGCATGATGGGGGCCGCCGCCTTTTGGGCCATCGCGATGTTGCCAATAAACCTAATTACGTTGGCGATTTTTCGGTGGCGTGGGTGGCTGCGACATCGATCCGTCTCGATGTTGGCTCCGTCCCTGTTATGGATGAGCGCCTTCTTTTTCAAGATATTGACTTACCAAGAGCCTTCCGCATCGGAATATTTTAAAATCGACACGGGTTGCGAATTGCCGGCTACCGCCACGGATTTGCGCGCCCAATTCTTTCATCCAATATTTGGCGGAAATGCCGACAAGTTCTATTTTCGGTGTAATCCTCAAGATGTCAAAAGACTGATTGCGGCCCTGAAGTTGACAGCGGCCATGAGCATGGAGCCTTTGGAATATGACTTGAAACCCGGCCCCGGCTGGCCTGACGCAAAATCCTGGCCAGGATTGCAGGCATTTCGTACGAACAACCAAAGTGCGCTACATTTTTACACGCTGATTACTGACGCAGGTTTTGATCAGGTTTATTTCTTTCAAGAGTAGAAATGGATCCAAGCGCCGCGCAGGTGGTGTTCAACTGCAAACCGTAAACCGAATACTTCTTTCTATGCTTTCGGCGGCGGCTGCTTCAAATCTTCCTTCCACCCCAGCATCCTTGCCTGTGCCCCGAAATGTTCGGCTTGGGGCTTGTCGCCCAACTCCATATAAATTCGGGAAAGGGACGTGTTGATGTGGATATCGTCCGGCCGCAGCTTCTGCGCCCGAACGGCGGACGCCAGGGCCATGGGCAGGTCGCGGATGGAGAAATAAATCTCCGCCATGGCATGGTATGCGGGGAAATACTCCGGGTCGGCAATCAGGGCGTCATGGATTTTTCGCAGCGCCGCCGGAATTTCGCCCAGCGTGAAGTCCAGCACCGCCTCTTCGACGAGAGTCTCGGGGTCGCGTTTGCGGCGGGGGTCGGGGAGGTTGATGGACATGGGAACTTGGGGACAGAGGGACAGAGGGACAGAGGGACAGAGGGACAGAGGGACAGAGAATATTGGGTAAAGCTGACCAAGACAGTTTGGCACGTGAGGAGCGGAGATGCAATGGCGGAGCTTGCGGGTCGTAGCGCCGAGCTTTAGCCGGCGCTCTGAATCTATCAAACGTCAAATCAGCGCCGGCTGAAGCTCGGCGCTACGATTAGGGCGAGACACACTCCCCAATCCCCGCACTTGAACTTGTTGCGAAAATCGCCAGTGTCGCAACTAGTCTAACGACCCAATCATGGACAAGGCATTCTTTGACGGCTTCGGCGAGTTTCTTTTGGGACTGGGGCTTTTCTTTACGGGGTTGTCTTTGTTGGGCACAAATCTGAAGCAGATTGGCAGCCGCCGTTTCCGCGGGCTCGTCAACCGTTATGCCCGCCCGCGCTGGAAGGCACTCCTCTTTG
>CAZLPS010000065.1:0-24475 GCA_964561455.1 uncultured Opitutales bacterium
TGCGCTCCGGTGCGAACTTGACCACCGTCAACCTCACCCCGGATGAATGGCGCGGAAATTATCCAATTTACACAACCAAGCGCTGGATTCTCGATGAAGAACGCCTGACTCGGGCCATGGATTTGGCCGGCCGCGAGCCCTTTGCCACTAGTATGAGAGATCACCTTGCCCAGGAATAAACAGCGGGCGAGCGCGCTGGCTGGCACCGGGTTGAAAATAGTCGTGGACTTTGGGTTGCGGAAAAAAAGCCATACACCGTTTTTAAATCGCACCCTTGAGGCCATGGTGCCAGGCATGGGGTTGGAAGGTGATTCGGATTTGAGCAGGAATTTTTCCTTAATTTGAGACCGGGCGGTACAGTAGGATTTCGCCGCATGGTGGAGTTGGCCCTTCCAGTATAACATGGATTCGACAAAATTGCCCGTGCGCCATGATCAGCCATACCATCCGTAATCTCCGGGGCCAAGCCATGCGCTAAGTACCGGGGGCTGATTTTCCGATGAACGATTCGACCAACAAACCTGCTCGGATCGACCGCGCAAAAACTATGGAAAATCATGCGATTGTTGCAACCGGTTTGACCAAATGGTTTGGCGAAGGTGAAGCCAGGATACGCAAAGTCCTTAAAATCGAGCCCTTCGACATCTTTAGGGGGTAAAACGCCGTAATGAAGGCCCTCTTCAAATGTGTTAATGGAACAGACGGCCAGTAGCCGCCCCGGCTTATGCGGTCGTTGCCTCAAGAGTGCCGTTACCCTAACTTTGTTTGAGGGGGGCAAGTTCATGCAGAATAAGTAATGTAACGGCGACTTTTAGTAAATAGTTCTTTACTTTATGTAATCTATACATTACATTTCGGCCATGAACTTTAACTCTCATCCCAATCCCGTGGAATATGCCCGGCGCTCGTACCTTTGGTGGTTCGGCCTGTCGATGATCGCGTACGTCGTAGCCATCTTGTTCAGCCGTATGGTCCTCAATGCCCATTCGATTCCCGGCTCTTGGGACACGACGGTCGCCGTTCTCCCGATTTTTCCAGTCATCTTCGTTTTTGTCGCGATCGTGCGCTTCGTTCGGGGCACCGACGAACTACAGCGGCAATCGTCAATTCCCTGGCCCTCGCCGGGGGTGCCACGGCCCTCCTGTCCGTCACGTATGGTCTGATTGAAGGCGACCGCTTTCCACCGCTTTCAGCTTGGTGGACGTATCTCGTGTTTATGTCGTCCTGGATTATTGCGGGCATCTTCGTGCGGCGACACTTCCGGTGATCAATCGATTCCACATCTTTTGCATAATCCACGACTGATTCATGATCCATGGATTCCAATTCCGCCATGAACCCAATTCCCAATCCAACTGCCAGCGCCAAGCGCGCTTACTTCCGGGAAGTCGGCCTTTCCGGAATTGGCTACGCCCTCGCGGCCATCATCAGCCTGGGCTACGCTCACCAGTTCGCGGCCCCTTGGCGCTTTGCCATCGCCGCCCTGCCCATCTTTCCCGTGGTCTTCTTTTTTGCGGCCACTGTGCGCTACGTCCTCACCACCGACGAATTGCAACGGCGCATCATCGTCGACTCTGCCGCCGTCGCTGGCGTCGCGACGGCGCTAATTTCCTTCAGCACCATTTTCCTGGGAAGCGCGGGCGTTCCCAATTGCCCCGCCTGGTGGTCCTTCCTCGTGTTCACGACCTCCTACGTGATCGCCATCTTTTCTGTCCGCCGTCACTACCACCGTGGGGCGTCCGCTGGTTCATGATTTCCTCGATGATCACCGTTTTCTTCGTCCGTCGCCACGCCCGATGAAAAACCGTCTCCGCATGCTCCGCGCCGAACTCGACCTCTCCCAGGCCGAACTGGCCGATCGCGTCGGCGTCACCCGCCAAACCATTATTGCCTTGGAGGCGGAAAAATACGCACCCAGCCTGCCGCTCGCGTACAAACTCAGCCAGGTTTTCAACAAACCCGTTCAGGAAGTATTTATGCCCGACCCGTAAGGCCGCGGTCTTGGCGGGGCCCACAGCGCCTCAAAAGAAATTTCCAATATTTAGCCGTGAACCCGATAAAATCATGAAATGCTTCATCCACCGGAATTCCGACGCCGTGGCCGTATGCCGATCCTGCGGACGGGCATTGTGTCCTGATTGCATTGCGGAAGTCGGACTGGCTTGTGCCTGCAAAAACCGTTGCGAATCGGATGTCGCCCGCTTCAATGCCATGCTCACTCGCGGCCGACCGGGGCTTGGAACGGGACCCACGCCCCCGTTTGACTATTTCCGGGTGATTTTTCTGATGGTGTTGGGCCAGGCCTTCATTTGGTTCGGCTTGTACTTCTTTGCCGACCGCGGCGTAAATTGGTTTTTTGTCGTGATGGGTGCACTCTTCGTTCTATTCGGCATTTCTCAATACTACTTGAACAAGAAAATGCGAAGTTTTCTCGTCAATCAGAAGGAATAATCACCCCCTGCCAATCCCTATCTACCTCGCAAACGAAAATTCCAAACAGTCACACCTCGTCGCGGGATTCAACCCCGCAATCCGCCGGCTTCGTGAATTTCAATGCGATTGCCAAACGGGTCGCGCACAAAAAAACGCCGCCACGGGGCCGGTCGGCCGTCTTCAGTCGCCACGCCGGCCGCCACCAGCTTGGCGCGGATTGCATCTACCTTGGTGCTCTCCAAGCCGAAATGCCGGTAGGTGTCGGCACCGGCCCTCAGCTCCTCCACCGAAACATGGACATCCAATCCACCCGCCTCAAACCACACCCCGCCGCGACCACGAATGGATTCCGGCTTCGGAATTTCCGGCAATCCCAACAATCCGCCGTAGAAGAAACGGGCGAGATCTTCGCCGCCCTTCGGCATAGTGATATTAACGTGGGAAAGGCGCATGGGGAGTTGATGCCTAATTTGTGCTTAACCGCCGGATTGCGGAAGTAATCGGATTAATCCCACCCCCGATTCAACGCAATCCTGGAAGATTGAGTTTCCGACATCCAGGCAACTTTAAAGCCTCCGACGGAAAATCCCCGGACCCCTCTCACACAACGCTGGCGCCAAGGTATGGCGTTGACGCCCACGGCGTGAAAATCATCCTCCAAGGTATGCCCCTGTCTTTGATTTTCTTGGCCAAGGCCAGTTCGGGCGTAATTTACCCCCAGTCGGGGTTATCCTCCCTGCGTGCTCTCGCTGGGATGATTCTGCAAACTGCCGTCGTGCTGCTGCTGGGCGCCAACGCCAGCTATGCGCATGACCCCTACGTTTCGAACACCGACATCTGGCTGCGTCCGGATGGTTGTGAGATTGATATTGTCATGAACCGGACGCTCTACCGCCGACTGCTGGACAGCCCGCCATCCGCAGTACTGAGTGACGAAAATTTCGACAGTCTTTATCGCCCGCTGCTGGTGAAATGCGCCCCCACCCTGCTGGAAATCACCGTGGATGGCGTGAAGCTCGAACCCCGGCAGGTTGAGGTTTCCCTGGCGGAGCAAACGGACCTGCAATTCACTTTCCTCTATGCGCGACCGGCCGGAACCAAGTTTCACCTCTCCGCTATCTTCGTCAAAAAGATGGACGTCGGGTTTATGAACTCTCTCGTCATGAACGAGAGCCGCAACTTCCTCGGCTACGGCGAACAGACCGCGGACAAGCTTGCATGGGAAATCAATCTCCCGGCGGCGGGCGGACGGAGCGCCCCGGCCAACTCCCCGGTTCCCGCCCAGTCCGGCTCCCATGCAGCCGGTATCGGCGCCGCCTGCGCTACCCTCGCCATCGCAATTCTTCTCGTGATATTTTTGTTGCGGCGAAAATCTCCGTCGTAAATTTTTTCTTTCACGACTGGGTCGGCAATTTTTTTTGGCGTGCGGCGGCTTGGCCCCGGAGTTGACTCAGGGTAAATTTTGCGGCATTTTCCCGTTAGTCCCCCCCCAATTACCCCCTCCATGAATACTCCGAAATCCTTTGCAAAATTAATTGTCGGTTTTGGTTTGTCGCTGTCGGTGTTCGCGGCGCAACCGTTTCAAGAAATCACCACGCCGACGGTGGCCGACGCCGCGGCGGCATTTGCCCAGCCGCCGAAGGAATACAGCGCCATCCATTGGGCCATCTGGGGAGGCCCCCAAACGAAGGAACGCATCCTGGCGGATATTGAAAATATTTACGCCAGCGGCGGCGGCGCCTACATGATCAACAACTCGCGCGGGGTGCAGCCGGACTACCTTTCGCCCGGATACATGGACTTGGTGAAATTTGTGGTTCAGGAATGCAAAAAACGCGGCATGAAAGTGTGGATTGAAGGCGATTGCGGATATCCCGATGGTTTCGCCGGGGGTATGATCGGCCGGGATTTTCCGCTCTTGGGGATGCAGGGAATTGTCGGCGACGCGCACGCGACCGTCGCCGCCGGGCAGACGCTCGATATTCCCCTGCCGCCGGACACGTTGGGCATTGTCGCCAACTCGCGCCCGACCGCCGCGGCGGCCACCGACCTTTCCGCCGGCCAGGCCTTCCCGATTCCCGCCGACGGCAAGTTCCAATACACGGTGCCGCGGGGTGGCGCGGGAACCTTGGTGGTCCAATTGCCCGCAGGCGAGGTACGGTACGCGCTGACCGTGGGCGAGCCATTCACGATTCAGGTACCAGCCGACACCAAAAGCATCACGCTGGTATCGGCCCCCGCTGGGGGTGGCGCGCGGGGTGCACGTGGCGCGGGCGCCGGCGGTGGCGGGCAAGCGGCAGCACCCACAGTTGTGCCCATGGCCGCCGGCAAACAGCTCAAATGGACAGCCCCGGCGGGCAATGGCTCCTGGGAACTCACGTTTATCCGGCACGCCTACCGCACCTCGCCCACGCGGAACGACGCCGGCTCGGACCGCGGCGCCACCAAGGACGGGCTCTACACACTGATTGATTACCTGGATCCCGCGGCCACCGATGCCTATTTGAAAACCATTTACGGCGCCTATGAAAAGGCGGTCGGCGACGAGTTCGGCAAAACCGTCCTCGGATTCCGCGCCGACGAGACCGATTTCACCAACGTCAATCCTTGGACGCCCAAACTGCTGGAAACGTTTCAGTCGATGAAGGGGTACGATTTCCAACCTTATATTCCGCTGATTTTTGGCGGCGGGGCGTTGACGCCCGAGGCCCAGCGCGCCCGCGCCGATTACTTTGACGTGTGGAGCGCAATTTTCCGCGACAATTTCTACAAGCGGGTCTCCGATTGGTGCATCTCGCGCAACATGGAATTCATGATTCACCTCAACCATGAGGAAAAAATGCTGGGCCGGGGCGAAGGCATGATCAGCAACGAAGGTTCCTTTTGGCGCGATATGCGCTACGTCGGCGTGCCGGGCATTGACAACCTCAACCAGATTGGCCCAGGCATTATCGCCGATTTTCCGAAGATCGCCGTCTCCGCCGCGCACGTTAACGGGCATCCGCAAGTCTGGGAGGAATCCGGCGGCGGTACGGGTCAAAACGGGAAATTCATCGCCGACTACCAGCTCGTGCGCGGGGTGAACTACATGAACATCCGCGGACTCAACACCGCAGGCGGTGCGGCCATCGGCCCCTATGTCAGCCGCTCCCAATATCTCCTGGCCATCGGCCGCCCCGCGGCGCAAGTCGCCTATTTTCACCCGACCGACAGCATGTGGCTGGGCGACGAGGAGTCCGATGACGTGCTGGCCCGGCCCAAGGACAACCTCGTGACCCAGTTGCTCGAACACCAAATAGATTTTGACCATGTGGATTCGGACGCCCTGGCGTCGGTCCTTCAGCTAAAGGGCGGCGGGCTGGTCAATTTGAGCGGCGGAACCTACCGCGCAGTCATCTATCCGACGTCCACCGTCATCACCAAGGCCGTGCTCGATCGCTTGCGCGCGTTCGCCACCGCCGGTGGCAAAGTCATCTTCGTCGGCCGAACCCCCACCCTCGTGGTGGACCGGAATTTTCTCCATGCCGGCGGCCCGCCGGACTTGAGTTTCGCGACGCTCGTGGAGCCGTCACCGAATATCACCGACCGCGTCGTTGCCGCGCTGCCGCCGCCAGACGTGAAGCTCGACCAGTCGTGCCCGTCCTTTAAATACATTCACCGCAGCCTGAAGGACGGCGAAGTTTATTTCTTCTTCAACGAATCCGCCGATTCCCAAACGCGGACGGTGACACTCGCCGGCACGGGGCAGGTCACGGTTTGGGACGCCGCCTCGGGCGCGATTCACCCCGCGGATGGCGTAACGCCTGCGGCCGGGCATGTCACGGTGCCGCTGTCGCTCGCGGGCCAGGAAGCGCGCTTCATCGTGGTGGAGGCGCTGCCGCCGGGGGTTAAATGAAGGGCGCTACGGTCCCCGCACCCAAGCTGAAGCCAAAGCGGTGCCTTACCGCGTTTCAGAAATAATCCGCACAATAACCGATTTGGCGGGAACCAAAGGCTTTGAGGCGCCGCATTTGGTGGATGCCATCCAACTACCGCCGTTTGGATCGAGCGCTGTTCAATCGACAGAAGCATTCAGGGCCGTCATCGAGAGATTGGATTTCCGGAAAAAGTCAGGCTCGATGGTGACTCGATCCCTTGAGACTCGCCTGCCCAAGCGCATTCGACCAGCAATTAACGTTCACAGGAAGGAACAATTAATGTCCGGGTGATTGCCAAAGGCGTATTTTTTGCGAATTCGCGGATATGCAGTGGACAACTCCGGTCGGGAGGGCAATGATGACGGCTTCCCTAAATGAGGCCAGTTTGGCGGTTGGCGACGGGCCTCACGCATTATCGTTTTTGTCCGCCGCTTATCTCGTAAACGTACCTTTGTCCACCTGTCGAGCGCCCCACCTTCCGGCCTATGAAAATTCGCGCCCCGCTTTTTGGCCTGCGACACACTGCTGATCTACGGGCACTGGGTTTTTTGCTGGTCCAGACGCTGCTCATGGCGGGTCTGTGGACGGGGACGTTTCATAATATCTTCGCGTGGTATGCCGTGGCCTGGCTGGCAGTCATCGCAGCCAATGTGAAGCACAATCACATGCACCGGCGCATTTTTCGCCGGGCTCTCCCAAACCTGCTGCTCGATCACTGGCTCGGTCTGATGACCGGCAAAACCGCCACGTCCATCCTGACCGACCACAATATCCGCCATCACGGGCATCCTAACGGCGACGACGATCTGGTGCGGTCCAGCCTTGTTGGTTACCGATCCCAATGGCTCAATTTGCTCTGCTTCTTTCCACGGGTAGTCTGGGGCCTTTTCGTGCATAAGCCTTTCGATTTCCGCGTATGGTGGGGCGCCAACCGCGCGCTTTTTTGGCGTGGCCTCGGCGAACAGTTTACGCTGTGGAGCACATTCAGTTTACTGCTGATGCTTAACTGGCAAGCCACGCTGCTCTATGTGGCGCTGCCGTGGCTGCACGGCCTCTGGTGGATTCTGACGTTCAATCTCGTGCAACACCAAGATCTGGCCAACGAGGATCCCTGGCAAAACAGCCGCAACGTCACCGGGCGCTGGTTTAACTGGTTCTTCTTCAATAGTGGGTTTCATACCGCGCACCACCTGCGCCCCGCCCTGCACTGGAGTGAACTGCCCGCTTTCCACACCCGCGAAGTGACCCCCCGCATAGACAACTGCCTTGTCGCGCCGACCTTGTGGAGCTTTTACTACGACTGGTTTACCCGGCGCAGCCTGCCGATTGCCGCTCAGCCATGATTACCGTTGATTCGACGCATCTAAACTTGCCGCCCACGAAAAACCGCACCCCGCTTTTCGGCCTGCGGCACCCTGCCGATATCCGGGCGCTGGGTTTTTTGCTCGTGCAGACGCTGCTCATGGCCGGGCTGTGGACGGGGGTGTTTCGCAATATATTCGCGTGGTATGCCGTGGCGTGGCTGGCGGTCATCGCGACCAACGTGAAGCACAATCACATGCACCGGCACATTTTCCGCCGCGCTCTTCCCAACCTTCTGCTGGAACACTGGTTCGGATTGCTGACGGGCACCACCGCCACGTCCATCATCAGCGAACACAATCTCCGGCATCATGGCCACCCCAATGAGGAGGACGATTTTGTGCGCGCCGGCCTGGTTGGCTTCCGCTCGCAGTGGCGCAACATCCTTTATTTTTTCTCACGGGCGGCATGGGAACTTCATGTGCGCAAGCCGCTTGATTTTCGCATTTGGTGGCGCACGAATCGTCGGCTGTTTTGGCGCGGCCTCGCCGAACAGGCAACGCTGTGGGGCACCTTCTCCGTGCTGCTCATGTTCAACTGGCAGGCCACGCTGCTCTACGTGGCGCTGCCCTGGTTGCATGGCCAATGGTGGCTGATCACATTTGGCTTGTTCCAGCATCAGGATCTTGCGGGCGACGATCCCTGGCACAACAGCCGCAACATCACCGGGCGATGCTTTAACTGGTTCTTTTTCAACATCGGTTACCACACTGCCCATCATTTGCGGCCGGCCCTGCATTGGAGCGAGCTGGCGGCTTTGCACCAACGCGAGGTGGCACCGCGCATTGACCCACGTCTGGTCTCACCGAGCCTGTGGCGTTTTTATGCCGACTGGTTTACCCGCCGCAGCCAGCCGGGGTTGGCCACCCAACCATGAACACCGCCGACCCCACCTGGCAGCGACCGTTCATCCCGGAACGACTGACGCCGCTGCCGTTTACGGCGGTGTGGCACGAGCTGCAACCGGCCGAGCAATTGCGTTACAATCAATTGCACGGTCTTTATTATCACGAGCAAATCATTTTTTTTGAACAAACCATGATCGTGCCGCTCTTGCGCGCCGCCCATCCCCACGTGGCCGACGTGGCGTTACGAGCATCCCTGGACACCTTCATCGCCGAGGAGAACACGCACTCGCAGCGTTTTCACACGTTGCTGGCGGATTTGCGGCCGGAATGGTATGCACGCGACTGGCGGCACTTCGTGGCGGCCGGGGCGGTCGGCAAAGCTGGGTTGGCCGCAATGGTGCGCCACCCGCGGGTGTTTCCCTTTTTAATCTGGCTCGTCCAATTGCTGGAGGAGCGCACCATGTTTGCAAGCCGGCTCTATTTGCTGGATGCGGCCCTCTTTCCTCAAGCGATAATTGGCGTCCAACGACAACACCTGGCGGATGAGGCTGGCCATGTGCAATGGGATCAGGCGTTAATCAAGCAGTTCTGGGGCGAGACACCGGCGTGGCTGCGCCGGATCAATACCCACCTGCTTAATGGGATGCTCAGTCAATACATTGCCCTGCCCCGTCGCGCCGCCTTGCGGGTGATCGACGCCCTGGCGAATGACCTTCCCGCCCTCTCGGTGCCACCGGCGCGCCTGAAAACCGCGCTCCGTTCCCTTGCGCATCAAGCTGATTTCCGCAGCGTGGTATTCGGACGCGATGCCGTGCCGCGGACATGGAGACAAGCGTCAATGGCACCTGATCTCGGTGCTTTCGTGAACACCTGGCTTACCCATGAACACACCGCTTAAGCCCGAATTCAGACACGACCTGGCCAGCTCGCGGGCGATCCCAGGGCGATTGAACCTGGTTATTGCCGCCAGCCAATTGGGAGTGCTGTGCACGTTATTTGGGCTCGCGGCATGGGTGCCATTTTGGCCTTGGGTGCCAGTGCTCGCCGTGCTCTACGCGCTCGTGATGAATTCCGCCTACCTCATGCTCCACGAAGCCGAACATGGGATGCTGCATCCAAACAAAAGAGTCAATGACGCCATCGGCATATTGCTCGCGCTTTTCTTTCCGGCGCCTTTTCACCTGCTGCGGCAGGGGCACCTCGGCCATCATGTGCGCAACCGTACGGATGACGAAGCGTTTGATTATTATTTCGAGGGCGACAGCGTCCTCTGGAAGCACTGGGCTTTTTACAACATTCTGTGCGGTGGGTTTTGGTTTTGCATCGCCATTAGCAACCTGATTCTACCCTTTCGACCACGCCTCTGGTCGACCAAAGCCGCGGCGTTTGACCGGCCCACGGCAGCACTGATCGAGTCACTCAACCCACGCTATGATCGGCTGATTCGCCTGGAAGCAATCGTGATCCTGACGCTGCATGCCAGTCTCGTGTGGGTCGTCGGCGTGTCGTTATTGCACTGGGTCGTGATGGTGGGCGCATTTGGCGTTACCTGGTCTTCGATGCAATATATGCACCACTATGGAACTGAGCGCGATCCGCATAAGGGTGCGCTTAACTTGCGGACTTGGCGCTGGCTTGACAGCCTCTGGCTGAACCACAACTGGCACCGGCGCCACCACGAGCAGTCGCAAATACCTTGGATTCACCTGCCTAATCTTGATAATGGCTCCGACGCACCGCGCGAGTCCATGACCAAGGCCTGGCTCCGCCAATGGCGCGGTCCCCGCCCCGCTCCCGACCATGTCGCCAACCCCCATGCCGACCGCCGTATCAGTTGACAGCCTGCGCCGTGCTCTGCGCGTACGCGTGAAAGTGCAAGCCGCCGTATTCACGCCGCGGCAGAAACTGTTGTTGCTGCTGATAAACGCGTGGCCCCTGGCGCACTTGGCTGGCGTCATGGTCCTGGCCGTGCTGCCACCATGGTCTGGTTGGTGGCGCGGACTCGCAGCGGGGACATGGACTTTATTGGCGCCTCCGTTGCTTTGCCGCCAAGTTATCGGCACTGGCCTCCCGGTCGGCACCGCCAAAATACCTTCAAGCCCTTTCTTCCGATGGTGGATCTCCTGGCAGTTGCAAATGCTGTTTAATCGCCTGCCATGGATTGAGGAACTCATGCGCTTGGTACCGGGTCTCTATTCCTTCTGGCTGCGCTTATGGGGGGCGCGCGTGGGCCGCCTCACCCTGTGGTCGCCCGGCGTGCGAATTTTCGACCGTCCGCTCCTCCAGATCGGGGATGATGTCGTGCTCGGCATGGATGCGCGCCTTGCCGGCCATTTCGGCGGACTGGACGCGCAGGGCGGGGTCACGCTGGTGCTCGGCCCGGTGAGCCTCGGCGACCGCACCACCCTCGGAGGCGGCGCGATGCTCGCGCCGGGCTGTACCGTGGAAGCCGACCAAGCGACGGAAGCCTTGTTTTTCGGCGCGCCCTTCACCCGCTGGCGCCATGGCCAGCGCGTTGACGAGGACGACCATTCTCCCAACCCATCATCCACCGCATCATGAAAATATCCACCATGTCCCGACTACCATCCACCGCCGCGGCCGTTTTCGCGGCCGTTCTGCTCTCGAATCTTCCCTCGGCCCGCGCGGCGGAGGTGCTTCCCGATGAAGCAACGCTTCATGCCGAACTGCGCCTGTTAACGCCTATTTATGAAAAAGCCGTCAGCAGCGGTGATTTCTCGCCGCTGGAATCGCTCTTCGATGCCGACACCAGCGGGGTGACCGTAAATAATGAGACGTTTAAATCGTTTGCCGAACTCAAGGCGGTTTTTGAAAAGTTCCGTACGTCGTTTCCCGGCGTGGTTTACCAGGTCACGTTGCACCCCGTCCTCAGCCAGCTTTACGGCAACGTCGCGGTGGCCCGTGGCACTTGCGATGAATTCGTCAAAACGGCGGCGGGTGAATTCACCTACACCAGCACATATACCGCGGTATTGCGCCGGGTGGACGGTAAATGGAAACTCGTGCGTTCGCAAGTGACCATGGATCCCTTCCAAAACAGCGTCGTGCTTTATTTCATCAAGAAAACCGAAATGGGCTACGGGTTGGGTGGATTGGCTATCGGTGCCGTGGTCGGTTTGCTCCTTGGCCGTTTGCTGAAGAAACGATCGGCCGCTGCGTAAAACCACGGCCAAAAACGCAAACGCCGCGAGAGCAGCAGTGGATAAAGTGCGAGCGAGGCCAATACGTCCACGAGGGCGTGGGCCCCCGTGATGACGCAACTCACCATAACGGCCAGCGCCCAGAGCCAGCCGGCCCAGGCCCAGCGTGGGCCGCGGCTGGCAAGCAAATCGGCGCACAGCATCGCCCATAAGGTATGGAAAGAGGGACAGGCCGCGGCGGCGAAGTCCCCACGCGACGTGTCCCAAGCGAGCAATTGACCGGCAAACGATGACGGGGTGAACGGCCGCGGCGGCGAAATAATGGGGAGCAACAAAAAAGCGGCCGTGCTCACCGCCAGCAGCAACCACAGACCCAGGGCGTAACGCCGCAATGCACCCCGCGTGGGGGCCAGCCACGGCATGGCTAGGGGAACCAGATAAATGCTTGCATAAAACCATTCCGCAGGCTCGACGACTGGCCAGGCGTTTTCAAAGGAGAAGTGTACATCCCAGGCTCCCGCCGGAGGGCCACGCACAAGGATTGATCCAAACCCAATGGCCCAAACTCCGTAAATGATCAAGTGGACCGAAATACGCTCCCAAAATGCCGGCCGTGCGGCCTCCCCGCCGGGTGACAATATCGAGGGGCGCCCGCCAGGGCCAAAGATCAGCGCGCCCGCCAGGAGGACGGCCGCACCGCCAAAAACCAGATACGCGGTCATGAAGCTCATGGTTTAGTTTCTTTGCGCGGCGGCAGGTGGCGTGGATTCCGGCGCCATATCGGAAAAATGTTTGGCCCAGCCCGGCTGTTGGGATAGCGCCCGCGGTTTTATGTCACCTAATTTTCGGCCGGCCGCCATTTCGACTTTGGCGAAAGTTTCGAAGCCGGCATGACCAATAAGAAAAATTTGGATTGGTTGCAACTGCCCCAATTTGCGGCAATAGGCGTAATGCGGATTGCGGCAGAGAATGTCGTCCAGTTGTGCAGCCAGATTCCCGGGTGCCGGCCCTTCAAAATAGAGGGTGTAATGCCAACTGGCGGAATCGTTGTCCGGCGCCAACATGGCGAAGCGCGGAGGCACCGCCATGCCGGCACAAGCCTCGCCCATGGCTTGCGCCACAAACGCCTCCGACAACTTCTCCCCACAGCAATCGGAAACATTGCCGGCCCGGCCCAAAAAGCGCAGCGAAGGTGTCTGGCTGACGAAACCCGTAACTTCCACCTGGTCCCCCAGGCGATAACGCCACAACCCGCCGCTGGTGGTGACCACGACTTCGTAGGCTTCACCCAGGCGCAACTCGTGGGCAAGATGAATTCTTTCCCGGTCGTCAAGGAACTCAAAAAAGTGGGAGTAGATGGCCAGGGGATGTTTACCGGCAAACGGGATGGTTACGCAGGCTTCGGTGGCCAGGAGGCCTTTGGGCTGAATCCAAATGCCGGGAAAACGGCGCTGCAATTCCCCTAGGGGACCTGCGGCCTGAGCATCGCCCCAGCAACTGATGACTTTCAGATTCGGCCAAATCGATTCCGGCTGGTGCGGATCGGCGCCGCGCAATTCGCGGGCCCGGCTGGGCTGCGGGCGCAACTGAAGCGCGCGCAGTAACGCCATGGGGCATGCTTCTTCATGGCGACAGCGACCCGTGCGAATATCGTCCCGCAGGGCATCCCAATTGGCGGGCAGGGCGTCGAGCAGGAGGGTTAAAAACGCCGGATGCCACACCGAAATAAGCCGCAAATCCCGTGCCCGCAACAGACAAAGCAAGGCCAGATAGCGGAATTGGTCGAGGTCGGGGGCGAGGCTTAGCGCTGCGGGTGCGGTCATCACCGCGTCGACCAGCCATTTGGTCGCTCCGCCGAGGTAAGCGCTGTCCTCAGCGAAGCCGATGGGGATGGCCGAGGGTTCAGGATCGCGGGGTTGCACCGCCGGAGTGACGGACCAATAGGCCGGGCCAAAGGCAATCGCGGGCTGGCTACGGGCCAAATCCACCATCCACGGGCCGATCGCGGCGTTAAAATCCCGTTGCAAACCGGAGGTAAATGGAATTAGTTTGCGGGCGCTGGTTGAACCGCTGGTGGGAATTAGATGGCTGACGGGGTCATCCGTGAGAATTTGTCCTTCACCTTTCCGAATGCGTTCAACCCAAGGCGCCAAATCGTCGTAGTCAATCAAGGGCACGTTTTCGACAAAGTCCGCGTAGGTGCGGATTTTTGAGAAACCGTATTCCTTGCCGTAAGCGGACCCGGCATGGCGCGTGAGCCTTTCCCGCAGCAAGCGGTTCTGCGCTTTCGCCGGGTGCAGGAGAGCACTACAAAAACGCCTATGCGCTGGCAGGCTGGACGCGAGCCACGCGGAATTAGCGATGGTGGCCGTCAAATTCATGGTGGGGGGAATTCAACCATGCGTTGACCGGCTGGGGTGAGATTGCCCGGGCACAATTCAGTCAAACAGGCCAATTCGTCCCCTTCACCATGACCGGGATTGCGGGAGAGAAAGAAGGCGACATGCGGGTTGGTCACGCGGGTCGGCGGAACCTTGCCCAACGCCCCGTTCAATCGCTGGGGACGCGCGAACCGGACAATGCCGGTCGCAGAATCATACTGGCCGCCAAAGCGGGAACCCGCGAGCTGATCGAGCAGGCGTTTTTGGCGGGACGGGATGTCCACGCCAAAGCGCGGAAAAAATTCCCGCCAAAAAACCGGCAGAAACCGGTAGGTGCGAAATCCCGAAGTCAAAAGGAGCCAGTATAATGGGCCTCGCGGAAACTCAAGGCGCAGTTGGTTAACCGTCGCAATCCAGGCGCGGGCAAGCGCAGGGGTGCCCCACGCTTCGGGGGCAACGATGGTATCGCCTGAATAGACGACGCTCACGGGGTCGCCGTCAAAGACCGATTCGTAGGCATGAAGCGTGGAAAATCCAACGAGGCGGTTATTTTGGCGGATTTGGATCACCCAGTTCTTTTCTTCCAAATCGGTATCAAACTGCGGGCGGCTCACCCCGTCGAAATATCGCGCGAGCAAGGCAAACATTTCATCGCGTTGCCCTTCCGATATCTCAGAGCGCGGCAACGCGTATGGACCGGTCAGCATGAGATTTGCAGTCATAAGAGCCCGACCTCCGGCAGGCAGGGAAATTGACCTTCGTCATGCAGCACATCGGCGTCATCGGGCCAATTCACGCGATACAGGCGGCTCCCGTAAGAGCGGCAGTAAAACTGCTTTTTCAGCAGAGCCAGGCGGGCATCGCCTGCCGCCAAGCCCAGCGTGAGGTATCCGATGCCGCGCTGCGCGGCGGCCTGGCCGAAAAGTTCAACCAGTATCGGCAAACAAGGTTCGTGGCCGGGTGCCGTCGCAAACGGGGACACAAACGCTTGCGCCAAAATGGAGCCGGGATTTGGCAGGCGCGGCACAGACAGAAATCGCCCAACGAAGTTTACCCATGGTCGGATTAAACGGGTGGTGGTCCCGTATCCTCGAATGACGGTTTGGCGGAAGACGCGTTGGTCCCATAGTCCGGCACATGCCACAATCTTCCCGCCGTCGCGCAGGAGTTGGAAATGCCCGGGGTCCAGACCGTGGTTGGCCAGGGAGCGAATCTCGTCCTCGGACCAATGGGCGGCAAGTTGCTGCCGGCCTGCTTGGGCGTTCAAAAAAACCGTCAATTCCGGCAAGCTATGCTCCGAGCCCGTCTCCACCCTTAATCCGGTAGCCAAAGATTCCGCCCCGACACGGGAAAACCTTCGCGGCGACACGGGAATGACCAGGGTGACGAATTCAGCCAAAAAGCGGTAGTTCGGCAATCCCCGCAAACCGCGCTCGAACAGACGAATCGCACGCTGATTATCTGCCGCGATGCTGGTGAAATAAAAGTCCGCGGGAAAATCGCGATGCAATTCGCGCAAAAACTGGTAGCCGCCGCGCAGAATATCGAAGCGCCCCTGGGCCGAAGCATCGAGTCGAAGCTCGGCCAAATACCCCACCCGGCGAATGGTGCCGTTAATGTAGCGGCTCCGGATGGAACTCCGCCCCATGCACAAAAGCCGGTCGCCTTCGAAGGCCAGAATCGTTTGATCGTCTGTGTCGGCGATGCCCGTGCCAAGAAAATAATGGGGTTCGCGCTCGAACGACAGGCTGATTTCGCCGCGCATGGGATTGTTGCGCAGGAGCCGGCGCATGGCGGGGTCGTCCGCTTCGGTCGCAAGCGCGAAGCGGAGGCCGGCCCGGTTGATCCCGGTTAGTTGGCGGTCAACAATGGTCCCTGCCATGATTCGTCCCCCAGGGGATAATGGTCGCGCATGGTGACATCCGTACGGTGCATCGCGTTGATGAGAAAAAAATTGCGCCACATGAAGAAGTTGCCGCGATTCACCGTGTCACAACTCCGGCGCAGAATGCTCGGCCACGCATAAAAATCGCGCCGGGCGCCCAGGCAATTACTTTGTAAATCCTCGGGGCTCATGCCGCGCGGTTGAAAGGGGATGCGGTTGTAGCTGTAGCGTTCGTCCAGCCACCACGCCTTGTAGAGGAGGCGGCCTTCGGATTCAAGGCGTTGATAAAGGGGCGTGCCGGGAAACGGCGTCAGGTGATTGAACGCGGCAATATAGAGGGCGTGATGTTTGGCGAAGTCCACGGTCTCGGGAAAGCTTTCTGGGGTATCGCCATCGTAGCCGAAAATAAACGTGCCGTAAACCCGGACGCAGTGCTTGCGCAAATTGGCGAGGGCTTGGTCGAAACCACCGCGCATGGTGTTGAAGGACTTATTCATCGACTTCAGGTTGGCGGGGTTCAGGCTCTCGAAACCGATCAGCACGCCCTGGCAGCCACTGCGGACGAGTAAATCGAGGAATTCGTCGTCATGGGCGGCGTTGATGCTCGTCTGGCTGACCCATCGAATTTTTAGCGGTATGAGGGCGCGAAAAAATTCCTTGGCCTGCGCGAGATTCGAGGTGATGTTGTCGTCCACAAAGAAGAACAGCTTGCGGGTCCCCTTCAAGGCTGCGAGTTCAGCCAGCGTTTCATCGATGGGCCGGCGGGTTTGGGTCGAGCCAAACACCGTCTGCACAGCGCAAAACTCGCATTTAAAATGGCAGCCCCGACCGGCTTCGACCAGTCCAATGGGGAGGTAGTGTTTCCCGCGAAAGATTGAGCGGTCCGGCCGCAAGCCGGCGAGGGAAGGCCGGCCTTCGGTGCGGTAGAATTTTTCCAATTTCCCGTGGCGGGCGTCATCCAGAACGCGCGGCCAGAGCTTCTCGGCTTCGCCGACGACGACGGCTTCGGCATATTTGGCGACTTCATCCGGGCACAATTGCGCATGAAAACCGCCCATGACCACGGGTACGCGACGCTTGCGATATTCTGTCGCAATCTGGTAGGCGCGTTTGGCGGTGTAGGTCTCCACGCTGATGGCGACCAGGTCCGTTGCTTCATCAAAGGGGATGTCCTCCATGCGGTCATCGTAGAAACGCAGTTCGATATCCTTCGGCGTCAGACCCGCCAGCGTGGCGGCGGGCAGGGGCTCCATCTGCCAACTGCGGATGTAGGGCTGACCGGGCTTTCGGCCAATACACGGGTGGATGATCGTCACCCTCATGGCGCAAGAGACGGCGCCAGCGGTTTGGCCGGGGTCGGTGGCGACGCTGGCGCGCGGCCGATGATCCAATCGCAATTATAGAATTGGCTCAAGCGATGGGCATAGAAACGGTAGCCGAGATTGGTGCCGAGTTTTACCGGCCAAGGCGCAGGAGAATGCCAGATGCGCCGGGCCATCGAACGAAAGCTGTAGGCATGCTTCCACGCCTCCTCGATGCCCCATTGCAATTCATCCACGGTCATGTTCTTCGGTTGAAACACCACATGCTGGGCGTCGTAGAGCGACCAATCATGGGTGAGAATTCGCCCCTCTGATAGCAGGCGCTTGTAGAGCGGAGTATTCGGGAACGGTGTCACCACGGCAAATCGCGGTAAATCTATTTTGGCCTGAACGGCGAACTCCGCCGTCTTCAAGAATATATCCGACTCGTCATGATCCAAGCCGAAGACAAAGCAGCCTTGCAGCGCAATTCCGTGTGCATGAAGCCGCTCCACCACCCGGACATAGTCTTCCGGCGAATTGAACCCTTTGTGATTGTCACGCAAGTTCTGTTTGGAGATGGATTCAAGCCCCATCAGCAGGCCCTTGCAGCCGCTACGCCCGGCCAGTTCGAGTAACTCCGAGTCATCCGCGAGCAACACCGTGGCCAGGCCATACCATTGGACGCGCAAAGGCACGAGGGCCGCAAATAACTGCAGCGCGTAACCCCGATGGGCGACCAGGTTCAAATCGATGAAAATCAGTTTTTTCGCGCCGTGCTGGCGAATGTCCGCAATAACTTCTTCCACGGGCTTGTGGAAGGGTTTGCGCCCCCAAGCCGTCGGCACCACGCAAAAATCGCAGGCATGCACGCAGCCGCGGGTTGCCTCAAATACATTGTTGGTCAGATAATTTTCGGAGGGTAGCAAGTCGCGGCGCGGGAACGGCCGCCCACCGATGTCAAGGCCCGGCTGCTGATTATAGCGCGGCTGCAATTGGCCCGCGGCGAAATCCCGCAGCAACTGCGGCCAAGTATCCTCGGCGTAGCCCACCACAATGGCATCGGCGTGAGGTTGCGCGTCATCCGGAATCAGCGTCACATGCGGGCCGCCGAGGACGACGGTAATGCCGCGCGCACGAAAATGATCGGCCAGTTCATAGGCCCGCTTCGCCGTGCCCGTGATAACCGTGAGGCCGACCAAATCCGCCGCCAAATCGAGCGAAACGTCGGCGATGCCTTCGTCAATGAGCTGCAATTCTATGGGCAGTTCCGGAGGAACCAGCGCGGCCAGCGTGGTCAAGGTCAGCGGTTGGTAGCGCAACGACTTCTTCCAGATTCCCCCACGATGGCGGTAGAGTGGCCCCTTGGGAGAAATCAACGCCACACGCAATGGACGGGCTGGAACGCAATTTGGCATGGCGGTTGAATCAGTTATTGACGCATTTTGCCGAAAGGCAAAGGGTTAAATCACCTTCTTTAGCATCGCGTATCGCAGTAACTGTGCCACAAGGGCAACCTTTCGTCTAACCTGTTGCTCAAAAACAAGTTGAAAACATGGTGGCTTTGTGCCCGGCAAACAATGTCGGCAAAATTTGGCTAATGGTCGCAAATAGTAACCACTCCTTCCCCGCTCGGCCCATCCGAACGACCATATCTTCAACGCCCGCACCAGCGCCGACCTCGGCGGCACCGACAACCACGGAGCCCTCCAGTTACTGGAAGCGATTCATTACCGCAGCTTCGGCCGGGAGTTGCGATATTGAGTCCCCCTCCTCACTCCTGTCTACTGTCTCCTACTTAAGCGCCAATTGCACGGCCCTTGCCAGCGCCGCGCCGAAGCTCGACCAGTCGTGCCCGTCCATCCAATACATTCACCGCAGCCTAAAGGACGGCGAAGTTTATTTCTTCTTCAACGAATACAACGATGCCCAAACGCGGACAGTGACGCTCGTCGGCGCGGGGCAGGTCACGATCTGGGACGCGGCGTCGGGGGAAGATTCACCCCGTGGCGGGCGTGAAGCGTCAGCGCCGGCCCGTCACTTCGCCGGCGTGTAACCCTGCCACAGCCATTCGAGGGCCCGCGGGAGCGTTTGATTGACCACCTTTCCGTCCACATGGCCGGCGCCCTGGGCAAAGACGAATTGGTAGTGATAGCCCTTCGCTTTCATTACGCCCGCCATGCGCTCGTTGGCGATGACCCAGTTGTGCAGGTCTGCGGCGGTGTTGGTCGAGCCGTTGTCGTTGGCACCGACTTCCATCCAGACGCGCAGGGGTTTCGCGGGGTTCTGGGGGATGAGATGCTCATGATATTCCCAGGCGCCGTTCGGCAACTTGGGGTCCTTTGGAGTCTCGTTGTTGGTGTAGGTGCCGGAGTAGGTCAGCACCCGGTGATACCACTCGGGATGAAACCAGGCCATGGTGAAGGCCACCGCGCCGCCCGAGCTGCCGCCCATCGTGGCGCGGCCGTCCGGATCTTTAGTGAACGTGACACCAAATTCCTTGGTCACTCGCGGCAGCACTTCCGCCTCAATGAATTCTGCGTACTTGCCGGAAGCGGTGTCATATTCCAGCCCGCGCTCGCTGCCGCGGGCGTCGCCGCCGCCATGGGGAACCATCACCGCAACCATCACGGGCAGCCGGTGGTCGGCAATCATATTATCGAGAATTGTGGCGAGCTGGTTGTTGGCCGAGCCCATCGCGTCATGGGTGAGCAACAATGCGGCTGGCGTGCCGGGAACATATTGGCTGGGGATGTAGACCGTCACCACGCGGGTGGACTTCCAGTCGCGCAGGCCAGTGTCAGGGTAAAATTTGCTTTCGGCCGACTGCATCGTGAACTTCACCACCTTGCCCTTCGGCACCTCGGGTCGCACTTTCAGCTCCAAGGCGGGAGCATAGGGCGGTTTCAATTGAAAATCGCCCTCACCGGCGCCAGGCGCCAGCTCGGGAAGTGTGGAGAGCTTGGCCATTTCCGCGAAGTCAGCAGGGGTGGCCGGCCCGCCGCGGTAGTGCGGCACCAAATCCGCCGGGTCAACTTCGGTGGCTGGCGCGGCCTTGGCCGCCGATGCCGATGCGGCTGCAGGCACGGCAACCGGAGGGGCAGCAGGCACGGGTGCGGCCGCGGGCACATGTACCGGCGCGGCGTCCGCGCCGAACGTCGGCCGAGCAGCCAAAGCCATTCCCAGCGCTACTGCGGCCAGCAAGGCGGTGGTTTCTTTCGTAAACATGGAATTTCAGGGGTGAGGGGTGTTTTTGGGGAAAGTGATGACCAAGAAGGGCACTAAATCCCCTCCTCCGCAACCCGGCAACCCTCAAAAATCCAACTCAACAAAGCCGAAACTTTGGGTCGCCCTTGGACTACTATTCAGTGCGTCGAAGCACCCTTACGCGCTCGCGGCCTTCGCGGCCTGTAAAAGCGACATCGGGCACATAGTCCTCGATGATTTCGTAGCCGTGGGCAAAGAGGGCGGTCAGTTCGGCGACAGGGAGTGGAAAAGGCGGGCCCTCCTCGCCGGGATCGAGACCCGGATTGATATACCACACGCCAATGAGCAAGCCGCCGGGGCGCAACACCAAGTCAATGCCTTGACGGTAACTGGTCCGCAACGCGGGAGGCAGGCCGCTCAGGCAGGTGTGTTCCAGCACGACATCAAAGGAGCCCCGCATCTCTGGCGGTGGATCAAATAAATCGGCTACCACAAACCTTTCGGCCAAGTGCGGGTACAGGGCACGCGCCTCGGCGACGGCGGTCGGCGCGATATCCAAGCCGATGGCACCGAGCCCATGGGCCACGGCCAGAACCACTTCGTGACCGCGCCCGCAGCCCGGCACCAGTGTGCGCCCGCTCACTGGATGGCGCTCGAGATACTGCCGCATGGGCAGGGATGGCATGCCCTTGTCCCAAAATACTTCACCATTTAGATAACAATCGTCCCAATTCATGGATGTGCCGGTGGAATTGCGCCCGGCCGACGCGCCGCAAAGATTGTGGGGGTTGGTTCTCGGCGAGCGCTGGATGATTTACATCGTCCGGGAGCCGCTTATGAGCGCAATCCATTTCAGCAACGTCCGTCGCCCCCATTTTCTTCCATGGAACGGACCCGATCAAGGAAGAAAGACCTGCGGCCGTAATCCTTTCGAATTACATTATTCGATTTTTGCCATTCCCCCTCCGGTTTCGTTACTCCTTACCCCCGTTTCCTGTTTGGTGCCCAAGCACTATTTGCACCTCGCGCGCCAGCGCCGCGCCGTCCAAATCCTTGGCGAGGATAATGCCGTCGCGGCTGAGGAGGTAATTCTGCGGCGTGAAGTGGACGCCGTAGCTCGCCGCGAGCGCGTTGTCCCAATACTTTCCGTCGTAATATTGCGGCCAGGGAATATGGGTTTCCTTCAAGTAAGTGGTAAGAACGATTCGGTCTGCCTGGTCCAGGCTGACACCGATAATGTCGAATCCTTGGGCATGAAATTTTTGGTAAGTGGCCATAATCAAGGGCATCTGGACACGGCAGTCCGGGCACCATGCGGCCCAAAACTCGACCAAAAGAATCCGGCCGCGGTAATTAGTGGTCGATAGCGGCTGGCCCTGCAGATCGGTCACGGAGAAATCGGGAAATTTCGTGCCGACCGCGAGCGAGCGGTGGATGCGGTCGTCTTCGACTTTTTTCTCCAGCGCGGGCAAGGCGGCCGCGACCTCTTGGCTGACGGCGGTGCCGGGATAGTCGGCCACAATTTGCCGGTACAAGTCGAGGGCCCGGACGGGTTGATGCAGGGAGGTAGCCAGTAGTTTCGCGCGGGCCAGGGCAATTTCCGCGACGGCATTGCTTTTGTCACCCGCATGGGCGGACAGGAGGACGTCGAACTGCTGCAACTCCGCCGCCATGGACTCCTCGAATTTCTGGCCGGCGTCGACCTTGGTATTGACTGCGGACATGAGTGCGGCCAAATCGGCGGTGGCATTGCCGGTGTTCGGATACCCGACCGGTACGAGAGCGGGCCGGGAGGATTGCATCACAAGGCAAATCACCCATCCAAGGCCGATGATGCCCGCGACGAGCAGAATTGGTTTCTTGGGCATTTTGCGAAAGGGGCTTTGCGAGACGGCGGGAAGTTTCACGGGCCGGGTCGGGATTGTCCATTGCAGACTTATGCGGCTAATTTACGAACGGTGGGACGGGTTGAACGGATGCGGGCTGTTCTTTGCCGGAATCTACACAACTGCGGGAATTTTGGGTTCGAAATTGAGTGTAGAACGTTTGGCGTTCGATGTTCGTCGTCCAGAGTTGATTTCATTCTTCAGCCTTTACGCCAGTCGCCGCCGTCGCCTCAGTGGCCCAGCGCCTCAGAGGCTGCTTCTCGCTTTTTGAGGTTGCAGGGAGTTGGTGAACAGGGTTAAACAACGCCCCATACTCCGCGTGCCGTTGGTGATCCCCTCGACGGCAATACCCCATGAAAAATATACCTGCCATCCCCAATCGGATGACACGACCTCGCGCCGTTATGCTCACGGGCCTGCTCCTCGGTCTCGTTCCACTTGGGGCACAAACTTCCGCGCCGGCGCCGACCACCACCGCATCCCCCGCAGCCAAGGTCGCTGCGCCAAGCTCCGGGGCACAAACTTCCGTAACGCAGGTTCCGGCGGCAGCCATCCCTCCGGCGGCCAAGTCCGATGCCCCGTCCTCCGGGGCGCAAACTCCTCCGGCTCCGGCAAGCGCCGGCACCGCGGCGCCCAAAGACGCTACGACCCTCTCGGTTTGGGATGGGGTCTACTCAACTGAACAGGCCAGCCGCGGGACGAAGGCCTTTAATTCCCTCTGTGCCCGCTGCCATGGCGAAAACCTGCTCGGGGGGGAAGATTCGCCGGCGCTCGTCGACAATGACTTTCTCGATAAATGGCAGGGCAAGTCCGTGGGTGCGCTCATCGAACATACGCGAAAAACCATGCCGTCGGATGGCCCCGGCAAGTTGAGCCGCCAGCAATGTACCGATATCACGGCCTATTTGCTCAACGCCAATGGCTTCCCAGTGGGCAAAAGCGAGCTCGGGCCCGATCCGGACGCGCAGAATTTGATTCTCATCGAGGCAAAAAAAGAAACCCCGTCCAGTGCCCCAACCGGCCAAGGGCTCGCCGCCGGCAAGAGCGATTCCGTGGCCGAGCCGAAATCGCCGAGTCCAAACCTTAGCGAGGCAAAAAAATGAAACTCCACTCATTACCCCGCCGTGTCCGCCTTTTAATCCTGCCGCTCCTGCTGCTGGCGCTCGCTGGCCGCGCGCAGGCCCAGCAAGGCGCCACGAACGGCGAATGGCGCTATATTAGTGGCGACGCCGGAAGCACCAAGTATTCGCCACTGGACCAGATTAACGCCTCAAATGTGAAGCAATTGGAAATATCGTGGCGGTGGAAGGCCGAAAACTTTGGCCCGCGTCCCGATTACAATTGGGAAGTGACCCCCTTGATGGTGGGTGGAGTCCTCTATTTCACAGCGGGTTCCCGTCGCGACGTGGTTGCTGTGGATGCGGCGACCGGTGAGACCCTCTGGATGTACCGCTTGGACGAAGGTGAACGCGGGGATCGCGCCGTGCGGACTCAAAACCGGGGTCTGGCCTACTGGAGCGATGGCAAAGATGACAGTCGCATCATTCTCGTCACCCCCGGCTTCCAACTCGTCTGCCTTGACGCCAAAACCGGCCGCATCATTCCCACCTTCGCCAAAGATGGCATTTACGACCTCACGCTGGGTCTCAACCGTGACGTCGTCAAGCCCGGCGCAATCGGCTCCAGTTCCCCGGCGATTGTCATTCGTGACACCATCGTCGTCGGCGCCGCCCTCCTGGCCGGTACGGCGCCGCCTTCCAAGGAAAACGTTCCTGGCTATATCCGCGGATTCGACGTGCGCACGGGCAAGCTACTCTGGACCTTTCACACCGTGCCGCAAGCCGGCGAAGACGGCGTAGAAACCTGGCTAAATGATTCGTGGAAATACACCGGCAACACCGGCGCTTGGGCGCCACTAAGCGGCGATGAAGAACTCGGCTATGTTTACATCCCCGTCGAATCGCCCACCGGTGACTTTTACGGTGGGACCCGCCTGGGTAATAACCTTTTCGGCGACAGCCTTGTCTGCCTCGATGCCAGAACCGGCAAGCGCATTTGGTACTTCCAGATTATCCACCATGACATCTGGGACTA
>CAZLPS010000066.1:0-24263 GCA_964561455.1 uncultured Opitutales bacterium
TCTGCTCAAAGGCCGCCACGGTGTGCTCCAGCGCATCGCTGTCCTGCTCGCACAAGGTATGGAAATGGAGGCCGTCCAGCCCGTCCAAATCGCCGGGCTGAATTTCACTGCGCAGCGTGCCCAGGCGGGAACACGGCGCACAGGGATTGTATAAATCAGTTTCAACCTCGGAATATTCCGGATTCACCCGGAGACCGGCTTCAATGGGACGCGGCGCCGCGCGCACGGACCCGCGAAACCGCCGCCATTGGGCTGGCGAATTGAAAATCAGCGTGTGCGCAAAGCCCAGCAGATGGTCCAGCTCGGCGTCCTTATACGCCACGCTGTAGACGTGCACTTCGCCGTGGAAAAATTCGTGCGCCAGCAACGCCTCGTGCAGGCCGCTCGACGTCGTACCCGGGAGGTATTTCGCAATCAGCGGATACGCCGCCGGCATCGAAAAACCCTTCTGGGCCAGGAGGATTTTGCAACCGGCCTGTTTCGCCACGTCGGCAAGCAGCCGGCAATTTTCTTCCAGCAAGCCCAGATGCACGACATAGCACGGCGACGGCAGGCGCGCGCAATCCAGCGCGGCGAATTGTTGCATTCGCGCGGACGGAATGGGAGGGGTCGGATCCTGGGACATGGGAAAAAGATTTTGCCACAAAAAACGCAAACTTCGCAAAAGGATTCAACCCATTGCGGCTTTTGCGATCTTTGCGTTTTTTGTGATGAAAAAACCATTACTCCGCTGGCAATTCCATTACGTTCCAGGGCAACCCGCGACGCGACAGGTCGGCCAGGAAGGGCTCGGGGTCGAGCTGCTCCATGTTCCAGACGCCCGGCTTAAGCCAAGCGCCCGAGACCATCATGACCGCGCCCACTACTGCCGGCACCCCCGTGGTGTAGCTGATGGCTTGCGACTTCACTTCGCGGTAACACTCCTGATGGTCGCAGACATTGTAGATGTACACGCGGCGCTTTTTGCCATTCTTGAAGCCTTCCACCAGGCAGCCGATGTTTGTCTTGCCCTTGGTCTTGGGTCCCAGCGAGGCCGGGTCCGGCAGGAGAGTCTTGAGAAATTGTATCGGAATAATCTTCTGTCCCTGGTGTTCGACCGGGGCGATCCCGAGCATGCCCACGTTCTGCAACGCCCGCATGTGGTTGAGGTAGTTATCCGAGAAAGTCATCCAAAACCGCAGGCGTTTGATGCCCGGAATGTTTTTCGCCAACGATTCCAATTCCTCGTGGTAGAGCAGGTAGAGCTTCTTCGGCCCGATGGCCGGGAAGTCAAAGGTGCGGCCCCACGACAGGGGCTCCGTCTCCACCCATTCGCCGTGCTCGAAATAGCGACCGCGCGCCGAAACCTCCCGCAGGTTTATTTCCGGATTGAAATTCGTGGCAAACGGCAGGCCGTGGTCGCCGGCGTTGGCGTCGAGAATGTCAATTTGCTCGATGCGGTCGAACAACTTTTTTTGCGCATAGGCGCAGAAGACATTGGTCACGCCCGGATCAAAGCCCGAACCCAGCAGCGCCATGAGGCCGGCCTTCTCGAAGCGCTCTTTGTACGCCCACTGCCACTTGTACTCGAACTTGGCGACGTCGGGTGGCTCATAGTTCGCGGTGTCGAGATAATGCACCCCGGCATTCAAACATGCGTCCATGATCGGCAAATCCTGGTAGGGCAGCGCGACGTTGATCACCATGAACGGCTTTTCCTTCTTCAGGAAGGCCGTCAACGCCGGCACATTATCGGCGTCAATCGCCGCCGTCTGGATGCGCCGCGGAAGCTGCTTGGCAATGGCCTCGCACTTGGACACGGTGCGCGAAGCCAGAATGACCTCCGGGAAATGGTCGGCCGCCTGCGCCACCTTGTGGGCCACCACGCCGCCGACGCCGCCCGCGCCGATGATAATTACCTTGCCGCGGTTGCCGTCGGCTTTGAGTCGTTTTTTGCTCATGGGAATTGGCGCAGTGTGAAGAGTGAAGCGTGAAGAGTAAAACCAAAATGTGAAGCTCGAAGTCCCATTTTAAAGTCAAAGGCATGGGAGCCCAGGAAAGTTCGTCGCAAAAATGACCCCCATTTCCCCGGACGTTTTCGAAAACCCACCCTGCCCTTTTCTCTCTTTTCTTAAACTCCCGCAAACCATTCCACCCGGCGCACGCCCCCCCTCCGTCAGCAGACCTGCGTTCCTACGTTCGCACGTCGAATTTCACCACGCCCCAATACTTTTTTTCCGCCTGTTCAATCTGGCGCCGGTCAATGATGGGACCGACCAAGCCGCCATGTTCCGTGATGAGCTTTTGTATTTCCGCAGCCGGCATGTTCCAGCCCCGCGTTCCCTGCCGGCCGGTTGCGTCCGGCGGGGATTCCTTCCATTCCGGCCGTAAGGCCTGGTTCGTGCTAAAATCAAAGGCCATCGCCGGAACCGGGAGTTGATCTTCCACGGCTGCCGTACATACAAAAAGCTGGCCATCCTTCGACCACTGGGCGTGGCCCAAGACCAGATCCGGCACCCGCTCGAACAGGTTTGCCCCCAGTTGCATCTTCGCCTGCCCGACGCGCTGGGCAAAGAATCGCCCGACCGGGAAATCGCGCAGAACGTCCACTTCGAAGATGATTTTGTTTTCCGGATGTGCCGGCGCGGCAAAGGTGGCCAAAAAAGTACCCGAAAACAGCCACCAAATGACAACCGAACAAACACCATAGGCGCCCAGCGTATGGATCACCGCATGAAACAGGACATCCCCTTCACCCCGCCACCGCGAACGGGCCAGGGCCGGTGGATGGTCCAGGCAAGCCGCCCGGCGGTAAAGGATTATCAAAACCGGGAAACCCCAAAATGCGCCTTGAAAAAAAATCGCCAGCAGGTTCCCGCCGAGTCCGAATTCTTTCTCCCAGCCATAAAGCGCCAGCAGCAGCAAGACTGGCGCTGCGGTCACCTGCAGGAATCGTCGAACCGACTGGGCCAGCCACCAGGGTGTACGAATTGGCTGCGTCACCCACTGGGGCAGTGGGGCTGTTGGTTGGGGCATGCCCCAGACGCTGCCAAACAAATCGTCCCGCAGCAAGTTTGCAGGTACTCCATCCACGCCTTCAAAACTCCAACAAATACGGGAGCCGCGCGTAAACCCCCTGGCGGTCGTTAAAAGAGCGCACAAAGCCCCATTGCGCCTCGACCTCGCGCAAGGCGGTGGACAGCGGGTCGTGCCCGGCGGGCAGCACTGGCGCCGAAACTCCCGCCGCTTTGGAAACCGGCGAGGAATTGTCATCATTCTTCAACGATTGCAAAAATGCCTGGATGGCCGTGCGTTCCTCGGGCAATTGCTCCAGCGTCCAACTCTTGCCCTTGAGGTTCGCCAATTCCTCCGCCTTGGCGATGGCGTCATACAAGCCACCGAGTTCGTTGACGAGGTGCAGATCTTTTGCGTCGGCCCCCGTCCACACCCGGCCTTGGGCGATGGTGCGCACGTCGTCCGCCTTGATGCCCCGGCCCTCGGCAACCTTGCTGATGAACTGGTCGTAAATATTGTCCACCAGCGATTGCGCCAGCTTCAACTCGTCGGGCGACCACGGCCGGGTTACGGTGTCCATGTCGGCAAACTGCGCCGTTTTTACCGTGTCAAACGCCACGCCATGGTCGCTGGCGATGTCCTTGAAGTTAAGCTTGAGACCAAAGACGCCAATGGAGCCGGTCACCGTGGTCGGCTCGGCATAAATGTAATCGCTGTAGGCGGAAATCCAGTAACCGCCGCTGGCGGCGTAAGTGCCCATGGATACCACGACCGGAATTTTTTTCGCGAGCAGTTCGCGCATCTCGCGCTGGATGACTTCGCTGGCATAAGCGCTGCCGCCCGGGCTGTTGACGCGCAGCACGACAGCCTTGATCTGCTTGTTTCCACGCAGCGAGCGCAATTCGTTGGCCAGTTGGTCGCCGCCGATCGAGCCGTTGCTTCCGGCACCATCCACAATATCACCCTCGGCATAGACCACGGCAATGCGGTCGCCGTCCCCACTTTCCCGATGGTCGGCGAGGCGTTTGGCATAAGTGGCCATGGACACCTGGTAAAAAGTGTCGTTGTCTTCGTCCTTGGCGCCGGCTTTTTCCAGTTCGACAATAATCTCATCGAGATAGGCGAGGCGGTCCACGAGTTTGTTTTTGAAGGCATCCGGCGCGAGGAACAAGCCCGGCTCGTTAGTCATCTGCCGTAATGCCGCGGGGTCAATTTTGCGGCTGGAGGCCAGATCCGCCGTTACCGTGCCCCAAATACCCTCAAGCAATTTAGTCAATTGCTCGCGGTCGGCATCGCTCATGTGGGTTTCCGTGAAAATTTCGGTGGCGGACTTGTATTTGCCGACTTTCGTGACCTGCACGCCGACGCCATACTTTTGCAACGCATCGCGCACAAACAGGGATTGCGCGGCCAGGCCGTTAATGCTCAGGTAGCCGGACGGATTGAGGGATATCTCGTTCGCCGCGCTGGCCAGGTAATAATCCTTCACCGTCGGTTGCTCCAAATAGGCATAGACCTTTTTGCCGCTGGCTTTGAATTTCTCAATCGCCTGGCGCACTTCGCGCAACGGGGCATAGCCGGACGCGGCGTTGGCCGTATCCAGGCTGCCGCTCAAAAACAATGCGGAGATGTTCGCATCCTTCGCGGCATGGTTGATCGCTTCCACCAAGTCATACAACGAAATCCGGGAACCGCCCCCGCCGCTGAAAATTTCCCGCGGCCCGGCATGGTTGGGAGCGTCGGTGATGGCAGTGTCCATGTCGAACACCAGCACGGAATGGTCGTGGACCCGCTCGCTGCGCGCGGTAGCTGCCGCCGCCCCCATCATCACCCGCACAAAAACGAGGAACACTACGACGCAGATCATGCCCAAAACCAGCAGGGTGATCAAGGTGGCCACGATGTTGGCCAGCACGGTTTTCCAGAAAAAGCGCATGTCGGCAGTGTAAGGGGTTCGGGAGGAAGTGCAAGGGGAGAGATGGAGCGGGAAGGCAGGAGGTAGAATCCCGGAACACGGATTGTTCCAAGTTCCAGTTTTTGGAGGGGCCGAGGAAGCCAAGAGCGGGGAGCAGGGAGCGGGACACAAGAATTTGACATCGAATTTCGTTGAAATCCCCGGCCCGGAACGGTTTACGCTTAAGGGGCATTCTGTTTGCTGTATTTTTGATTTGTTTCCTGTATTGTGGCTTAACTCCGCGCTCCCTGCTCACCGCTCCCAGCTTTTTCCCTCCATGTCCGAACCTGCCCAACGCGAAAAACTTTCGACCAACCAGAAAGCCCTCGCCATCAATCTGGATGACGAGATTTACGGCACGTTTGCCGAAATCGGCGCCGGCCAAGAAGTGGCGCGCCACTTTTTCCAGGCCGGCGGCGCGGCGGGCACCATCGCCAAGAGCATGTCCGCCTATGACATGAAGTTCAGTGACGACATTTACGGCAAGGCCGGCCGCTACGTCTCCCGCGAGCGCCTGCTCCAGATGCTCGACCACGAATTCCAGCTCTTGACTGAGCGGCTCGACAAACACCGGGGAGACCGCAGCACGTTTTTTGTTTACGCCAACACCGTCGCCGCCGCCAGTTTCAAGGGCACGGGCGACTGCCACGGTTGGATGGGCATGCGCTTCCAACTGCGCCCTCACGGGCCGCCCAATGACATCATCATTCACGTCCGCATGTGGGACAAGACGGCGCTCTCCCAGCAGGACGCCCTCGGGGTCATCGGCGTCAATCTCGTCTATGGGGCCGCCTTGCTGCACACCGACACCGAGCAGTTCATTCTCTCCCTCGCTGACAATCTGGGCATCCAGCGCATTGAAGTGGACATGCTGGAATTCAACGGCCCCGACTTTGCCCACATCGAAAACCGCTCCATCTGCCTGCACCTTGTCCAACACGGCCTGACCAATGCGGTGATGTATTCGCCGGACCGCCATGTCCTTCAGCCCTCCGAAGTTCTGTACAAAAAGGCGCTGCTTGTTGAACGCGGGTCGTTCCGCCCGGTAACGCATGTGAACATTGACATGCTCGAGGCCGCTGGCGCCCAATTTGTCCAGGAGGAAAAGAATCGCGGCGAGGAAGTCCTGGTGCTGCTCGAAATCACCATGCACAACCTCCTCGCGGGCGGCGAACTCAACCTCCCTGATTTTCTGGCCCGCGTGGATACCCTCGCTGCCCTCGGCTATCACGTCCTCATCTCCAATTACTCGGAATTTTTCCGCCTGACGGACTATTTCCGCCGCTACACCAAGAAGATGGTGGGTATTACGCTGGGCATCAATAACCTGCTCGAAGTCTTTAACGAACAATATTACGACAATCTGCCCGGCGGCATTCTCGAAGCCTGCGGGCGCCTGTTCAAGGAAGGCACGAAGATGTATGTTTATCCGATGAAGGGCTCGGGCTACAACCGCTACATCGCGGAACAGGCCGGCAAAGCCGCGGGCGCCGGCGCCGCCGCCCCACCCCCGGGCATGCCCATCCCCGGCGACTGGCTCATTACGGCCCAGAATCTCCAGGTCAAAATCCACCTGCGCAATCTTTACGCGTACCTGATCGAGAACCACTTCATCGAGCCGCTTCTCGGTTTCCACACCGAGAACCTTGGCATCTTTTCGCGTGACGTTCTCAAGCGCATCACCGACGGCGATCCGAGTTGGGAAAAGATGGTTCCGCCCGCCGCCGCCGCCATCATCAAAGGCCGCGGCCTGTGGGGCTGCAAGCCGGCGGTGGTGGTTTAGGTTCATTCCGCCCCAAGCTTCGGCTCCAGGCTCAAGTTGCCATCGTCATCCAGGAAGCAGTTCAAGTTGAGCTGGCGCTTGAGTTCCACGATCAACTGGTCAATGTGCGTGGAGGTTGGCGACAGGGTGATTTCGCGCTTTAGCAACTCGCTTCTTTTTCCTGCATCATCCATGGTCAATCGGATTTGCGTTTTTGGGGGTGGGTTTCCGTTGCCAACATCGCGCCACGTTACTTTGCCGTCAATTACCTTTGGCGCGTATTGCGGATCCCGCAGCCCATGGTTTATCCGCGAAATGATTTCGTCCGCTGAAGGTTGCCTGCCCGGGTTAATATCGGAACCCCGCAGGCCGATTTGTACGCTCTCAAACTTCCGCACCAACTCGGCATACCTGCCGGGGAAGATTTCAATCCGTCCGTAAGTGAAACGACTGCCATAGGAACCATTGCCGCCGTCCTTTATTCCCGCCAGCAACTGACTTGCCAATGCGGCCAAACTTCCCGCTGCCGCATGCAAGGTAAGCCGGACGCTTTTCATTTCCGCCAATTCCTTTTCCTGGTCCCGGGCAAAATTTTGACTTAACGGTTCATCAAATTCGACCACGATGTCCGGATTGCCCGAGAGTTTTTTGGCGCCATTGAGCGCCGTCACTGCCTCCGCCAACGAAACGTTATCGAGATCCATCCCCTCCAGCATGGTCGTGTTTGCGTCAGAACTGGTCATTTCTCGAAGATTGCGCTCGTCCAGGTAAACGGGCGCGGACGGCGGGTCGTCGGTGATTTGGTAACTCAGGTACTTGATTTCCCCATCGACCAAACGGCGCGTCCAATTCGGCGATTTCAACAGAGTGCCAAGGGCCCGCTGGCGGGAGGCCGAATCCGCCGGCTCGTAGCGGTGAGTAGTCCACTGCGCCTGGGTGAGACAAAATTCGAGATAAACTGCAGCCAACTGCGGCCCGGGCTCCGCACTCCAGGCACCGCCCCACTCAAAAAGGAAAGGGTTGTAATCAGCGGCAATCAAAAAGGGTATTCCATCCACCAATGCCACCGGCCAGTCTGGCCAATCCGGGCCATTCGATGTCCCAATTCCGCGCCAGCTACTAAAATTTCCCGGCGAATCACCTTGAAAATGCCCGACTTTGGTCGCCGTCGGTATCGCCGCGCCGTCCCGACCCACAAACAGCATCGAACAAAGAATGACGATTTCGTCACTGTATTTCCCCGACCCGGCCCATTCGCGCAGTTGTTTTTCCGCGTCTTTCTTGGGCAGAGCCTGGATTGCCTCCGCCAATTCCAAATAGGCCTGACAGCGAAAAGTCTGGCCCGCCAGTTTCGCCATAAGTTCGCCCGGGCGTTCCGCGATTATCTGGGCGCGGTATTGATCATTTGATTGCGTCGCCCACGGGCGAACCTCCGCGCAGCCGCTCAAGCCCAAGAGCAAGGCGCAGGTGGCCGCCAAACTAGTTCGCGACAGCTCCACAGGGAATTTCATACTCGCGCACGACACCTGGCGAAACAAATAGTTCCGCGGTTGAGTGATCCGGTTTGGGGCATAGTCAACTTAAAAGGATGCTCAGCGCCAGTCGAGCATGCTCAAGCCGGGGATGCGGGTAAAATGTTCGTCGCGGGTGGCGAGCGGCAAACTGTGCTCCAGGGCAAAAGCGGCGATCCAAAGATCGTTTTCGGGTATCATCATTCCAACCGCTGCCAACGATTGTTTTATTCGGGCATAGGCATCGGCAGTTCCGTCGGCAGGATAAAGTGTCTTTCCCGCGTCGAGGCAGGCTTGCATCTGCGCGGTTACTGGAGCAATCCCGCGCAGGTGCGCCACTGCGGCGCTGGTGTCCAAAATCAAGTCACCAACCATGCGGATCAATCCTTTCGCATCCCTCCTCGATGGCTTTCTCAATGGCCTCGCCCCGCGGACCACCCCACACCCCGGCTGCGCGCCGCAAGGCCTCAGCGCGCTCAGCCCGGCTGGACTCCTTCAGGCCATGAATGAGCGCCGCCGCTTCCTCCAGTTTTGGAGGCGGCAGCGTCTTCAATTCGGAGACGATAAGTTCCAATGTGCTCACGTGGCAAAACTAGCTTAGTGCAGGTTCCGGGGCAAGCGTGTTCTCTGTCTCTCTTGTCTGCCAGCCGCCATCATCAAGAACCGCGGCCTGTGGGGCTGCAAGCCGGCGGTGGTGGTTTAGTTTTATTCCGCCCCAAGCTTCGGCTCCAGGCTCAAGTTGCCGTCGTCATCCAGAAAGCAATTCAGGTTTAGCTGGCGCTTGAGTACCTCAATCACCGGACGAAGCCGGGTCACCCCCGGTGGAATGGAAATTTGGCGTTTGAGCATTGCCGCCGTTTGGGTTGGGTCTCCGGCATTCAAATGGATCTGCGTTTTGGGCGGAGGGTTTCCCTTGCCGGCATCGTGCATGACAATCTTGCCGTTTATGAGTACCGGGGAGAATCGTGAATCCCGCAGGCCACCGTTCATGGCCGTCAACAGTTTTTCCACGGTCATGGTTTCATTTTCCCTCGACTGGTAAGCGGCAATTCCACGTCTCGATATTTGCAGCCGTTTGACCAAATCCGTGAATCGGCCCGGGTAAATTTCGATTTTATCCCCTGAATAATAGCAGCCGCAATTCAAACCCCCGGCATCTTTGGCTTGTTCCATCATTTGGTTGATCATATCCGTCAAAATGCCCGAGGTCTGGTGGATCGTCACGGGGGCGTTCTTCATCGCTGACAAATCCCGCTCTGGATTCCGGGAGAAGTCCCTTACCAGCGCCTCGTCAAATTCCACCGTGACGCCGGGAAGCCCGCCCGCCTTCCTGGCCACGTTCAGTAATTTGATTGCCTGCGCGAACGGCACGTGCTCGAGATCGAAGATTCCCACCGTAGTTTTGTTGGCATTAAATTTAGTCAGTCCGTCCATCTCCTGCTCACGCCGGTAAACGGGCATCTGTGGCGCGTTCACCCCGGCCTCACTGGCGATTTCGTAGTTTAAGTATTGGATTTCATTCTCCAGCAATGGTCGCTTCCACTTTGGCGATTGCAAAAGCGCGGCCAAGGCCAGCTGCCGGGCGGCGGGATCTTCGGCCGTAAAACGCTGTTGGGTCCATCGCCCCTCGGTCAGGCAATATTTGACGTACATGGGCGCGAGCGGCGGCGGGCCCTCCGGGCCGAACCACGTTCCCGTTATGGGACCTTCGTAATCAGCCTCGATCAAAAATGGGATGCCATTAAGCATTGCCACAGGAAAGTCCGGCCAGTCGTATCCATTGGTCGAACCGATACCATACATGTCTTCGTAGGGTCTGGTCTTGGAGGTTTCAATGAAGAGTCCCAAGTACGGTGCCCTCTTCATCGGCCCGCCGTCTTTATCCACGAACAGCATGCGGCAAAGAATGATGGTGCCATACTCAAATTTCTCGTTGGTGGACCAGGTACGCAGCAGGTTTTCCGCCTCCGCTTGGGGCAGGGCTTGGAGCCCCGCCGCCAGGTCGAGATAATGCTGGCTGCGGAACGTCGCTCCGGCTTCCTCCCTCATCAAATTGTCGAGCCGCTGCGCCTCGATGCTGGTTATCGGCTCGTGGCTGATTATCCATGGTTCTTCTCCGGCGCAGCCGCCAAGGCCCAAAAGCAGCAGGACGGACGCCAAGGCGAGCGTCTGGAATCCGCCCCGGGGAATGTGCATGCCCTCATGACAACCCCGGAAACTTTTGGTTCCGCCACAGGTCGAAAGTGGTCCCCAACGGCGGCGGCTGCATTTGCACTTGGCAAGGGCTGACCGTTATGACAAGGTGGCCAACTCTGCGCCCCTGCCTTCCGGCATCCGGCCTAACCTCATCCGCCCTGTTGTCCCTTAATCCACTCCTCCGATGACCAAGCAAAAACTCACCCGCGCCGCCTGCGCGGCCGCCTCGCTGGCCGTATTTGCGGCCGTTTTTGCGCCGATGATGGCGCAAACCGCCCCTGCCGGAGCGCCCAGCGCGGCACTGCCTTCCGGCCTCACGCCGGCCCAGCCCGCGCCCATGGATTTGTCCAAGGTCACGGACGATGACAAGAAAGCTTATTTGACCGCTTACGGCTGGGTCGTCGGCCAGCGCATTCATCTCAAGCAACTCGGCCTCACCGCCGCAGAAATTGACATTCTCGCCGACGGCCTCAAGAAGACGCTCACCACCGGCCCGGATGAAATTCCCGGCGGCGATGCCGTTGCCTCGAAAGCCCAACAATATCTCGAGGCCCGTTTCGACAAGGCCCAGAGTGACGAACTCGCCAAGCAAAAAGCCGCGAGCGCCGCATTCTTCGCCGACCTCGACAAGAAGCCCGAAATCAAGAAGACCGCCAGTGGCCTTTATTACGAAATTCTCACCCCCGGCACCGATCCCAAGCCCAAGACCACCGACAACGTCACCGTCAAATACACCGGCACGCTGTTGGATGGCACGGTGTTCGACAAGACCGACCCGAAGAATCCCGAAGGCCCCACGCGCGACTTTGACGTGGACGGCGTTGTTCCGGGCATGACCGAAGGCCTCCAACTCATCGGCAAGGGCGGCAAAATCAAGCTCTACATTCCCTCCAAGCTCGGCTATGGCGACGAACCGGATCCCCGCAATCCCCTGCCCCCCGGCGCGACGCTGACCTTCGAAGTCGAAATCGTGGACTTTAAGGCTCAAGCCGCCCCCCAGGGCGGATCGAGCCCGCTCGGGCTCTCGCCCGAATTGCTCAAGCAGCTCTCGCAGCCGCCCGCCGGCTCGACCAAGTAAGCGCTTGAATCCATAATCCGTTTAAATCCGCCGCCGGTTTCCCCGTGAAACCGGCGGCGTTTTGTTTTCCGATAATCCCGCGCATAATTGTTATATTGTTCTATTGCTGTATTGTTTTAACAGCCGGCCCCGTCCAAGAGGAATCCCACGTCAAATCTTGCCTTGCGGGCAAAAACCTCCCAGACTCACCTTTGTCATGGACTTGGAAAAACTGGTGGCTGACGCCCGCGCCCAATTGATTTGGGGCGAGCCGCGGGAACGGATACTGCAAAACTTGCGGAATAATGGCATCGGGGAAAAACAGGCGGCGGCGCTGGTGACCAATCTCGAGGAGGAGAAATTCAGGCCGGTTCACTCGGCGGTTCAATCGGCGGTCCAATCGGCGGGGATCAATCATCTGGTCATGGGCCTGGGATTGATTGGCGCCGGCCTCGTGACGATCAGCATTTGGCCAGTTTCATCCTCCTGGGATCTCAACCACTTCCTCGGGGTGGTATTTGCCTTCGCCATGATTGATTTCCTCTTCATTGGCGCCTGGAAAATTCATCGCGGCGTAAAGCTTCTAGGCGCCCCGCAAGCCGCGAGACGGGACTGGCAGGAACTGGGAGACTAAAGGCAGCCATATTGTTGTATTGTTTAATTGCTGTATTGTTGGAGAAGCCAGCACGCAGCAATCGAGCTATTCAGCCATCGAGCAATTCATCAATATAACAATAAAGCAATACAACAACAGAATCTCTACCGTTTCGGCAACTTCGCCTCATATAATTTCCAGAGCGCCTGGGTCCCGTCGTCCGCGTGGCCCGCTGCGGCCAGCTCGCGATACAATCTTTCGCCCAGCGTCAACCCGGGCAAATCGAGGCCCATTTCCCTGGCGGCCGCAAGGGCGATGGCGAGGTCCTTGCAAAAGTGTTTGACGTAAAAACCCGGAGCGAAATTGCCCGCCAGAATCCGGGGAGCGAGATTTTGGAGTGACCAACTGGCCGCCCCGCCCCCACTGGTGCTCTGCAACATCGCCTGCGCATCCAAGCCCGCGCCGCGCGCGTAGGCCAACGCCTCGCACATCCCCATCATCGTGCAGGCGATCATGATTTGGTTGCACATTTTGGCGTGCTGGCCGCTGCCCGCCGGCCCATGGAAAACCACCGTCGGACCAAAGAGTTTCAGCACCGGCTCGGCCCGGGCAAACGCGGCGGCGTCGCCGCCGACCATGATGGATAAGGTGGCCTTCTGCGCGCCGACATCGCCACCCGTCACCGGGGCATCCAGGGATGCGATGCCGCGGGCTTGGGCCACCAAAGCGAGGCGTTTGGCCAACGACGGGGTCGAGGTCGTCAAATCCACGAGCACCGCCCCGACCGGGGCCTTCGCCAACAACCCCTGCGGCCCAAGATACACCTCCTCCACATCTCCCGGCATGCCGACCATGGAGAAGATCAATTGGCATTGCGGCGCCAGCACGGCTGGAGAATCGGCCCAGTGCGCGCCGGCAGCCAGCGCGGGGTCGGCTTTGGCTTTGGAGCGGGTGTAAACCACGACGGGATACCCAGCCTTCAACAAATGCCCCACGAGGCTGCGGCCCATGACGCCGACGCCGATAAAACCAATGGATCCTCCTTCAAAGGTGTTGCTCATGCCTTCCTTTCTAAAACATCTGCGGCCAAGGGCAAATAATATTCGTCGGGAGTATATTGCAAAAGCACCAGGAAATGACCGCAAGCGCAGGGCCGCGTGGCGGCCAGAAAGGTCCCCATTCATCACCGTTTGTGAATTGCAACGCCGTTTTCATATCATCCCTTCCGATTTTGTCCGATGTTCCACGTGGAACATTTTGGCGGAATCCCGGCACGGGATTGGAGCGCAGAATATCCCGGATGGAGTTTAGCACGAATGGCGGGAAAGCAGAAGTACTGCGTTGGCTGCGTTGGATAGGTTTGATGCGTTGGCTGGGATTGATGCATGAGAAAGGTTGGAAAGGTTGAAGGATGAAAATGCCGCCCGCTGTTTCCTGTGTCCCACTACTTCCCGCTTCCCTCTTTCAATTTCCATCACTTCACTTGCCGGCCGGCGTCAGTTTTCGAACCAATTCGGATTTGGTTTGCGGATCGCTGACAGTATTCACCCAGGCCCTGACGCCGTCCGGATTTTTCGTGGATTGGGACGAGGAAACCAGTTGCACGATGGCGGCGTCGCGGATGTCGCCGGGCGGCAGGCCGTCGAGCCAGACGGTGAAAGCTTGGGGGTCTTGTGCGACCCAAATGGCCGCGAGGGCGGTGGTGGCGGCGGCCTGACCCGCAGCGCCGGGAACTTGCGGGATCAATGCCGCCGCTTGCGCGGGATCTTTTTTCGCCTGCACTCCGACGAGGCTGGCCATGATGCCAATGGGATTATCTGCCGATGGCAGGCTGGCGGCATTGTTCCACGCAGTGGCGAAATCAGTCTTGGCGATGGTCACGATCACATTGGTCAGCGACTGATATTTGGCATCGCCGGGTGGCAGGCTTTGGGAAAAAGCCAAGGCTGCCTGGGGGTTGGTGGCGGCCAATGCCTGTGCAATGACTGGATCGGCAGGTAGAAACAGCGAAGGATCGGGCGCCTTTTGCACAAAAGCGGCAACGGCCACCGGATCTTTTCTTGACCAACTGGTGACAATCGCGTTCATCGCGCTGGTTTGGGCGGTGGCATCGGTCGTTGGCAGCGCGGAGGCCCAAGCCAGGGCGAATTGGGGGTCGGATTTGGCCCAAGCACCTGCCACGGTTGAAATCGCCGCGAGACGCGCCCCCGGGTCGCTTATTTTATCAATTACGTCCGCAGCAGCTTTTGGGTTGCTGGCCGCAAGAGCGGTCATCGTACTGGCGACAGCAGCGCGGTAAGTGTCGCCGTGCGCCACTTTATCGAGCCAATCGAGGGTGGCGGCTGGATCGCGTTTGGGACCGGCACCAAGCACTGGAGCCAGGCGCAGAATGTAGGCGGTGCGCGCGGCATCTTCCGGCATGGAGCTGATATAACGAGCCGCGGCAAAGGGATCCGATGATCGTGCAATGAGAATCAAAGCTGTCGGCATGACCCTGTCCGTAGCGCCGGGGGGACGGCCCTTCAACATTTGCAAAAGGCCCTCGGGGTCGCGAACACCAGCCAAGGACGTCGAAGCGGGGGAGATGGGCGCGGGCGGCGGAGAATTTATGACCGCTGGTGGTGCGGGTTGGATATCTTGCACGCCCGCCGGGGTAGTCACTGCCACCGCCGCCATTACCTTTTCGCCTTCGCCGCTCCCTGGCCAATTGCGCAAAATTCCAATTGTTACGATCAAGGCAACAACCAAGCCTGCGCCAAGAGCAATACGGTTACGGATTTTCACGCGGGGAAGTCTTGAGCCTCAATACGGTTAGGGACGGCCAGTGTTGGCTGGCCGGCCGAGTTTTTGCACCAAGGGATCGCGGGTCGGGCCATCGGCAGCCGGCAGAGTTTGCAGCCAGGCTATCGCGGACGAAGGGTCTTTTTTGCCCCAAGCGGTGGCCACGGAGGCAATCACCGACTCGCGCACAACAGGTTCGGTCACTTTCCCGATCAAGGTCGAGGCGGTGGCCGGATCGAGTTTGGAAAAGATGTATTCCACGTTCGTGTCATAATTGTCTCCGGTAGCCACCTGGTCGAGCCAATCCAGCGCCGCGGCGGGGTCTTGATGCGGCATTTCACCGGGGAAAACGGGAACGGCCCAAATGCGCGCCACGGACTGAATGGCAGCGTTGCGTACTGAAGCGTCGGTGAGTTTGCCCACGAATTGGGCGGCGAGAGCCGGCGCTTGTTTGCTCGCAGGATAGAGACCGTCATTGAGGACCGTGTTCAAATCCGCCGGGGGAAGACTGCTGGCCCAATTTAATGCGTCCCGAGTGATATTCAAATCGGGGTGCGCTTTATTGCCAATCCAGCCATTAACGACGCCGATCATCGCCTGGGTTCTTTCTGCGCCAGCGGGTAATTTAAACGCCACCGAGGCGGCCGCAGCACCATTGGTTGAATCAGCTGCGGCCCAAGTTGAAAAAACGCTGTGGTAGGCAGATTGGGCGAGGGGGCCGGGAGGCAGCTTGGCCAACTCGACCACGGCCTGCTCGGGATTCGACCGGGTCAAATAACTTAAAATTCGATTGTTGGTGGTTTCACGAATTTTTGGGTCGGAAATGCTGGCCGCGATGGCAAACTCCCTGGTCAATTCAATCCCCAGCGGTCTGGGTGGATTATATGAGAGAAGCTGAATAAAAAAATGCTCCAATCCAAAATCACGGGTGGAACCCGGCGGTAAACCCGCCGTTCGCTCAAGCATAAAGGGAATTCCTTCCGAATCGTTTTCGGCCATCTGATTCTGCAATTTGAAAAACGCCTGGAGCATTCCGACCTGACTGCGGTTATCCAACAATGCCAAAAACTGCTGCCACTCCTGCTCGCGAAGCGATTTGAGCGACGCCACGGAGCGTGGCGCCGTTGAGGCTGAACCCGGGACACTGACGACGCGCTGGGAGGCGGCAAGCTTCGTGGTCGACTGCCGATTGGCCCGCGGGTCTCTGATCAACACAGAGGCGAAACCCGCGGCGATCAAAACGGCGGCCAGGATGGCGGCCTTCGTGGTGAAGGTCATGAGGTAGGATTTGAGGAGAAAGCCCGAGAGTGCGCCGCTGCCGCTTGCACCCGCGAGTGAGGCACCCGTGATGTTGGCCGCCATCCCCACGGGCGCAGATGCGGCCGCGTGAGAAGTGAGGGCGGCGCCAAGCAATGCAGCGGTGGTGGTCACGCCGCGGCGGGAGAAATAGCCACGCATTTTTTCGAGGGCGCGGTTAACTCGTTGGCAGGCGGTTTTTTCGTCCAGGCCGAGGATACGACCGACTTCGCCGTAGCTCTTGTCTTCAAAGAAGCGCAGCATGAGGGCGTCCTGTTCGCCGAGTTTGAGCTGTTGGATCGCTTCGTCCACCAGCGGGGCGAGGTCGTCCCAACCGGGCGCGGGGGTGGTAGGGGTTTCAGCAAGTTTCATGGTGATGGTTTCCCGGTCGCGGCGGCGCTGATCGGAGCGCAGGGTTTTAAGGGCGGTATGGTGGGTTACGCGATAGAGCCAGCCGGACAGGGCTTGCCCCTCCCGGATGGTCCAGGCCTTGCAGGCGAGTTGAATGAAAACAGTCTGGGCGACATCGGCGGCCGCGTGGGGGTCGCGGGTCACGCGCAGGGAGGTACCGAGGACGAAGGGCAGGTGGCGAGCGACCAATTCGCCGAATGCCCGGTCCGAATGGTGGGTAATGTAGGCCTGCAATAATTCGCGGTCATCCATGATGGGGTGGCAATTATAATAATGACCCCGCAGCGTTGGAGAATACTACAAAAATCGCCGCGCGGGGTTGGATTTTTAACCACGGATGGCACGGATAACACGGATGGTGCGGCAAGCCCGGAACCCCGCCAGCGAGGTGAAATTTTAATCGCAAGCCCATGGCCATTGGTGTAATTCAACCGGGCCACCCTTTTCCCACCCCATACCCATCACTCCGAACGCTTAACGCTTAAGTATGAACTTCACACTCCCCGTTCCCTCCCTTCGCCGGATGGACTCTGCTTTCTTAATTTTTACTTTTTAATTCTTTATTTAATATAAATGCTCTTCGACCCCAAACGTTTGCTGCTGATCGCCGGTCCCTGTTCGCTCGAGAGTGAAGCCACTTGTTGCGCCGTGGCGGATGTCCTCGCGCGCCTGCGGCATGTGGACCCCTCCTTGAACATCATATTTAAGGGCTCTTTCGACAAGGCCAACCGCACCTCGGGCAGTGGCAAACGCGGGCCGGGTCTCGCCGCCGGCCTCAAGCTGCTCGCGATGGTCAAAAAGAAATACGGGTTCCCAGTATTGACCGACATTCACCTGCCCGAGCAGGCCAAATCCGTCGCCAAGGTTTGTGACGTGCTCCAAATTCCCGCCTTTCTTTGCCGACAGACCGATTTGCTGCTCGCGGCCGCAGCGACGGGCCGGGTGGTCAACGTGAAAAAGGGTCAATTCCTGTCGCCGCAGGAAATGAAATACGTCACCACCAAATTGGCCGAAGGCGGCGCGAAGGAAATCTGGCAGACCGAGCGCGGCAGCACCTTTGGCTACCAAAACCTGGTGGTGGACATGCGCTCGTTTGCCATCATGCGCGCCAACGGCCATCCGACCATATTTGACGCCACGCACAGCGTGCAACTCCCCGGCGCCGCGGGCGGCGCTTCCGGCGGCCAGCGCGAATTCGTGCCGCCCCTCGCCCGGGCGGCGCTCGCCGCCGGGGCCGACGGCCTTTTCATCGAAACGCACCCCGACCCGGCCCATGCGATTTCGGACGGACCGAGCCAGGTACCGCTCAAAGATTTCCCCCTGCTCATCACATCGTGCCTGCGCGTCTGGCGCGCAGCGCGGGGTGAATAAAGCCGCAACCAACCCCCCACCCCCGCGGTTTAACTTTCTTCATCCCGCACATCTTGCTTGCGGGAAAAAATCATTTTCATGACCGATTCCCCCTCCTCCGCTTTCGCGTCCGATTCATCCTCCGATTCACGCCGATACCTGCCCTGGATGCTACTCTTATTTGTCGGCAGCGGTTGTGCCGCACTGATTTACGAAATCGTCTGGTTTCAGATGCTGCAACTGGTGATCGGTTCGACGGCCGTATCGCTGGGGGTTCTGTTGGGGACGTTCATGGGCGGGATGTGTCTCGGGAGTTTGCTGCTCTCGCGGGTTTTGTCCCAGCGGCACCGGCCGTTGCGCGTGTATGCGGGGCTGGAATTTTGCATCGGGCTGATCGGGCTGGCCGTGCTGTATGGGATGCCGCTGGTGGAGCACGTTTACCTCGCGGGGGCCAAGCCGGGCATGTTTTCGATTTTGTTGCGCGGCATGGTGAGCGCCGTCTGCCTGGTGCCGCCAACACTGCTGATGGGCGCGACGCTGCCGGCCATTTCGCGGCGGCTGGAAACGACGCCCATGGGTGTGTCGTGGCTGGGCTTCTTTTACGGCGGGAACATCGCCGGGGCGGTGTTTGGCTGCCTGCTGGCGGGCTTTTATTTGCTGCGAGTACACGACATGGCGGTCGCCACCTACGCCGCTGCGGGCATCAATTTCACCATTGCGCTGCTCGCCATCGGCTTGGACGCGCAGCTTCCGCGCGACGAAGCCGCGACGGCGGCAGCGATCGCCCCCGCAGCGGGTGCGCCCACCGATCCGGCCACGGACCATACGCTGGTTTATTGGGCCATCGCGCTGTCCGGCATGTCCGCGCTCGGCGCGGAAGTGGTGTGGACCCGCCTGCTGTCGCTCTTGCTGGGGGGAACGGTTTACGCGTTTTCGATCATACTCGCGGTGTTTTTAATTGGCTTGGGGTTGGGCAGCAGTATCGGTTCGTTCTGTTCGCGCGGCGCGAAAAGTCCCCGTTTCGTGCTGGGTTGCTGCCAATTGTGCCTGGCGCTGGCCATCGCGTGGTCGGCGTACATGATCGCAGACTCGCTGCCGTACTGGCCGGTGGACGTCGGGCTGTCGGTCGCCCCCAACACGGATTCAGCGATTCAGCCGTGGTATAATTTTCAAATTGATCTGCTGCGCTGCCTGTGGGCGGTATTGCCTCCAACCCTGTTTTGGGGCGCGAGTTTCCCCCTGGCGCTGGCGGCGGCGGCCACGCGCAAACAGGACCCGGGCAAACTGGTCGGCGGGGTCTATGCGGCGAACACCGTGGGCGCGATCCTCGGCTCGCTGTTGTTCAGTCTCGTGGTCATCCCCCACTTTGGCACCCAAGTTGCAGAACGCTGGCTCATCGGGCTCGCGCTGGCGGCAGCGCTGCTCATGCTCCTGCCCCGCCTGCTGCCCGACGGGGACGACAATAAAACCGCCGGCAAGCCCGATCGACTGACGCTGGTGGCCCGCGCGGTGGGCTTGATTTGCGCCACCGGCTTCATTGCCTCTCTGGCGCTGCAAGTGGATAAAATCCCCGACATCGCCATCGCCTACGGCCGCACCATGGTGAAGAACGTACCCATCCCGGGCGACCCCAATGCGACCACCTTCAAGTTTGTTGGCGAAGGGATGAACTCCTCCGTGGCGGTGACGCAAACCCATCCTGACGGCGCGTTTAATTTTCACGTGAGCGGGAAGATTGAGGCCTCGACGCTCCCCGCAGACATGCGGCTGCAACGCATGCTGGGGCACGTGCCGGCCCTGTTGCAGAAGGAACCCAAGTCCGTGCTCATCGTCGGCTGTGGAGCAGGCGTGACGGCGGGCACTTTCACGCAGTATCCCAGCATCAAGCGCATTGTCATCTGCGAGATTGAGCCGCTCATTCCGGAAAAAGTCACCCCGTTTTTTGGTCCGCAGAATTACCACATTGTGGACGACATCATGAAGGAAAACCCAATCACGCTGCACACGGCGGCGGGGGACAAACAACTGGAGGTCATTTACGACGACGGCCGGCACTTCATGCTCACGACGAAGGAGAAATTTGACATCATCACGTCCGACCCGATTCACCCCTGGGTCAAGGGCTCTGCAGTGTTGTACACGCAGGAATATTTTCAGTTGTGTAAGGACCATCTGAACCCGGGCGGGATGGTTACGCAATGGATTCCCTTCTACGAGAGCACGAAGGAAACCGTGCACAGCGAACTCAAGACTTTCTTCTCTGTGTTTCCCGATGGCACGCTGTGGAGCAACGACCAGGGCGGAGACGGCTACGACGCCCTCGTTCTCGGAATCGCCGCCCCGGCAGGTGATGCCCGGCTGGCACCCATTAATGTGGACGAGGCGCAGGCGCGGCTCGACAGCAAGGCTTACGGTCCGGTCGCCGCCTCCCTGGCGGACGTGAACTTTAATTCTGCAATGGATTTGCTCAAGACCTACGGGGGCTCAGCGGCGGACTTGGAAAAACTGCTGATGGATGCCCCCATCAACCGTGACCGCGACCTGCGCCTGCAATATCTGGCGGGCTTTGGCGCAAACCTGTATCTCGAAAAACAAATTTACGGCGACATCAAGGCCGAACGCACCTACCCGGAAAACCTCTTTGCCGGATCGCCGCAATATCTCGAGGAATTGCGGGCGGTGCTGAAGGCGGCGCCCAAGATTGATATTAGCACCCTCGGGCAAATTCTGAATAATTAGGGGCGCGGGAGCCCAGGGATATGGGCGCAACTGGAAATTGGGAAGCTGGTGCCCTAACCAACGACGCCATTACTCACACGGCGGCGGTTTTTCTGGGCGACGGGGCTTCGAGGTGCTCGCTGACAAATGAAGCTATTTCCGTGGGCAGGGTGGCTTTGACGTTGGTAAAGAGGGCACGCAGGCGGTCAAAGTTGACGGCCCCATTGGGCACCAGCACAGGCGTTCGTTTTTGGATTCCGCCCTGCACATCGTCGCCATCGTCCACGGCGTTGTGGGTGTAGCCGAAGCCCGGGCGCCAGGTTAGCGCATGCTCCTTGCGGCCCACATCGTAACAAAGCTGAAAGCCGATCGGCGCGCCCGCGTCGTTGCACCAGACGATGAGATCCATCTGGTCGGAGTCAAACCACCGCCGGCAAGGTTCACCGCGAACCTGCCGACATTCCTGTACTTCCTTTAACGGACGCATGACAGAAAGATAACAAATTTGGGACAATTTGGCGAGAAGAATTCGGGGGCAGGGACCAAGGGACAGAGGATTCGAGGAGTAGAAGGGGTGCTTAAATGCGAGTATTGCCGACGGATTTTCGGGAGGTAGGGGAGGTATGGGAAATAGGGGAGATATGCCAGGACTTAAATTTAAGCGCTCGGCGACATCGGATACTGCCCGAATAACAAGGCGATTTCATTAATCGACCATTTTTGCCTTTAATTTTTCGCCCATCCACCAGCGCAAATGCATCCTCGCCCAGCGCGGGCCGGCGTAGTCCACCCCAATACGCGGGCCGCGCTGACGCCGCCAACCCGCGGGAATCTCCGCGGGGCCCTCGATCCATAAATCCGTTGGTTGCGCACACGGTGTGCCGTCAAATTGATAGTTGATTTTCAATGCCTTGGTCAGCCGGCCCGGGCCGACCGCCCCCTCGACCCCACGGAGCAACACCGCAGAGGGATAGCCTTCCGGTCCCGTGACCAAATTCAGCATCCAGTGCACACCGTAGCATAGATAGACATACCAAAAGCCAGGCGGGCCAAACATGACGCGGTTGCGCGGCGTCACACCGCGCGAGGCATGGGAAGCCCGGTCGAGCGGTCCGCAATAAGCCTCGACCTCCACGATCCTCCAGCGGGTAACCACGCCATCGGCACCGCGCCGGCACAAGAACCGCCCGAGCAGCGCCGGGGCGACTTGGCGCGCTGGTTGGTGCCAGAGGGTTTCGATCTTGGTTGAGTGCATGTTTTCGCCCATCAGAAGGCGGGAGGTAGAGGCGCGAAATTTTAAATGATGAATTTTGAAACTAAAAATTGGAAGTTGGAAGCTGGAATTCGGAACGTCCCATGCCACATTCTTTGCAAAAGAACCCTCGGAAAAACATCTCTTTGCGTCTTTGCGTCTTTGCGCCATTGCGCGAGAATAGCTGAATTCAAAATTCGTAATTCAAAATTCAAAATTCCTTATTCTTGGTGTCCACGACGAGCGTCACGGGGCCGTCATTGACGACCCGGATTTCCATCATGGCGCCGAAAACTCCCGTGGGCACGGGCTTGCCCAGCGCGGTTTCCAGCGCGCGATGCAGGCGCTCCAGGTAATCTTTCGCAAACTCGGGCGGCGCAGCGCGGCTGAATGACGGGCGCGTGCCTTTTTTCAGACTGCCAAACAGCGTAAACTGACTGATGAGCAGAATCCCCCCGCCCGTCTCCGCCAGGGATAGGTTCATTCGTTCCGATTCGTCTTCAAACACCCGCAAAGCCGGCAGTTTGTTCGCCAGCCAGGCGACGTCCTCATCCGAGTCCGCGCTCTCCACGCCCACGAACGCGACCAAACCCGGCCCAATCGCGCCGACGGTCTTCCCCTCGACGGAAACCGAAGCTTCTTTGACCCGTTGGATGACGACGCGCATGAAATTAAGAGTTAAAAAGGAAAAATCAAAAAAGGAATTTCGAACTGAGCCTTTCGGAGGTTTTTACTTCATAATTCATAAATCTTAAATCATAAATCATTACCTCCCCGCCAGCACCAACCCCACCGCCCCCAACAGCAGCAGCGCACCGACGAGCCTTCGCCCCATCACGCCTGTGCCCGCCTTTTGCTCGTGGTTGCCAAACCACGATCCCGCGAACCAGACCATCAGAATGCTCCACAGTCCGCGCGTGCTGTACACCACGTTAATGGCCGTCGCGCCGCCGTAATGGCCCAGCGTGTAGGCCATGCCGCCCGATTGCGCTCCGCAAATGATGCAGCCCCAAAACGTCCACGACCACGCCGCCCGCGGAATCGCGCGCAACGGCTGCCGGAAGAACGGGAGTAATAAGAAGGACTCGACCGCCACGCCGGCAAACATCACCGCCGTATAGGCCGAGGCGCCAATGGGCGGGGCGTGCATTTGCAACAGCACGTCGTTGAGACTGTACAACGCGGCCGAGGATACCGTCAGCACGGCCGTGTGCACCAGCCGCTTCCGGTCGTGCCAGTTGGACATGCCGAGTAAAAATATCGCCGCCGCCGCGAGGCACGCCGCCGCCCACCACGTCCCCGGCATCAAGCCGGCGCCGAGAATGACGGTGAACATCGCCACGAACACCACCTTGCTGCCCAGGGCCGGGGCGATAACCGTCACGTCCCCCGTCCGCATCGCGATGAAAAACAACACCTGCCCCGCGCCATAGACCACGCTCGACACCAGCGGCCATTTCAACTCCTCCCATGTCGTCGGCTGGGGCAGCGAGAGCAACCCCGGCAAAAACAATGCGCCCGCCGCCATGTTGTTCAAAAAGGCAATTCGCAGCGGCCCCGCGCCATGGTCCAACGCGCGCTTCAGCATGATGCTCCCAAGGGCGAAGCCTATGGACCAGAGCAGCGGCTGGAGCAGGAAGTACGGGTGGTTCATGGGAGCACGGAACTTTTACGCGCCCAATTCATGCCGCAGCGCGGCTTCCAACGTTCCGTGCTTCCAGACAAAACCGGCGTCCTGCAATTTGCGCGGATTAACCGCCAAGTCGGCTAGTATCGTCTCCGTGGCCATTTCCCCAAACATGAGTTTGAGGCCAAAGGCCGGAACTGCGGGCTTGACCGATTTATTGAGGATGCGCCCAATCATCTCGGTCAGTTCGCGGTTCGTGCACACCTGCGGCGAAACCACGTTGGCCGGTCCATGCAAATTGTCCCGCTCGATGAGGAACAACAGCGCCTCCACCGTGTCCGCCAAGCCAATCCAGCTGACGCGCTGTTTGCCTGAGCCGACGGGCCCGGCCATGCCCATATGGAAGACTTTCAACATTTGCTCCAGCGCGCCGCCGTGTCTGGCCAGGACCACGCCAAAGCGCGCCGAAACGGTCCGCACTCCTGCGGCCGTCGCGGGCGTTAGCGCGGCCTCCCACGCGCAGCACACGTCGGTCAGAAATCCCTTGCCCGGGGCGGCGGTTTCGTCCACCACCTCCTTGCGGTCATAGCCGTAATACCCGATCGCCGAGGCACAAATCAAAACCCGCGGACGCTCGCCGGGCGGCAGGGCCGCAATTTTCTCAGCGAGCAACTTTGTCGAAAAAATCCGGCTGTCATGAATGGCCTTCTTGGACGAGGCCGACCACCGCTGCCCAATGGTCTCACCCGCCAAATGGAC
>CAZLPS010000067.1:0-24231 GCA_964561455.1 uncultured Opitutales bacterium
CCTCCATCCGCCCCAGCAAACGACCCTGCCGGTGGCGCACGTCCGCCAGCAGATCCGCCATCCGGGCCTCATCCCAATGGAACTTGGGCCACTCCTGATGTTCATGGATATTCATATATTCTCCGCAGATTGTGCGGTGATTAGGGCCCCTATTCGCCGCATCCGCAAGCCTAATCTCCGCATTTTTTGCGGTGATTAAGGCCTTTATTCGCCGCATGAGCCTTAATTTTGCAATGCAATTTTACCACGGATGGCACGGATAACACGGATGTCCCCAACCCAGCCGCCGCGGCCGCGGCCCGCCCCGCCGGGCGCAGGCGGGGACGGGCAGGCCATTGCTGATGCTACTTCCGGCACGTACTACCGGGATGTCAAGGAACGGACTTCTCCCGAAGGGACTGAGGGACCCAGGGACAAAGGGACAGAGGGTGCGGTGGAAGGAAGCTAGAATCTCGAAGTTAGAATCTAGAATGCTGAAAACAGAGAGGGGTGCGTCGGGGGGATGAAATTCTAGTTTTCTGGTTTTTGGTTCTTAGTTTCTAGTTTTTGGATTCCAGCTTCCAGGTTCTAAAATTTAAACACGGAGGAAGCGGAGTCGGAGGAGGAGTTATTTTACCACGGATGGCACGGATGGGACGGATTTTTTTGGACAGAATTTACGGAATTATTTAAATTTTTGAGGGGGGTGGTGGTTCAGTGCAGGGGGCTTTGTGTTTTAGTGCTTAATGCTTGGTTCTTGGTGCTTGGTTCTTGGTTTTTGGCTACTGTCTCCTGTCTCCTGCCTCCTGTCTCCCATCGCCCAACTCCTAGCTTCTACATCCTAGCCCCCCCTCCCCTGTTTTGGTTGGATTTGGTTGGATTTGGTCGGATTTACCGCGATTTGGGGCGAGGGTTGGCGGTTCGGGGCTGGCGCCAGCATCCCCGGCCTTGGCATTCGCTTGCTTCAGGATGGTCACGAATTCGGCCAGACGTTCAGATCCATTGCCGCCCGGTTTCGCCAATTCATCCTTAAACATGTCGGTAACCTGATTTGCGAGGAGCAGCTTCCAGTAGGGAGCCATGGCCGCCGCCGAATTCTTTTTGACCCGGATTTCCTCCTGCTCGGCCCCCCAACGCTCGCTTTCCAGGCGAAGGCGCTTGGCTTCATGATCACCCCGGCGGAGATTCGTGAGTTCCCGGGCCACGGCAAGCAGGGCATCGCATTGCGCGGGGTCATTCTGCGCGCCGGCAGCGGCGGTGCGGAGCCAACGGCCCAAGGCCATCGCCAAGGGCGCGGAAAGCCAGTCTGCCACGGAATGCTCCCCCGCCTCCTCGGCCAGGCCGCCCGATTCCTCGACGAGGGAACGCACCCAGTCCCGCCCCTCTTGGTCGCGCACCCAGTCCAGATACCCGCCTTGCTTCCACTCGCTAAAATTTTGCTCGGTGATGGGGCGGCCGGCGAATTCTTCCGCAAGGACGCCTTTGACGACGGGACGCGAATTGAGCCATTCGACGAGTTTGACGCCTTCCTCGCCGTTGAGGATGCGGCGGTTCAAGGCCTCGCGGGTTTCATAGGGGAGCCGGGCGATTTTGCCTTTTCGGGTCATGGAATTTTTGGAGTTTTCTAGTGCTTAGTGTTTTAGTGCTTGGTGCTTGGTGCTTAGTGCTTGGTGCTTAGTGCTTAGTGCTTGGTTTCCAGATTCCAGATTCTAACTTCTAGTGCTTAGTGTTTTAGTGCTTAGTTCTTAGTTCTGGGTGCTGGGTGCTTAGCGCGGGGTGCGGGGTTGCCTGGGATGCCGGATGCCGCGAAGGCGGGGACGGCGGGGGTGGTGGGGCCGATGGTGCGAATGGCGGATTTTGCGGCTGTATTGGTCGCGGATATTTTCGTTGAAATATTGGCCCGCCGAGGACGCACTGAGGAGCCCTTGGTAGATGTATTCCGGTACCCCGAAATAAGTATAGGTGGTGCTACCACTCGTGAAACGGATGTCGAGTTCCTGGGCGGCATCGTCGTAATCCGCCCAGGCGATGGCGGACGAATTAATATAAGGCATGGCGTTGGAGATTGAGACGGGGACGAGGTTCGAGACGGGCGCGGGAAGCCGCGCCGGACACGTCGGGGCGGAGTTGGCTGTCCGAAACGGACAGCCGGTCGGGTTGATAGGCGGAACGAAGGCGGACGATGTCCGCCCGGCTGATGATTTGGGCGCTATTAGGTTTGGAAGGCATGGGTTTCTAGTGTTTTAGTGCTTAGTGTTTTGGTGCTTAGTGATGGAAGTTTGGAGAAAGGAGGCAGGAGACAGGAGACAGGAGGAACGCTAGCTACAGGCTGCAGCGTTCGCGGATGCGATGACGTGGGTTTTCATACACGCCATTCTACACCCGATTTTTCTGCGCAGAAGATTTATTCGGCGCTACGAGTGGGTATAACGGGGGTGCCCATGGGCGGCCGTTCTGTGGGCAAAGGGCCGCGGGCGCAGCAGGACTGCGCCCCTACGTAGCGCTAATTGTTTTTACACCACCTGCTTGCGGCCTAAGGCAGCAGTTCGGTGAGCTGCTTGAACTTGTTACAACAATTTTTCTCGAAGTCGCGGCGCATTCCGTTTTCGGTAAAAGGGGGCTGACCGGCGCCCAATTCTTTCCATAAAGCCGGATGGCGTTTCGGGTCCTTGTGCAATTTATAAAACTCCTCCTTCACCATTGGCAGAATTCGACCTTGCCACCATGCCGCCCGGTTGGTGTGCCAATCCGGCAGATTCACGCACGCCATCAGGTGGTCATAGCTCGATGGTTGCATTCGACTGCGCAAATACCGCTCCAAAGTAACGCCGCGATATTTTTCCGCGGTTTCAGGAAATTCCTGCATTTGGGCCAAGTTCTCCTTCTCCCGGTCGTATTCCCGGCGCTGTCTGAAAACATTCGCAACCAAGGCGACGACGATGGGGTGGCAGAGGGCGCCGATCCGCTTGCGATCATCGCCGATTTTTGGCATCGGGTGTTCCTTGCTGAGGTGAATGGCCTTTGCGATACCCTCGGCATCAGCCTTGTATTTTGGGTCGTTAGCCCGCAAAGAGGGCATAGTGAGGGAGGACGCTGCGACGCACCGAAATTCCTGCTCATGGAGCAGCGCGATACGGCTAAATGCCTCGGCCAACTCATGGGCCGCAAACCAGAGGTGATGGCAGGCTCCGGGAACGTTTTCTTCGGCCAAGCGAATGAGTTGACGATTTAGGAAATTAAGGCGGGAACCAAGGGACAACATAGCTCCGTCGCTGCGGATGGGCTTTAGGCCTTTAGCCATCCCAACTTCGGTGGGATAGAGGGTATCGAGCAGCTTTTGCGACCGAATAAGCTTTAGAATCAAGCCGGTGCCCCGATCTAGCCCCTGATAAGCTTCGCGCAGGACAACTTCTGGTTGGTCCTGAATACGCCGTTCCTCGGCGTCGTGGGCCGCCAATTCCCGCTTCTCCGCCGACGTTCGACTCTTTTTCGCTCGGAGGACCTCGCAATGCAGGTATTCGAGCCCCAAATAATCTAACCGCCGCAACATTTTCTCTTCCTCGGGGGCCAAATGCCAAGGCTCCATTGGACGGAAATTGTCCTTGGCGGAGCGCTGCGGGGAAAGCTTTCGGCCCCCGGCTGTGGCCTTGGGTTTCCGCTTACGGGTCATCGGGAAGGGCGTTTGGCGGCGGAAGGGGGGCGGCAGGGGGGGCGAGCGCTTGACTTTCCTGGTCCGATTCATCGGGCGAATGAGTTTGTCAGACGGGGTGATTTTTGGAAAAAATGGCAAAGTATGGAGTGGATTTCAAGCGGAAACAATGAACTCAATGCACCGCCACTATTTCCTGCTGTTAAGAGACACAATTTTCCAACCCTTGGCCCCCTTTATAATTTCATTAATTGGCGCGCCGTTTAGGCCCAGATCCTTGAAAATACAAATTTTCAGGAATGCGCGCATATTTCGGACCATCGCTATCATTTCAGTATCGGTTGCTATTTTCCCCTTTAATCGCAATCGCTCGTCGAAATGGGTGAAATAATTCCTCGTGTTCTTGATCTTCTGGGCAAAAATATGCTTGTTTCTAATAAACTGTTTAACTTCGCCCGAGTGGATTTTGAAAAGGTCTTCCAGCTTGTGTGCCAAGGATTTTTGATTCGCATATCGCAATTTTTCGGCCAACCACTCGCCATCCCGCCGACCGGCGCGCGCTCGAATCCTTGCAAGACGCCTTTTAAAGCGGGAAGGATCGGTCAACGTAGATGGCAAGTGCCTCTGATGGCCATGATAAACCTCGAACGCTTGCGCCAACAATAGGAACTCGTGATTGATATAAAGGCCGTCATTAAAAATTGTCGTGAAAAACAGATTCAGAACAGAGTCCAAATCTTGATAATACTTAAACCAATGTTGGAGAACGGGGCCCAACCTGGTTTCAAGATCACTAAATTTGACCGGGAATCTGACGCCATTAATTTCGCTCTCTGCGTCGTCGGCGCCGTTATTCTGTTTAAGAAGTTCAATCCCCGGCAGTGGAGTTGTGCCATCTGAAAACTTGATTTCGACAGGGTGCGATCGAATTCCCGTAAAGAGCGTAAGTAGTCGACCGAGGGGGTAGATTTGCTTTTCCAGAATATCATCGACCGCGAGGCCGCCCGGAAAGGCGAATTCGAGGTAATGATCGCCCTTAATACAATATTCCGCCCGGCTGGACGAAATGCTCAGTGTTTCACAGATCTTGAGACTCATGCCGTCGTTAAAATTAAGAATGATCTCGCGGGGAATTTCGTTGCCGATTCTGGGCGGGTTTCCGCCAATACTAATTCGATTAATCGGGCTCCGATTTATCCAATTGCTCAATAACGACAGCTGGCAAAATGCGTTATTGAATTTGGCGTCGCCCCATTTTCCGAAGTGACCGCCGATTAGGGCACGCATTGCGTGAATAGAGTTTCGCTCCAAGCCACCTGACCTATCCGAATTTGTGCCGACACAACCAAATAAGGTGACCGGCTTATTATGGGCATCATGACCTAAAATGGTAGGCGCCACTTCTCGACGGTTGGTGGCCCGCCGCACCAAATCCTCCATGCTTCGTCCTTTTGGCGCTTTGGTCTCGAGGGTTAACCCAGTTTTGGGGTCAAATTGCAATACCCCATACAGCGAGGCACTGTTTTTCCCAAAGATCTTCCACCGGCCTTCAATGGTTCTCGCCTTGTTCATGGCAATTTAGATTACGATTTTTAGATCCAAATCAGCGACCCGGTCGGGATATAGTTCCTTCAGCCGGATTAATCCCTCGGCCAGCGTGCGTCGGCAATCTGGGACCAGCAACGGGTGATTCAACATTGCGAGAATTTCATCGCGATTTTGTGTGGAGATATACTTTACCTTTTTGGCCTCCCAATTGCGCGCCAGTTGGTCGCCGAATTTATGCCAGAATTCGGGGTCGGGGATGACAAACAGGACGCTGAACAGACAATCGCAGCTGGTTGCCCGGTAGCCGGGCGAGAGTATTTCGCAATTGTAGCCCTTTTTGTTCTTTCTCAGCCATTTTAGCGGCTCGGTCAAATTCAAGGCGGCCTCCGGGTGTACGCTGTGGTTGGCTCTTTCGGCATCCTTCGCGTTGAAGAGCTCCTCATTCAGCTCACGCCAAACAGTGAACTCCAGGTCAACGTCTTCCGCGGAGCTTCCCGTGGGTTCGTGAAAGCCATAGGGGATGGTGGCATAAAAGCCCGGGTTATCGGACACCAAGTCGGATCGGGTTTGAATGATAAATTCGAAATCGCCCCGGTCTTTTTTAGCGATGGCAAAAAGCACCCCGGTGCAGGTGCAACAGGGGTAATCGCGCAGGTATTCAAAATTCATCGCCTCGGGAATCAAGGCCTCCCGCAGGGGCAACAGGGTGCGCTTGTTTTCGACCACCTTCCTGGCGTCGCCCTTGGTCTGACACAATGCCTCCTGGAGTTCATCGTTGAGCAGGGCAGGACCATAGCGATATTTGTAAAAGGTTGTCTCCGAAAAATTAGCCGAAATCATCGGGCCCAAGACCTTAATTTCCAGCAGGCGGTATTTCGCGGCGTCCCAAGTTTTTGCTCCGCGTTCTAGCAATTGATTTTTAACCAATTTCCCCTTAGCGATAAACCGGTCATCCAGGTGTGGCTCGCCGGGCGGTTGGTCATCTATCGTGCACCGCAAGCGCCCGCGCCCGACATTCAAATATTCCGGGCGGCTATAGACTCCCGTCAGGATACGGCTTTCGGCGGTTTGAATCTGAACTTCCCGAAGTTTCGTCTGGAGCGGGCGGGCGTAATACAGGCTTAAGGCATTTACCATGGTATCGGCCGTGCAATATTTCTGGATATTGGCTTTTCTCTTCTTGGCCAGGTACTCACAGCGGGCGTTCCAATAACTTTTGCCCACCTTTTTGAAAAAGGAAATTGACTGCGCTTTGCCCTCGTCCACCGCAGCATCTACCGCCGGTTGCGAAAGACCATCAAAGATCCTCTTAATGAAAAGGAGTGACCACATTCGCCCAAAATAGCCAAAGTTGATTTTTACCGCAATATCATACCGCGCCTTGCGATGGATCCATTATCGCGAATTCAAACGGCTGCCCCTCATGGCTGGGGACGGTTTTCGAGGGCGTTTGGTAGCTGGGAGCTGAGAGCGGGGAGTCCAGAGCGCGACGAAAATGGATACGGATGGCCAAAAGACGCTAAGACCCTTTAACTCTTGGCCGAACACCAGGCTTGGGGAATGGTTTGCCACCGTGCTTGGGGGCGGGGATGGGGCCATTGGCCCGGACGTAGGAGCCGCTATACTCGAATTGGAGGCCGTAAAAGAATGCCCGGGGGGCGTCCTGGGGATAGACCATGGCGCCGGGGGGAATCATGATGCCCTCCGCAACCCAGCGGCTTCGGGACCAGTCATCGTCACAGGTCAGGCCACCCGCAGAGGAATACCAGACGCGGGCAATGCACTCGGGCTTGGAATCCGAATAATCGAAAATTTCGATGAGCTCGACGGCATGGGGGTCGGGACTGACCGGCGGGAAGGGTTCGCCGCCCTGCCGGGTGACCGTAGCCACGGGGGTGGACTTAAAAAGCAGCCCATAAGCGTGATTTTGGAGAGCCTCGAAGAAGGCGCGGGGGTTGTCCTGGGGGTAGATGCGCGGGCCACCGGGGATGGCAATGCCCATCCAGACCCAGCTCTCCGCCTCGGACGGATTGTCGCAGGTCAGGCCGCTTTTTGGGGAATACCAGACGCGGACGCGGATTTTCCGCGTTTTATCGTCCGACCACCGCAGTTTGATCATTTCGATGGGCATGCTAAAATGAATGCGTGGTTTTAAGCCCGTTCTCGAATATCAACTTGCAACCGTCCGGCTAGCACTTCAGCTTATTTTTCCTTTGCGCAATTCTTCTATGATTCCAAATATATTTATTAGTTCAACAATTCGCGATTTGAATTACGTACGCGATGCAATACGCGAGCAGATCTTAGAACTCGGATACAATCCTGTGATGAGTGAATATGGTGAGGTGGGCTACCTAAGCCCCGATTCAGCAGCCAACTCATGTTATAAAAGCATTAAGGCCTGCCAAATGTTGATTTTGGTCATAGGTCGAAGGTACGGCGATCTAACCTCGGCCGATATCAGTGTTACCCACACTGAGTTCAGGACTGCGCAGGCGCGGGGATTGCCCTGCATCACGTTCGTTGAAACTGAGGTTCTTCACTTTAAATCTGTATATGCGGCCAATGAAAAGGGCTCAACAAATTACCCTGGGATGGACAAACCGAAGCACACTTTTGACTTAATTGACGAGATTAGCAAATCTCCGTCTTATAATGGCATCCTGCCGTTTTCAAATGTACCGGATGTAAAGCGAATATTAAAACTGCAGATTGCAGATTATGTTGGGCAAAAACTATCAGATTCCCAAAACCCACTAAAGGCACAGCTTCAAGAGGTACTTTCTGAAATCAAGACCATGCGGCACGAGACACCGCAAAAGAACGATGCGGACAGCAGAGGCTTTCTTCTGACCTACAAATTCATGCTGGAGGAGCAAAATAGGAATTACGCGGATATTATCAAAACCTTGATTGGCGATTTAGACATAGCAGTACCGTTCGTTTATAAATCTCCGACCTTCGCCGATCTATTAACTAAAATAAATTTTAAGTTGACCATCGTGAAAACCCGAGGAGAAATCGAGGCTCTAATGAAAAGCAAGGGGCCGGATCCGCGATTTCGGGCTTACGGGTCGAGGATATTGAACTTCACTGGGCTAAATGATCCGAAGACTTTTGTAATTGGTGCCTACTTGATTGAGGATGGAACCATAACGATGAACACAGAGGAATTTGATGCGCTTACTGCGTCGCATCTAATCCTGATGGAGCGCTTGAGACGCCATGAACTTGGGAGCTCTTGATTGGCCCTTTTGCAATTGCCCGAGACTTGCCCCCGAATAAAGGAAGTTTCAAAAGGCCTATCGAGGTCAAATTGGACTTGGTTAAGCAAAAATAGTAAGGGAATTTGCAGCCAGTCGATATTCCCGGTCGACAGATTTACCGGATGTCTTAATTCTTTCGAGTAAGAGGTGAAGCTCATACCATAAACTCAACACCGCACTTAAAGTCGTTCCCTCGGCATCAACTATCTTGCGTGTTTGATTTGGAACATTCAACTTCTTCAATTCGGTTCCTTCCCCAGCGATGAGGCTGAGTAGGAACTGAGAACAATTGTTCGCCAGTCGGAACGAACCGCCTACGGTACTCACCAGGGCGGTGTCATTCATATTCCACGCTATTGCTGCAATATCGTAGCTCGAAATCTCGATTGCCTTGTCTGCGTCTGCCTTCAAAGTTTTCAAAAGTCGAATTGCGCGGCCAAGGCCGCCACCGGTACTCGAATTTTTTGAGTTAAGCAAATGTTGATTAAGAAATGGAAAATTTGACACTCGAGTCCCATTACCTACATCAAGGACATGAATTCCCCTAGTTTCCAGGCTGAACATTCCAGTCGCCGCCAGCTGCCAAGGGCACATCACGAGAATCCGCCTCACGCCGGTCTAAACAACGGGATACGGACGGTATTGAACAGGGATGCTCAGGATAATTAGGATTATCTTTGGGAAACTCCATCGATCCTTAAATAGATATTGTGGGCAATTTTCTCGTAGTCGGATCCTAGTGCGGACAGATCGGCACCCGTGCGAAAGATTAGGATAAATTGAACGCCCAGATGCGGACCAAATCGCAATTGCACATGACATGGCACGCCCAAGCCACCGAAACCGTTAGCTTCAATGTCAATAGTTTCGTTATGAAAGGCTGCAGCTGCGTTATCCAAGGCTGCAGCTGCGTTATCCAAGGTTTTGGCATATTGGACCAACTCTGGAGCGGAGACCAAGTCCCGGTCGTATAAGAACTTTGAATTTTCGCCGAAGCGGCTGAAGAGACCGTCAACTTCTGCCTGGATTTGCTGCTCCCCCGGGCCCTTCACCAATATTTGCCTCAATTCCACGGCGGAGAACTTATGCAATGGCGGAAATAGAATATTCCGCCAGACCAGCCAAGCGAGGGCGACGCCGATTAATAGGGCGACCAAGGCGAGAGCGCAAAATACTTTGGTCGTTGTCTTCATTTCGTCTTTTACCGTTAGGTCAGGGTCTCTTGGCGCTGCCTTTTTCAGTCGGCCGGGGGTACTTTCATTTACTTCTGGATTGCTACCGGAAAATTGCCCGGTCTGCGAGTCTATACCCTGGCGGCTTTGGCGTGCGGTGGCTTGTCACCGCCCGCCAAATCTTACGCGATAAAATGCCCGCCGTTGCCGCCGACGACGGTGACGGCGACAAGCGCCTTGTCGGCACCATCCGCGGCATCGGTGGTAAAGACCCGCGGTTCCTCGATCCCTTTGTCCTTGGCACACTCTATGCTATTTTGGCGTTAACGCCCGGTCGGACGATGCCGCCGGGGCGCCTTTTTGTCGCTCGCCAATCTTCGCCCATGAAAAAGTCCGTCTATGTCGGCAACCTCCCCTTCTCTGCCACTGAAACTGAACTTCATGACCTCTTTACCCCCTTCACCCCCGTGTATGGCGTGAAAATCATCATGGACCGCGAGACCCAGCGCTCGCGCGGCTTCGCTTTCGTTGAAGTGGATGCGGATAAAGCCGAGGCCGCCATCAAAGGCCTCGAGGGCAAGGACATGAAGGGCCGCCCCCTCAAAGTCAACGAAGCCCGGCACCGCGTCAAAGCCGGTGCGGCGTGACCAGGACCCCGAAGCGGCGAGCGGGGAGCGCGGAGCAGGGAGCGGGGAGCGGGGAGGGTCGGACAGGTCGGAAAAGTCGGATCGGTCGGATTGGTCGGACAAATTGGGTAAGGCGGGTGGCCGAACCGGGTATTATAATTGTGCCTATCTTTTGTCCTCGGCAACACGCCTTTTTTGCCGTAAGCAGATTCGACCCGCGCCGACGTTCTGCATTGGTTCGGGGTATGCCCAACCATTGCCATGAAACCTCGTTCGCTTGTGATAATCTTGGTCGTCGCCGTCTTGACGGTTGGGGCCATCTGGTATTTTAAGAAGCCCGCTGGCGCAGCGCTGGCGCCAAAGGCTGCGGAAGCCCCCAAGCCGGCCGCCCCCACCATTGCGCCCAAGAGCCCGACGGCGCAAATCGAGGCGCCCAAGGCCCAAGCCGCACCTGCGCCCGCGGCCACGCCCAAGCCCGCGACCACGGTGGCCGCCGTCGCCGCCAAAGGCGATCCGCAAGCTGAACTGAATACCGCCATTGACGACATCACCAGCATGCTCCAAGCGGGCCAATTCATGGCACTGTTCGAGAAATATGCGACCCCGGAAGATCAGGCCAAAATGCCGCCCGAGGAAAAAGCCCAAATGGAACAGGAAGCCACGCAAATGATGTCGCAGCCGGAAGGCCAGATGATGATCCAGATGATGACGGCGGGATTTCTCTCCATCAAAGACCAGACACCCCAAATGAACGCGGCCGGCGATCAAGCCACCTACCAGATGACCGTCACTCCGCCCCCCGGCATGGGACCCCCGGGCGGAGGCCCCGAGACTGAGCCCATGACTTTTGTCAAAATTGACGGCAAGTGGTACATTAAAGACGGGCCCATGTAGCCGCGGTCCGGGAAAGTGCGGCGCGTTTCCCTGTCCGAAGTTTAATTCCGAACACTCGAGAATTCCCCATGGGCCGCCGCATTCTCACCATCGTCCTCATCGCCGCCGCGACGGTCGGGATAATCTGGTACTTCAAGCAACCCGGCGCCGCAGCCCCGGCGCAAAAAGCGGCCGAGCCGTCCAAGCCTGCGCCTGCAACGCCGGCGGCCGCGCCCAAATCTACGGTCGCCCAAATTGCCGCGCCCAAGGCGCCGCCCGTGGCCATACCCAACACCGTCGCAAAACCCGCCGCCAGCACCGCAGTCGCCGCCGCGCCAGGCGACGCGCAAACGGAATTGACCACCGCCCTTGATGACATGGCCAATATTATTCAATCCGGCAATATTATGGCTCTGTTTGATAAATACGCCTCGCCGGATGACCAGGCAAAAATGTCGCCGGAAGAAAGGGCAAGCTTGGAACGACAGTCATCGCAAATGTTTTCCCAGCCGGAGGGCCAGCAAATGCTCAATGTCATGGCCACCGCCCTCCAATCCCTCAAAGATCAGGCGCCGGAATTGAACGCAACCGGCGACGAGGCCACCTACCAGATGACCATGACCCCGCCCCCGAGTGTCGGAGGTGGCACCACCCGCACTCGCCCGATGACCTTTGTGAAAGTTGACGGCAAGTGGTATATCAAGGGTGGCCTGTAAGGTTTCCGGCAACGCCGGCGGGGCTGGCGACCGCATGGGGCCATATAATTGCTGGGCCTTTTTATACTAGGCCTAACCGTTGAAATGCTCTAAGCTTCGCCTCCTCGGATTTTGAACTGACGGCAGATCAACCCTACCTGGTCTCTGGTCCACCCAACCCTCCGCTCATGAACAATCGCCATACTGCCATCATTCTCGTATTTGTCCTCGCCGCCGGTGGCGCGGTGTGGTGGTTCCTCCAACCGGCACCGGCCGAACCCGCCAACCCCGCCAAACCCGCTGTGGTCGCTCCCAAACCGGCCGAAGCCGCCAAGGCCGCCCCGATCATTGTTACGCCCACCAAAGTCGCCGCGCCCATCGCGCCGCCTGTTGCTGCGCCCAAAATCGCCGCGGCGCCACAGCCCGCGCCGGCACCCGCCGCGAACTCCGTTCAAGTTGAATTGAACACTGCGATTGATGATATGGCCACCATGATGCAAAACGGCGACATGATCGCGATGATGAAGAAATACATGCCGCCAGACGAGCTGGCCCAGATCCCGCCCGAGCAAATGGCCCAAATGGAGCAAATGATGCAACAACAGGCGGCGGTGCCCCAGTTGCAGCAAATGTTGCAATCCATGAGCCAGTCGCTCTCCGCCCTTAAAGACCAGACGCCGGAAATGAATGCCGCTGGCGACCAGGCCACCTACCAAATGGCCATGCCTGCCGGCATTCTTCCCCCCGGCGCCAATATCCCGCCCACCCGGCCCGTCACCTTCAAGAAAATTGACGGCCAGTGGTATATCCAAAACGGGCCTGGCGGATTCTAACTCCAGCCATACTCTTTCCGCCCATGAAACTACGCCCTGTATTAACCATCGTCGCCGTCGCGGCCCTCACCCTTGGGGTCGTCTGGTTCTTGAAGCCGGCCACCCCGGAAGCCCCCAAGGCCGCCGCCGTTGCCAAGCCGGCCGCTCCGAAACCCGACGCCCCGAAGCCGCCCAGTTCCCAAGTCGTCGCCCCCGTCGTCAAACCCGCGGACAAACCGGCGAATAAACCCGCCGACCCCGCCAAGCCCACGGACTCCGACCCGCAAAAAGAATTGGTTTCCTCGCTGAACGACATCACCGATTTGCTCAACGCCGGCGACGTCTATGGCGCCATGATGCGCTACCTCCCGCCGGACATGATCACCCAAATGACGGATCACCTTCCGGAATCCGAGCGCGGCAATATGCAGCAAATGATCCAGCAGGAAATGTCCCAGCCGGAAGCCCAGCAGGGCATTCAAATGATGGTCCAAGTAGTTGATTCCATGAAAACCATGACTCCGGAAGTGAATGCCGCCGGCGACAAGGCTACCTACCAAATTTCCGACCCCACCGGCCAGGACCCCAAATCCGTTCCCTTTTCCTTTCAAAAAATTGACGGTAAATGGTATGTCTCGCCCGACATGATGAAGAACGGGTTTTAGGGCCCACCCGGAAGATTGCGGTCCAGACCGCTGGAAATGTAAAAAAGTTTCCGCATGTGAGCGTTACTGACACTTTCGCCGCTTACCGGGGTGCCATAAGTTATCCTGCCTCGCGCAGGCCTGTCATGAGCCGCCGCCCTCTTGTCCTTCTGGTCATCGTCCTCTCCCTCGCTGCGACGTGGTGGTGGAACTCGCGGAACCCGGCGTCGGTCACAATCGCCGCCCAAGCCAGCGCCAGCGTGGAATCAAGCCCCGGTCGTTCCGCACCCGCTTTGGTCGCGTCAATCAGCCCGCCCACAGCCCCGTCCCGCGCGCTTGCAACCCCGCTCGTGAAACCGGCAGTCACTACGCCAGCACCTGATCAAAGCTCCACCACGCCCGTGGAATTGACGAGCACCCTGTCAGGCCTGAAGGAGCAAATCCAATCGAATGATTTTGGCGCCATCTTCGACAATTATGCCGACCCGGTCTCCCTGGCGCAAATGAGGTCCAATGGACATGCGCTCGAAGATTCGTTCGTGACCTACCACAACCAACCAAATTTGGACATCTGGATTCAAGTTCTCCAATCCATGAAAGACCAAACTCCGCAGTTCAATACCGCAGGTGACGTGGCCACTTATCAAGTCACCGACCCCACCGGCCGCGGCATCGCCATTCAACCCATCACGCTCCATAAAATCAACGGCCAGTGGTATTTTTCCATCACCGGAATTTTAAAAGGCGCCGCCGGCTATGGCCTCACCAACAATCCTCCGGGCGGGATGTAGCCCCAGCGCCAGAAGCATTCCCCGTTTGAGACTTGACCGTAATAATAAATCGAAAAATTCTTAATTCTTAATTCTTAATTCGCCCTCACGCCTTCGTAAACAACGCCAGCGTCGCACTGTACCCGTGAATGAAATTGCGCGGACCCACCGGCCCAAATTCACCATTGCCAAAAAACCCCGCGAACGCCAGCGGCCCGAGCGACCGCGCCACCAGCCCCGCATCATGGTCCGCCCGGCCAAATAAATGCGTGCCGCGCCCATTGCACACACAGAGGCAGCCGCCGTATACCAGTTTCCCCGCCAGGTCCGCGCGGGCCTGCGCCAGGTGCTCCGCCAAATCCGCGGTGGCGGCCGTCGCGTCGCGCAGTTGAAATTGCACCGCCTGCCCCTGCCGCGGAAACGCCGCCACTTGCAACGCCCCGGATTTTGGATCGCCCCCGATCAGATTGCGAATCAGAAAATCCCCCCGCCGAAATTCGTCCGTGTATTCGTTGACCGCCAGGCCGACAAAAATATTGCCCTTGGCGCGATTGCGCTGGGCCTCCGGCAACGCGGCAAACGTCTCCTGCAAAACTTGGTAAGCGGGCCGGTTGCCAATTTGATGGATGACGCTGCCCTCGGCCCGCGTGATGGTCCACGTGTCGCCAACCGGCTCGCAGCCCTGCGCCACCAGCCCGGCGATTCCGACCGCGCCGCCCACGGAGACGGCCACGCCGCCCTCCTCGTAAACATGACCGTTCAAATAGACCTGGCTCGCAAATTCCCCGTCGCGCCCGGCGGCCAGCCCGCCCAAAATGGGCCGCGGCGCATACGCGGCGTTCCAGCCGCGCAACCATTGGTCCGTGCGCATGTGAAACGGGTCGGCGAACAGCAGCCAACCGCGGGTGTGCTCCGGCGCGACGCCCGATTGCCTCGGCCAGTAACCCGCGCCCACGTCCTCGGCGACATCGCGCGCCGGAAAATGAAAACCATGCAACTCCGCGCCGGGCAGGTGGTACAACGCCAGCGCCAGGCCCGCGTCGCGCTCGATTTCGTGGCCCGTGGCCACCAGCGCGTGGCTCGAACATCCCGCCAGCAACGGCGTGCGGGCGTGCAGCCGGATGATCTCCAGCGCCTCGCGCGCGTGCTCAAAAAACGGCGGCGCCATGAACACCAGCCCCAGCGTCGGCGCCCCCGCCGTGAGCCGCTCGCGCAGTTGCGCCGCAAATTTCTCCAACGCCGCCTCATTGAACGGGCCGGACAAGTGCCCGGCCGCGCTGTGGCCCTGCGCCAATTCCAGCGGCGGCAGCGGCTCGGCCGCAGAAAGGGGTTTGGGCATGTCTTCCATAACCACCAGCATAACGCATTTACCGCATTTGGCAAATCAATCACGCGGCCAGCGCCACCAAGCGCGCCTTAAGGTCCGTCGCCGCCAGCGCGTAGCCGCCGCCGGCCCCATCAATAAAGTGCAAATGGCCGCCTTCCCGCTCGAAGATCAAACAGGTCACCAACGCCTCCTTGGCGACATGGATGCCGTAAGACAATTCTCCCTTCCGGTATTGCTCTTCCAGCCACTCCGCCAATTCCACCCGCTGCGCCTCTTTGGCGGACAATACCATGCGCAGCACACCATCAAATTTCCGAAAGTCGCTGTTGCGCACGACATCTTCCGTGTACTTGCTCCAGTCAATCTTCCCCATGGTCAGCTTGTGGCGCATAAACCACGAGCCTAGCGCGCTCAGCAACCGAATCTTCCAGCGGTAGAGCGTCTGCGCCATTTTCCCTGCCTGACTGCGGTGGACGCGCGTCTCGCGGTCGTAGGCCGCCGGGTCGCCCGCCAGTTGCAGTTCTTTTATCGCCACCGGATTCCCCGCGCTTTCACCGAAAATCTCCCGCAACCGGCCCACCACCCCGGCCAGAATACGCACGCGCCCGGCGTCATCCGGCGCCACCGCTTGCACCAGCAGCGACAACGTCTCGCCATGTTCGCTCGGCACGCCGCGCCAGCGGCACTCGAGGCCGACAAACGTTTCCGCCGTCGGCGCCGCATATTCCTCAATGCGGTACGGCACGCCCGCCACCGGATCCTTAACCAACTTCTCCGCCCATGCCAGGCCCCCGCCCCAAAATGCCGCCAGCGCAAACCGGTCGGAAAGCCGCACCCGCGCCACGCGCAAGTCCTGCCCCGCCGCGCGCAACTCGCGCACGGACACCACGCCAATGCGCAGGCTCAGGTCAAAGCCATCGCGCGCCATCCGCCGCGTCGCCAAAAACGCCGGCCGCGCCCGCGCCAACTCCGACTCCGGCAGCACGAGGGTCGCACCATCGCCGCCAAAGACAAACGGAATGTCCGACCGCCCCAACGCATTGAACGAGGCAATGAGCAAGGAACTGCCGACCAGGTTCACATCCTTGTATTGCCCGCGCGCAATGGCCGCCGTGGAACCCTCGACATCGCCAATAATAACCACCCAGTCATCCGGCACCCGCGCATAGACCTCCGGGCGCGTCACGTCAGCGAACGACTGGCACACCGGCAAAGCGGTGTAGAAGGCAAAGGGATCGGCGGGCATGGGGAAAGATCAATTGCGCCGTTAGCATGGCGGTCACCCAAGCCTTTTGCAACTGTCGGCAATTATTCATTGCGGCCACGGTCAGACATACTTTAGTTGACCGGGGTGGAATGCCCGGTTGCCCACTCCTTATGCGCCCAAAACCCACTTTGTTTTTAGGATGCCTGCCGCTGCTTCTGGTATTGACTGGCTGTGGCCGCGAAAATTCTGATGTCGCCATTTCGGCCACCCCGCCCAAATCTGCCGGAAGCGACGACAAAATTATTCCCGTCAAAAAGGACAACCCCGAAATGGTGGCGGCAATTGCCAAAGCGCGCTCGACGTTGCCGCAGTTTTGGCAAACTTTTGATCATCCCGGGCCGGGTGACTCCGATTTTTCCCTCAAGGTCAGAATTACAGATAAAAGCGGCGTGGAGCATTTTTGGACGACCCAAATCGAGCGAAAGGATGGCCAGATTTTCGCTGTAATCAATAACGATGCTGATATCGTTAAGAGCGTCAAACTTGGGGATCGCATCCCGGTCCCGGACGCCGACATCTCCGACTGGATGTACATGCACAATGGAAAAATTGTTGGCAATTACACCCTGCGCGCAGAGTTTAAGTTGATGCCGCCTCCGGAGGTTGAGAAATATAAGGAAATGCTGGCCGATCCGTAGTTCGGCTTTTCGCCGCCTTCAGCCGATTGCTGAACGCCACCACCCAAAGATGGCGCAACAGATTCACCCGATAAACTCGGTATCAACCAACACCATAACACGGTTTCCGCCATTGGCGGACCTCTGCCTCAACCGAGATGGTTTTGTCCTTCCACATGCCAAACGCTGGATGACACAACAACTGCGCCAGCGTCAGACGCTGCTTGGCCACTGGCATTTTTGGCAAACTTGCCTTCCCCGCGCGACGTGCAGGTCGGCGGCGCGAAGGCTGGAGGATGGCTTTCATTTCAACCAGAATAGTATGTTTCCGGCAACGGTCAAGTGGCCATCAAACAAGGACTTTTGCCGGTTCATCCCAAAGCTTGAGGGCCTCGTGGGCGTTGCGCACCGCCTCGTCTTTTCGTGTCCCCCGCCGACGCACAACCGGGCAATTCCGGGAAATAGGCCGCCCACCGGCGGGCTTTGCGGTCATGCTCAACCACCAATCGCAGTTTCATGCTACTAATCTACAAGTTTTGTGATGTCAGGGCAAGCCGGGTTTTGCTGTGATTTGAAGTGGCGATAGCTTGAGTCCGGCAAAGTGGCAAAATCTGATTGCGCCAGAATCTTCATTGTAAGATAAATTCCGAATGAAACGCTGGCTCCGCTGGATTGCCATTTTGGCCACATCGCTCCTCGTTGCGGGACTGCTGATTCTCCATTTTTACGGAGCCAACCTCGCCATGGGTCTGATTAAGCAGGGCGATGACGAAAGCGGCTACGAACATCCCGACATAAAGCTCCTGGATTATTCCCTGGCAATTTTGATCAACCCGAGAAATGTGGACGGCTATATCGGGCGGGGTGAGGCGCGAACAAGATACAAGGGCGACTTCGACGGGGCGATTGCGGACTTTACACAAGCGATACAACTGGACCCAGCCTCTGGCATTAACTTCCTGCGGCGCGGCGACGCCAAAATGGGCAAGCTCGATTTTGACAGCGCCATTCAGGATTTCGATCAAGGCATCAAGCTTTACCCTGAGTTTGGGCAACTTTACCACGAACGGGGAATTGCGGAACAGGCCCAGAATAAAATTCCTGCTGCCATCGGCGATTTTACCCACTGCATCGAATCAAATCCACGCGACCGGGAGAGTTACCAATCTCGCGCCGAATTGGAGTATATTAATGGGCAATTTCCTCTGGCCCAGGAAGACTTTGCAAAGACTGTCGAGATTCAACCCGGCGTCAGCTACCCACAACTGATGCTCTGGCTGGTCAAATATGAAGAGCCGGCGCAACGGGCAAAAGCAGACAAGGATTTGGCGGCTTTTGTCCATGGGCCGGACGGCCATACAGATTTCTGGCCTGCGCCGATTGGTAGGTATCTCATCGGTGAAATTCCCGAGGCTGATTTTCTAAAAGCCGCGGAATCCCATGTTTCCCTGAATCCGAAGTCAGACCTCTATCTGGCCAACTTTTTTGTCGCAACGAAGCATTACTTTGCAGGCGATCCGGCCACCGCCAAGGCCTTTTTGCAGAAATGCCGGGCGATGGAAAGACCGGGAATGGAAAAAAACCTTTCGCTGGTGAATTCGTGGCTGGTACGACTGGACGGTCAAAAATAACAACTGGCAGTCTCCACATCTCCCCATGATCGAGATCACCCGCGAACGCACCTTCCCCGCCCCGCCCGAGCGCGTGTGGGCCGTAATCGAACCGGTCGCGCGGCTGCCCGAGTGGTTCGCGGGCATTTCCTCCGCTGAATTGATCAGCGGCGCGGGTCTGGGTCGGAAACAGCGCCTGGCCGGGCAGTTTGGCAAAGATCATTTTGAGCTGGAGCAGACAGTCTTCATCTACGAACCGGCGCGCCGCCTGGCTTGGCGGCACGACCGCGAACTTTTGGGTGGCCGGCCCGCGCCGCAGATTTCCGTGCGCGTCGAGTTCTACGTTGAACTGGAGCCCGTCAAAGAAGGCACGCGCGTACGGCTGGTTTCGCGCCAGTGGCCGGGGAGTTTCTTAAAGAAGATCATCCTGCGTGCGGTCGCACCGCGCCGCATTGGCGGGATGATGGAGGTGGCGCTCAACCGCCTTGATGCGCTGGTGGGGAAAACCGCTTAGGACGTAGCGCTGAGCTTTAGCCAGCGCTTCTTCGTTTTCTAAAATCCCCCGAAGCGCTGGCTAAAGCTCAGCGCTACGCCATCGCGGCATTTCAAATCTCAAATTTCTAATTCCCCGGCCGACACTTATTTCCCCGCCAGCTTCAAATACGCCTTCACCTCCGGCGCCGCGGCCGGAAATTCATCCATCACCAGTTTCGCCATGGCCTCGGCGCCTTGTTTATTGAAATGCGTGGTGTCTTATCCGTCCCCAGCCACATTCGCCTCTAATGCGACGACACCGTCGGCACCCAATTGCGCGTAAAGTTTCGCGCTCGAGGCGTGCAAATCAATCAGTGCCACTTTTTTCTCCGTCGCGACAATTTTCATGGCATCCGCGTAGGGCCCCAAGTTATCCGTCGGCGTCCGACGGCACATCGGGGTGACGAGCACGGGCACGCCGCCGAAGGCGCGGGTTTCGTCAATGTATTTGCGCAGGTAGCCGCGAAAGTCGGTCGCGGCATTCGTGGCCTCGGGATTCGTCGGCGCATGGGAATCATTGTGGCCGAATTGGATGAGGACGATATCCGGCTTTAAATCGAGCCCCTTGGCCCAGTGACCCTCGGAGATGAAGGTCTTGGTACTCCGGCCCGAGAGGGCGAGGTTGGTTACCTGCAGGTCCTCCTTGAAATAATCCTGGATGTGCATGCCCCAGCCCTCGCGATGGAAGCCATCGTTTAGCGGCCAGTTGCAAACGGTGGAATCACCGATGATGACCAGGCGCAAGGGTTTGCGGGGGGGTGGAAGCCTGCGGCGCCTCAACCACTGGGCCAGTGGCACACGCGACTAAACCAACGGCCAGCAATCCATGGAGAAAGTTGAGTTTCATGAGCTAATTCGAAAATCGTTGAGAACCACCAATTGGCCCCGCAGGGGGCTCCTGCGTTATTGCCGATGATCGTCCAAATGGTATGATAAATTACATGACTCCGCTCGATATAAAGCAAGCGATATGCCGCATGGGGAAACGCGATCGGCAAGAGCCAACCGCACAGACAAACCTTACGCTCGCCGCGTGCGGCCTAATCGTTTTGGCCGGGATGGCATAGCCACCATGGCCAGCGTTTCCTGCAATTGCTTCTCGATCTCGATGCGGTAAACGGATGGCACGCCGAATTGAGCCGAAACCTTGGGCCACTGTCGGACGCTTTCCGCCACTTCTTTAAGTATTTTTCTGCAATCTGCGGTATCCAATCCGCAAGTCGTGCCCACGGCCACCAGGGCATCAGCAGTGGGCTGCCCCCCCGCAATCTCAAAAGCGAGGCTATGCTGCCCCCACGGGCCTTCCGCGAAAGTTAGATCGTAGGCCGGGGCGAGTTCCCATTGGCCGCGCTCGTTAATTAGGAAGGAAAAATTCTTGGCGTGATCGTCGCGATTACGGGCCAGGACGTTGAAGGCCATTTGGCGAAATGCCATGCGTACGACGCGTTGGTCGCGGGTCAGCCATTGGGTTACGCCGAGGAAGTCCCTATAGCCGACTGAAAAGTTTGACGGATGGATTCCCAGCAGTCCTGCCAGCGTGTGCACATGCACCCGCTGCGTGCCTTTTCGATCAAATCGCTTCGTGCCAAAGAAAACCCCCGTCTTCGTTTCAAACAACCGAAACGGCATTACGTTCAGGCCCGCTTCCTGGGCCATGGCCGCGTAAGCCGATTCCACCAGTCCGGATTCCAACCCATTGGCACGCGCGGGGATTTTGACCATCCACGGCTCGTAACCAGGCGGCAGGTTCTCTGCCGGGCCAGTATTGAGGGCTTTTGTTTTTGGATCATAGCCGACCAGAAATTTTGGGCGCGCGCCACCGGGCGACCCACCGGCCCGCACCAGCTCAGGCAGCAATTCTTCTGCGTCACCTTCGATGACTTTGATGGCCGCACTGGCGAGCTTGCTCAAATCCACGGCGCTGCGATCCGGCCAGGGCAAATTCGTGGCCGGATGGTAGGTCAACGCGCCCATCGTTCGATTGCCGAGGAAGGCGAGACGATCCAGCGGCGTGACCGCATCGGGCCTGATGCCAGCCTCGCGAAAGACCCGGTCCATCAGCAGCCTTCCCCAGCTATCCGGTAATGAATCGTCGAACAGCCCAAACAACCCTTCCAGCGGCTCGCGTGCGGTCGTGCGCAATCCGGCGCCCAAGGGCAGTTTAATCGGCGAGACCTCCCAGGCATGGGCGATGAAATTGGCGTCATATTCGAATCCGATCAGGCCGTCGGAACTGCTTTGCAGCCGTCCCAACCGGCAGGCAGGTTCGCCGAAGAAGCCGTGAAACCAGACTTCCAGCAAGCCGCCGGATTTCCACTTGAAGGGTTTGGGCATGACGTCAGACGGTTAGGGTGCGACCGCGTTTGGGTGCCCGGGCCTTGAGGCGTTCCAATTGCTGAATTTCAGCGATGCTGCGAAAGGAGGGCGCTTCGAAAAGTTGGTCAAAATCATCCAAATGCCGCAACACGGCAGAGATTTTCAAAAGTCGCGCCAGGCTGATCTCACCCGCTTGCTCAAATCGCCGCAACGTGCCCAGTGCCACCCCCGCACGACGCGCTAGCTCTACCTGCGACCAACCCTCGCGGCAGCGCAATGCTTGCACTCGCTGCCCTAATTGGCGTGCGACGGCGGCGGGGGCCTTTATGGAGAAAGTGCTCAATATTGAATAGATAAGCTACTTTTTCATTAAAAGCAATCAATATTGGGTAGTATCCTAATTTGGAATTTGGGGTGAATTATTTGAGTTTCGCTTAGGCCAAAAAACACACGAAATACCAATTAAAAAACAAGCGAATGCAGAAGCATATATAAGCTCAGCGTGACTCGTTCTTTTTATAACTACCCACGTAAGTTCACTCCCACCGCCACTCAAAGCAACATCATCAAACTTAATCTTCACCGATAAAACGGTCATCAGTAGTGAAAGACAAATCATTCCCAAGCCAAACCAACGCCGCTTTGTGAGCTTCATAGCTAGTTGCGTTGACTGCGTTTTTGTGCGCTCGCCAGAGCGGCCCGGACGGCATCCAGAAGCATCCCTGCCCTTCGCGGCTTTGCGCCTTTGCGCGAGATATTTCCGAACGGCGTCGCGCAAGCGCGAGCCCTACTTCACCCGCTCAGTGATGATTTCCTTCGCCGACTTCTTTTGCGGGATGAACGGGAGCACGTGCTCGGTGAAGGGCACGATGACGTCGAGGAGATACGGGCCCTCGTGGGCGAGCATCTCCTTGATGGCGTCGCGCAAGTCCTCGCGCTTTAACACCCGGCGCGCCTTCACGCCGAAACCCTGCGCGATGGTCACGTAGTCGGGATAGATGCCGCCGGGATTGTCCGGGCCGCCGATGTTGTTCGGGTCGCCCAAAATGGTCTGGCCGCGGACGCCATTATAAAAATTATCCTCCCATTGCACCACCATGCCGAGGTGCTGGTTGTTCAGGATCAGGCATTTTGCATTGATCTTCTCGATCTTGGCAGTGGCGAGCTCCTGGATGTTCATCAGGAACGAGCCGTCGCCGTCCACGTCCACGACCTGCTTGTCCGGGCACGCCACTTTCGCGCCGAGCGCCGCCGGGTAACCAAAGCCCATCGTGCCGAGGCCGAGCGAGCTGATGAAGGTGCGCGGTTCCTTGAAGTGGTAATACTGGGGCGTCCACATCTGGTGCTGGCCCACGCCCGTCGTGATGATCGCGTCGCCCTTGGTTTCCTCAAAGAGGATTTGAATGGCCTCCTGCGGGAGAATATGCGGCGTGTTGCGGGCGTAATTGAACGGAAACGGATGCTCCTTTTTCCAGGCATTGATCTGCTTCATCCAGTCGGAAATATCCGGACGCTTCCATTTCCGCTCCGCGATCAACTCATTCATGCGCCCGAGCGCGTATTTGATTTCGCTCGCAATTGGATGGTGCGCGAATTTGTTCTTGTTGTGCTCGGCGCGGTCAATGTCGAAGTGGACGATCGTCGCGCCGGGGGCGAATTTGCTGACTTCACCCGTGATGCGGTCATCAAACCGCGCGCCGGCCGTGATGAGCAGGTCGCTGTCGCACACCGCCCAGTTGCCGGCCACCGTGCCATGCATGCCGAACCAGTAGAGGCTCTGCGGGAGGTCCGCCGGAAACGCGCCCAACCCCATCAGCGTCGAGGCCACGGGAATGCCCGTCAGCTCCGCGAACTTGCGCAGCTCCGCCGTCGCATTGGCGCTGAGAATGCCGCCGCCGGTGTAGAGTACCGGCTTTTTCGCCTTGGCAATCAAATCGAGTACGAGGTTCAACTCGCCGTCAGTTGCCTTGGGATCTTCGGCATAGCCCGCGAGGTGAATCGTGGCCGGATAGACCGGCTTGAACACTTTCTGCTGCACGTCCTTCGGAATATCAATCACCACCGGCCCGGGACGGCCGGTCGAGGCGATATGGAAGGCTTCCTTGATAATACGTGGCAGGTCCTCGGCCCTGAGCACGAGATAGCTGTGTTTCACAATCGGCAGCGTCATGCCGAAGAAATCCGTTTCCTGAAACGCGCCCTTGCCGATAAATTGCTGGAACACCTGGCCCGTGATGGCCACGAGCGGAATGGAGTCCATGTAGGCGTCGGCGATGCAGGTCACCAAATTGGTGGCGCCGGGGCCACTGGTCGCCATGCACACCCCCACTTTGCCAGTCGCGCGGGCGTAACCATGGGCCATAAAGCCGCCGCCCTGTTCAAAACGCGGCAGAATCGTGCGGATCTTCGTTGGCCGGGTCAGCGCCTGGTGCAACTCCATGGAAGCACCGCCCGGATAGGCAAAGATCACATCCACCCCCTCGCGCTCCAGGCAGCGTACGACGACGTCCGCCCCGCGCATTTCGG
>CAZLPS010000068.1:0-24126 GCA_964561455.1 uncultured Opitutales bacterium
ATGGCAACGAAGTTGAGCCTACAGAAAAGGATTGGCCTAAATACTGGTATGTTTGCACTGATTGCGGACGAATGATTGACGAAACTACACTTGAGGTAGTTGGCCGAAATCCTCACGCAAAATTCTTGGCTTGAACATTGGGCCAATTACTAACCTAAGCGGCGCATTTTGCGCCGCTTTTTCGTGAGGCGATAGAACGGGCTTTCTACCGTATAATCCGCGCTCGCTTTGATTGCGCAAGTTAGTGACGGAACGAAATGCGGATAGGGAAATTGAGGTAAAAAAGGCAATGAAGCAAATGAGAAATATATGTTGCCTTGTCGAGAATTTCACTTAAAAGAAGGGCATGAAAAAAGAGAAAAGCAATGACACTGGGCCAAAATCTGTGGGGATATGGATTCGTGTTTCTACAGAAGACCAAGCGAAGGGAGAAAGCCCCGAGCACCACGAAAGGCGTGCTCAATACTACGCGGAGGCAAAGGGCTGGAAAATTAGAGAGGTTTACCATTTGGAAGGAGTCAGCGGCAAATCTGTTGGGGAGCATCCCGAGACAAAGCGGATGCTCGCGGATGTTAAGCGCGGCCATATAACGGGTCTTATATTTTCCAAGCTCGCGCGTCTGGCTCGCGACACCCGGCAACTGCTGAACTTTGCCGATTTTTTCCGCGAAGCCGGTGCCGACCTTGTTTCAATTCAAGAATCCATAGACACGTCATCGCCCGCCGGGCGCTTCTTCTACACTATTATTTCCGGGATGGCTCAATGGGAGCGGGAAGAAATCGCTGACAGGGTATCCGCTTCCGTCACTGTCCGGGCAAAAATGGGCAAGTCACTTGGGGGGCAAGCACCGTTTGGGTATCAGTGGAAGGACAAGAAGCTAATTGTGAATCAGGATGAGGCTCCGGCAAGGCGGCGTATGTATGAGCTTTTTCTTGAATACAAACGGAAAAAGACGGTGGCACGGTTTTTGAACGAGGCCGTACACCGCACCCGCAAAGGGTCAAAGTTTTCTGACACTACTATCACCCGCCTCCTTACGGACCCGACCGCCAAGGGCAAGCATCGCCTCAATTATACAAAATCGCTTGGGGATGGAATGGCATGGACTCTAAAGCCCGAAAGCGAATGGGAGTATATCGAAGTCGAGCCAATCGTTACTCCCGCGCTTTGGGATAAATGCAATGCGCTTCTTGATGACATGGAAGGAAAGCGCAAGCCTCCTACCAAGCGAGCCGCAACCCTTTTTTCCGGCCTTACCTTTTGCCACTGTGGGCCAAAGATGTATCTCCCTGGAAACAGCGTGAAATACACCTGCCAAAAGTGCCGAAACAAAATCCCGGCGGATGATTTAGAAGAGGTCTATGTTAGCGAACTGAGAAACTTCTTCACTTCCCGTCCGCAAATCGAAAAGGCCCTTTCCCAAGCGAACGAAACGCTTTCAAAACTGGATGAAAACCTTCAAGTGAAGATTCAAGAAAAGCAAAAGGTTCAGACGGAACGCGATTCAGTTTACCGGGCCTATGTTGACGGGAAGATTACCGTTGACCAATTCGGAGAGCTTTACAACCCCTTGGATGAACGCAAAAAGCAATTAGAGGATGAGGTCATTCGCCTCCAAGCCGACATCGCCTTTCAAAAGGTGAACAACCTGTCCGCCGATCAAATTCTGGAAGAAGCCTCCACTCTTTACGGTCGCTGGAACAAGCTAGATAAAGAAGTAAAAAGAAGAGTCATCGAAAGTGTAACCGACAACATCGTTGTCGGCACGGATACTATCACAGTCAACCTCAAGTATTTACCTTCTGTTGAAGAACTGACAAAAGGGCAACGCAACCTCAGGGGTTCATGGCCGCCACCAACATGAAAGCGGAGGGCAAATTGATTTTCCCTGCCGCGCGCGAGATGCTCACTTCGCCATCCTCCAAGGGTTGGCGCAGAACTTCGAGCGTCGAGCGCTTGAACTCCGGTAGTTCGTCCATGAACAACACGCCATTGTGCGCGAGGGAGATCTCGCCCGGCCCAGGAATCGCGCCGCCGCCCAACAAGCCGACATCGCTGATGGTGTGATGCGGCGAGCGGAAGGGCCGCTGAAAGCACCGGTTCTCGGGCGCCAGCGACGCCCCCGACGCCGATTGAATCGCCAGCAATTCCAAATATTCATCGAGCGTCGGCTCCGGCATGATCGTTGGAATCCGCTTGGCGATCATACTTTTTCCTGACCCTGGACTCCCGACCATCAGTAGATTATGTCCCCCCGCCACCGCCACCTCGACTGCCCGGCGTAGCGAATGCTGGCCCTTGACCTCCGAGAAATCCACCGAATGCCGCTGGTCCGGCGGGCGCCGAAAGGGGCTCTTTGACGGATCCAGCCGTTCAATAAACTTCTCGCCATTCAAGAATCGCACGGCCTCATCCAGGGAATTCACCGGGTGGACCGGCACCTTTTCGACCAACGCGGCCTCTTCCGCCGTGGCCGCCGGCAGGATAACACCCACTTTGCCCAATTGCCGCGCCAGCAGCGCCAGCGCCAAGCCACCCGCCACCGGGCGCGTACCCCCGGAAAGGCTTAACTCGCCAGCAATCAAATACTTATCCAAGTTCTGCGGCTGGGTTTGCCCTGTGGCCGCCAACAGACAGAGCGCGATCGGCAGGTCAAACAACGGTCCCTCTTTGCGCAAGTCCCCAGGGGCGAGGTTGATGGTCGTCTTCTTCCCCGGCGTGCGAAAGCCACTGTTGTGCAGCGCCGACCATACCCGGTCCACTGATTCCTTCACGGAGGCATCCGGCAGTCCCACCAGAAACGTCCGCACCTCGCCTTCCTCGCCAGTATTGACCTCAACTTGCACGGCTTGGGCGTGGATGCCGAGGAGGGTTCCGGAGGAGGCGATGGCGAGCATGGTTGGAAAGGCGAATGAGGCGACTGATGGGCCGAGGACAAAGCCTTGATGGGTCACCAGAATAGGTGGTAAAGGACTAATAAAGGCGCAATATGCAGGAATATCAATAAAAAAGCGGCATTGCCGACCGCCCCTCAATCGCCTCAATCGCCTTATTCGCTTCAGTCGCTTTTACCCCGCATTCGCGCACGTTTACTCCACGTTTTGCATGACTTGGTAATCTCCCCAAGACGCCTGGAGACCCGCCGAGCGGAGCAGATGAACCATCCGACCGCCCTTGTCAGGAATAAACACATCGAGGGTGCCGTCGTCCTTGGTGGCGATTACGCCGGGAATATCGTTGACCACGGCGCGCCCTAGAATCGGAAACACACTGTAACTCCCATCGGGATAGACTTCTTCGTAAGTGCTAGAATCGGTCATGCGCCACATGCGCCGCTCGGCGCCAAAGCCCCATTCATAGCTGCTCGGCATTCCCGCCAAATCCTGCGCGGTGACCGGGCTGAGGGTTTCCGGGGTTCGTTGCAGGGCAATTCCGACGCGGCGGCCCAATTCTTCGGGGCTAAGCGGGGTGAGGGGCCGCACGGCCACTACCTGGCTGGAGGGCACGGGGGTGCCGTCGGGCATGGTCGTGGGCTGAGCCGGTTCCGCGCTAGTTGCCTCGCCCCTAGCGCCTTGGTCGCCTGCGCCCGCACCCGGGCCAAAACCAGTAACCACCCTGCCCAAACCATCCGTCCTGGCCTGGAGTATTTCCAATTGTAATTGCAGCGCGCGAATCTGCGCTTCCACCGCCGCCGCCTTTTTCTCCTCTTTGGTCGAGGCATCCCTCGCCGCGCCAAGCTGGCGTTCCACATTGCGCGCCCGATACCCCTCATAGCCGGACAAACCCAGGGCGACGAGGCAGAGGCTCGCGAGGATTGGGGTTGATTTACTCATATTCCCAGCCGTTTGAGTGTTATCACGTAAAGTTGCCGAAGATTAACCCCGGTCCACCAACCCAGGCAACTCGAAACATGACGGCGAAAAATTGCTCTTTCAGGGTTGCCGGGGGCCGCAAGTGGGGGTTAACATTGCGTCCGCGCCCATGAATTCGAAATCCAAGATCTTGCTGGGGTTGGCATTGTTGTCTGTCATCGGGTTGAATTTTCATCAGTATCAGGTCAACCTCGGGCTGGAACGGGAAATTTCGGCCGCGCAAAAAGCTGCCGCACAAAGGGCTGCGGCCGGGAGAATTGCCGCCACACCCAAGCCGCCGATCAAAGTCGTGGCACAAACGGGGACGGTGATTACTCCGGGCGGCGGCACCGAGGAAATATCCCTTGCCATCCTGCAGGCACGAGGCATACCCACCAAATTGCGCAAAGTAGGCAATAAATTTTACCCACTCACGGTGGATGACATCCGAAACGATCCCGATCTAATGAAGCAATTGAAGAGCCGAGTCATAAGCATGCCGGGCCAGATGTACACCAAGTTGAAAGGATACGGACTTTCGTCAGAAGTAGTGCAAGGCATAAGTAGCGCCATCGGCGATCGAAATGCCAAAACATACCTCCTTTATCTCGATTATTTGCATCCAGGTTTGGATGCCGATGACCTCGCCGCTTTTGACGCCGAGCGGCGGTCAATTTATGATGACGCCGACACGAAAATCGGCGCGCTATTTCGTAATGCGGACGATTTCGCCGACTTCAAGGCGTCGGTAAATCAGTATGAAGCCAGCCAGCAGCCACTCCAGGCTTTCACGTTGAATTTGAAGCGCTCGGCCAGTACGGCAGGTGAAGATCTGAGTCTGACACCAGAGCAAAACGATACTCTTTTGCGCATCATTCAGGATGAATTGGCGGCATCTAACTTGCCTGATCCTTTCGAGGCCAGCCTCATGCAAGGCACCGGCATGGCCACAGTCGTTCCCGACATTTTCCAAGCAAAACAAATGAAGGATACCGGGACGGATACCACGGCCTTTGCCGATGAGAAGAAGGCAGTACTGGCCCACGTTATGGACCGCGCCGCCCAAGTCCTCTCTCCTGCCCAATTCGCGGTTTTTCAGCAACAACCGCCCGACATGATGGCGATTCAAATGCAATCCAAGGCCACCCAATTTCTTAACATGTCCGTCATGCCATATTCTGACGGCGGACCGGCAATTTCCGGTCAATTGACAATAATTCCCGCATATACCAGCGGGTTTGGAATGGGTAGTGATCTAAGTTATTCGGTAAAGGCCCTCCCTGCGGCACCGTAACGTCCACTTACTATGGCTTCCCAATTTACTCGGGTAGGAATCTTGATAGTGCTGGCTGCGCTGACAACGGAAGTTTGGCAAATTTGCCAGACCGCAACGCTGGAGGAGGAATTAGTGGCCGATATAAACCATGCGGTTGGGGCTGCAGTGCGCCCGGCCTTTAAGTCTTTGCCCCTAGCTACAAAATCTCCCGCGCCGGAATTTGCTGGCGCTGCCGCCGAACCCGGCAAACCTTTGACACTACCGGATGGCACGGTGGTGACGGTAACGGATCTGACCCCGCCCAGTGTCACCATCCACCGGCCCGCGAACACGGGAACTCTGCTGGCGAAGATTGGCGAGGAAGTGCGGCTCATCAGCGTTGATGATTTGAAGAACAGTCCGGAATTGATGCAGCAATTGACGGGCGCCGCCCAGAAGTCGGTCCAGCGCGAATTTGATAATTATCTCAAGTCCTCCGGGTTGTCGCCGGACCAACGGGCCCAATTTCAAGCCACCATGGCCGACCGAAATTCCCAAATTTGGCTGGCGGCGATGCAAGTGGCCACGAGCGGGGAGTTAACCATGGAAAAGCTGGCGGCGCTAAACCAGGAAGTTAGCGGCATTGAGCAAGCGGCCCAGTCCAACCTGCGCCCGCTTTATGCCAACGACGAGGATTTTTCCGCCTTCCAGGATTACCAGACGAAAGACTCCGTCCAAAGCGCTCTCAGTACCCTTGGCCAGCTGGTCAAGGATCCCCTATCTCCGGAGCAATCCGCCGCTGCTGGACGGATTCTCGCGGAGGAATATGCCAAGGCGCAAATGCCCGAGCCCATGGTGGCGAGCATCCTTTGGGGTTCGAATTCGGACCTGGCACCTGTCAATGGTTCATTTCAGCAATTGAATGCAAACATTCAGGATCGTCTCGCCGCGGTGCTCACTCCGGCACAAGTCGAGGCTTTAAAAACCAATCCGATCGGCGTTAGTCGCTTAAAGAACGGCTTGATTCGACCCGCCGGCAATTTCGACTCATCCATGGCATTCAGTTCGGGCGGGAGCTCGGGCACCGGGCCAGTTTTCAAGTTTTTATCCGGAGAACGTTCGGGCATGGGTTCGAGCGACAGCTTTGGCGATACCCAGGCGAGTTCTAATGGAGTGACCCATAACGAGGGTTATATGGAAGTTGTCGTGAAGACCGATTGAGCGATCCCTTGCGGAACTTGAAGGCGATATGAGCGACTGACGCGACTGAGGCGACTGAGGCGAATGAGGCGAATGAGGCGAATGAGGGATCAGGCGCCGCCTTGGTCAAAGTCAATGGTGGATCGGAATCCGGCACATTATTTTTGCTTGGCGCCAATCCCAGACGTCCACGAAAAGCGAGTGCGCATGCGGAGACATCGTTTTCATGGATTCCAATTTAATGGTACCGCCGCCCCTTAGTCGCCTCAATCGCCTTAGTCGCCTCAGTCGCCTTCACCCGGCATTTGGATCCACGCACTTTGGCCCCTTTAGCGGCTCATGCGTGCCCGTAATCACCGGAAACTTCCCCGCTTCGTCGGCATTCAATTTAATCCAATCCTGCAAATTGTCGGGGACTTCGCGCTCGGGGTAAATCGCGTTTACCGGGCACTCCGCCACGCAGGCATTGCAGTCAATGCAGGTTTCCGGGTTGATGTAGAGCCGGTCGGGTGCCTCATGGAAGGCCTCGACGGGGCACACCGGCACGCAGGCGGTGTATTTGCAATCCACGCAGGCGGAAGTGACGATGAAGGCCATGGGCGGTTAGTGTTTCGAGTTTCGGGTTTTGGGTTTCGCGTTGAAGAACCCGGAGTAAGACATTGTTCGAAAACGTCCGCAAACCAAAAGCGGTCGTTTTCGACCGTGGTTTGGGCAGTTCGTTTGAACTCGAAACGCAAAACGCAAAACTCGAAACTAAAGGAAAGCCCAACCTTGCCAACCTCGTCGTCCCCATGCGAGAATGCGCGGATGGGCAAATACTCCTCTGCCGCCACCCTGGCGGTGCGCATTTTGGGCCTGGCCTGGCTGGTCGCCGGGTTGTGGATGCTCGCCGCGAATGTGGCGGAATCCGCCTCCGAATTCGACCCGACCTTCACCGGCTATTACCTTCATTCCCAAGCGCTGCGGCCGGCTCTCGCAATCGGCATGGGCGTTGGCTTGATGCTTTTTGCGCGGGTGCTGGGACGCTTAATGGCGCGTGGACTGGACCCCAAGAACGATGCCTAATTCCGGCTCCCAGCGGTGGATGCTCGCGCTGGCGGCCGTGGTGGGCGCCGGGTTGATTGCGCTCGGCTGGCACTTTTTTGCCCAACCTTCGCCGTTCGAGCCGGGAGCGCAATTGCGCGCTGCGCTCGACCCTGCCGACGCGCAACTTCAGCCCGCCATCGCGGCCTTGCGCGACGGTAATGGCGCGGCCGGCGCCCGCGGCTTGTTGAAAATCTTTCAAGACCGAATCGCCCATTTTCAGACGGGATTCCTGTATCCTCTACCCGCATGGAATGACGAGACCCGGCACGAGGCGGAGGCCGCGTTGGCCGGGACCTTCACCCTTCAGGGCGTGACCGGCACCATCCCGCAACGCGTGGATGGCGGTTGGGATTGGGCCTGGGGCGGCCCGAACCACGACCCCGAATTCGCCTGGTTTCTCAACCGCCAGCATCAAATTCCGGCCCTGTTCGTGGCCTGGCGTGAAACGGGCGACGCCCGCTACCACACCGCGCTGAATGCCGAATTGCGCGACTGGCTGCGGCAGAATCCGCGGCCTCGGCATTATAGTTTCTCCTCGTCCTGGCGCGCTCTCGAAGTCGCCCGCCGCCTCGAAGAAGCCTGGATGCCCGTCCTGTTTGCCCCGCAAGCCGGCGATGCCCTCGACCCCGACGTCCTGCTGGGGATGCTCGCCGATATTCCCGACCATGCCATCGCGCTGCGCGACACCCATTCGTTTTCCGGCAACCACCTCGTCACGGAAATGACCGGTCTCGCGGCCCTCGCGTTGGCGTTTCCGGAATATAAGGACGCCCCCGCCTGGATGGAGTATGCGCTGACCACGGCGCGGGCCGAGGCCGCGCGCGAAATCTATCCCGATGGCGCGGAGATGGAATTATCCAATCTCTACCAGCGCGTGGTGATGCTCGAAATGCAACGTCTGGCCGACTTGCTGGCGGCCGCAGGCCGGACCAACGCCTTGGCAGAAATTCACGCGACTCTCGAACGGGCCTGGAATTATTTCGCCCACACCCTCGACCCGCGCGGCCATGGCCCGCTCAACAATGATTCCAGCCTGGATGACGACGCCGCGCTCGTCCGCAAAATGGCGGCTGTTTACCAGCGCCCCGATTGGCTGTTTATTGCCACCCAGGGCCGCGAAGGCACGGCCCCGGCGGGATTTCCGTCAGAATTTTTTCCCGATGCCGGGCTCGCCTTGATGCGCAGCGGCTGGAACGACGAGGCGCAGTGGGCCTTCTTCAATACCGGCCCGCGTGGCTCCGAGCACCAGCATGATGACCGCCTGCAGCTGGGCTTGGGCGGCGCTGGCCGTGAATTCTTGGTGGATGATGGCCGGTTTAACTACCAACCCGGTCCGGTGCGCGATTATTTTACCGGCGCGCGAGGGCACAATGTTCTCCTGCTGGACGGGCGGGGCCCGATGCGGGCACCGAACATTGCCGGCGAGCCCGGCAACATCCGCCATGAAATTACCGCTGATACGGACTTTTTCTCGGCCACCGCGCCATTTGCCGGCGACGCGCTGAGTGGCCAGGGTCCATCCTACCACACCCGCGCCGTGTTGTATTCCCGCGACCATTACTGGATCGTTGCCGACCGCCTGCTTTGCGCCGGCCCACACACCCTTGAAGCCCTCTGGCATTTTCATCCCGACTGCACCGTAAAGCGCGACGGTGATTTGCTCTACACTGCGGACGCCGGCAAAGCCAACCTCGGTCTGCTGGCCGTCGCCGCTCCACCCGGTGGCTGGAAAGTGGATTTGATTCGCGGCCAGGACGCGCCCACCCCCCAGGGCTGGTACAGCCCTTTGTTCAACGAACGCGTTCCTGCGACCTGCGCATCTTTCAATGCAAGAATCCGCAGCCCCTGCACCGTCATCTGGATTATCTGGATTGCGCCGCCGGGCAAGGATGTCGCGGAGTTGAAACCCAGACTGGGTCCAGCGATGGATTTGTTGCGCAAGTATGGAGCGGGGGAGTTGTAGATGGGCAATCTCGATGCGATCAGCCGGCCTGCCCTTCTTCCGGCAGCCTGAAAGGCTGCAAGAGCCCAGCCCAGGGTTGCTCCCGCTTCGCTGGAGCAACCCTGGGAATAGGGGGACATAAAAGGAGTTCGCGCTCTGAAAGAGCGCAGGAGCCATGGATCGGCCTCCTCATTCATTTCCCTCCTTGTTCATTTCGTTCCCGCCGCCGACGGCAGCGGTGTCATTTGCGGCAGGGTAAACGGCGTTTCCCCGCGCAGCCGCCGGGTGACATCCGCAAACACCCGCTCGTCGAGCATGATCGCCTCATGCGGCAAAACCGGCAGGCCGGGCACGTTGGGCAGCCAATAGGGGATTCTGCCGGGAATCGCGGCGTTTTCCTGCCCGACCATTTCGTCATCCAGATGCACGTACGAGTAAATATCGTAAGGTGGATCGGGTTCCGCCGCCGCCAGGTATTTTTGCACTTCGGAGCCCGGCTGAATGTCGCGCTGAAAACTGGTGAATCCAAGCATGGCCACTTTGGCCCCCGCCAGCGGGCTGCTCAGCGTAAAGAGTCGCGCGATGCGCAGGCGTTGCGGGAAATGCGGGTCGCGGGATGGAGCGGCGGCGAATCGCGCCGCCATTCCGCCCAGCGAGACGCCCACCACGTCCACCTCGGCTGTCCAATGGGGATCAGTGTTGCCGCAGGCATTGTTCACCGCCGCAAGAATCCTGGCCCGGCAGTCGTCGAAACTCCCGCAGCCCTGCAGCGAGACCGTGATGAATTTGGGGTCCTTCAGCATCGCCCCAAAATACTGCGTCGCCAGGGTCTGGGAAATGAGCAGGTCCTCATATCCGCCGACGATCACCAAGGGACGGCTCAACGGCAGTGGCTTGTCGATCATCTCCAGAATCGCGCGATGGGCCTCGGGAATTGTCAGGGGAAACGAAGGGTTCTCCGGGGTTGTCGCAAATCCATCCAGCAAATTGAGCACGGTTTCGGCGATGGCCTTGCGGTCGGCCGGAGTGCCGTCGGTGAGGCCATTGCGCAGGCTCGCGGTATAGCGGCCCAGCAGGGAAAGGGTGGTGCCGAGGAGAGTCGTGGGCGTGCTGCTGTTCGATGGCGAAGAAGTGGAATTCGAACTGGCGGTGGTCTCGGACCGAACTTTGGATTGGTCGGCGGCAACCTTTGGCGCGGGCTCCATCCCCGCAGTATTCCGCCGCGGCCACAACAGCCAGGCCAGGGTGCCGATGATCCCAGCCAGCAAAATGACAATCACCACCAACAGGGCCACCACCGGACGGTTGCTTGGCGGGTTCACCAAGGAGGGATAAGGCGCTCCCGCTTCTCTGTCAAAACCAATGAGGACGGTGGCTCATGGCCACAGGAAATTTGCCATTCCTCCAGTTGGCGTTATCTTTCGAACCAATGATTCATTCACGCTCGCGAATTGTCTGTGCTTGGGCAATCCTTGGTGTCATCGCCGCCGGGCTGCTTTGTCGCTCCCGGTGGTGGTCGTTGCCAGTATTTTTGGCCAAACCCGGCGGGGACGCGCTTTGGGCAGTGGTGGTATTTCTCGGATGCGGATTTCTTCTTCCGCATTGGTCAAGCGGAAGAGTCGGATTGTTGGCGCTGGGCCTTGCTTGGGCGGTTGAGTTTTCGCAGCTCTATCATGCACCGTGGATCGACGGCCTGCGGGCCACCTGGCTGGGAGCGCACATTCTGGGCTCGACCTTTAATTGGCCCGATTTGGTTTCCTATGCGGTGGGGATTCTTCTCGCGGCGTTGGCGGAACGGTGGATTGGCCGGAAGCTTCAGCGGCGAAAGGGCGGGCGCTGATGTGAAGTCGGGCCGGTTGTTTGCCGGAGGCTTGAATTTACAGTTTACCTTTCTGATTTCCACCTGTTAAATCAATTTCGTGCTTCGCTTCGCGGAAGAAATTCTCCTGTTGGCCCTCGATGAAAAATCCGGGCGCCTGCACCCGTTGCCCGAACGGGCGCTGGAGTTTGCCCTTGCTGGCGCCGTGCTCGCTGAACTGGCGTTTGTGGACCGTCTCGACACCGATGCCACGCAGATTTACCTCAAGGATACCAGCCCCATGGGCGACCCCATCCTCGACGAGGCGATGACCTTTCTGCCCAAGGACGAGCCCAAGCTCACCATTCAAAAAGCCCTCGCCCGCATCGCCCTCAAATCCGACCACCTCAAGGCACTCCTCTTCGCCGAACTAATCCGCAAGGGCATTCTTAAGCAGGAGGAGAAGAGACATCTTTGGGTGCTCCACGAGCGCCGCTATCCGGTCGTGGATAATCGGGAGGAATTGGAAGTCCGCGCCCGTATTCGCAACGTCGTCCTCGACCCCGCCGCCATTCCCGACCCCCAGGATGTCGTCCTCATCGGCCTCATGGATGCCTGCGACCTCGACGATTTTATCTTCACTCCCGAGGAACTCGACCACTCCGCCGAGCGCATCAAACAGATTTGCCGGATGGATTTCATCGTCCAAGCCCTCGCCCGCGCCATCGGCGAAATCCAGCAGGCCATTCTTGAAGTCATCGCTTATTCGGGGATGTGAGCGTGAATCCGGAAAATTCATCGCCGCCCTCCGGCCATGAGTCCTCCGCGGCCGCGGCATCCGGGGCATGGGAAATGTTGATTGACACCGGCGGAACGTTTACGGACTGCCTCGGACGTGGTCCGGACGGAATCTGGCGCCGCGCCAAAGTGCTTTCGACGGGCGCAGTGCGTGCGACACTCGCGGCTCGCGTGGGCCCCGACGAAATCACGCTCGAATTGCCGCCGGGAAACTGGCCGGACGAATTTTTCACCGGATTTACCGTCAGACTCACTGCGGCCAAATCTCCAACCGTCAACGTGGCCGGATTCTCTGCGGCGACCCGCTCCCTCCGCCTCGCCGCACCCGTTCCCGACGATTGGATGCCCGGTCAACTCCTCACACTCGATTCCGGCGAAGAAGCGCCGATCCTCGGCGCACGCGTTCTCACCGGAACTCCCCGAAATTCGCCCTTGCCGCAACTTACCATGCGCCTCGCCACCACTCGTGGCACCAATTCGCTCCTCGAAGACCAGGGCGCGCCGGTGGTTTTATTTGTCACCGAAGGTTTTGGCGATTTGTTGGAAATCGGTGACCAGCGCCGGCCCGATTTGTTTGCCTTGAATATCGTCAAGCCACCGCCGCTGGCGCGCTGGGTGGTCGAAGTCCCCGGACGCCTCGACGCTAGCGGGGCCACAGTCCGGGATTTGGACGAAGCCGAGTTGCGCGCGCGCTTTGCCGCGGCCCAAGGAACCTGGCCCGCGAATGCCGTGGCCGCCGTCGCGCTATTGCATTCCGACCTCAATCCGGCGCACGAGAGGCGCGTGGCGGAAATCCTGCGCGCCGCCGGCTTTGCGCACGTCAGTCAGTCCGCGCAGCTTGCGCCATTTGTCAAAATTCTCCCGCGGGCGCAGACGGCGGTCATTAATGCGGCCCTGGCGCCGATCATGGACGCTTATTTCGACGGCGTGGCCCGTTATCTCGATCATGGGCGCCTCCGGGTCATGACGAGCGCCGGCGGCCTCGTGGCCCGCGCCGCCTGCCGGCCATGCGACATGCTGTTGAGCGGCCCGGCGGGTGGCCTGGTTGGGGCGGTGGCTGCGGCCCGCGCGGCGGGCCTCAACCGTGTGCTCACTTTTGACATGGGCGGTACGAGCACGGATGTCGCGCGCTGGGATGGCGAATGGGATTACCAATCGTCCCATGCGGTGGGCCGGGCGGTGTTGCTCGCGCCAGCTTTAAAAATTGAGTCGGTGGCCGCGGGTGGCGGTTCAATTTGTGGTGGGCGCGGGGGCCAGCTCTTCGTCGGGCCGGAAAGCGCGGGTGCGCAACCCGGCCCGGCGTGCTATGGCGCCGGCGGGCCGCTGACGATTACGGATGTGAATTTGCTGCTGGGCAGGCTCGACCCGCAACGCTTTGGTCTGCCCGCCCGCGCGGAGGATTCCCGTGCGCGACTCGACGAATTGCGCCGCCAACTCGTATCCGGTTGCGATCGGGATTTTCCAAATGAATCCCTGTTGCAGGGCTTTCTGGACATCGCCAACGAGCGGATGGCCGACGCCATTCGGCGCATCAGCGTGCGCGAGGGATATGCGCCGGCGGAATACGCGCTCGTGGCTTTCGGCGGCGCGGGTGGCCAGCACGCCTGCGCAATCGCGAATCAGTTGGGTGTGCGGCAAATTCTTTTTCCCGCGGAGGCCGGGCACCTCAGCGCCCGCGGCCTTGGCCACGCCGCGATTGAACGCTTCGCCGAACGCCAGCTCTTGCAAACTCTGGCGGATGATGGTGGGTCGCTCGAACCGGTTTGGCACGAGTTGGAAGATGCCGCCGCCGCCCAATTGCGCCGCGAGGAAGATTTGCCCCCATCCGGGCCGCCGCGTCGCCAGGCCGGGCTGCGCCTCGCCGGCCAGGAAGCCGCGCTGACTGTGGATGCACCGCAGGGAACCGATTTGCGCGCCGCTTTTGCGACCCGCTTCGGCGAGGTCTTTGGCTACACTCCGAAGGGCGAGGTCGAAGTTACCGCTTTACGCGTGATTGCGGGCGCGGCTGGCCCCAAAGTGGTGGCGGAGAAATTCTTCAAATCGGCCCAAGCCTTTTCGCCAAGTACCCAAGCCCTTTGGCATGCCGGTGCCTGGCATGAAACCCCCGTCTTCGACCGGGCGGAACTTCAGGCCGGCGCAACGATTGCGGGACCCGCACTTGTCGCCGATGCCTCCTGCACGCTCGTCGTCGAGCCCGGCTGGTCCGGCGTCGTGGGTGGACAAGGTTCGATTTTACTGGAGCCGGATAAAGCACCACCGCCTTTGCGTGGGGAAGTGGCGGCGCCCGCGGCGGTCGAGCGCGAATTGTTTACGCAGCGCTTTCGCGCGCTGGTCGAAGCCATGGGCACGCAGTTGCAGCGCACGGCGCTTTCGACCAACGTCAAGGAGCGCCTTGATTTTTCCTGCGGGCTGCTCGACCCCGCTGGCCGACTCGTCGCCAATGCCCCCAACATTCCGGTGCATCTGGGTGCGCTGGGCTTGTGTGTGCGCCTGGTCGAGGAACACCTGCCGTTGGGTCCAGGCGACGTGGCCATCACGAATCACCCGGCCTTTGGCGGATCGCATTTGCCGGATGTCACTGTCATAACGCCGATTTTTGATGACACCGGTCGCCGCCTCGGTTACGCCGCCAGCCGGGCGCATCACGCGGAAATCGGTGGCACCCGACCCGGTTCCATGCCGCCAGGCGCACATCATTTGGCGGAGGAGGGCGTCGTACTCGAACCCTTTCGCTTATTCACCGGAGGCCGGGAAGATTTTGCCGCACTCGAACACCGCCTTTGCGCCGGCGCCTGGCCCACCCGGCGTCTGGCCGACAATCTCGCCGACGTGCGTGCGCAAGTTGCCGCCAATGTCCTCGGCGCGCGCCTTTTGCGCCAGCTTGCCGCCCGCCACGGTGCGGCGCGGATTGCTTCCGCCATGGACGATTTGCGCGCCCACGCCGCCGATATGCTGGGCAAAAAACTTCGCGCCGAGCCGCCAGGGGTGCGCCCGGCGGAGCAGTTTTTTGACGATGGCACGCCAATTCGTGTCGCGGTCGAAGTACGCGCCGGTCGCCTGCGCGTGGATTTTTCCGGAACCGCCGGGATGCATCCATTGGGGCTCAATGCGCCCCCGGCCATTGCCCGCGCCGCCGTTTTATACGTACTGCGCCTCCTTGCTGGCGGCGACTTGCCACTCAACGAGGGCCTGTTGGAACCCGTCGAGTTGATTTTGCCGCCGGGCCTGCTTAATCCCATCTTCACGGGTAATGCCGCGCACGACCCCGCGGTCGCTGGTGGCAATGTCGAAACCAGCCAGCGTGTCGTGGACACGTTGCTCCTGGCTTTGGGGCGCGCGGCCTGTAGCCAGGGCACGATGAACAACTTCGTCTTTGGGGACGCCACGCGCGGCTATTATGAGACCATTGGCGGTGGCGCAGGTGCCGGGCCGGGCTTTGCCGGGGCGTCGGCGGTGCAGGTGCACATGACCAACACCGCCATCACCGACCCGGAAATCCTCGAACGCCGTTATCCGGTGCGGCTGTGGCGATTTGCCGTGCGCCGCGGGTCAGGTGGGGCGGGGCGGTGGCGCGGTGGCGACGGTCTGGTCCGCGAACTGGAATTCCTCGCCCCACAGAGTGCTTCGCTGCTCACCCAGCGCCGCGCCACGGGGCCGGACGGTGCCTCCGGCGGCCACGCGGGCGAGCCGGGCAAACAAACTCTTTGTCATGCCGGCGGCCAGAAGGAAATACTTCCTTCCCTGGCTCATTTCGAAGTGACTCCGGGTGATATTCTCTCCATCGAAACCCCCGGTGGTGGCGGCTGGGGTGCACCTTGAACCATTCTTCCCTCCGGTGATTGCCGTTGACAACTGGGCGCGGTCAGGCACGATGGCACGTTTCCCAACGAAGATACCTGCATGGCCAATACCAAGTCTGCCAAGAAGAACATCCGCAAAACCGCCCGGCGTTCCATACGCAACAAGGCGGTTCACACCCGTCTGAAGTCGCTTGCCAAGCAGGCGCGCGCTGCTGTCGTCAGCGGCGATGCCGATCAGGCCAAGGCTCTCGCCCGCGCCTACGTCTCGGCGATGGACAAAGCGGCCAAGACCGGCGTCATTCACGCCAATAAGGCGGCCCACGCCAAGAGTGCCATGGCCAAGGTTCTCACGCCCGCCCCCGCGAAGAAGTAAACCAATTCGCTGCGGGTATAAGTTTAGTTGTCGGCCCGGCTGCCCGTCGCAGGAGCACTCGCCGTAGTCCCGCTGGCCGAGCGCCCGCTGCCCGTCCCCCGCCCGCGCCCGCCCGGAGTTGACCCGCGTTGGTTTCCGCCCGGCGGCATGCCCCGGTCCGGCGGCGCCGTGTTAGCTTTGATGCCCTTGTCCGCTGCGGCCTTGAGCATTTCTTGAATGATTGTCTTGCGCGCGTCCGCATTGGTGCCGGCATCCTGGAAGCGTTTGTGCAGCACTTGTATGTCCTCGGGAAAAAGGGTCACCCAATACCGGTTCAAGACGTCGCGCTCCCCGTTGGTCAGTGCTTTCAATTCCGGGCTGATTTCCGTGCGGAGTAAAGCGATGTTTTGCCTCCGGGCTTGGAGATCACGCAATAGGACGTCGCGCTGGGCCGGCGTCATATTGTCCAGGTAGTCCAAGGCTTTGCGCAGTTGTGTGATTCGGGCTGGCGGTTGACGCAAAAACTGCTCGAGAATCGCCAGATCATTGCCACCCGTGTCCAGATTTGACGAGGAGGCTGGCGTGGCCGCCGGACTGGCGCTGCCGCCCGCCGACGCCGCTGTTCCCGTCCCGACTGCCGCAGGCGCATCTGCGCCCATGGCTACCACCCATCCACCCACCGCCACAGCCATGACGGCAGCAATAGCCAACCCGCGCCGGGGGCGATTTTGAAAGTGGGAAAACACGGAACCTTACTGGACGGAATCGTCGTTGCTGGGTTCGCCGCCCGGCAAAAGGGCAACAAGGTCGGAATCCAGCAAGGCTTGGCCATCCTGAAGTTGGTCGTTTAACTGCGAAAGCATGTTCGAATTGGAGGCTGCTTCACCCGGAGCAGGCAAAGTCGAATCATCGGCGGTGCCGCCGGTATAAGCAGTCAAGCTGGAGCCAGGCCCGCCATTGGAGGCCACCATCGGGCCGGAGCCCGGACCCGAAGTGCCAAAATAAGCCAAAACCGCCACGCCGGCCGCTGCAGCCATGGCCAAGGTGGAACGCGCCCACGCCGGGAACGGCACCACTCGGCGCCAATGCGATTCTTCCGGACGGGATTCTTCCATCTCCTCTTCAGCCACCATACGGCGCGTCTGCGTCGCCAATTGAGTCGGTTCAAAATCGGGTTCCAGCGGCTGCTCTCCAAGCCAGCGATCCAGCACCTTCTCCAAAGCGGCATCATCACCCGCCCTGGCCAACGCCACCAACGAGGACTCCGCCCGGATGCGGGCGAGAGTGCGGGCGACAAAATCTGGCGCAGGCGTCAAAGGCTGGTTGGAAAGCCAGGCTTCGAGGCGATCTTCCGCATCGGGAAACGACGGATTGGTGGGAGTTTTCATGACGAAAGTATAGTTAGGTTTTGGGGCCTTGTGAAGCCTAGATTATGCCAGTATGACCTGTAAACCCCAGTTCGGGCAAAAAAGTTCACATTATTTTGCGTAAAATCTCCTTCAATCGCTGGCGTCCCCGGAAAATATGGGTCTTCACAGCCGCCACCGATTGGTTCATAATCTCGGCGATTTCCTCGTAACTCAGTTCCTGCTGTTTCAAGAGGAGAATGGCGGTGCGTTGGTCCTCCGTCAGTTTGGCGACGGCTTGCTGGAAAGCTTCCTCCAGCTCAAACATCCGCTGCTGGTCGCGCCCGGACGACGTATCCACGGCCCGCAATTCGCTGGGGTCCATGGTTTCCAGCGGTTTACGCTGACGGCGGCGGAATTCATTGATGAGCAGCCGACGGGCAATATGGAATAAGTAGGTCGAAAATCGGGCCACCGGCTGGTAGGTGCCCGCTGCCCGGTAAATACGGACGAAGGTGAGTTGGGTTAAGTCCTCCGCTGCTTCCACGGATCCCAGGGAACGATAGAAGAAGTTGATCAGCGGCCCCTGCCACTTGCGAATGAGTTGGGCCAACGCCGATTCATCACCCTTGGCCACTGCCATCATCAAGTCCGCGTCCTCGTCGTGGGCTGGAGTCTTATCACCCGCAGCGGCAGGCTGCTCGGCGTGTACAGCCAACCATGGTGAAAAGGAAGCGGCGGAAGCATTGAACATAACTGTAAAAACCCCATTCTCCACAACGAGTTGCGGGAACCAAGCCCATTCTTGCGCCTTTCCCCAATTATTTGTCCCGGCAACACGTTTAATCCTAACTTGGCTATAGGCCGAATTGATCTACTGCAAGTATATAACTATAAATCGGTTAGGTGACTAAAGAAGTGCGTTTGCCTCCAAGAGGTTGAGTTTGCTTGTAAATTAATTGTCTCGGCAAATTGCCGATATTTGATTCCTCTAGGGAAGTGCCCAACCCGCTCTGGTGCCGGCACCCAATTACTGACCCCATGCCTTGGAAAACCACCAAGTTGAAGTTCTGCGGAATTCCTGTTCGCCGCCGGACTTTATATGTTTTGACCCTCTTTTTCGCGATTGCCGCCGTGCCGGCCGTTTCGTGGGCCTTGCTCAATTCCGGCGAGAACGTTCCACGTGCACGCCAAATCGAGTTCTTTGGTGGTTCTGCGGTTGTGGTGTTTTTGGCACTCAATGGCTGGTGGTCCATCATCCGCACCAATGCCGTGCTTTATCGGGAGGAAGCGCGGTTCATTTGGCCGGGGGCCGCGGTTTTGCTGGCCTTGGTCACCTGGATGGCCTGTGACGTCGCTGAGAAGTCATTTGAACGCGGCAGCCTGGATTACATTGCTCCGCTTTCATTTGGCGGAGCCCTCATGGTCTTTCTCCTGCTGCGCTGTGTTTTCATTAGCCGCCATCTAAAGCGCGCGGATATCGTGCGCGGCGGTCCGTCGCGCCGCTCCCGCTCCCTGCCCGTTGGCAATGTGCTGTTGGACGAACTGGCCAAACAGGGGAAAATAGACCTTACGGCCGAAGGCGAAGTTGTCAAAAAAGAATCCGACGATGGGGAACCTTCCATTGGCGATGCCGACGCGTGAAGCCCGCCTGTAAATTCTCGGATCGGCAGCCCCGGACCAAGCCACTGGCGTTCAAGCGGCGGCCGTCGTCGTCGCCTTCGGCCCTCGGTCAGCCCCTGCGCCGGGTTTTGTTTTTATGTTCGGGCAATTATTACCGCAGCCGATTTGCCGAGGCCCTGTTTAACCACCACGCTCGCGCCGCTGGCTGGCCGTGGCGCGCCTTTTCGCGCGGCTTGTCCACTTATTTGGTGGACGACGACATTTCCCCCCATACCCGCAAAGTTCTGTTGCACCGTGGCATCTCTCTCCGGCACACTGCGCCGGCACCCCGGGCTCTGACCCGCGCGGATCTGGCGGTTGCCGCCCATATCGTCGCCCTCAAGGACTCCGAACACCGCCGGATTATCGAATCCCGTTTTCCGCAATATGCCGACCAGATTGAATACTGGCAAATCCACGACCTTGACGCCTCCCTGCCAGCGGCGACCATGACCGCCATTGAAAAGCAAGTGCGGCAACTCGCGCGCCGCCTGCTGCGGGCGTCGTAAATTACACTTGGCTGGGCACTGGTGTGGGAATGGCCTTTCCAGCCCAAAACCGGGGCGGGAGATACGCGAAGGCAATGAGCACAATTTGCGAAATCCAATAGGTCAGCAACCACACAAAGGTGCTGTGCATGAAGCCATAGCTGTGCAGGCCGACGCCCAGAAGATTCACGCCGAACCAAGACCAGGCTGTGACAATATTGCCGCCAACGGCCAACACCATCTGCGTGCGCTCCACGCAGATTTTCCCCCAGCGCGCATGCAGGCAAATCGCACACCAGAGCACAATCAGCAACGCCCCGTTTTCCTTGGGATCCCAACCCCAGAAGCGGCCCCAGCTTTGGTCCGCCCATATGCCGCCGAGCATCGTGCCCACGAAGCTGAACAGCGTCGCAAAGCAGGTTACGCCATAAGTCAGGCGCCCCAGCAGGCGCATTAACGCGCCATCGGGACGCGCGGAAAACCCGCGAATAATGATGTAACCCGTGGCGATGGCTCCGGCCACAAACATGGCCGCGTAACCGATGGTGATGCACATGACGTGCGTGGACAACCAGAGATTCGTGGCCAGCACCGCCTGCGGCCGCGCCAAATCATCGCCGCTGAAGGGCAAGTTATGGGCGATGACGAGCGTGACAAATCCGACCGCCGAGGCCAGGGCCGCGCCGATGCCGCGTTTGAACAATAATTCAATCACCAATCCGGCGAGCACCACGACAAACCCGACGAACAGCGCGGACGAATATAAACTCGTCACAATCCAATAACCCGTCAGATAAACCCGCGCGGCCAGGCCCAGCATTTGCAGGGCAAACCCAAACGAAATCAGCCATAAGGCCGCCCGGCGCAGTTCCGGTCCCCACGCCAGCCAGCCAATGCACGCGCACAGGAACGCCATCACATAGAGGATGGACCCGCGATAAAATGGCTCGAGATTGTTGAGAAAAGCTTCGAATCGCGCCCGTTGTGCCGCGCCCGGCACCTGATCCAAATCGCCGTGCAGGGCGGTCACCGCGGCGTTGAACGCGACAGCGTCATTCTTGCGCAGGGCTGCACCGACTTGCGCATAGTGGTGCAGCACCGGGCTCACCTTGAAAGTGCGCAACGCCTCCCGCGCGCCCACGGCCAGGGTGCTCCACTTGTCCTCGGCGTTAATCGGCGGAATCAGGCCGACGATGGCCGCTTTGTCCAGGTCCATATAGTGCTTCACCTCAATGGTAAAGGCATCGAGGAGATTCTGGTCCACGGGTTTGCCGCCTTCGTGGGCGTTGACCGCTTCCATGCCGGGCTTGATGGATTGCTCCCAGGCGATCCAGTCCGCTTCGGGGTCATCGCTCGGCACGAAGCTCTGGGCAACTTGCTCGAAGATGTGCAGGTTGTCGGCCAGGTTGGAAATCTCGTCCTCAAAGGGGCTGAGTTTTTCCTCGCCTTGCTTCTTGGTGTTGGCCGCTTCGGCCGCCTTTTCGATATCCGGGAAATGCGGTCCCAGTTCCTTAAAGGAAAACCACTGGCTGCCCATCTGCTTCTGGCCAATGAGTCCCAGGACTTCGTCATTGTCCACGCGGAACACTTTGACGTTCGCGGCGAACTCCGGGCGCATCGCCAGGTCCAGAAACCACTGGAGGGCCGGCACCTCAATCTTCGCATCCGGCGCCGGGTTGTTGATATCCGGAATACGCAGCACCGTGCGTCCGGCGAACAGCCGCATGGTATTGCGCGCCACGCTGTCAATCGGCAGCACGCGCGTGCCGTATTGGACCGGCAACTGGCCAAAGCCCGTCAAATCATAGCCCGAGCCGGCGCGCGGCGGCAACAAACCGGAACCCACGATGGCCGCGCCGATTAAAATGATCAGCAGGGCCGAAATGTTTTTGATCAGAGGATGGTTCATGGCGTGGCAGCGGCCGCGGTTTTGCCGGCGTTGGCTTTTTCCCGGCGCAGGTGGGCGAGCAGACTCAAGACAAACTGGATGATCATGCCCACGCCCACCAGTGCGACCGCAATGTAAGGCAGCGGCGCGCCGGGGTTGCGCACCACCTGCAGCTTCGACGCTTGGTCAGCCGCGCCAAAGGACTGCTGGTAAAACGTCAGGCCGCCGTAACGCAGCGGATGGTTCATGTATATGAGCACGGGGCGGTCCTCGTGGTTTGCCCCATTAACCAGCTGCACGTCGCTTTCGAAATTCTTGGGCACCATCGTGCCCGGATAAAGGTCATGCACAAATTTGTTCAGCTTCAGCGTGTAAGGCAGATATTCCCGGCGCGGGCGCAGTGTGACTTCCCAAGTATGGCCATTCACCGTGAAGGTCTGCGGCACGTGGCTGGCGTAAATCGGCGGAACCGTTTCATAGATTTGCTGCATCGTCTGCGGGTCCAACCACGCGGAAACCAGCCAGTTGCCGAGCGGTCCCTGCGGCGTGGCGAGCAAAATCACGGCGCTGGGCAGGTTGGCCGCTTCGTTGGCGTACGAATACCGCACTTGGGCCACGCGGAGGTCACGAATCGTCGCGATGCCATGGTCGGCGGGTATCTCGGCCAGATTCGGATATTGCCCTTTGGAACCGATGTCACTGTTGGGATAATAAAACACCGTTTTCACCGAAAATGGCAGCGCGGCGTTGCTGACCGTTTCGCCGGGAGTGAGGTGCGATACCGGGATGCTGACCACCGTGTCGGTCCGTGGATCCGCGTGGTCAATGAAGACCAAGTCCATGTCGTGAAAGGATTCAATGTAGTTCGATTGTCCGCCAACATTGATCCACATGAAATTCTCCTCCTGCAAATAGGCGGTGAGGAAGCCGCTGATGATGAGCAGGGCGACGCCGGCATGGGTCAGCACAATGCCGCTCTTTTTCCACGACGCCCGAAAATAGCGGAAATGGGCGCAGGCCAAATTTATCAGGAGCAATCCGCCCAGTAAAAAGCCGCCCGGCAGCGGAATTTTCAGCCAATGCAACGAGTCCGCCCCGGACCATTGTTCGGGATACTGCCAAATGGTCACGAAGGCTTCGAAATATCGTTTCTGCACTTCGAATACGCCCCATTGCACCTGTTCAAATGTGGCCAGCAGCACCAGCACCATCGAAAACCCCAGCAATACGACCGTCAGCCGCAGCGAGGAGAAAAATTTAAACAGGGCGCGCATGGAAAAAATTTAGTCCTGCCATTTGATGCTGTCGAGAAAGGCCCGGAAACCCGCGCGCTCGCCTTTCACCGTCGCGCTCGGCCCCGAGAGCAGCAGCGACCATACCCGGTCTTTCTGGAACACCAGCACGCCATCAAGGCTTTGCCCGGAGGGTCCATCCAGCGAGATTAATTGGGCCGCGCGGCCGTCGAGCGTGATGTTCTGGACATTTTCGCCGAGCCGGGCCTCGGTCAAGTCGGCGGAAAGTTTCACTTTGTCGCGCCACCGGTTGACATTGGCCAGCAAACCGCCGAGCTGGCCTTGAAAGACGCTGACGGAAATTTCGGCCTGTTGGTCGGCGGGCATACTTGCCGGGGCGTGCCAGCTCCCTTTGCGCGTTGCGGTCAACGCCACCGCTGACCAATCCGCCGGAGGCGTCCATTTCGGAGCGGGGGTCGCCGCGGTGAATTCCGCCATGCCCGGCAATGCGCCACCCATGCCACCGGGCGCCACGGGCCCCGCCATGGACGGCGACGTTCCCCCGGCCAAGTCGGGATGCCCCGCCGGCAAACTCGACGCCGTGGACAACGGCGCCAGTTCCTTGGGAACTTTTTCCACCCGAATCGCATCGTCGGCCTTCGGTTTGCACGCGCTCAAGGTTAGCGATGCCGCCATCAATGAAGCGATGATCAAACTTTTATCCACGAATGGACACGAATGAAATTTGTGGAAGGCCACGGGCAAGGGGGGGCTGGAAGTGGGGTGGGACGAATGGTCAAGCGTACAGGAATGGTTTGGAATCAAAAACACTAAAATCGCGGTCCCGGAACGAAATTAGAAAACTTTTTGGCGGTTAGTTCACGTTTCTTTTTTCGTGCGCATTCGTGGATAACACATTGATTATGAACTGAATTTGAACAAGGCCACATCGCCATCCTGGAAAATGTAGTCCCGGCCCTCCAGCCGGTATTTGCCCGCTTCGCGCGCGGCCGCGATCGAGCCGAGCGCCACCAAATCCTTGTAGGACACCACCTCGGCCTTGATGAACCCCTTTTCAAAATCCGAGTGAATCACCCCTGCACACTGCGGCGCCGTCATCCCCTTGCGGAACGTCCACGCCCGCGCTTCTTTCTCGCCCGCCGTGAAATACGACGCCAACCCGAGCAGCGCGTACGCCGCGCGAATCAGTTGCGACACCCCGCTGTCCTTGACGCCGAGTTCGCGCAGATAATCCGCGGCCTCCTCCGGCGAAAGGTCGCCCAGTTCCTCCTCAATTTTCGCGCAAATCACGCAGCTCCCCGCCCCGTGGTGTTCGGCCGCATACTTTTTCACCTTTTCCACGTAAGGATTCTTCTCCGGCGCGGCCATGTCCGCCTCCGCCACGTTGCAGGCAAAGAGCACCGGCTT
>CAZLPS010000069.1:0-23950 GCA_964561455.1 uncultured Opitutales bacterium
GGCAAGCCAACCAAATCTTTCAAAAATCGGGGGATTTAGATGCGTCTGCCCTGACGTTAATTATGGCACGTCTGCCATACTTGTCACTTCCCGATTTGGGTTATCATTTCGTCCATTTCCCGCCTCAATTCCCCCGTGGGGGCAAAACCCAATTCCCTGCGCGCGGCGGCGATGGAATACCAATGATCCTTTGCCAGTTCCGTCGCGACAAAGCGGGTCATGGGTGGCTCCCCGGGTAGAAACGGCATCCCCAGCCACGCCATTTCCATGATGCCTCCCAGCATGCGGGCGGCAGCCAACGATATTCGCCGGGTGACCGGCGCGCGTCCCAGGTGTTGCAGGAGCGAATTGATCCATTCCCACAGCACGACCGGTGCCCCGTCCGAAATAAAATACGCCCGGCCGCCGGCGGAATGCCCGGGGATGGTCAGCGCATCCAGGGCGAGCAAATGCGCCTGTGCCGCATGGCGGACGTGCGTGAGATCCACCCGGTTTTTGCCGTCGCCCACGATGCGCAGCTTGTGCGCCCGCGCAAGGATGCGGGGCACAAGGTGCGGGTCACCCGCACCCCAAATCAAATGCGGCCGCAATGCGATGACGCGAAGTTGTCTTTCGTCATGCGCCGCAAGTGCCGCCTGTTCGGCCAGCGCCTTTGTGTGCGGATAATGACACGGGAACTTCTTTCCCATGGGCAGCGATTCGTCCTCTCCCGCATGGCTCCGACCGTTATAAACCACACTCGGCGTGCTGGTGTGAACCAACCGCCCCACGCCCTGCTGGCGCATCGCCGCGAGTACATTTTGCGTCCCGAGGACATTGGGCCGGTAATAAGCATCCCACGAACCCCAAACCCCCGCCTTCGCCGCCGTATGGATGACGGCGTCGCAGCCCTCCACGGCGCGCCCGACTGCGCGGGCATCCGCCAGATCCCCTTGCACGATTTCGACCCCGCGCGCGGCCAGGGCCGGCTGGGGTCCGCGTCCAAAACAGCGCACACGTTCGCCCCGGGCCAGTAGTTGCTGCACAACCTCCTGGCCCAAAAAGCCGCCGCCGCCGGTGACAAGAATGGGCATGGGGAAATTAATGGACAATGAATGATCGAAAATGGAAAACCACGGCGGCGGAAAGTTGGAAGAGATTAACTTGCCAGCGGGATTTTTCCAGCTTCCAGCTTCCATTTTCCATTCTTCTTCGTGTACGCTCGGGACAGCGCCAGACGGTGGATTTTCGCATTGTGCCTCACGTCCACCGGCAGTGTTTTGCGGAAAAAAATCTGCGTTAGCGCGGGGGTGCCGGTCGCCGCCAGCGTGCGCAGCTCGGCGGCAAACTTGGTTCGCTCGGCGTGGCTCTTGGGGAATTGGCCGGGCAGCGGTTCGACGACCAACGCCGGTTCCTGGCGGGGCGGCGACCCCAGGCCGATGAATGCGGTTCGCGCCACGCGCGGGTGCCGGTTGAAGGCAGCTTCCACGCAATCGGTGTAAAAAACGCCGCTGCCGCATTGCACTCGCTCGGCTACCCGCCCGCAAAACCATAACCGGCTCTTTTCGTCAAGGTAACCCAAGTCGCCCATGCGATGCCAAACGGCACCCGGATCTCCCGGGTCACCGGCGGGAATCTTTGCGCTGGCGGTCGCCAGGGGTAGGCGGTCATAGATTCGCGTGATACTGGGACCGCGCACGGCGATTTCGCCGATTTGTCCCGCCGGCAAAACTGCGACCCCGGACAGACTGGACATCGGTCCGTCGTGCAGCGGCAGGATGCGCGCAGTGACCCCGGGAAAGAGCGCGCCCACACATGAGCCGCGGCCTTGTTCGGTAAGGCTCCAGGTTTCACTCAATACTTCCGTGAGCGATATGCTCGAAACCGGCAGGGCCTCCGTTGCGCCATAGGGAATATGCACAGTGCCGTTGGGGAGAATTTTTTGCAGCCGCCGCAACAGGGCGGGGTGGACCGGCGCCCCGGCCGCCAGTACCCGGCGTAGACTCGGCAGCGTTTGCCCGGTGACTTCACAATGGCGCGCGATGAGCGCCCACAACGCCGGCGAACCAAAGGAATTCGTCACGCCGTTTTGCCGGATGGCCTGGACGAGGCGCGCCGGATTGCACGCGGCGGGCCGTGAGGGATTGATTTCCGGCACCACGGTCATCATGCCCATGGCGGGATTGAACAGCGCGAATATGGGCAACATGGGCAGGTCAATTTCTCCGGGTTCGATGCCATAGCGGTCCCGAATCAGACGCACCTGCGCCTCAAAGAACCCATGTTCATAACAAACGCCTTTGGGAGCGCCGGTGGATCCGGAGGTAAACAGGATTGCCGCCAACTCCTCCGCACGTGTGGGCGCGGGCGTCAGGGGTTCGGCGCTCCGGTGGGCGGCCAGATCCCGCTCCCACGCTGCTCCGCCGACCTGCACGCGAATTTTTGCCGACGCCAGCGCGCTTCGGAATATCAAGGCGAGCCAGTGCGCTCGCGCAATCGCCACCAACGCCTGTGGTCCGCTGCGCTGCACACAAGCCAGAAAATGTTTCAGCCCCATGCCGGGGTCAATTAACACGGGCACCGCGCCAATTTTGAACAGCGCAAATACGCACCGCAGCAAGTCCAGTCCCGGTGCCACCAACAGCAGAACCCGCGTGTCGCGGTGTATGCCTCGCCCCTGAAACAGCCGCGCCGCTGCGTCCGCTTCGGCGTCAAGTTCGGCAAAGGTCCGTTCCTGATAAGCAATGGCGCCCAGTCGGGCCGGGTCGTCGCCCCGCGGGGCGCGCACGGCGCACGCGCGAGGCTGGGCACGGGCCTGCTCGGGCAAGAATCGGGCGACGTTGACAATGGACACAGCAATGAACGGGTGGCAAGTTGCAGGTTGCACGTTGTTCGCGAACTGGCAACACGTTCCCGTCACTTTCTGTCGGACTTGGCTGGGGCGAATGGCCACCCCCGACAACAAAAAGCCCCGTTACCCGACTGGGGAAACGGAGCTTGGGGGAAATTCAGGCGATGGGCGGACAGCCCGGAGCCAGGAACGCCGACTCAATAATCCTCAAGCGTAATCAATCCAAACAGGAGGGATACTTTCGTTCCGCTTACGTCGGGTTTGTTGATTAGGTCGTTCGTGCGCACCTCAAAAGAGGTGGGCGAAGTCTGCGAAAACGAATTCGGCTCAATTTTCACCAAGCCCAGGAAATTGCGATCCTGATTGGCCGCCAAGGGCATATTGGCCGTGGATGAGCAACCAGTGCCGGCAACAGCCAGCACCAATCCTGCAGCGGTGATGAGGGGGGTAAGGGTCTTAAATTTCATACGTCATTCACACTAGAACACCCGGCAGGGGGATGCAAAGCCTTTTTTTTGTCGTTACCCCGGTATTCCATTGTCCCGCGCGCCGGGTGGCCGTCAGGCCACCGCCACCGGCTGTTCTGGCTGGGGCACAAACATATAGCTGTGGTAAAGCGCTCCGCCGATGTCATTGAGCGAAATCTGGGTGCGGTCGAGGTATTCGTGGAGGCCTTCCTTGAAAATGTCCTCCGTGGTGGCATGGCTTAGCTGATCCAGCATTCGTCCACAGATTCTTTCGGCGTCGTTTGCAAACTCACCCGCCGGAGTGCCCGATATCTGGTGCAGGTATTGATTCATCTCCTTCAGGCAGAACCGCAGCGACCGGGGAAAGTCCTCCGACAGAATGAGAAACTCAACCACCTTCCACGGCGTCGGGCTGGCCAGATAGACCCGGTGGTAGGCTTGCAAGCCGCTGCACGAACGCAGAATCGCCATCCATTGGGCCGTGTCCAGCGAGCCGCCGACGTCGTTCGCTTTCGGCAGCAGAATGTGGTATTTCAAATCAATGATGCGCGTCGTCTTGTCCGCCCGCTCCAGATAGCGCCCAATCTGCAAAAAATCGTAACCCTCCTCACGCGGGTACGTCGCGTGCGTCAAACCTTGAAAGGCGTGCATGTGCATCTTCAGCTCGCGGAAAAAATCATGCACCCCGCTGCGCCAGACCTTTTTGGCCGAGGTGGATTTGACAAAGAGGTACAACTCATTCATGGACTCCCACATTTCCGCGGAAATCTGGTCGCGGATCATCCGCGCGTTTTCCCGCGCCGCAAAGACGCAGGAAAGAATCGAATTTGGGTTGTCCCGGCTGAACGTCACGAAGTCAGTCACCGCCAGGCTGTCCGCCTTGTCATAATGCTTGGCGAACGCCTCCTCGTCGCACAGGGCGCGCAGGATGGGCAGCCAGTGATCCTTGATCTTCTCGTCATCCAAGTTCGAAAAATCCAGCAGCAGTTGCAGATTGACCTCCAATAAACGCGCCAGGTTCTCCGCCCGTTCAATGTAACGGCTGAGCCAGTAGAGACTGTCGGCAACGCGGGATAGCATGGAGAAGGGTAATTAAGAATTACGAATGATGAAATGAAAGGCCAGACTTCATTCGATAAAGCGAAAAGTGTGCCGAGTTGGCGAAATTGGACTTGTTTGCCAAAATCAGCTCAACCTTCCTTAGGCCATGGCAGCCAAAGAGATGGAGGGCCCAGCCGGATGGGCGCAACCCGGCAATTGACCTGTTATGGTCTGGGCTTGAGCGTCGGCGACAGTCGTCCAGAACGGCATTCAAATCACGCAAAGGTTGAACAATTTCAAAATCTTCCGCCCAGGCATGAATTCCAGCGTTGACCACCCCCGCCAGGCATGGTTGGCTTGACGGTTTCCCATGGTGCGAACCTTCGCGCCGTGAATCCTTTTCTGCCGTGACCTTTACCATCGAAGCAATTTCTCCCACCCGCAAGACGCTCGTCGTCACCGTGCCTGCCACGGAAATCGCCGTCGAGGAAAAAACCCTCCTTGGCGAATTCGCCGGTTCCGTCAATCTGCCCGGTTTTCGCCCTGGCAAGGCCCCCGTTGACATGGTTCGGCGCCGATACGCCAAGGAAATCGGCGCGGAACTCCAGCGCAAGGTCGCCAGCCAGGCCTACGAGCATGCGGTAAAGGAATCCAAACTCGACGTCTTTGCCGCCGTGGGTGTGGACGGCGACCCAGTCGTGAGCGGCAAAGACGCCGTGTTGAAGATCACCGTGGATGTTCAGCCCGAATTTGCCTTGCCGGAATACAAAGGCCTTCCCATCACCGTGCCGCCCAGCGAAGTGTCTGACGCCGATGTGGAGGAAGCCATCACCGAACTCCGGATGCAGCGCGCCGATTATGCCGTAGTAGAGCGCCCCGCTGCCGCCGGTGATTTTGTGCGCCTCAATTACACCGGCACTCTCAACGGCAAGCCCATTGCCGAAATCGCGCCTGACCGCACCATCTACGGCACCCAGCATGGTACCTGGGAGGAAGCCGGTTCCACCGCCGCCCCTGGTGTCCGTGCTGTCATTGATGGCATCATCGGCCTGAAAACGGGCGACAAAAAGGACGCGATCCACGCCTTCCCCGCCGATTTTGAAATCCCGGCACTCGCTGGCCAGACCGCCACCTATGCCCTCGAGGTCCTCGAAGTCCGCGAAAAAAAGCCGGCGGCCCTCGACGACGCCTTCCTCAAATCCCTGCAGTGCGAGAACGTGGCGCAGTTGCATGAACGCGTGCGCGACGACCTGAAGTCCCGCAACGAACAGGAGTCGCTTGGTTCCAGTCGTGAGCAAATCGTTAAAGCCCTCAACGCCGCCGTGGATTTTCCGCTGCCCGAAAGCGCCATCGAAAACGAAACCCAGAGCCTCCTCCGCGATTTTATGGAGCGCCAAATGCGCGCCGGTGCCACCGAAGAGGATTTTGAAAGGCGCAAGGACGAGCTTTTCAACGGCGCACGCGAGGCCGCCAACGGCCGCGTCAAACTGCTCCTGATCCTGCTCAAGATTGCTGAGAAGGAAACCATCAAGGTGGAAAACGACGACTTGAACCGCCGCATCATGCAGGAAGCCGTCATGACCCGCCAACGCCCCGAGCAGATTGTCAAACGACTGCAGGAAGATCGCACGCTCCTGGCCCATCTGCAGCGCGCTATTTTGCATGCGAAGACCCTTGATTTTGTCGTGAGTCAGGCTAAGGTCACAGTTGCGCCCGCGGCCTGATGGCCGTGCTTTTCCCACCTCATAAATTCCTATTCTTGTGACTTACGTCCTTCCCAAAGTAGTCGAGCGCGATGGTCGCGAAGTCAGCAGCTGGGACATTTATTCCCGGTTGCTCAAAGACCGCATCATCTTCATCGGTACGCCTATTTACGATGAGGTGGCCAATGATGTCATTGCGCAGATGCTCTTCCTGCAGATGAGCGATGCGAAGAAGGACATTCACGTCTACATCAACTCGCCCGGCGGCAGCGTCACCGGCGGCATGGCGATTTACGACACCATCAACTTCCTCTCCTGCGATGTGGTCACCTATTGCGTCGGCATGGCCGCCAGCATGGCCACCGTCCTCCTCGCCGCGGGCGCGAAGGGCAAGCGCTTTGCGCTCCCCAACAGCCGCGTCATGCTGCACCAGCCCACCGGCGGCGCCACCGGGCAAACCTCCGATATTTCCATCGCCGCCAGGGAAATTCTCCGCTGGCGCCGCGTCATCAACGAAACCCTTTCGCGCCATTCCGGCAAAACCGTCGAGCAAATCGAAAAAGATTCCGACCGCGACTTCTACATGACCGCCCAGGAGGCCCAGGCTTATGGCTTGGTGGACCACGTGGTCGTCAAGCCCGAGCGCAAGTAAACTTTTTGTCAAAATCGGGTGGTGGGCCATGGTTAGTTTTGCTTTGCCATTATCCCGCATTTCGTGGTTTAATGCGCTTCTTCCCGCATGGCCAAATCCACCAAGATGACTTTCTGCTCGTTCTGCGGAAAGTCGCACAATGAAGTCCGCAAAATGATTGCGGGCCCCGCGGGCGTGTACATTTGCGACTCCTGTGTCACGGTTTGCAAGACCATCATTGACCGCGAACTCCGCGCTGGTGCCGCCCCCACTGAACCCCGTACCAATTTCAAGCTCGTCAAACCTGCGGAAATTAAAAAGACCCTCGACGCCTACGTGGTGGGCCAGGAGCAGGCCAAAAAAGTTCTCTCGGTGGCGGTTTATAACCACTTTAAGCGCCTCATGGGCCAGGGGACCAATCCGGCCGTTGCCGATATGCGCACTCTCGGCCCGGAATTCAACGATGTGGACATCGAGAAGAGCAACATTCTCCTTTGCGGCCCCACGGGCAGCGGCAAGACCCTCCTCGCGCGTACCCTCGCCAAGCTCCTCGACGTTCCCTTTGCCATGGCCGACGCCACGACTTTGACCGAGGCCGGCTACGTGGGTGAAGATGTCGAGAACATCGTCCTCCGTCTCCTGCAAAACGCCAATTACGACGTAAAGAAAGCTGAGTGCGGCATCATTTACGTGGATGAAATTGATAAGATCGGCCGCAAGACTGAAAACGTCTCCATCACCCGTGACGTCTCCGGCGAAGGGGTGCAACAGGCCCTGCTAAAAATTCTTGAGGGCACCACTTGCAATGTGCCCCCGCAGGGCGGACGCAAACACCCCAACCAGGAATACATCCAGGTTGACACCACGAATATTCTCTTCATCTGCGGCGGCGCCTTCATTGGCCTCGATAAAATCATCCAGGCCCGCGTTGGCACCAAAGTCCTCGGCTTCAACATGGCGGCAGATAATTCCCACGCACTCACCGCCAGCGAAATGATGCAGTCGGTCCAGCCCGAAGACCTCATTCGCTTTGGCATGATCCCTGAGTTCATTGGCCGCCTCCCCGTGGTTTCGGTTCTCGACCCCCTGACCCAGCCTGAACTTGAGCGCATCCTGCTTGAAACCAAGAACGCCCTCGTCAAGCAATACGGCAAACTCTTTGCCATGGAAGGCGTGAATCTCAAGTTCACCCGTGACGCTATTGCCGCCATCGCCGCCAAGGCCCTCGAATTGAAGACGGGCGCCCGCGCCCTCCGCTCGATCATGGAGAATATCATGCTCGAACTCATGTTTCAACTACCCGACCAGTCCGATATCGAGGAAGTCATCATCAATGGCGCGGTCATAGTCGGCCAGGCCAAGCCCGTGCTCCGCCTCCGCAGCGAGAATGAATCGGACTCCCCGCTCCCGGCCTTGGATGAACCGGTCCTTCCCCGCGAAGAACCTGGTGAAAGCTCCGCCAGCAACGCCGCTTGAGTGGGCCGCCTGGCGCGGGGCGTTTGGGTGAAAGCGGGCCGATCGCCCGGGCGGTGGATTCAATGCCCCGCCGGCAGCGGCACGGTCAAGAAATTCCGTTCTTCCGGCAGCAAATCATCGTGCTGGACCTTGTCTTCGACTCTGGCCGCCTCCGCGCGCTGGCCATTGGCACGCTGCACGCCAACGTAAACGGCGTTCCAGTCGTTGCCTTCATCAAGGGTGCCCCACTGGCTCACCACCGGTCGCGGCCAGTTGTCCGCAGAAATTCCGTCGAAGGCCTGCAGCGCTTCCGCCGGCCGGTTCGCCTGGAGGAGGCCCACGGCAAGGGTCATCCGGAAAGAAAGCATTTCTGGATGCGCCGCCGCGAGGTCGCGGGCCGCGGCAATTTTATCCGCGCCGGTGTCGCCGAGGAGAAAGCCGATGTAGCGCAGGTCATTTTGCACGACCATGTCGTTTGGGTAGTATTTCGCCAGGTTGGTGAGGGCGGCAAAGACCGCTTTTGTGTTGTGGGCATGATGCTCCAACGAAATCAGTTCGACATACGCCGCGCGGCGCTGGGCGGCAACATCGGTCAATTCCTCGAGCGCCGGCCGGGCGTAATCATCCAGTCCCATTTTCCGCGCGTAAAAGGCCACGTCGAGGAGCTTGGCCGGTTGGTTGCGCAGGTTGTTGATCAGGCGCTTCCACAGGAGATCGGCCTCAGCGTCTTTGTGCAGCGCCAACAATGAGCGAACTTGGAACAGCGCCTTCAAATCATCCGTCAGGGGGATTTTGGGGTCATCCAGCAACTTATTCAACGCTTCCCACTGCCCCAACGCGGCCATCGCACCGGCGCGAACGAGGAAAAGATCCCTGCGCTTGAGCGCCGTGGCAGGATCAATCAATTTGAGGACGGCGTCATTCTTATTATGATTGACCAGCCACGAGCCCACCTCGGTCAGCGCGTTGATGTCATTTGCCGGAAACAAATCGCGCACCGCCTTGACCAGGCTGTCGTCGTCGGTGCCCGGGAGCGCACCCCGCATCTGGAGCACCAAAGTCTTGTCGTCCCGCGTGGCGAGCGGATGATGTTCAAGCCTCTCTGCCAGCGCCAGCACGTCCAAATCACCCGGGTGCGGGTAAATCACGAGATCATGCAGCGCCTGCCGGCCCATTTCGTCCGAACGGCTGGATAACGCCAGGAGATGCTCGAGGCCGGCCTTTTGCTCGGCAGGGTCGTCAGATAAACCGGCCGCTTGGGCATAATAGAAATGGGCCTCCGGCGGGCCCTTGCCACTGGCCACGACCTTCTTGAAATCGGCCAAAGCTTCAGGATAACGGTTTTCAGAAAGGAAGATGGTCCCCTCATACATCCAGGTTAGGGGATTGTCCGGATCCAGTTTTTGCAGCGTGGGGAACTGGGCAATGGCCAAGGCGAAATCGTGGAGGTTGATCGCCAGCTCCAGCAATTGCCGCAAGTCGGCCAAATCATGCGAAAGCAGCCAAACTTGATTCCAATACGCCAGCGCCGCGTTGGGATTGACTATCCGCAGGACCTTGGCCTCCTGGCGGATGACGCGAAGGTCTTCCGGCCAGAGCTGCATGGCGGTGGCGGCCTTGTCGCTGGCGCCTTGCCAATCCTGGGCCTGCAACGCCCGGTCGGAAGCCTGAACGAGTTGGAGCGCGCGCCAATGTTTGAACCCGTGGTAGGCCGGCCGTGCAAACAACGTGGCGACCACCAACAGTACCGCTAGCACGGCGAGGCAGATATAAAGCCGCTTGCGCGGGTTGGGCTCGGCATAATCCACGACCCCAGCATGACCAGCCTGATTGCCCAACGCCATGTTTTTTCATTGGGCATTCAAGCCTTCCCGCAGTGCTTGGGCTTGACGCCGGCAGGGTGGAAAAATACCTTTTTCCCATGAAAATTGCAAAATCAACGACCCTCGTGCTGGCGTTGGGCATGGCCTGTTCCGGCTGTGCAGATCCGGATCCCCATGCCGTCAACGTCACGCGTCCGTCAATCTGGAGCGAGTTGTTTTGGTCGCCGCCAGTGCCGGTTTCGCCCGCGCCTTTGGCCACCCCGGCCCCCGCGCCAGCGCCGATTGTTCCCAATACTTTGCCGTTGGCACCGCCAGTGGCGTGACGGTCAATCCTCCAGCAGCCGGTAACCGATGCCGGATTCGGTCTTTAAATAGGCCGGAGCCCGCGCGTTGACTTCGAGCTTGTTGCGCAAGTGGGCCATGTACGCGCGCAGATAATGGGTGTTTAGTTCCGCATTGGGCCCCCACACCTCGCGCAAGATTTGCCGGTGCGTCACCACCCGCCCCTGATTCAGCACCAGTATTCGCAGCACGGCGTATTCCTTCGCGGAGAGGTGCAAATCCACGCCGGACTTGCGGACCAGATGCCCGGCCAAGTCCACCTCAATTTCCCCGAAACGCACGACTGGCGTATCGCTGGCCGTGCGGGTGCGCCGCAAAATCGCCCGTAATCGCGCCAGCAGCTCCCGCGCGCGAAACGGCTTGGTCAGGTAATCGTCGGCGCCCGCATTGAGGGCCGCAATGACGTCGTTTTCGCTGTTGCGCACCGTGAGTATGAGTACGGGCACCTGCGACCATTCGCGCAACCGCCGCAGCACTTCGATGCCGTCGAGATCGGGCAGGCCGAGATCCAGGAGGATGACCTGGGGTTGCAGGCAGGCGACTTCGCCCAGCGCATGTTTGCCCGTATTGGCCTCGTGCACTTCGTAGCCGTCGGCTTCCAGCGCATGGCGGAGCAGGCGCAGGATTTGCACTTCATCGTCAATCACCAATACGGCAATGGCAGCTTTTGTGGTCATTCGGGAGGCGGGTTTTCCGGTGCGGTATGCGGCAGGAAAAGAGTGACCAATGCGCCGCCGCCCGGATTTTCGCTTAAAATAACTTCCCCGCCCTGGGCGGCAATAAATCCCTGCACGATGGACAAGCCCAGGCCCAATCCGCCAGGCGGCGCCGCGGCGCCGCGGGTAAATCTCTTGAATAATTCGCCGCGCAATGCTGCCGGAATTCCCGGCCCACGGTCCCCCACGGAAAAAAACGCCCGCCGTCCACCGGGCTCAATGCCTGCTGCCACGGTGACCTCTGCGCCCGTGGGCGTATGGAGCGCCGCATTCAACAGAAGATTCGTCAACACCTGCTCGGTTAACGCGAAGTCCGCGCGCACGAAGGGCATGTCTTCTGGAATGATGATGTCGAGGGGACGTCCGGCAAGGGCGTCGCAGGTGCTTTCGACGGCGGCATTAATAAGGTCCTGCGGGTCACACCAGTCCACATGCGGGCGGAGGGCGCCGCTTTCGAGGCGGGTCTGGTCGAGCAGATTGGCCACCAGGCGGTTTAAGCGCAAGGCGGCCTCATGAATCTCCGCCGCCAATTCGGTATTGCCGGGGAGTTTCGCCTCCACGAGTTCCTCACTGGTGGCCGCGATGACGGCGAGGGGCGTACGGAGTTCGTGTGAAACGCTTTCGAGCAGCGCCCGATGGAGTTTCTCGGATTCGGCGAGGAGCTTTTCCCGTTCGCCCGCTGCCCGCAATTGCGCCCGTTCGACCACCAGCGCGAGGTGCTGGGCAAAAGCGTCCAGCAAATCGCGTTGGCCAAGGGATAAGGTCGCAGTGGCTGGCAATTTGACCCCCAGGATGCCGAACCCGTGGTCTTCGTGCAACAGCGGGGCAAAGTACCCGGCGCTGTCCACGTCCGTTTCTGTGAACCGCCCGTTGACCCGGCGTTGGTGAAACGCCCGGGCGGCCGAGTTCCGCTCCCGTTCATCGAGAAGGAACGTGCCGTAAAAAACCGGCTCCGCCCCGAGGCCGCATTCATCGGCAAAGGCGATCGCCGATTGGGCGCCCAGCATGGCGTCAATTTGGGCGACCGCTCCTTGGGCGGCTTCGGCCAGGGTCTTGGCCTCGGCCAGCGCGCGGGTAAAGTTGAACAAGGCGGTGGCGCGTTCTTCGCGCCGGCGTTCGTTGCGGGCTTGGGCGCGCAACCGCGCGGCGCTGTGGCCGGCAATCAGGGCGGCCGCGAAATAGGTTCCAAACAACACCATGTCGGGCAGATTATCCATGCCAAATTTGAAATAGGGTTGGGCGAAGAAATAGTCCCAAGTCAGCGCAATCACGACGCCTGCCGTCAAAATCGGGCCACGGCCCACGCGCAAACTCAACAAATTAATCGCGAGCAAATACACCAGGCCAACTTGCACATAATAGCTTTGCGGTAATTGCAGGCCCAGGATGGTGAGCACTGCGATGACGCTGATCACGAGGACGTATTCTCCCCGGCTGCTGCGCGCGGGAATTTCCAACAGCGGCCGCGGGGAAACAACCGTCGGCCAATCCACCGGCAGCACACGCACTTCCGCGGCATGCGGCAGCTCCAGCAGGCGGTTCGCGAGCGACGCCTGGCGCCACCAGCCGGACCCGTGGCGGTGGTGCCCCCGCCCCACGATGATTTGGGTGAAACTTCCTTTTTGTGTTATCCGGACAAGCGCCGCGGCAATATCGTCGTCTTGGGTGACAATGATTTTTGCGCCCAGTTCGCGGGCCAGCGCCAGATTTCTGTCCACACTGCGCTGATCGTCGGCCCCCAATGGCCGGGTGCTCTCTACATGGACAGCGGCCCAAGTGGCGTTGGCGAGTTGCGCTTGCCTGCTGGTCCAGCGCACGAGTTGTTCGGCATGGCGGCTGGGGCCGACGGCCACCATGATCCGGCTCGGCGAAGTCTCAGTGGTGGAAACGGCCGCGGGGGTGCTTCCAGCTTCTGGCAACACGGGTGACTGCGGCGGGCGGGGAGGCTGGGCCGGCGAATTCATGGCGCGGGATTGGGCGACGCCATCTGCTATAAGCTCCGCGGGCATGATTGGCCAATCAGATAAGTTGGATGGGGGAAAATAAGGCGCGCCCGTTCAGGGGGAACGGGCGCGCCGGAATTGCGGTCAACCGCCGGCCTCTGCCGACCGTGGTTTAGAGCGCCGATTCGCCGGATTCTTCCGTGCGAATGCGGATGGCCTGCTCCATCGAGGAGATGAAGATTTTGCCGTCGCCAATCTTGCCGCTCTTGGTGACCTTGATGATCGCCGCAATGGCCTTGGCGACCAGATCGTCCGCCACGACCGTTTCAATTTTTACCTTGGGGCGGAAGTCGATCACATATTCGCTGCCGCGGTAGGATTCGGTGTGGCCTTTTTGGCGGCCAAAGCCCTTGGCTTCCAGGGCGGTCAAGCCGAAGATGCCGATGGCGGTGAGGGCGGTTTTGACGTCGTCGAGCTTGGACGGATTGATAATGGCTTCAATTTTTTTCATAGGTATGATTATTTAATGTTAATGATGATTTTGTGTTATTGAAAGCCGGGCCCCCACCGGGCGGCGCGAGAGGAGGGCCTGCGCGCCGCCCGGAGGTGACCGGCTTGGGCGCGGGCTTAGTCGAGCATGTACCCTTCTTCCCCGTGGTCGGTGATGTCGAGGCCTTGGTCTTCCGCTTCCGGGGTCGGACGCAGCCCGACGACGGCCTTGGTGACGTAGGCGATGACGACGGTCATCACGACGGCGAGCACGAGGGTGAGGGCCATGGCTTCAAGCTGCCCCACCCAGGCCGAATGGCCGGCAATCTTGTCCGCGAGACCGTTGGTGGTCGCCGCGTTGGCCGGGCTGGCCTTCTGGACGTTGGCATTGACAGATGCGTCCACCAATATGCCCGTCAGCAGGGCCCCCAGGGTGCCCCCGATGGCGTGGACGCCGAAGGTGTCGAGGGCGTCGTCGTACTTGAACAGGGGTTTGAGTTTGGTGCAGGCCAGGTACGGAACCACGGCCGCGAGGACGCCGATGATGATGGCGCCGGACGTCGAGTTCACGAAGCCGCAGGCGGGGGTGATGACGACCAGGCCGGCCACCGCGCCGGAGCAGAAGCCCAGGACGCTCGGTTTGCCCTTGAAGATCATTTCAATCATGCCCCAAGTGAACGAGGCGACGGCTGTGGCCATTGTCGTGGTGGTGAAGGCATTGGCGGAAATCACGTCGGCGGCGACGGCGCTGCCCGCGTTAAAACCGTACCAGCCGACCCATAACATGCCGGTGCCAATCATGCACAAGACCATGCTGTGCGGCGGCATCGGCACTTTGCCGAAGCCACTGCGCTTGCCAATGATCAGGCAGAGAATGAGCGCTGACCAGCCCGAGGACATGTGCACGACCGTGCCACCGGCGAAGTCCATTGCCGTAACGGCCGCAGTGGGATTCCACACGCCGTTCATGTAGCCGGTGATGCCCCAGACCATGTGCGCGAGCGGGAAGTAAACCAGGAACATCCACAAGGTCACGAACACGAGGATGGCGGAGAATTTCATCCGCTCGGCGATCGCGCCGACGATTAACGCCGGGGTGATGATGGCGAACATAAGCTGGTACATGCAAAACACGTTTTCCGACACCCAGGTCGAGTAATCCGTATTGGGCGCCGAGGTTACTCCCGCCAGGAAGAAGTGCTCCGACCCGCCGAAAAACGGGTTGTTGAAACTCTTTCCGAAGACGAGGCTGTAACCGAAGGCCCACCAGAGGATGGAGACGAGCCCGGAAATGCCCAAACATTGGGCCATGACCGACAACACGTTCTTCTTCCGCACCAACCCGCCGTAAAACAGGGCGAGACCGGGCAGCGTCATGAATAACACGAGCGCGGCGCAGGTCATCATCCAACCGTTGTGGCCGGGGCCGGGATTGCCCACCAGCGGGGTGGTCAATCCTTCCGGAATGGTGGCGTTGCCATCCTTGTCCTTGGGGCCCGTCTTAAGCGCCGCCGTTGGGTCGCCATTGCCAAAATAAGCTTCAATCGCCGAAACGCGCTGGTCGAGCGATGGAGTCGGCGGCGCCTTCGCGGCGGTTGCCGCGGGAGCAGCAGCCATGGCCGGCGTGGTACTGGCGGGAGTGGAGGCCGCAGGTGCGGCTTGCGCCCAGATGGGCGCAGCGGTGGCGAAAATCGCCAGCAGGCTTGCGCCGACGATGATTTTGGCGGCATGGGCGAGTTTGAAGACCGCAGCAGTCTTCGCAATTCGCCTCCGCGCAATGAGCGGCAGCTTCACCATGCCTGGGGTGGGCATTGCGGTGAAACTGAGTTTAGTGGTGTTATCAGCCATAGGATGGGTTGGTTTATGGATTGGGTTTTAGATGAGTGGGACGCGGAGGGCCCGCGTCGGGGGTGGTTCAACCACCCCGGGTTTGGGTAACGTCCCGACTTTAGACTTACCCGGAACTATAGCAACTAAGGAGCCACGGGCCGTTCCAACGGCGTACCAAGGCCGGCGAAAGCCGTACAAATCTCGTATAAATCTGGTTTTTCCCCAGATCTCGGCTTGCGATCCATAGCGTTCCTCCCCTCGGTAGAGTGAAGAGTGAAGAATTTATCCACGAAGGCGCACGATTCAGGCGGAGGATTTAGCCACGAAAAACGCAAACGACGCAGAAATGGCTTGCGCGGAGGCGCAGAGGCGCAGAGTTTTTTTACCACGGATCGCGCGGATGAAGCGGATGGGCGCGGGAGAATGAGGAAGGTTTCCGGTTTTCGGTTTACCGTTTACGGTTTGGCGAATTCAGGGAGGGGATAAAGGACAAATTCTCAGGGGGATGGGATGTCGGGCAATTTCGAGGGGTCCCAGCCGCCGCCGAGGGCTTTGATGAGGAGGACGGTGGAGACGAGGCGTTCACCGAGGATTTGTTCGGACAAGAGTTCGTTGGTTAGCAGCGTGCGGTCGGCGTCGAGGACGTCCAGGTAGGCGACGAGCCCCTGGCGGAATTGCAATTCGGTGAGGCGGACGTAATCGGTGGAGGCTTTGACCGCGGCGGTTTGGGCTTTGGCTTCGTCGGCGCGGGTGTGGAGGTCGGTGAGGGAATTTTCGACGTCTTGATAGGCGGTGAGGACCTGCCCCTGGTATTCGGCGAGGTATTGATGGTACAGGGCCTTTTGCTGATCCACCTGGGCCTGCAGGCGGCCGCCATTAAACAGGGGAAAGTTCACGCTCGGGCCGAGCGACCAGATGTGGCTTTGCCAATCAAGGAGGTTCGAGGTCTTCAGGCTCTCGAAGCCGGCAGTGCCGGTGAGCGTGACTTGCGGGTAGAATTGGGAAACCGCAACCCCGATTTGGGCGCTGGCGTAGGCGAGATTTTGTTCGGCCGCGGCGACATCGGGCCGGCGCCGCAGGAGATCCGCCGGCAGGCCGGCGGGAATTACCGGTGGTTCGAGATTCAGCTTTTTGGCGGGCAGGGAAAACTCGGAGGGCGGGCGGTTGATCAACACCGCGATGGCGTTTTCCTCCTCCTGGCGCAAACGCGAGGCCTCAACTTGTTGGGTGATGGTGGCATCCAGCAGGGCCTCGGCCGCAGCGACATCCGCGGCGCTGAGCAAGCCGGCGCGGAACTCCGTTTGGGTCAATTCGAGTTGTTTACGGTAGGTGTCCACGCTTGCCGAGAGGGTGGCATATTGGGTGTCATAATAGCGCAAGTTAAAATAATCCTGGGCGAGATCGGCCTCCAGGGTTTGGAGCACCACCTCATATTGGTCGAGGGAAAACTGGACTTGGGCATTGGCGGCCTCCACGGCCCGGCGAACCTGACCCCAGATGTCCACTTCATAGGTCAAATCAAAGGGCAGGTTGTAGGCGGTATTGGTCAGATTGCGCGAGGGGGTAGCGGCGGTGGTGGCCGAGCCGTTGGCGGAAGTCCGGGAGCGGATGGCCGACGGCGCAAAGGAGAGGTTGGGAGAGAAAGCGCTCTTGACGCCACTGGCGGCAGCGCGGGCCTGCTGGACGCTGGCCATGGCCGCCTGAATGCTGTAATTGGCCTTGATGGCTTGGTCCTCCAAAGTGTTCAAGTCGGAGTCGCCAAACAACGTCCACCAATTGGACTGCAACTGGCTGGCCGCAGTCTCCGGCGCGGTCGCGCTTTTGAAGGCCGCCGGGACCGCCACGTCAGGGCGCTGGTAATTGGGGCCGACGGCATCACACCCCGCAACGACCAGGGCCGCCAAGAAGCAAAACCGTCGGCAACGAGGGCCGGATAATTGGACCTGCAATTTCATGGTGGGGATGGAATTAAACTTTGGCGGGAGCGGCGGCCGGCACGGGCGCGGGGTGAGGGGCGCGGCGCAACCCGCGAACCCAATGTTGAAGGCGATCCATGTAGAGGTAGATGACGGGGGTGGTGTACAGCGTCAGCATCTGGCTGAAAAGGAGGCCGCCGACGATGGCGATGCCGAGCGGCCGGCGCAGTTCTGCGCCGGTGCCGCCGCCGAGCGCCAGGGGCAACCCGCCGAGCATGGCCGCCATGGTGGTCATCATGATGGGGCGAAACCGCAGGAGGCAGGCTTGGAAGATGGATTCCTGCGGCGACTTGCCGGCGCGTTCGGCTTCGAGGGCAAAATCAATCATCATGATGGCGTTCTTCTTCACGATGCCAATCAGCAGGATGATGCCGATTAAAGCGATGATGCTGAGGTCGGTCTTGAACAGGAGCAGGGAGAGCAACGCGCCGACGCCAGCGGAGGGCAGCGTGGAAAGGATGGTGATGGGATGAATAAAGCTTTCGTAGAGCATGCCCAGGACGATGTAGACCGTGACCAGGGCGGCCATGATCAACATGGGCTCGCTGGCGAGCGATACCTGGTAGGCCTCAGCGGTGCCGAAGAAATTTCCGCGCACGGTAGCCGGCATGTCCAAGTCACGTTCCGCCGCGGCAATCGCCGTCACGGCGGTGCCGAGGGAAAACCCGGGCGCGAGATTAAACGAAATGGTGACGGAGGGAAACTGGCCGGAATGGTTCACGGACAACGACGTGGTGCCGGGGGCGAAGCGGGAAATGGCGGCCAGCGGCGCCTCCGAATTGTCCGCCGTGCGCACGTAAACATTTTTCAGGGCCGCCGGATTCTGCCGAAATTCCTGGGCGTTTTCCATGACCACATAGTATTGGTTCAGGGGGGTATACATGGTGGACACCTCGCGCTGGCCGAAGGCGTCGTACAGGTTGTCATCCACGGTCTGGGCGGAAATGCCGAGGCGGGACGCGGTGTCGCGATCCACCAGCAGGGAGGCTTGGAGACCACGGGTTTGCTGGTCGCTGTTGACGTCGGTGAGGCCGGGAATCTTCCTGATTTTCGCCAGTACCTGCGGCACCCATTGCAGGAGTTCGTCCAGATTGTCGTCCTGCAGGGTGTATTGGTATTGGGCGTTGCTGGGCCGGCCGCCGGCGCGCAAATCCTGCACGGCCTGCAAAAAGAGCGTGGCCCCGGGGAGATGCGCCAGTTTTCCGCGAATCCGGGCAATCACCTGGTCGGCCGAGAGCTTGCGCTGACCCTGCGTCTTGAGCGTCACGAACATGCGCCCGACATTGACCGAGGAACCCTGGCCGCCGAGGAAGGCGATAACGCCGTCAACATCGGGATCTTCGCTCACACCCTGCGCGAACTGGTGAAGCAAAGTGTCCATGGATTGAAACGAGATGTCCTGGTCCCCCTGCAGCGTGCCGGTCAAACGGCCGGTGTCCTGCTGGGGAAAAAAGCCCTTGGGCACAATAATGTAGAGGTAGACGGTGGTGCCGATGGTGGCGACCGTCACGATGATCATCAGGAATTGGTGGCGGAGGACCCAGGAGAGACTCCGCTCGTAGCCGCGGAGCACCCATTGCAGGCCGCGCTCGCTGAAGTTGTAGAGGCGGCCATGCGCTTCTTCGCTGTGGGGTTTTAACAGGATGGCGCACAGCATGGGAGTCGTCGTCAGCGAGATCAGCAGCGAAATGATGATCGCGACGGAAAGCGTGACCGCAAATTCACGGAACAGCCGACCCACGATTCCCTGCATGAGGAGAATCGGGATGAACACCGCGATCAGCGACAGGCTCATGGATAGCACGGTGAAGCCGATTTCCTTCGCCCCGAGCAGGGCGGCGGCCATGGGCTTCATGCCTTGCTCAAGGTGCCGGGTGATGTTCTCGATCACGACAATGGCGTCATCCACGACAAAGCCGGTGGCGATGGTCAGAGCCATGAGGGAGAGATTGTCAATCGTGTAGCCCGCGAGGTACATCACGCCAAACGTGCCAATGAGCGAAACCGGCACGGCCACCAGGGGAATAAACGTGGTGCGCAGGCTGCGGAGAAAAAAGAACACGACGAGGGCGACCAGGCACAGGGAGATCAGCAGCGTAATTTGCACGTCGTTCACGGACGCCCGGATGGTGGGGGTGCGGTCCAGCCCGACGGAAATATCAATGCCGAGGGGAATCGAGGCCTGCAATTCCGGGATGAGGGCGCGAATCCGGTCCACGGTATCAATGATATTGGCGTTCGGTTGGCGGAAGATGGTCATCAACACCGCCGGTTTGCCGCCGGAAATCCCGTCGGTGCGAATGTCCTGGACCGAATCGGTGACCGTGGCGACGTCGGCGAGGCGGACGGCCGCGCCGTTCTTGTAGGATATAATCAACGGCCGGTATTGGGCGGCCTTGAGCAATTGATCGGTGGTGCTGATTTCCTCGGTCTGATTCGCATCGGAAAATGCGCCCTTGGGGGAATTCGCGTTGGCGGATCCGAGCACCGTGCGCACGTCCTCGAGGCTCAAGCCCTGGTTGTTCAGGAGGGTGGGGTTCACCTCGACCCGCACGGCGGGAAGCGCGCCGCCGCCGAGGTTCACCTGGCCGACGCCTTCGACCTGGGAAAGTTTTTGCTGGAGGATGGTCGCGGCGGCGTCATACATCTGCACCTTACTATGGCTGGCTGAGGTGAGCGCGAGAATCATGATGGGGGCGTCGGACGGATTCACCTTTCGCCAAGTTGGCTTGATCGGCAGATTGGCGGGCAACTGGCCGCTGGAGGCATTGATGGCGGCCTGCACGTCACGCGCGGCGGCGTCAATGTCGCGGTTGAGTTCGAACTGGAGCGTGATGGACGTTGAGCCCAGCCCGCTGGTCGAAGTCATTTCGGTGACGCCCGCGATGCGGGTGAACTGGCGTTCAAGCGGCGTGGCCACGGACGAGGCCATGGTTTCCGGGCTGGCTCCGGGCAAGGAAGCCGAAACCATGATGGTGGGAAAATTTACCTGGGGCAGTGGCGAAACCGGCAGGAAGAAATAGGACAGAGCTCCGGCCAGCAGAATGGCCACCGTCAGCAACGTCGTGCCGATGGGTCGCCGGATGAATGGGGCGGAAATATTCATGCCTGATGCGGGGCGGGCGGAGTTTCCACGGAGGCGGAGGCTGCATCGGTGCCGGCTTCTGCCACATTTTGCGGGTGAGAAATGAGGCCGAGGCGGCGACCGAGGCGGTCAAAAGCGAGATAGATGACGGGGGTGGTGTACAAGGTCAGCATTTGGCTGAAGATCAGCCCGCCAATGATGACAATGCCCAGCGGGCGTCGGAGTTCCGCGCCCATGCCCGAGCCGAGCGCCAGCGGCACGCCGGCGAGGAGCGCGGCCATCGTCGTCATGATGATCGGGCGAAAACGCAGCAGGCAGGCCTGGAAAATGGCTTCATCCGGGGACTTGCCCTCCTTGCGTTCGGCGTCGAGGGCGAAGTCAATCATCATGATGGCGTTTTTGGCGACAATGCCGATTAACAGCACGATGCCAATCAGGGCGATGACACTGAAATCATTTCCGGTGATCTTCAGTGCCAGCAGGGCGCCCACGGCCGCCGACGGCAGCGTGGAAAGAATTGTGACCGGGTGAATGTAGCTTTCGTAGAGCACGCCCAGCACCAGGTACACGGTGATAATGGCCGCCAAAATCAGCAGGAGTTCGTTGGAGAGCGAAGACTGGAACGCCTGCACCATGCCCTGAAAGGAAGTTTCGATGCTGATCGGCATTTGGAGTTCCTTTTCGGCCTGCTTAATGTGACTCACGGCGTCGCCAAGTGAGGCCCCGGGCGCGAGATTGAAGGACACCGTGACGACGGGGAATTGCCCCTGGTGGTTGACCGTCAAGGGCACGTTCGAGCGCTCGAAATGCACGAAGGTGCTCAGCGGCACCGGGGCGCCGGTGGTGGTTTGCACAAAGATATGGCTCAAGTCCTGCGGGTTTTTTTGAAAATCGGGATTGGCCTCGAGGACCACGTGATACTGGTTGAGCTGGGTGAAGATGGTGGAAATCTGGCGCTGCCCAAAAGCGTCATACAGCGTGTCGTCAATCTGCTGCGGGGTGATGCCGAGCCGCGACGAGGTGTCCCGGTCAATGACCAGTTGGACCTGCAAACCCTGGTTTTGCTGGTCGCTGGCCACGTCGCGCAATTCGGGGAGGGTTTTAAATTTCTCCACGAGGCGGGTGCTCCAGTCGCTAAGTTCGTCAATATTGGCGTCCTCGAGCGTATATTGGTATTCCGTCCGGCTGACGCGGTCGTCCACCGTCAAGTCCTGTTCGGGTTGGAGGTAAAGGGTGATGCCCGCGACTTCGTTGGCGAGGCGGGTTTGGAGGCGGCGGATCACGTCGCTCGCGCTGATTTTGCGTTCCTCAATCGGCTTGAGATTAATTTGGATCCGCCCGCTGTTGAGGGTGGTGTTGATCCCGTCAATGCCAATGAAGGAAGACAGGCTTTCCACGGCGGGATCTTCCAAAATAACCCTGGTCAGGGCCTGCTGGCGATCGGCCATGGCGGCAAAGGAGATGGACTGGGAGGCGTCGGAAATGCCGAGGATCACGCCGGTGTCCTGCTCGGGGAAAAAGCCTTTGGGGATGACGACGTAGAGGTAAACCGTCAAGGCCAGTGTGCCCGCGGCGACGATCAGGGTGGCGGTTTGGAAGCGCAGGACCCATTGCAAGGTGCGGCCGTACAGGCTGATGATGGACTTGAACACCCGCTCGGAGGCCCGGAAAAGTTTGCCCTGTTCGGCCTCGGTTTTGTGACGCAGCAGCCGGGCGCACATCATCGGCGTCAGCGTCAGCGAAACAATGGCGGATACCAGAATGGTCGCGCCCAGGGTCACGGCGAATTCCCGGAACAAGCGGCCCACGACATCGCCCATGAACAGCAACGGGATGAGCACCGCGATGAGCGTCACGCTTAATGAAACGATGGTGAACCCGATTTGGGCGGAGCCCTTGAGCGCGGCTTGCAGCGGTGGCTCGCCCTCCTCGACATAGCGGGCGATGTTTTCGATCATCACGATGGCGTCATCCACCACAAAACCCGTGGCGATGGTCAGCGCCATCAGGGTGAGGTTGTTCAAACTGTAGCCGAGCAGGTACATCACGCCGAAGGTGCCCACCAGCGACAGGGGCACGGCGACGCTGGGGATGAAGGTGGCCGCGATATTGCGCAGAAACAAAAAGATGACCATCACCACCAGCGCGATGGTCAGCATGAGTTCAAACTGCACATCGGCGACCGACGCCCGAATCGTCACGGTCGCGTCGGTTAGAATGGACAGGTGGACGGATGCGGGCAGCGAAAGCGAAAGCTGCGGCAGCAGTTTTTTGATGCGATCCACCACTTGAATCGTATTGGCGCCCGGCTGGCGTTGAATATTGACGATGACTGCCGGAACCAGGTTCATCCACGCCGCCTGACTCACATTTTCCACGCCATCCACCACCTTGGCCACGTCGGAGAGGCGCACGGGCGCGCCTTTGCTGTAGGCCACCACAATCGGGCGGTAGTCTTCGCTCGAAAGGAGTTGGTCGTTGGCGCCGATGGTATAAGACTGTTTGCTGCCATCCAAATTGCCCTTGGCGGCGTCCACATTCGCCCCCGCAATCGCCGCCCGCAGACTTTCGAGGCTCAGGTTCAAGGACGACAGCACCGTCGGATTGGCTTGAATCCGCACGGCGGGCTTTTGCCCGCCACTGATGCTGACCAGCCCGACGCCGGATAATTGGGAGATTTTTCCCGCCAGCCGCGTGTCCGCCAAATCCTCCACTTTCGACAGCGCGAGGGTGTTCGACGTGAGCGCGAGCGTGAGCACGGGAGCGTCGGCGGGATTAACTTTGCTGTAGACCGGCGGATTGGGCAGGTTTTTCGGGAGGTAATTGGAGGCCGCATTAATGGCCGCCTGCACTTCCTGCTCGGCCACATCAATGTCCAGATCGAGCGAAAATTGCAGCGTGATGATCGAGCTGCCATTGGAACTCGTCGAAGTCATTTGGTTCAGCCCCGGCACCTGGCCAAACTGCCGCTCCAGCGGCGCGGTCACGGCGGACGCCGTCACTTGCGGGCTGGCGCCCGGATAAAAGGTGACCACCTGGATGATCGGGTAGTCCACTTCGGGGAGGGCCGACACCGACAATTGCAGGTACGCCACGGCGCCGGCCAGCAGAATGGCCACCATGAACAGCGTCGTCGCAATTGGACGCAGGATGAACTGGCGGGACGGGCTCATTACTTGGTCGTCGTTTTGGGCTTGGCGCCGTCGGGCTGGGTCACGGTGACTTTGCCGCCTTGTTGCAGTTTGTCGAAACCCTCGGTCACGACGAGTTCTCCCGCCGCGAGGCCGCTTTGAATGGACACCAATTCGCCCTCGGTGTGTCCCGCCACCAGGGTCTGGGTGTCAACGGCGGTCGGGGTGGGGACGACGGTCCGCTGCTCGACAGTTTTGTCGGGTTTCACCACATAAACAAACGACGATTGCGGGCCGATTTGGATGGCGGCATTGGGAATGACGACGGCCGCGTGGTCCGTTTCGAGCAGCAGGCGAACGTTCACAAACTGGCCGGGGAACAGGAGATTGTCGGAATTGGCGAAAACGGCCTTCAACTGGAGCGTGCCGGAACTGCTCATTTGGTTGTCGAGCGCGAGCAACTCGCCCTCGGCCAGCTTTTTGGAAAA
>CAZLPS010000070.1:0-23285 GCA_964561455.1 uncultured Opitutales bacterium
GCCGCCAACATCGGTCTTGACCGCAAAGCCCTCAGCGAATTGGCCATCCATGATGTCGCCGCCTTTGACGCCATCATTGCCCAGGCCAAAGCCGCCCTCGGCAAGGTTCCGGCGAAGACCGTCGCCAAGGCGTAAAGCCAGTCTCCCCTGCGTCCCCAAGTCGGACGCCCTTGCGGTTCCTTAATTTTCGGGCTAAATGCCCGGACATCCTTGCCCCGTGCCCGGATTTCTGGCCAATTGGTGCCTGAACCCAAACAAACCAAGCTTATGTCCCTTTTGCATTCTCCGGGTGCCTGATTTCAAATCTCAAATTTCAAATCCTACCTGCCCCCTTCGCCCTTCGCCCTTTCCACCCATGGAACCCCAACTCATTGCCCTGCTCGCCGAAGCTCGCGCCGCCGCCCCGGCCCTCGCCACGCGTCCGGACTTCGAGGCGTTCAAGGCCCGCTATGTCGGCCCCAAGGGCTCCTTTACCGGCACCATGAAGATCATGGGCACGCTGCCGCCCGCCGAAAAGCCCGCCGCCGGTCGCCTGATCAACCAGTACAAACAGGAATTCGAAAAGATCTTCGCCGAAACGCTCGCTCGCCTCGATGCCGCGGCGATGACGGCCCGCCTCGGTCCACCGGTGGACTCCACCCTCCCCGCCCCGGATTCCGCGCCCGGCCTGCTGCATCCGTTAACGCAAACCCGCCGCGAGGTCTGCGCGCTGTTTCGCAAAATTGGCTTCACCATCGCCGAAGGCCCGGAGTTGGAAACCGAGTGGTACAATTTCGACGCCCTCAATACTCCGCCCGACCATCCCGCGCGCAACGAGCAAGACACCTTTTACCTCCCCGACACCACACCCGTGGGCAATGTTTCCCGCCACGGCAAGGAACGCTACATGTTGCGCTCGCATACGAGCACGGTGCAGATACGCACAATGCTCAAGGAGAAGCCGCCCCTGCGCATTCTCGCGCCCGGCCGCGTGTTCCGCCGCGACAACATTGACGCCACCCACAGCGCCAACTTCCATCAGGTCGAAGGCCTTTGCGTGGACAAACGCGTGACCGTCGTGGATTTGAAGGCGGCGCTGGACTATCTGGTGCGCGGCCTCTTCGGCCACGGCGCGCAAGTGCGCCTGCGCCCGTCATTTTTTCCCTTCACCGAGCCCAGCTTCGAAATGGACTTCACGTCGCCGGACCTCGGCAAGCTCTCCGGCAAATGGCTCGAACTCGGCGGCTGCGGCGTTGTGGACCCCGAAGTCTTCAAGGCCGTCGGTCTGAATCCCGCCGAATGGACCGGCTATGCCTTCGGCTTCGGTCTCGAGCGCATCGCGATGGTCCGCTCCGGCCTGGATGACATCCGGCATTTTTATCAGAATGATGTCAGGTTCCTTCGCCAATTCGCCAACACCGGAAGCTAGAAGCTGGAAGTTGGAAGCTGGAATACCATCCACCATGCCGAGACTTTCATTCCAAATTCCAGATTCCAAATTCCAAATTCTCCGCCACCCCCCATGACCACCATCGCCCAAGAAGCCGAAGTCCTGCGCCTGCTCTTTGACCACGGCTTCGTCACCACCGCCGACATTATTGCCCGGGCGGACGAGCTAATCGTGTCGGAAAGCGAACTCGACGACAACCTCATGGAGCTTTCCACCATCGCTCCGGACAAAACCACGGCCATTTACGCCAAGTTGATGGAGATGGCGCAGACCGCGGACAAACCCGCTGCCCTGGCGACAGCCCTCGGACGAATGTATGACCCCGCATCGAAAATGGGCCCCGGAGAATTGACCAAATTTGCCGCCGGCTTGGGCGGCATCCCTGCGGAATGCGGCTTCGACCTCCCGGCAAATCTCCAATTCCTCAAGAACCTCAGCGGCGACGGCACCGGCCTCCTCGCCCACCTCCAGCATCTCAAGGGCTAGGATCACCGCTGGATAGTTCCGAACTTCTTAATTCTTAAATCTTAATTCTTAATTCCAAAGATGCGCGTCTCGCTCTCCTGGCTCAAAAAATATGTCAACCCCGGCGCCGTTACGCCCGAGGAATTGAAGCGGGCGTTGCCCATGATTGGCCATGAGGTCGAGAGCGTCGAGCTCAAGGGAATGCTGCCGCTGCCGCAAGTCGTGGTCGGCGAAGTTTTGACCAGCGTCCAGCACCCCAATGCCGACAAGCTTTCCGTTTGTACCGTGCAAACCGCGCCGGGAGAATTGCCGCGCCAGATTGTTTGCGGCGCCAAGAATTACAAGGTGGGTGACCGCGTGCCCGTCGCGTTGCCGGGCGCGAAATTGCCGGGCGATTTCACCATCAAGCGTTCGAAGCTGCGCGGTGTGGATAGCGAAGGCATGATGTGTTCCGCGAAGGAACTCGGCCTCGGCGACGATCACGGCGGCCTGTTGATTCTCGAAAACCGCCCCGAGATCGGCACGCCGATCAACAACCTCTTTCCCGAGCCCGATGCCGTTTTCTCGCTCGAATTGACCGCGAACCGCGGCGATTGCTGGAGCCACGTGGGAATCGCGCGCGAACTCGCTGCGCTCTATGGTCAGCCCTTGCAAATACCCGCGCCGAAATGCGCACCGGAAGCGAAACCCGCTCCCGGCCCCGGTCATTTGCTCACGGGCCTGCGCGTCACCTCGCCGGACTGCCCCTATTACGCCGCCGCCGCCATTCGGGGCGTGAAGATTGGCCCGAGCCCGGCGTGGCTCAAGCGCGATCTCGAAGCCGTCGGCCTCCGCGCCATCAACAATGTCGTGGACGTGACCAACTGGGTCATGCTCGAACTCGGCCAGCCGCTGCATGCTTTTGACGCCAAAAAGATTCATGGTTCGGAAATCGTCGTGCGGGCCGCGAACGCCGGGGAAAAGATTACGACCCTCGACGGCAAGGAACGTGTCCTGGATCCTTCCATTCTGGTTATCGCCGATGCGGAGCGCCCGCTCGTCGTCGCCGGTGTCATGGGCAGCGTGGACGCCGAGGTGGACGCCACCACGACCGACATCGTTTTGGAAAGCGCGTGGTTCCGTCCCGGCGCCATCCGCCAGGCCACGCGCCTGCTCGGCCTGCACACCGACAGCTCGCAACGCTTTGCCCGCGATGTGGATCCGGCGGGAGTCATTCTGGCCGCGCGCCGTGCGATCGATTTGATTTTGGAGACCGCAGGCGGCGAACTTGTTCCCCATTACGCCCTCCACGGCTCCCCGCCCCGTGGTGGCAATACCATTGAAATCACTCCGGAGTTCGTGCGCGAGCGCCTCGGTTTCGCCGTGGGCGACAAGGAAATTCATGGCGTATTCGAACGCCTGGGCTTTGCGGTACAATCCGGCCCCGCTGGGACCCACTGGCAGGTCAGTGTGCCGAGCGCCCGCGGCGAAGTCGCGCGGCCGATTGACTTGGTCGAAGAGTTTTTGCGCATCCACGGCACGGACAAGATTCCCGCCACCGCCGTGGTCGTCGGCGGCACAGACCGCGAGGACGACGTGCAAGGAACGTTCGGCCTGCGTGCCGCGGAATTTCTCGCCGCCCGGCAGTTCGCCGAATGCGTGCACTATTCGCTCCGTGACGCCGCGGAATTGCCCAAATGGCAGTCCGACTCCGGCGCCCCGGCCCTCGCTCTAGCCAACCCGCTCACCACCGAGATGGGCAGCTTGCGCCCGAGCCTGGTCCCAGGCTTGATTGAAGCCCTGCGCCGCAATGTCGACCACGGGAATGGCCTGCCCCGTCTGGCTGAATGCGGCCGCGTATTCCGCGAAAACGACGGCGTGTTGAATGAATTAGAGGCCGTCGCTTTCGTCATCCCCGCAGAAACGGGTGAGCGCTCGTGGAAGCAGGTTCCTTCTCCAGATTTTTATACCGTCAAGAGCATCGCCACGCAACTGGCGGCGCATCTCCTCGGCGTCAGCGCATCGGCCTTTGATTTCGCTCCCATCGGTCCGCGCCCGCAATGGCAAGCGGGCCATGCGGCTGAATCCGGCTGCTGGGTGAAGCAGGGCTTTCAAATTAAGTGCGGCCTCGTCAACCCGGTATTAACGAAGGAAAAGGGTCTTGACGGTTTCGTCTACGCCGGAGAACTGCTGGTGCGTCCGGATTTCCTGGCCAACGCTCAAAAACGCCCGCGCTTCCAGGCCTTCTCCGCCTTCCCGCCGACCACCCGCGACCTCGCGCTCGTCGTGGACGAAGCCACACCCGCGGAAACAGTGCGCCGGGATGTCGAAGCGGCCGCCCGTGCCTCCACCGGGACATCCTTCGCCGTCGAATCCGTCACCATTTTCGACCTCTACACTGGCACAGGTTTGCCCGCCGGGAAAAAGAGCCTGGCGTTTGCGCTGCGCTTCCGCTCGCTCGAACGCACGCTCAAGGATGATGAAGTGAACGCGGTGTTCACGGCGATTCAGCAGAAATTGACGGCGGAGGGAAAATATGCGGTGAGGAGTTGAATTCAAATCATTCCTTTCTGGATTGCCGGAGGCTGCCAATAGAAGCTAATTTAGTTTCTCAACAACTGAAATACCTTGTGGCTAATTCGCCGCAAAAGACCGAAACTCCGAATTTCCATGAGCGACAAGCCATGTGGGCTGCGGTGGATTTTGTGCCCGTCGAAATGGCAATGCCTTCACTCGAAAAGTTTTTCGATGAGTTTCGGCCATTGTATTCGAATGGCCGCGTCAAATATTCGGCGTTCAAAATTCCAGACCATCCCATTCTAAATTGGTATGGCAGTCGTAATCAATTTCACGAATGTGGCTTCTTCGAATATTTCTGGTTGTGCCAATGGCCGAAGTCTTTCTTTCCCGATAAACTGCTCGAATTGAATTTGTTTGATCCCAACATCTTTTGCTTTTGCAGTCCTTTCTTGCTGGGTGGGAGCCTTGCATGGGCGCTTTCCAACGGCGGTGCCTATCATAAATTTGCCCGTGGCGGAGTGGAAGCGAAACGATTGGGCGAAGACGCGGCTCTTGAGTTGCTTGGCGGCAGCTACGACGAGCCCATGGCCTATCAATGCGGAATTGCTTGGAGTAAGTTTTTTCACAATGTCGCCTGGGACCACACTTATGTGGTCATTGATAAGAGACACCAGCTCATCCACGCTCTCCTTTCAACTGACACCGATTGATCGCTGGCCAAATAGTCCCGCAGGGACGGCAGAAGGTAACCCACCGCTTTAGCGGTGGGCCGGATAAACGAAGAGGATTGAGTCCCGTACGGACGACAGAATCTCAGCATTTCTTTCGTCCCTACGGGACTCATGTATATTTCAGGGACGCGTACCCAGCTTTGAAAAGCTGGGTTACCTTCTGCCGTCCCTACGGGACTAACCGCACTACGGCTGAACCACTCACGCCACTACCGCGCTAACCGCACCATTCCAGACCGCCCGGCAGGTCCACCGCGCTGTATTCCAGATGGACCACCCGGCGATGGCTGGGCGCGACACTCGGTGGCGACGAATGCAGGAGCAGCGGCCGCATGACGAGCACGTCGCCGCGCTTCGCTTCGCAAATCACCGGCGCGATGGTTTCGACATATTTTGAGATTTCGCCACTCGGGATGCGGCCGTGTTGGTGCGTGCCGGGCAGTACCCGCAACGCGCCGTTATCCGCCCCGGCGTCATCCAGATGAATGCGCAGCGCCACAATGCCCTCCAGTATTTTCACCGGCGGTTGCACATGGACGATGCCCTCTTTCTCCGACCAAGGGCCGAAGCCCGGAATCTCCACGCGTTCCATGACGGTGATGGTGCAGTCCTGGTGCCACGGCACGAGCCAGTTGGCGTCCGAGTTCTTGTCAAAATAGAGGCCCTTGACGGCCTGCGCTTTCGGCCCGAGCACGGCCTTCGCCAGATTGAGCAACGCCGGATTCGCCGCCAGCGCCCGGCAACGCCCGGAGCGGGCCAGCAAGCCGCGCAGACCATAAGTGGAGCTGACCTCATCCATCGTGGAAAGCAAATCCTCGACGGCGTGGAACAGCTTGTTCAACAAGGCCTCATCCGCCGCGCCCCGCGCCATCGCAAAGCCGGACGCCTTTACTTCATCAAGCCATGAGGGCGAAATTGTTTCCATGGTTTGGGTCGTTTTCTTCCAACTTCCAGATTCCCGCTTCCAACTTCTAACCTCCGGCCCCCTGCCGCACCCAATTCTCAATAAACCCCTTCGATTCCAGCACCTGCTCTTTTTGCAGCTTCGGGCTGAGTTCGATGACAAGGAGATGGTCGGGCCGGATGAATTTGCGGATCATTTTCCAATTCACAAGGCCGGTGGAAATCTGCTGGTGGTCCTTGCCTTCGGCACTCACATCGTGAAGGTGGAAGCCCATCAGGCGCTCATGGTTCTTCTCGAGGAACTGCTCGTGATCAATGACACCCTCGCAGTGCTTGATGCAGGCATGCCCGGTGTCGTGCCAGCCCCCACACACGGCGAGGTCGTCCACGCTGGCCAAAAAAGCGTCCATGTGCTCGTCAAGCGGCAGCTCCAGCAGGCCCTCGCGGTTCTCACAGCCGAATTTGACGCCGGCGTCGTGAGCGCGATTGGTCACGTCGGCCAGACAATCTTGAATGCGCGCATAGTGTTTGGGAACGGCTTTGCGCAGCTTGCCGAGCAGGGTGCCGATCTCCTGTTGGAATTCCTCGCTTTCGCGCAGCTTGGAAAATTCGAGCGCATTTTCCAACGCTTCCACCTTGCGTGCCGGATCCATCAGAAAAAAGAAAATGCTGCCCAAGTGGGTGATCAGCACGTGCGCGTTGACGCGTTGGGCGAAATCGATCGACGCCAGGGTGTGCCGGCGCCAGAGGGCGCGTTCGCTGTCGGCGGGAGAACTGGGCTGGTAAAGATTCGGCGCGGGGCTCGTCACTCCCGCCGGCAAAGGACAAAAATTGTGGGTTGAACTGATTTTAATAAATCCCTCCTCGACCGCCTGGAGGATGCCCGGAACGAGGGTGACGCGAATGCCGTGGCTCAATTCGGCATGGCTGAAGCCCAAATCCGCAATTTCCTTCATCATCTCATAGCCGTCCTGATGCCGGCCCGATAGCCAGCAGGACGAAAGCGAGATTATCGGGGCGGCGGGCATGGGAAAAAGAGACAGGAGTCAGGAGACAGGAGACAGAAGATGGAATTTATCTTCTGTTGCTGGCCCGATGTCTTTTCTCGGCATCACATGTAATCCCGCCCGAGGCAGCCGAGATTACATATTCTCGTAGCGCTGGCGCAGCATGTTGGTGAAGGCGGAGACCTTTTCCTTGCGACGGCGCACTTCGCACGGTTTCTCGAAGTAGCGCTTGGCGCGCACGTCACGGATGATACCCTCGCGGTCCAGCTTCTTTTTGAGCCGGCGCAGGGCCTTGTCCATCGGTTCGCCTTTGCGAATCTTGATTTCTACGGGCATACAGTATAGGGCTATGATTTGCGGGAAAGCTGTCCAGCAAACCGGGTTGCCCCGGCCAAGTCAACGGCGTTTTTCAGCCCCGGCCAATTTCCTCAAACCACCCATTTGTGCCCACCGACCCCTCCACCCCCCCCGAATGGCTGTCCGACCCCGCCCGTTCGGCCGACCTGCTCGACCGGCTGGCCGCCCAGCTCACCCCCCACCGGCGGGAACGCATCGAAGCCGTCCTGGCCCGACGGACTCGCTATCTCACCGTGGCCTTGGAGGACATCTACCAGCCGCATAACGCTGCGGCCGTGCTGCGCTCCTGCGATGGGTTTGGGGTGCAAGACGTGCACGTCATCGAAAACCTCAATACCCTACGCTTGCGCACGAAAGGTTCGAATGTCTCGATGGGCACGGAACGCTGGTTGACCCTGCATCGCCACCGCCTGGCCAAAAGCGCTCCCCCCGAAGCCGAGGCCGCTCATGCCGCGACCGCCGAGGCCGCCAAAACGCTGCACGCCCAAGGCTACCGCATCGCAGCGCTCACGCTGCGCGGCGCGCCGATGGATCTGGCCGAGGTGCCGCTCGACCGCCCGCTCGCGCTGTTTATCGGCACGGAGTTGACCGGCCTGAGCGACGCCGCGCATGAGGCCGCCGACTTCGCGGTGAAACTGCCGATGGAAGGCTTCGCGCAGAGTTATAACCTCTCCGTTTGCACGGCATTGTGTCTTTACGAATTGACCCGCCGCTTGCGCGACCCGCGCGGCAAAATCGCCTGGCAACTGCCGGAGGGGGAAAAACGCCTGCTGTTTTACGAATGGGTGCGCCGCGATGTGCCCGGCGCGGATGAACTGTTGGCGCGCTGGGGTGCCTGACCACCCGCGGATAACCATCCGCCGGTGCTTACTTTGAGTCTCTCGGCGCGGGCGGCGCAGGTCCTTTTGCGCCGGGCCGGTATAACTGATGCACCACCTCGAACCCGGTCTGGTCCGACTGGAGTGCCTGAGCCTGGTTGCGCTTGAACGCGGTCAGTTGCTCGGGATTCAAAATCGCCGCGGCTTTTTCGGCGATTTGGTTTTGCAGTTGCTGTTCCTCCTGAAAATGGGTGGCGATCTCCGCGTCGGAGATGGTGCTCAGATTCAGGCTTGGACTCTTCAGATCCACGGTGAATTTAAAATTGGTTCGCTCCTGATAGAGTAAATTGACTAATGCGTCCGACTGGGCCTGGGTCAGGGGCTGGGCCGTGTTCGCGAGGCTCGTGTTAAGGGCGTTCACCTCGGTCAAATCGGGTTTCTGGTCCATGTAATTCTTGAAATAGGCGTAGTCACCCTCGTTGTTGAGAAATTCCTCCACTTTCGCGTCCGAGGCGGATTTGAGATCCTCTTGCTGCTGCCGCAGCGCCGCGCGATCCGCCACGGTCAGGCTGGGATCCATGAGTTTTAATATCACATCATCCAGGCTCGTTTCGCGGTCAGTCAGCAGGGCGAGAAAATGATCGTGTTCGTCCGCCGACAAATTGAAATGCCCGATCATGTCGGCGTATTCCTTTTCCGCGTCCTTTTTGGCGTCGGCCGCCATGGACGCGCGAAACGCCGGCGAGTTGAACATGTCCATGGCAACCTTGATAAACGTATCATCCCCGGGGCCAGACGCCGCCGCCGCCGGGCCGGGCAGGCCCATCTCCTTTAGCTGTTGGGCGAAATGCTCATTCACCATGGCCTCCACTTTCGCCGCAATCGGCTTCAGGTCCTCGTCGCTCGGCACGCCATTATATCCACTCAACGTCAATGAAATATGGGCGTCGTTTCGAATCTGGACCACATGGCCCTGGCCGAGATCCTTAATCTGCTTTGCGTCCTTGATTCTTTGGGCGGTGGCGGCCCGGGCCGTTTTGTCCGCCAGCGCCATCTGGTCGCGCAATTGGCTAATTTCCTGATGTTGCATGGTCAATGACGTCGCGGCGGCAAGGACGAGGGCTGCGGCAATGATGATTTTGGTTTTGGTGGTCATGGCGAATATTTTGGCGAGCCAGCCGGCGGCCTGGGCATGGCCGAAACGGGTGAAGACGGCGCTCGCCAGACCGGCCGCAAGCCCTGCGGGCGCGGCCTGCACGGAGTTGGCGGCAATCAGGGTGGTCACCAGGGCCGCGCTCGCGGTCACGCCGCGTCGGGCGAAATGCCGGCGTAATTTCTCCAACGCCCGGGCGACCCGTTTTTGCACGGCGTCATCCGACAAGGCGAGGGCTTGGCCGGTTTCACGCAGGCTCTTGCCGTCGAAATAACGCAACATCACGACCTGGAGCTCAACAGGCTTCAGTTGCAGCATGGCCTCGTCCAGATATGGACTAATCTCGGCCCAGGTGGTCGGGGAATTATCATCGAGGGCGGAACGTTTCATGGCTTCAGTCTCCCGCCCGCGGCGGCGGTTTTCGGTGCGGATGGTTTGGATGGCGGCGTTGTGGGTGGCGCGATACAACCAACTGGCCAGGGCCCCGGGATCCCGGATGGTGTGGGATTTTTGGGCCAGCCCAATGAAGACGATCTGGGCCACGTCCTTGGCCAGATGCGGATCGCCGACCATCCGCAGGGCCGCGGAATAGACCAGGTTGACGTACCGCGCCACCAAGCCGGTAAACGCCGCCTCCGATCGATGTTCTGCGTAGTCACGCAATAGTTCACGGTCTTCCATGACGGTTTTCAGGATAGAGGAAGCCGCCAATGATGAAAATACGCCAATTTTCTTGTTCGCCATCTTCCCGAGTTCCCCCGGCGCTGGACAAACCGGAAAAGCTGGTTTAATTTATGCCTTCCCCACCCCGAGCATGAACCTCACCTGCAAGATGATTGGCTTGGCCGCCGGCTGGCTGATTTCCGGATTATTCGCCCGGGCCGCCGCGCCGGCCCCCGTCGAGCCCTCGGAATGGATCGACCCCGCCACCGGCCATGTGATTGTCCGCCTTTCGCAAGAAGACAGCAAGGCGAGCACGATTCTCCATCAAAACGTCTATACCCCCGATGGCAAAAAGGTCCTCGTCTTTACGCCGAAGGGCATGTCCACCGTGGATTTGCAGACCCATGAGATCGACCTCGTGGTTCCGGGCTACGGCGCGGCGAACATCAACATGGGTAATGGCATCGAAATCGGCCGCAAGCAGCCCGTCGTCTATTACAGTAAGACAATTTTAGGGCAGGAAGTGACGATGGCCGTCAACCTCGACACCCACGAATCCAAGCATGTTGCAACACTGCCGCCCGGGGCGGTCTTGGGCGGGATAACCGCCGACGATGCCATGATAATCGGCACTAAGAATCTCAGTGGGGCACGCAGCGCAACCAGCGGCACACCCACCAGCCCCCTGCCCGAAACTCCAACCGCATCCAGCCCGCAAACCCCCGCCTACACCACCCCCCAAACTCCGCGCGGCTCCGGCACGCCCAGCAGCCCTTTCCCGCAAACCCCGCGTGGCTCTGGCACCCCGAGGAATCCCACCGCCGCGACTCCCGCCAATCGTGGCCCGGGCACTCCCACCAGCCCCCGCGGGCAAACACCAACCAACCTGGGCCCCGGAACCCCCACCAGCCCCATGGCAATGACGCCGCGCGGTTCGGGCACGCCTACGAGCCCCGGACTGGAAACCCCCATGGCCTTGCGCCCGGGCGCCCCCACGACGCCCTCGGTCGCGGCCGCCACCGGCCGGGGTGCAGGCGGCCGAAACAGCGCGGCCACCAGCGGCGGCGCCCGCGGCCAGAACAAACAAATCTACACGGTTAGCCTCAAGACCGGGGAGACCAAGTCGTTCTTTCCCAATGACGACAATTTCAGCTACGACAACCTCACCCATTTAATGTGTTCGCCGACCGATCCGAATTTGATTCTCTTCGCCCACGAGGGCAACGGTGGGTCGGTGGACCGCATCTGGACCATGAGCGCCGATGGCTCCAATTTAAAGGCGATGCCGGCGCGCACGTTGCCCAACGAAAGCGCCAGCCATGAATTTTTCAGCCACAACGGCAAATGGGTTTACTATGATTTACAAACGCCCCGGTCCGCAGAAAGCTGGATTGGCGGCGCGAATGTCGAAACCGGGGAGCATATTCGCTATCCGGTGCCGCGCTCGGATTCATCGATGCGCTACACGATGTCGTGGGACGACCGGCTGTTCTCCGGGGTTGGCGACGGCGGCGCCACGGCCCAAGACGGCCAGTGGATGTACTTGTTCACTCCAACCGGAGAATCCGCGACATTGGACGTCAACGGCGAGAAAGTGAAGGTGGGCCAATTGACCTCGGAAAAGTTGGTGGAGCTGTCACATCAAAACAATCCGAAGGGCGGTCGCGGGCTGGAGCCCAACGCCACCTTCACCCCGGACAACAATTGGCTGGTGTTTCGTTCCGACATGAAAGGCGTCGTCAACGTTTACGAAGTTGAAATCGCCAAGGCCACCCCGGATGAAACCGGGCGGATTGACAGAGAATGGGCGGCATACAGGGCCGCGGGCGGAACCACCCCCCAGCCCAAATAGCCCCGACGCTCTCGTCCCGCCTACCTATGCACGTCCATCACCCCCTGATAACACCAACGGTCGGCAAACCATTTGGCGGAGTAAGTCAATGAGCCGGCGAGGGGGTCAATGACTGCGTAATCCGGCCCCGCGCGTCCGGTGACCAGCACTGCATGGTCCACCCGGTCGCTGAACCGCACGATGATCAACGCGGGAAATTTGACGTCCGCCATGGATTCCGTGCGAATTTCCTGGAACGAATAACCCAAATGTTGCAGCACGTAGGCCACTTGCCAAACCGCGCCGCCGTAATGGTCAAGGCCCATCATTTCGGCGGCCTGGCGTTCGGAAATCTTGGCGCCCAGCAATGCCGTCAGATTGCTCAGGCTCGCCGCCGCGCAGGTGTAATTGTCGGTCTGTTTGGTGACGGTCATGGGATTGGTCGAGGCATCGAGCGTCGAATAATCGTGCGACCATTTGCGCTCGTAGACGATGGGTACGGCAAAGAGGAACAAAATGCCCACCAAGATATAAAAGCCCCGTTTCTTGCGGAGGCCTTCGCATAGAATCCATCCTCCCGCCAATTCCCCCGCGGCCAGCAGTCCGTGGCGCACGCCCAATCCGCCGTAAAATTGCACGGGGTAACTGAACAGCCGCCGAAAATCCGGCCACATGATGATCAGCAGGCCAAATAACATCACCACGAACAGCAACGCCGTGATGCCGGCGATGAGCGGCTTCGCCCATTTCGCGCGCGGCGCCTGCCAGCCGCACACCAGCCCCAGCAGCAGCGCGCTCAATCCAGTCAGCCAGGCGACCATGGGGAGAGTCTATAGGCACGCGATCCGCAAAAGCGAGCCATCGCGCATTAAATTTCCGTCTGCCAGTCCTCGACCACCAGGCCAGGGATGCGGGAAAATTCGCGGACGTTGTGGGTGACGATGGCCGCACCGAGCGCCAAAGCGTGTGCGGCGACCAGCATATCAAGGGAACCGATGGTCAGACCCCGCCGCTCAAGGTCGGATCGCAAGTGTCCATAAGCCGTGGCCGCTGATTGATCAAACGACGTGGCGGTGATTGCCTGCCGAAGTCGGGTTAATCTCTGTATCGGGCGCAATTCTCCGCGAAGCCGCGCCTTTTCCGCCCCGTAATCAAGTTCGGCCAATACAATGGCCGACATGACCAATTCTCCCGCGAGCATGGCAACTTCGACCTGATCGGTCAGTCTGCTGTCCATTGCCCGCAAATAAAAGGACCAGAGGTTCGTATCCGGGAGATACTTCATATCATCGGTTCGCGCGGCAAATCGGGCGCCAGATTGGGTTCAATCACTGGAAATTCCGGGCAGCTGCCGGCCAAGGAGCGCATAATACGCGCCCGGCGTTTCAAATCCTGCTTGTCCTGGAGCAAGACTCCTCCTAGGGCGTGTTCGATTGAAACCGTTTTTGAAGTAAAACGAAACGCCTTCGGCAGGCGGACGGCTTGGGAGCCGCCGTTCTTGAATATTTGGGCGGTGGATTTCATGATGTATAGATATGTCTATACATCACGGAGGTCAATCCCCAAAATCCCAAAACGCTCCAACTCCAGAATCATCTGGCGCATGGCTTGCAAGAAAGCCATTCTCGGCCATGGCTAGATTCACTCCATGTGCCGTTGTGGTCGTCGTCAGCCTGTTGGCAAATTCCAGTTGCCAGACCTCGCGGCCCATCAGCAACATGTTTGGTTCCTCACCGCCGGTCTTGGTGGAAAACCTAGCCCTGCTTTCAGCCAACCCGGGGCCAGGGCATAACGTTGAGGACATTTATATCAATTCGCACGGGAAACTCTGGGTGCGCACCGCCAATCTCGGTGATCGCACCGAATCACGTTATCTTCTCAACCTTGACGCGGCTGACTTGACGAAATTGACTCAAACAATCGAGGAACATGATTTCCTAACCCTTACGCTGCCTTTCACTGAAGGCTACACGGATGAACCGTGGTTGCGACTGGCGGTAAAATTTGCCAATGGCTCTGAGCGAGTCGTAGGAAAATGGGCCGCACACTCGGAAAAGGATTTTGACGCCATTGCGGCTTTCGTCGAAAATTTTGCCGAGCGGGCAAAAGCGAACGAGCCGGTGTTTGCAGGGCCGCTGGATCTCGAATGGCAGCCTCCGGATATGTCGTTAAAAATAATGCAGAGGTGACAGGGGGACGCGAATGGCCCATCGGAACGCAGTCTGTCGATCAAAACCCCTTGATCTTAAACAACCCCGTCACCGACTCATTGCCGTGAATGCGGCGGATGGCCTGGCCGAGGAGGGGCGCCACGGAAAGCACCGTGATGGGCAGTCCGCGAGTGTCAATCGGCGTGGTGTCCGTCGTAATCAATTCGTCCAAAGCGCCACCTTTGAGGCGTTCAAAGCCGTGCTCATTGAGCACCCCGTGGGTGACCGCCGCGCGCACGCTGCCCGCGCCGCGCTCCTTGAGCAGTTTCGCCGCCGCCGTGAGGGTGCCGGCCGTTTCCGTCATGTCGTCAATCATCAATACGTCCATACCCTCCACGTCGCCGACCAAATTGACGGCCTCAACCTGGGTCGAGGAAACCCGGCGCTTGGCGACGAAACCAAGGGGTGCGCCGAGCATGTCCGCATAGGCAGCGGCCATCTTCATGCCGCCGACGTCGGGCGAAATGACGATGAGCTTTTCAAGCTTCTTGTGGTTCTTCAGGTAATCGTAAAACACCGGCGACGCGTAGAGGTGATCCACCGGGATGTCGAAAAATCCCTGAATCTGTTGTGCGTGCAAATCCATGGTCAGGATGCGGTTGGCGCCGGCGGCGACCAGAAGATTCGCAACGAGCTTGGCAGTAATGGGCACGCGAGGCTGGTCCTTGCGGTCCTGGCGGGCGTAGCCGTAAAAGGGCAATACCGCCGTGATGCGCTGGGCCGAAGCGCGCCGGGCCGCATCAATCATGATGAACAACTCCATGATGTGGTGATTCGCCGGGCTGCACGTGGACTGGATGATGAAGACATCACCGCCGCGGATGTTCTCGTTGATTTTGACGAATGTTTCCCCGTCCGGAAATGCGGTGACCGTGGCCTGGCCGAGGTTGACTCCAATGCTCTCGCAAATGGCTTTCGCGAGGGTCGGGTTGGAATTGCCGGAAAAAATTTGGAAATTGGTGCCGTTCATGGAAAGGAGGTGCGCGCGCTCCGCATTGCTGTCGCACTCGCGCCCAAAAGGCAACAATTGAGTGACATCCCCCCAGTCAGGCGTTTTCCCAAATCGGGACGTACTCAGGGCGTCACCAATCCGTTGCTGTCCACCACGGTCCAATTTTGGTCGGGATTGAAGGCCGTCATGGCGGCGCCGAGCTGCGCGCTTTTCTCGCCGAAGTTGTGCTGGTAGATTTTTCCGTTTTGATTGACGATGAACGTCATGATGCCGGATTCGCCCCAATGCGCGGGGTAGGCGACCAGGGCAAAGCCGGCCACCATGTTGCCGTTGATGACGTAGTTGTATTTGCCGCCGGGCGCATCTGAACCCTGCTCCTTGAGAATTTTGAACAAATATCCCTGGAAGGGTTCCGTGCGGCCCACCGGCTTGTCGGAATCGTAGCCGTCCTCATGCGCGGCGGCCACCAACGGCCCCAAGGGGCTCAAATCTTCCCCCTCAACCGGCGCCCAGTACAATCCGTCGTGGCGGTCGGAGGTGCTGTTCAATCGCTGGGCATAATTCAAAATCCCGTCCGCATTGCGATCCACGCTGGCAAATTCGTGTTGGGCGGCGACGTAAGCCTTGCAGACTCCGATCGCGGTCAACTCATCTTGCCCGATGCGCCGGTTGAGCACTTCCTCCCGGCCCGCTGCGGTGTCAAAAAACCATTTGCCATTGTCCTGCTTCGCCAACGGAATCGGAAATGGCCAGTTTTTTGCCCCGGTGTACAGCACCACTTTGTTCTCGTTGACGTTAACCGGATTGCAGAGCACCGCAACCGCCTTGGAAAAATTTTCGAATTCCACGGCGTCCTGGGTGGGATCGCCAGAAAGCAAATCCCCAACTTGGGATCCAAAGATTTCGCGCACTGCGGCCACGTCCTTGGCCTGGGTGGCTGCGAGCAGAGACTTGATCGCCTCGGCGGGTGAATCAAAAACTCTCGGCGGCGTGGCCGGGATGCCGGCCGGTGGAACCTGGCCAACGGGATTCGGCGGCGAGTCCGCGCAGCCCGCAATCAGCAGGGCCACGATGGAGAGGCAAAGGAGCGGATGGGTGACAATTGAAGTTTTCATGGCATCTGGCCCGTCAATTCAACGGGTGCGGGGATTGGAGGTGCTGCCGGAGGGCGCGAACGACGGTGCCGGGGTCCGTGTGGCCGGTGCTGGAGTTGGCGCGGGACCGGGCGTAGGCGCCGGACGACTGGCTGGTAAAGGTGGTGCCGCCGTCCGCACTTGCGGAGCCGCCGCAGCGAGACTTGCCTGACCCCGATTGCTGGCCGCATTTGCGTCAACCCCACGCGAATAGCCTCCAAACACCGGCCCGACAGGTGGCGTATGTGCCGGAGCTGGCGGAGTTGGACGAATTGCCACAGGAGTAGTCGGTGCTGGACGCGGATTCACTGGCGAGGTGGGCACCGCGCGGTTGCCGACGAGCTCTGTTCCCGCACGGGTATTGGGTTCCCGAGCAGGTGCAGCTGGGCTGCCAGCGATTGGCGGAGGAGGACGAACCGTGGCCGCTGGATTTTGGGCGGGCCGGGACGCTGGCGACCCGGGTGGCTTGGTCCCCGGGTTGGTTTCGCTCGTAATGATTTGAGGGCCGGAACGACCAGGGCCGGGCGACCGGGTCGCTGGCGGCACGGCCAAATGATTATCCGGGCCCGTATGCCAGCCGGTAACGTCTGTTCGCGGCGTCACAACTGCGGCCGGCGCGGGTCGAAAACCCTGCCCCGGGCCACGCGCTCGGTTGGGTGCGCTGGCCATGGGCCTTGGTTGGGGTGGGGTGGCAGCCGGACGCCTGGTGGTCCGGAAGAAATCACGTTCGCGTACGGGATCGGGCCGCCAGAATTGATGGTTGTCCGGATGCGGCTCACGCCATTCGCGGCGATAGGTCCAGCCGGGCTGCCATACTCCGAACCAAATTCCGAAGTCATCCCAATCACATTGGTACCGCAACCACACCCCGACCCGGTAGGGCCGGCTAAAAAAGATGACAGGTCCAGTATAAACGACGCCTTCCGCATAGACTACGTTCGGATCGTATTGCGGTACATAGAGGGAGTCGTCCTGCCCGGGAAAAATGCACAGCGAGCCTCCCACCTGGCTGATGTTCTGTTCGGCCGTATTCACCAGGGAGCCATTGGCGAGCGCTGCGGCCCGCAATTGCTGGATGGAGGCCATCACCTGCTGGGGCTGCTGCAAGAAGGCATAGCCCAACGCGGTGGTCCAATCGAGATTTTCACTCATCCATTCGACCACTTCCGGATACTCCGCGAGCGCCTTGACGCTGTCGTCCCACGGCAGGGTGTCAATTTGGGCCGGGTCACCGCCCTCCCGCAGGAATTGGGCGGCAAGCGTCACGTCCGTCGGAAAGGTTGAGGCCGGGAGCATCAGCGCGACCAGCGGGTCGGGGTAAAGGGCAATCGGGCCGGTCAGTTGGTCCAATTGTTCCGGGGTGAAAAGCACCGGGCTGTCGGCCACCGGCGCCTGCGCCCGCAGGAGCGGGCTCAGTCCCAACAGCAGGAGAATCAAAAGCAGCTTTTTCATGGAGAGGGAAGGTCTGATGCTAGCGACCCCGGCAAACCCGGGGAGTTCCCCGTCCGGCGCATTTTTCAAACGGTCGTTTAAATATCAGGCATGGGGAAAACGGGTTTTCCGACCGCCCCGGTGCGGCTGATTGCCTGCTCCCGCCTCCACCTTTGAGACGCCAGCCGAACCATGTTCGAACTTAGGGCAGGTCGGGTCGAAAATCCAGCTCTAATCTTAAACTGGTTGGGAGTACTTCACCCCATGGGGGGAAACCCCAGGCACTACCGGCCCTTCACCCCGCCGCGTCCGGCGAACGTCATTCCGATTTCTTGTGGCCGTGGGAAAGGCCGGGGCGGGACTCCAATTGCGCCAGTGTTTCTTCGAGGATGCCGACGCGTTTGAACAATTCCGGGAGGCGGGATTTGAGGATGTGGACTTTCTGCGCGACCATGTAGGGCATGGACGGGCTGTCCCGCACTTGGCTGCCGGGTGGCAGGTCGTGAATTACGCCGCTTTGGCCGCCAATCATCGAGCCTTTGCCGATGCGCAGGTGGCCGGCAAGGCCCCCTTGGCCACCGATGACCACGCCATCCTCCAAAATCGTGCTGCCGGAAATGCCGACCAAAGCCGCGACAATGCAGTTCTTGCCTATAATCACATTGTGTCCGACTTGGGTAAGGTTATCAATTTTGGTCCCTTCGCCGACGCGAGTCTCGTTGAAACGCGCACGGTCCACCGTGGTGTTCGCGCCAATTTCCACGTCATCCTCAATCACCACCCGGCCGATCTGGGGCACTTTTTCGTGAACCCCCTCTTTATTCGTGTCATAGCCGAAGCCGTCCGCCCCCAGCACCACCCCGGAGTGAAGCCGCACGCGCTGTCCGATTGTGCAATAGGCCTGCACTGTCACCTGCGGCATCAGCCAGGAATCCAAGCCCACCACCGCTTCACGCCCCAGAAAAACTTGGGCCTGCAGCACCGCACCGGCCGCCACTCTGGCCCCGGCTTCGACTACGCAAAGTGGGCCAACGTGCGCCGCGGAATCAATCTGGGCGCTGGGATGCACCACGGCACTGGGATGTACGCCGGGCGCGGGCTTGGGAAAGAGGAGGCGCTCAACTTCACGGCAAATGCGCGCCAAAGCCAGCGACGGCTTGGGCAGGCGGATAAACGCCTGGCCCGGGGCTGGATGCCCGTCAAAATCGTCCGGCAATAAAATGACGCTGGCCCGGCAGGTGGCAATATCCGCCCTGTATTTCAGGTTGCCCAAAAACGCCAGGTCGCCGGGCTTGGCCTGCTTAAGGGCGGCGATGCCGGATACCGGCTGCGCTGCGTGGCCCTCGCTCCGGCCTTCGCCGACGAAGCGGACAATGTCTTCCACAGAATAAGCAATATGCACGGGAAAGAAGTTACGGCAGCCGTGGTTAAGGGCAAACGAAAACGGCGCCGACGCAAAAAATGCGTGCGGCGCCGCCTTCGGCAATTCCGAAATGTCTGGAATGATTATTTGCCCGAACCGGCCGGCTTGGCGGTGCCCATGGTCGGAGCCGGGGTCAGGGCCGGGGTCGTGGACAAGGCGGGAGCCGTAGTGGCGGCCGGAGTGGCCGTGGGCGCAACGCCACCCTCGGCGATGTATTTGTCATTCATCGCCTTCAAGACGGTGTCCGTGATATCCATGGACTTGTCATCGTTGGCATAGATCACCGGGCTGATCATGCCCAAGGGGGACGAATTCAAAACATAGGAAGCCTTTTGCTTCTGCGCGATTTCCTTGACGACGACTTTCATCTTATCCAGCTCAACCTGCACGATTTCCTGCTGCTTTTTTTGCACCAAGTCCGAGCTCTGATTGTAAAATTGCTGAATGTCCTTGGTTTTGGTGTCAATTTGGTTCAGTTCGTCGTAATACTGGCCTTCATAGAGCTTTTGGGAATCCGGCAGATTCGCCTGGTTCTTGGCCTGCTGGTCCAGCTCAATGGCTTTCTGTTTCATGGTGGCCAGGACTTGCCCTTGTTGCTGCAGAAAATTGCTGTAGGAGTCGGTCGTGACTTTGAGCTTGTTCATCTCAACCTTGAGTTCGAACAAGTTGTTAAAGACGTTACTTACGTCAACAACCAGGATATTCTGAGCATGCACCGGCAGCGCCGAGGCGATGGCAATGAGGATGGGGAGGAGGATTTTCTTCATAGTAAACGGGCAATTAAACAGGGTTGGAAGGAATGGTGCGAGCAAAAAATGTGGGATGCGTATCGCCGCGACCCATGGTCAGGCAGAGGGAGCAGCCGCCTGGCCCAAGCACCGATTCCCCGGATGGGTTTCCCGGGAATCGCAGAGCCAATTCTGGCATAACGGGCCGGCGTTTCCCATTCCAAAATTGTAAGAGTTTCGTCACGCATCATCCCTTGGCCATGGGCCGTTAATTCAGCAACAGATTATATTATTCCCCCCGGGCGCAGAATCTTCCGGTCTTTGAGCGATACCGGGGAGCGCAGCGCTCTTTGCAAGAATGCATGACCGCGCTCGACGGCGTCCACCAAGCCCGCTCCCCGTGCCAGATGCGCGGCGATGGCGGCGGACAAAATACAACCGCCTCCATGCGTCACCACACCAGACAGGCGCGGCGACTGCAGGCGGGCGCGCACGCCCTCCGGGCCGGCCAGCACATCCAGCACCGGGTCCAGGGCAAAATGACCGCCCTTCAACAAGACGGCGGTGCCAAATTGCCGGGCCAGCGCCACGGCGGCCTGCTCCATTGCCCGGGCAGTGGATTCAGGCCGCTGGCCCAGCAGGGCGGCGGCTTCGTCAAAATTCGGGGTGATGAGCGTGGCCGCCGGCAACAGGCGTTCCGTCAAGAGTTGCAAGGCGGACGGCTCGAGGAGCATGGCACCGGAACTGGAAATCATCACGGGGTCCACCACCACCGGAATCTGGCGCGGGGCGCTGAGAAAATCGGCGACCGCCTGGATGATTCCCTGGTTCAAGAGCATGCCGATTTTAATCGCGCGCACCGGATAATACGCCAGCACCTGGTCAATTTGCGCGCGGACCAGGGCCGGTGGAACCGGATGCACCCCAGAAACACTGACGTGATTCTGGGCCGTGACCGCGGTGATGGTGGTCGTGCCATAAACCCCACACGCGGCGAAAGTCAGCAAGTCCGCCTGAATCCCCGCAGCGCCGCCGGAATCGGAACCGGCGATGCTCAGGACGGCAACCAGCGGGGTGGCGGCAGACAGGCTCATGGTTTCGGCCATTGGAAGGTGGTTTGCACCGCGACTTCCGGATGCAGGCTGCGATGCACCGGGCAGGTCTCGGCGGCCTCGCGCAAGCGGTTGCGCGTTGCCTCATCCGCAGGACGCGGAAAAATAAAAATGACGTCGAGGCGCGCGATGCGGCGCGGCGGCGGCGTCATGTCCTTGTGGACTTCCATCTTGAGCCCGGTCAGGTCGTAGCCCAGGGATTTCGCCTGGATGCCCATGATGGTGGCCATACAGGTGAGCAGCGACGTGGCGCACAAATCCGTGGGGGAAAATGATTCGCCGCGGCCCTGGTTGTCTTTGGGCGCGTCCGTTTCGAGCACAGTGCCGGAAGGCTGGTGCACGGCCCGGCAATGCAGATCGCCCAGGTATTCAGCGGTGATGGTGACCATGCCCGGTAAATAAACGCTTCTGCTGGAACGCTCAACCCTTAACGTTTAACGCTTAACGCCCAATGATCGCCAATTAACGGCGGGCCTGGACCGCGCCGCTGGCTGCGGTTTGCCAAATTTCCGTGGATCTGTTTTTGTTAATGGCGATTGTCACTTGAGAGTTGAGCGTTGAGAGTTAAACGTTGAGAGTTGGGCTTTGTCGTTCCCATGGAAGAACCCCTCCAGTCCTCCTTCTTCGAAGAATCCGCCCGGGCGCAATCCAGCGCCCGCGACGGGGCCGCTGGCGGCTTCCATCGCCCCCTCGCCTTGCGCATGCGGCCGCGCACCCTCGCCGAGGTCATTGGCCACGAACATTTGCTCGGGCCGGAGAGCCTGCTGCCGCGACTGGTGCGGACGGACACTTTTGGCAGTCTGCTCTTTTATGGCCCACCCGGCTGCGGCAAAACCACGCTGGCCGAAGTCATTGCCCACGAAACGGGCAGCCGGTTTGTGCGCATTAACGCCGTGCTGTCCAACACCGCGGAATTGCGCGACGAGCTGCGCCTCGCCCGGGCCCGCCCCGCCGAGCGCACGATTCTGTTCATTGACGAGATCCACCGGTTTAACAAGGCCCAGCAGGATTTGCTGTTGCCGGATGTCGAAGCTGGCAATGTGCGGCTCATCGGTGCGACGACGCACAATCCCGGCTTCTACGTCATTCCGCCCTTGTTAAGCCGCAGCCATTTGTTCCGGCTTGAGCCCCTGCCGGTGGACGCCGTGGCGCTGGTCTTGCGGCGCGCGCTCGGCGACGACGTGCGCGGGCTGGGCAACCTGCGCGTGCGGGCGAGCGAAGCCGTGCTCGCCTCACTGGCGAAGTTGTGCGATGGCGATTTGCGACGCGCGCTCAATGCCCTCGAAACCCTCGCGCTCAGCCAGCCGCTGGGCGGCGAAATCAGCGAGGACGCGCTGACCGTTTTCGCGCGCGAGCGGCGCATCCGCTATGATGCCAATGAAGACGAGCACTACGACACGGCCTCAGCCTTTATCAAAAGTGTACGCGGCGGTGATCCCGATGCCGCCATCTACTGGATGACCAAGATGCTCGAAGGCGGCGAAGACCCGCGCTTCATTGCGCGGCGCCTGGTGATTCTGGCCTCCGAAGACATCGGCCTGGCCGATTCCCGCGGGCTCCCGGTCGCCGTCGCCGCTTTCCAAGCCTGCGACTTGGTTGGCCTGCCGGAATGCGCGCTGAATCTGGCCCATGCGACCCTCTTCCTGGCCACCGCGCCCAAGAGCAATTCCGCCACCCGCGCCCTCGGGGCCGCGCGCGAAGCGCTGAAAAACGAACCAGTGCAGCCCGTGCCCATGTGGCTGCGCGACAGCCATACGGAGACCAACAAAAAGCTCGGCCAGGGCGAAGGCTATTTATACAGCCATGAATTCCCCGAAGCCATTTCCGGCCAGGATTACCTTGAGAAATTCCTAATGTTGTATGACCCCGGCCCAACTCCAGCCGGGGCGGAAGCAGGTATCGCGGAGCGGCTGGACCGATGGCGGACGTTGAAGAAGAAGCTGGAAGCTGGAAGCTAGAAGTTGGAATTCAACCAAGTGGGAGGCATAAAGCTTGCCTTTTGAATTTACTTTGGAAATAGTATCCTCAGACATTCACGGAAGCTTTTGCCGCCAACCATGGGCTTAATGAAATCGCCAACGCCCGCGGAAATTGCCGTGCTTACCCTGGTCATGGTGGGATTGCTCATTGGCTTTGGCCTTACGGGTCTGGCCGTGGCTTGGCAAGCTCCGCCGGAAAAACACGATTTGGCGCATGCGCTAAACTTTCTCTCCAGTTGTTCGTTGGGCCTCGGCATTTTGCTGGCACTAACCTATCGCATCGTCCGCCGCTGGCTGGGTTGAAATGGCCACGCCGTGAAAGTTGCAGTCTGGAATACCGGGTCTCCAAAATCAAAATATCCTCGCTTTTTGAATTCAGCTTCCTTCTCGCCAATCTCAAATCCGGTCTCCCCGCTCCCCGCTCCCCCGCTCCCCCGCTCGAGATCCTTCCAACTTCCAGC
>CAZLPS010000071.1:0-22684 GCA_964561455.1 uncultured Opitutales bacterium
GGACTTGGGGCTGTATTGACCAATGCCCCGGAGCTTGCTCCGGGGATTTTTACTATGTCGCGCGTTTCGGGGGCATCAGCCGGGCGGTGCGGCACATGCCCTATGGGATACAGCAGCCCGCCGTCAGCAGCCAGATTTTGCTTTTGGAGGAAGACTTGGGGGTCAAATTGTTTGACCGCCAGCCGTTTCACCTCACCGCCGCAGGTCAGGAACTGTTCGATTTCATCCGGCCGTTTTTCGAGAATCTCGAGCCCATGCGCGCTCGCCTGCAAAAGAAGGAGGCGCCGCAACTGCGCGTCGGGGCGTCCGAACTGGTTGTGCGCAATCATCTGCCGGAGGTCTTGCAGAGATTGAAGAAGGACCATCCGGAGATCCGGCTGGGCTTGCGGACCGGGTTTCAACCGCAGATTGAAACCTGGCTGCAGGAAAGGCAAATTGACCTGGCCGTGGTGTCGCTCGAAAACCGCCCGGCCTCGCGGCTCCATTCGGCCCTGCTCGTGCGGTTGCCGCTGGTGTTGCTGGTGCCGAAAAAGTCCAAGTACAAATCGGCCGCGGAGATTTTCGCGCAGGACAAGATTGAGGAACCGCTCATTGGGCTGCCCGCTTCGGAAGCGCTGAGTCGACTGTTCCAAAAAGGCCTCAAGCGGCTGAAGGTGGACTGGCAACCGGCGATCGAGACCAGTTCCTACGAACTTATTACCTGGTTTGTGGCCAACGGCTACGGCTTCGGCGCCAACGTGAATTTGCCGGAAATAGTGAACCATCCCAAAGTGCGGTCCATTCCGCTGCCTGGTTTTAACCCGGTGGAGGTTGTAGTCATGTGGAGTGGCCAACCCACCGCGTTTTTGCAATCCGTCCTGAATGAAATTCGGAATTATGCGGGCAACTCCGGGGGGCCGCAATAAAGTTGAACGGGGCGGCCAGCGGGGTGCAGCGCACCCGATATATTTTATGCTATATATCAGCGGATGACGGCGGCTGGCAACCTCCTGCAACGAACCTGAGATTATGGCACAACTTTTCCTCCCCGGCCCGGAAGGAAGTCCGGCGGAAACGAAAAGGCGTTAACCTTCTGAATAGCAATTGGTTGTTCCGGGGGTGCCAGGGTCTGCAAGGCTTGGATTCATCCTTGACAATCGCCGGCGAAATGCCGAATTTATCGCAAAGCTTTCCACCCCTATTATTTACCCCCCATGGCTACCTTCAAATTAACGGTCAATGGCAATGCAAAATCAGTGGATGTCGAAGCCGACACCCCTTTACTCTGGGTCCTCCGGGACAGCTTGGAAATGGTTGGGACGAAATATGGTTGCGGCATCGGCATGTGCGGCGCGTGCACGGTCCACCTTGACGGCAAACCCAAGCGCGCCTGTCAGACCCTCATTTCCGATGTGGGCACGGCTAAAGTAACGACGATCGAGGGCCTCGCCCAGAACGGCAAGCTCACGGCCCTCCAGCAAGCCTGGTGCGACCACGACGTGCCCCAGTGCGGTTATTGCCAGTCCGGCCAAATCATGAGCGCCACGGCGCTCCTGGCCGACAAACCCAAGCCGACCGACGCCGACATTGATGCCGCCATGTCGGGCAACCTTTGCCGTTGCGCCACGTACACGCGCATCCGCGCCGCCATCCACACCGCCGCCGCCAAATAACAATCTTATATACCCCCATCCCCATTATGAGCGCCTCCCCTGAAATTGCCCCCGTTCTCGACCTCAACCGCCGGAGTTTCCTGAAAGTCACCGCCCTCGCCGGCGGCGGTATGATGCTGGCCGGCTATTTTCGGTCCGGCATAACCGAAGCCATGGCCCAAGCCGCAGGGTCAGCCGCCCCGGCCTTTGTCCCCAATTCATTTATAAGCATCTCGTCCAATGGCATGGTGGCGATTATTTCCAAAAATCCGGAAATTGGCCAAGGCATGAAGACGTCATTGCCGATGCTTATTGCGGAAGACCTCGATGTTTCCTGGGACAAGGTTACCGTCTATCAGGGCGATTTCAACACGGCGGCCTACGGCGCGCAAAATGTCGGTGGGCCCCAAAACGCCAGTGGCAGCAACGGTACGCCCCAGAATTATATGCCGATGCGCCGCGTCGGCGCCGCCGCGCGCACCATGCTGGTGCAGGCGGCCGCCCAAACGTGGAGCGTGCCCGAAAGTGAATGCACGACGGGGGACGGCACGGTTTTCCACAAGGCCACGGGCAAGAAGCTCGGTTATGGCGAACTCACTGCCAAAGCCGCCACCCTGACCCCGCCGGATTTAAACAGCGTGGTGCTCAAGGACAACAAAGACATCAAGATTCTCGGCACGCGGATCAGCGGCGTGGACAATCCCAAACTTGTCACCGGTCAATCGCTGTTCGGTATTGACGTTAAGCAGCCGGGCATGCTCCACGCGAATTTTACCAAATGTCCGGTCAACGGCGGAACGCCAACCAGCGCGAATCTCGATGAGGTAAAGAAGCTGCCCGGAGTGCGCGATGCGTTCATCGTTCCCGCAGCCACCGGCGTAAAAGGCGGGGTGGCAGTGGTAGCGGATACAACGTGGAATGCCATCAGTGCGGCCAATAAACTAAAAATCGAGTGGAACGAAGGTCCGAATGCGAACCAGTCCAGCGAGAGTTTTGCGACGCAGGCGCAGGCCGCGGGCACTGCGGTCCCCGCGCCGACCTATCCGGCCGATGCCAAAGTACTTTCGGCTACTTATAACTTCCCTTACGTCTCCCATGCCTGTCTGGAGCCGATGAATGCCACAGCCTGTTATAAAGCCGATGGCACGGTGGAAGTTTGGGCCCCGATCCAGAACCCGGGCGCCGCCCGGGGCGCGGCTACGGTACATATCATGCGCAGCGGTGGCGGATTTGGGCGCCGGCTCTCTGCGGAATATGTGTCTGAAGCCATGGCGATTGCCCAAAAGTTTCCCGGCGTCCCTGTGCAACTCACCTGGACGCGCGAGCAGGACATTGGCAACGACCTTTTCCGTCCCGCCGCCTGGCACTTTTTCACGGGTGCACTCGGAACCGACGGCAAGATCCTTGGCTGGAACGACCGCTTCGTCCCCGTGCAGGGCGCCAACTTCGGCAATAACGAATTCCCCAGTCTCACGGTGCAATCCGCGCCCGCCATTCAGACCGGCATGCCGACGGGTCCCTGGCGTTCGCCCAATGATAACGCCAATTTCTGGGCGACGCAAAGCTTCCTCGACGAATTGGCCCATGCTTCGGGCAAAGATCCGTTGCAATTCCGCCTGGACTTGCTCGCTTCAGAAAAGATCACCGCGTACAATCCGGAGCGCATGATTGCCGTGGTCAAGCTGGCCGGGGAACAGGCCGGCTGGGGAAAAAAGCTGCCGAAAGGGCAGGGGATGGGTATCGCCTTTACCTTCAGCCACCGTGGCTATGTAGCTATTGTCGCAGAAGTCACAGTCACTCCGGCTGGCGACTTGACGGTGAACAAGATGACGGCTGGCGTGGATGTCGGCCCCGTCGTCAACCTCAGCGCCGCAGAAAATCAGGTACAGGGCGGCATGATTGACGGCCTCAGCACCGCCTGGTTGCTGAAGATTACAGTGGACAAGGGTCGGCCAGTGCAGGCAAACTTTGATGATTACCCTTTGATTCAAATGAATCAGGCGCCGACCACCGCGGTGCATTTTATCAAAGGCGACTACAATGTAGCCCCCACGGGTTTGGGCGAACCGGCCCTGCCGCCCGCCGCCCCGGCTGTGTGCAACGCCATCTTTGCCGCGACCGGCAAGCGCGTCCGTTCGCTTCCCATTAAAGACGAAGACCTCAAGTGGTCTTGAGTATTTAATTCTTATCCCCATGGCTACTTTCAAACTCACGGTCAACGGCGCGGCAAAATCGGTGGACGTCGAGGCGGATACGCCTTTGCTCTGGGTTTTGCGGGACAGTCTGGAGATGGTCGGCACGAAATACGGCTGCGGCATCGGCATGTGCGGTGCCTGTACCGTGCATCTTGACGGCAAGGCCAAGCGCGCTTGCCAGACGCCGATTTCCGACGTGGGCACGGCGAAGGTGACGACGATTGAGGGCCTGGCCCAGAACGGCAAGCTTACCGCGCTTCAACAGGCTTGGTGTGACCACGACGTGCCCCAGTGCGGATATTGCCAGTCCGGCCAAATCATGAGCGCCACGGCGCTCCTTGCCGACAAGCCCAAGCCGACCGACGCGGATATTGATAACGCCATGTCTGGCAACCTCTGTCGCTGCGCCACCTACACCCGCATCCGCGCCGCTATTCACACGGCCGCCGCCAAATAATTTCATTCACCTGCAAAATCTCTTTTCCATGAACACTATTCAAGAACCTACCGCCACCTTGGAACTCAACCGCCGCAATTTCCTTAAGGTCACCGCCCTGGCTGGCGGTGGTATCATGCTCGGGAGTTATCTGAAATTGGGAGTGTCCACCGCCGAAGCGGCGGCGGGCCGAGGCGGCCCGGGCGGCGGCGCAGCGGCCAAACCCACGGCGTTGATCAAAATTGCCCCGAACAACGCAGTGACCATTATTGCGAAGAACCCGGAAATTGGCCAAGGTATCATGACATCGCTGCCGATGCTCATAGCGGAGGATTTGGATGTACCCTGGTCCAGTGTCACGGTGGAGCAGGGCGATTTGAATGCCGCCTATGGCGCGCAAAATGCCGGCGGAAGCACGGCCATTCCGCAGAATTTCATGCTTATGCGCCAACTGGGCGCAGGCATGCGCGCCATGCTGGTCTCAGCCGCCGCGCAACAGTGGAGCGTTGATCCCGCCGAGTGCACCACCGCCGCAGGCACCGTCATGCACCAAACCACCGGCAAAAAGGCCACCTACGGGGAACTTGCCACCGCTGCGGCGGCGCTGCCGGTGCCAGCGGCCAACACACTCCAGCTCAAGGCGGAAAAGGATTTCAAAATTCTCGGCACCCGCATCAGTGGGGTGGACAATCCCAAAGTCGTCACCGGCCAGCCGCTGTTCGGTATCGATGTCAAGCAACCCGGCATGGTGTACGCGAATTTAACCAAATGCCCCACGTTTGGCGGGTCGCCCATCAGCGCCAATCTCGACGAAGTGAAGAAATTATCCGGTGTGCTGGACGCTTTTCTGGTGAGCCCGCAGGGCTCAGCGCCAGGCGTGGCCATCGTGGCCGATTCCACCTGGCATGCCATGAGCGCGGCCAACAAGCTAAAGGTCGAGTGGAACTTCGGTCCCAATGCCGATCAAAGCAGCGCGAGTTTCACCGAGCAGGCCGCCAAAATGGGAGTGGACGATGGTTCCGTGACCTTCCCGACCGATGCCAAGGTGGTTCAGGGCGTTTACGCATATCCCTATTTGTCGCACGCCACGCTGGAACCGCAAAACACCACCGCCTGGGTCAAGGACGACGGCACGATGGAGGTTTGGTGCCCAACCCAATCGCCCTCGCGCGCGCAAACCACTGCCGCCGCCGCCGCCGGCATTCCTGCGGCGAACGTCAAATTGCACATTACCCGCAGTGGCGGTGCATTTGGCCGCCGGGGAGACGTGGATTATGCTGCGGAGGCGGGTGCCATCGCGGCCAAAGTTCCGGGCAAACCGGTTAAGCTCACCTGGACACGCGAACAGGATATGACCGGGGACAAATATCGCCCGGGCGCATGGCATTTTTTCAAGGGTGCCGTAGACGCCAGCGGCAAGCTTTTGGGCTGGAATGACCATTTTGTCGGGGTGACGCGGGCGTCAGGTGGCCCCGGGGAATTCCCCGGCATCAAGAGCACCAGCAGCACTGTGCCTTCGGGGGTTCCTGTTGGTTCGTGGCGCGCCCCCGGTGACAACGCCAACTATTGGGCCTCCCAAAGTTTTGTAGATGAACTCGCTCATGCTGCGGGACCGGATCCCCTGGATTTCCGTCTGGAATTAATCGCCAGTGGGCCGGCCGGCAATCGTTCCAACGCCACGCGCGCGGCTGGCGTGCTGAAACTGGCCGCCGAAAAGGCCGGTTATGGCAAGAAACTCCCGAAGGGCCAGGGGCAGGGAATTTCCTATGCCTTCAGCCATGCTGGTTATGTGGCGATTGTTGCCGACGTCTCGGTCACCCAGGATGGCAAATTAGCGGTGCATAAACTTACCGCCGCTGTGGACGTGGGTGCCATCGTCAACCTTAGTGGTGCGGAGGCCCAAATCGAAGGGGCGATGCTTGACGGATTGGGCGCGGCTTGGTACCTGAGCCTCACGATCGAAAAGGGCGGGGTCAAGGAATCCAACTTCGACGAGTACCCGCTCATCCGCATCTCGGACGCACCGGCGACGGAAGTGCACTTCGTCCATGGCGACTATAATGCGGCACCCACCGGACTTGGCGAGCCGGGCTTGCCGGCGTCCGCGCCAGCGGTATGCAATGCAATTTTCGCCGCGACGGGCAAACGCATCCGGTCACTGCCCATCGTGAATGAAGATCTCAAATGGTCCTAAACGGCCCCTAACCTTAAATACAATTCTGTCATGGCTACTTTTAAACTTACGGTCAACGGCAGCGCGAAATCGGTGGATGTCGAAGCGGACACGCCCCTGCTCTGGGTCCTGCGCGACAGCCTCGACATGGTCGGCACCAAATATGGCTGCGGCATCGGAATGTGCGGCGCGTGTACCGTCCATCTTGACGGCAAACCCAAGCGCTCCTGCCAGACGCCCATCTCCGATGTTGGCGCGGCGAAAGTGACGACCATCGAAGGCTTGGCCAAGGACGGCAAGCTCACTGTCCTCCAGCAAGCCTGGTGCGATCATGACGTTCCCCAATGCGGCTATTGCCAGTCAGGTCAAATCATGAGCGCGACGGCGCTCCTCGCCGACAAGCCGAAGCCGACGGACGCCGACATTGACACCGCCATGTCCGGCAACCTTTGCCGCTGTGCCACCTATACCCGCATTCGCGCGGCCATTCATTCCGCGGCGGCTAAATAAGGAACCCTGCTTATGAATAACACGGCGGAAATTCTTCCCACCGGCAATCTCGACCGCCGCAACTTTCTCAAAGTGACGGCCCTTGCCGGCGGCGGTCTGGTGATTGGCACCTACCTCGATTTCGGTTTGTCCACCGCTGATGCTGCTTTTGGCGGGGCGGGGACTCCACCTGACCCGAATGCCTTCATTCGCATTTCGCCCGATGGTAAAGTTGCCTTGATGGCTCCCAATTCCGAGATGGGGCAGGGGGCCAAGACCGCCCTGCCGATGATTATCGCCGAGGAACTGGACGTGCCGTGGTCCAGTGTCACCGTTTACCAAGCCGATTTGAATTCGGCGTATGGCTCGCAAAGCGCCGTGGGTAGCGGCTCAACCACGGGGAACTTCACCCGGCTCCGTCAGGCTGGCGCCATGGGGCGCGCGATGCTCATTTCCGCCGCCGCCCAAAAATGGAGCGTGCCGGAGGCTGATTGCACCACCGCCAATGGCGTTGTTCTTCATCAGGCTTCCGGCAGGAAAGCCACATATGGTGAACTCGCCACGGCAGCGGCGGCGTTACCCGCACCCGCCGCGGCCGGCGTTCCGCTCAAGAACCCGGCTGATTTCAAACTGATCGGCACGCGCGTGGCGGGAGTGGACAATCCTAAAATTGTCACCGGCCAGTCGCTCTTTGGCATTGACCAAAAGCTTCCGGGAATGCTTTACGCCAGTTATGTGCGCTGCCCCATTTTCAGTGGCAAACCGCTCAGCGCCGATCTCGACGAGGCAAAAAAGCTCCCGGGCGTGAAGGATGCCTTTATATTGCAAGGTATCACGGGCCTGACTCCCGGTGTGGCCATTGTCGCCAATTCTACTTGGAACGCGTTTAACGCGGTGAACAAGCTCAAGGTGCAATGGGATGAAGGCGCGGGCGCCAACATCAGCAGCGTGGATTTTGCGAATCAAGCGCAGACCCTGGGCGGCAGCGATGCCCTGCCGCTGCCCGCAGGCAACAAGAGTGTCAACGCCGTATACCACTACCCGTTGCTCGCCCACGCCACCCTCGAGCCGCAGAATTGCACCGCCCTCTTCAAAGATGGCAAAATGGAAATGTGGTGCCCGACGCAGGTGCCTTCGTCCGGCCAGCGATTGGTGACGGCCGGTTTGGGTTTGTCCGCCAGCAATGTCACCGTGCACGTTACCCGGGTCGGTGGCGGCTTTGGCCGGCGCGGCTCGAATGAATTTTCCCTCGAAGTCGCCGCCATCGCCCAAAAACTTGAGGGCACGCCCATCAAGCTTACCTGGATGCGCGAGCAGGATATGAGCCAGGACAACTACCGTTCCAACGGCTGGCACTTCTTTAAGGCCGGCGTGGACGGCGCGGGCAAAGTCGTGGCGCTCGCGGATCACTTTGTCAAAATTCAAGGCGGCCCCGGTGGCATGACCAATGGCGAGTTTCCCTTTTCCTCTGTTCCCGGCGCACAGGTGAAGTCCAGTACGCTCACGGGCGCGGTCCCCACCGGCTATTGGCGCGCCCCCGGCTCCAATGGCAACACTTGGGCGGCGCAATGCTTTGTGGATGAGCTCGCCCATGCCGCCGGCCGCGACCCGCTGGACTTGCGCGTGGATTTGCTGGCCGGGTCGGCCGGTCGTGATTCCGCGCGCTTGAACGCCGTCATTAAACTCGCCGCCGAAAAGGCCGGTTGGGGTAAGAAACTTCCCCGCGGTTCGGGGCAGGGAATCGCCATCAGCGCCACGAATGGAGCTTGTGTGGCCATCGTCGCCGAAGTCACCGTTACACCCGCAGGCGATTTGCATGTGGACAAGATGGTCGCGGCGGTGGATGCCGGCCTCATCATCAATCTTAGCTCCGCGGAAAGCCAGGTGCAGGGCTCCATGCTTGACGGCCTCGGCGCGGCTTGGTTCCTCAAAATCACCCTCGACAAGGGCCAGGTCGAACAGACCAATTTCGACCAGTATCCTTTGATCACGATCAAAAATGCGCCGCCGGTGGTGGAGGCCTATTTTGTCAATGGCGCCGCCGCCCCCACCGGCCTTGGCGAACCCGCGCTGCCGCCCGCCGCGCCTGCGGTGTGCAACGCCATTTTTGCCGCCACGGGCAAACGCATCCGCACCCTGCCCATTGCTGGCGAAGATTTGAAGTGGGCGTAAATATGGATCCCGGACTCATAGTTTTGGCTGCCGACATCATTGGTACCACGGTGCCGGCGCTTGGACCGCCGCGCGAAAAGGATTACGTTGGAACCAACCCCAAAGGCTCCATCGGACTGATTCTCCTGGCCGCCGGCGGATCGGGCCGGTTGGGTCGGCCCAAGCAACTGCTCGAATATCAGGGTCAGCCGCTGTTGCGCCGGGCCGCGAAATCCGCCTTGGCCTCAAAATGCCGCCCGGTGATTGTCGTGGTTGGTGCGGAAGCACCTGCGTGCGCCGCCACCTTGCAAGGGCTCGATGTCGAGATCGTCATTAATCACGAATGGAAGGAGGGTCTGGCCAGTTCCATTCGCGCTGGTTTGCACTACCTCGAAACGAAAAACATCCAAGTCGCCGGCGCCATCCTCTCCGTCGCCGACCAGCCGCACCTCACGGCAGCCATGCTCGACAATTTGATTGAGCAACGTCGCGCGACTGGCAAAAAAATCGTCGCCGCCCAATATGCCGGCGTTCCCGGCCCACCCGCCCTTTTTGCCGCCAATCTGTTTTCCGAACTCCAAAAACTGGGAGGCGACGAAGGCGCCCGCCGCGTCCTTAAGGCCCATCCCGCCGAAGTTACACTCGTGCCCTTTCCGGAAGGCTCCCTCGATGTGGACACCCCGGCTGACATTGAGAAACTGAACGCAAAGCCTTGATATACGTACGCAAATATACTTGTCCCTCCCGGGCGTTTGCGATTAACTGAAGGAATGCCCATTTCACCGACAGCCGCGCCTGATGCCAGTGGCCGCGTGGTGGATTACCTCCGCCTCTCCGTCACTGACCGCTGCAATGAGCGTTGCCTCTATTGCATGCCCGAGGGCTACAAGGGCTGGCAGTCGCGCGAGGATACGCTGACCGACGACGAAATTCTGCGTTTGGTGCGCGTCGCCGCCGGCTTGGGCTTCAGGAAATTCCGGGTCACGGGCGGCGAGCCGTTGATTCGCAAGAACATCGTGGATTTGCTCGCCCGCATTTGGGAAGTCCCCGGCGTGGAGACCCTCGGTATTTCCACCAACGGCGTGATGCTCGAAAAACTCGCCGTGCCCCTGCGCCAGGCCGGTGTCTGCGGTATCAATGTCAGCCTCGACGCCCTCGACCCTGCCATCTACCACCGCGTCACCGGCGGCGATTTGGCGCGGGTCCTGGCCGGCATTGATGCCGCCTGTGCCGCCGGTTTCGATCGTGTCAAGCTCAACGCCGTGCTCATGCGCGGGGTCAACGAGCAGGAAATCTGGCCCCTCGTCGAATACGCCGCCGCCCGCCATTGTCCGATGCGATTTATCGAATTGATGCCGCTCACCCGGCGGGACGTGCTCAATGAAAGCAATTTTTTCCCGATCGCCGAGATGATGGAGGTGTTGATAGCCCATGACGAATTGGAAGTCGTGGCCAAGGAAAAGGAAAAAATCGGCAACGGCCCGGCGCGTTATTATCGCCTTCGTCGCACCGGCGCCCTCGTCGGCGTCATCGGCGCGCTGACCGAGTCCTGTTTCTGCGAACGCTGCAACAAGATGCGCGTCACCGCCGATGGCAAATTGCGCCCCTGCCTCGGCGACGCCCTCGAATTTGATCTCATGCCCGCCCTCCGCGGCGGCAATGACGACGACATTACGGCCGTTTTTCATTCCGCGCTCGCCAAAAAACCCGCCGCCCACGGCTTCCGCGATGTTTACCAGCCCTCGCGCCCAATGACGGCCATCGGAGGTTGAGTTTGGGCCAGACGATATTTGCGCCATGAAGATTCTCTATTTTGCACACGTGGCCAAGGCCGTCGGCTGCCGCGAAGATGTATTGGAAGTTTCGGCCCCCGTCACCGCCGAGGTTCTGTGGAATCGGTTGCTCGCCCTCCGCCCCGGCCTTGCCCCTTACCGCGCCACCATCCATCTTGCGAGGAACAATGAATACGCCGGTAAATCCGAACTCTTCGCCAACGCTGACGAAGTGGCCTTGATTCCCCCGGTCTCCGGCGGTTGAAATTTGCATCCAAGGCGACTGAAGCGATGGAGTCGAATGAGGCGACAATGCCGACAGGGGCGAAAAATATTCGACCTCGCCTCAACAGCCTGCAACTTTCAACCTGCACCCGGCAACAATTCCACCATGTGGACTGAGATTCTCTTTCTAACCACCCCGCTGCCGGCCCCGCCCCTGCCGCCGGATTCCATCCGCGGCATCGCCGGCGCTTGGGCGGAATTTCACGGCTGCGTGCGCGCCACGGAACAGGGTAAGAAAATCTCCGCGTTGAATTACGACATCCACGAAATCATGGCCCGCAAGGTCCTCACCACGCATCTCGAAAACTTGGCCAAGAAACACGGTTTGGTCGCCGCCCGCTTCTGGCATCGCACCGGCACCGTGCCTGTCGGCGAGGCCGCCGTCTACGCCGCCATCGCTGCCCCCCATCGCCGCGAAGCCTTCGCCGCGCTCGCCGAACTCATGGACCTCCTGAAGACCGACGTGCCCATCTGGAAAGTCGAAGCCCTGCCGGTCTGATGTCGGGCTCGCCCTTGCGCGATGCCGCTCTTATATTCATCGTTTTGGCCCAACAACCTCATGCCCGAAAATTACCCATCGCCCGACGCCGCCGTCGCCGACGTGTGGCGTTTGCTCGACGAACGCGTTGCGCCGCTCGAGTATTCGCGCGCGCCCTTGGAGGAGGCGCGTGGTCGACTCCTCGGCGAGGATGTCCGCGCGGATGCCGATCAGCCGCCCTTTGACCGTTCGGCAGTGGATGGATACGCCTTGGCGCCCGGCGCCAGCCATAGCCGCTACCGCGTCGTCGGCGTCGTCAAGGCCGGCCAGGTGGCCGCCCGCCCGCCCGGCCCAGGCGAGGCACTGCGGATTTTCACCGGCGCGGATGTACCCGGAACGGGTCTCGCAATTGTCATGCAAGAGGACGTTCGCGCCGAGGGCGATTTTATCCACGTTGGGCAACCGCCTGCCCCGGGCGAAAATGTTCGCTATCGCGGTAGTGACGCCAAGGCGGGCGATGTTTTGCTAAAGGCTGGTGTGCGCCTCAATCCTGTCGCCATGGCCCTACTTGCGTCCGTCGGCCTCACCCGGCCCCTGATCAATGGTGCGCCGCGCATTGCCCATGCCACTACCGGCGACGAAATTGTGCCGCCGGACCAGACCCCCGGTCCCGGCCAAATTCGCAATTCCAACCAGGCACTCATCGCTGCGCTGCTTAAGAACTACGGCTGGACCTCGAATCCCGTGCATCAGGAACATTGGGGGGACGACCCCGTGCGCGCCGCCGCGCGGTTCGCGGCTGAGCCGTTTGCTTCTGCCGATTTGATTCTCGTTTCCGGCGGCGCCAGTGTCGGCGACCACGATTATGCCGCGCGCGTTCTCGAAGGCGCTGGATTTGAGTTGCCCATTCGCAAGGTCAACGCCCGCCCTGGCCGGCCCTTGTTGGTTGGTTTTCGCGGGAGCCAATTGGTCTTCGGTCTGCCGGGCAATCCGGTCTCGCATTTCGTGTGCTTCCATCTGTTTGTGCAGCGCGCCCTCACCCGCATGCTCCGGCTGGACGCGCGAAAATGGTTGGGCTTTCCGCTGACCGAGGCGCTGCCCGCCGCATCGAACCGCCGTCCCACTTATTGGCCCGGTGTGCTCGAACAGGGCTCCCGTCACGGTGTCCGGCCTCTTCCCTGGAATAATTCCGGTCACCTCGCCGCTTTGGTTGAGGCCAGTGTCCTCTTTCTCGTGCCGCCCGGCACTCCGGCATTGCCCGCGGGCGCCAAGGTGGACACGCTAATTATCGGTCCCCCAATGCGCCCATGACCAAACCCCGTTTTACCCATCTCGATGCCCGCGGTGCCGCCCGCATGGTGGACGTCTCGCCCAAACCGGTCCAATCTCGGCGCGCCGTCGCGGAAGCCATTTTGCGCTGCGCCCCGGCGACTATCGCGTTGCTCAAACAGGAAGCCCTGCCGAAAGGCGACGCCCTTTCTGTTGCCCGCATTGCCGGCATTCAAGCGGCCAAGCGCACTTCTGACCTCATCCCCCTTTGCCATCCGCTGCCCCTCCAGCACGCTGGCGTTGATTTCGAAATTGGGCGCGACCGCATTATCATCCATGCCGAAGCCAGCACCGACGCCCGCACCGGCGTCGAAATGGAGGCGCTCACCGCCGCCAGCGTCGCGGCCCTCACCCTCTACGACATGCTTAAGGCGGTGGACAAGGCGATGGTCATCGAACACGTGCGCCTCCTCAGCAAAACCAAGAAATAAAATGTCCGGCTCATCCAACCCGCCCATGTTCAAAATCGGCCGGCTCACCGTCAGCGACCGCGCCAGCGCCGGCGTCTACGAAGACTTGAGCGGCCCCGCAATCGAGGAAGCTTTGGCCGGATTGTTTGGCGGCGCGGCGGAATTCTGCCGCTTGCTTGTCCCGGATGAGCGCCCGCAAATCGCCGAGGCCCTGCGTAAACTCTGCGACCACGAAAAATGCGCCCTCGTTGTCACCACCGGGGGTACCGGCCCAACCTCGCGCGACGTCACCCCCGAAGCCACCCGCGAAGTCCTGGAAAAGGAATTTCCCGGTTTCGGCGAAATCATGCGGGTGCGCTCCTTTGAAATTGCCCCAACGAGCATTCTGTCGCGCGCGGTGGCTGGAGTCCGGGGGCAGTCCCTCGTCGTCAACCTGCCCGGCAGCCCCAAGGCCGTGCGCGAATGCCTTGCCATCCTCGCGCCAGCCATTCGGGAGTGCTTGAAGCACTTGCGCGGCGAATAGGGTGGGTTGCCCCGGTGGTCCGCATGGTCGCCGGGCGCCACCCAATGCCTCAATATATTCCATTGTATATATCGTAAGAATTGCCTAGATTTTCCTCCCGTGACGACGACCGTCACCCCCTGCACCGAGGTGATTTTTCCTTCGCCATGAAATTCAAATTCCTGCCTGTTCTCGTGTTGCTGGCCGGTTGGGTTGGGCCCGCGCGCGCCGACGCGGTCATTGTTTCCGCCGCCGCCAGCCTCAAGGACGCTTTGACTGAACTCGCGCCCCTGTGTTTGAAGCAAACTGGCGTGAACCTGTTGCCCAATCTAGCGGCCTCCGGAGTGCTGGCCGCGCAAATCAAATCCGGCGCCCCGGTGGATATATTTATTTCTGCCGATGATGAAACCATGAACGGCCTCGAAAAGTCCGGACTGCTCCTGGCCGGTTCTCGCGCAAAGCTGCTCGGCAATGCGCTGGTTTTTGTGGTCCCCGTGGACAGTAAACTTAAAATCGCCGGGCCGGACGACTTAAGACAAGATGGCGTCAAACACGTCGGCATAGGCGATCCCAAGACCGTCCCGGCGGGCCACTACACCTCGGATTACCTCACTAAACTCAAGATTCTCCCGGACGTGCAAGGCAAACTGGTGCCGCTGGACAATGTGCGCACGGTGCTTTCGCAGGTCGCCGCCGGCAATGTGGAAGTCGGCGCCGTTTATCACACGGATGCCCTGGTCGAGAAAAAAGTCCGTGAAGTTTTCGCCGCCATCGGGCCGGACGCCCCGGTGATCAATTACCCGATCGCCGTTATTAAAGGCACCAAAGCACCCGCCGCCGCCGCCAAAGTCCGCGAGTTCCTTTTGAGCGATGGCGCCCGCCCCGTTTTCGCCCGTTATGGATTTACCTTGCCCGACAAACCCGCCGCCGGTAAACCCGCCCCGGAGGCTGGCAACGCGACGGCGCCTTCGAATGCCCCCGCTGCCGCCCCTGCCAAATGAGCTGGAATGTTGTTTTCTTCACGGTGGTAATGGCCGCGCTCGCGGTGGCGATCACGCTGCCGGTGGCCCTGTATCTGGCGTGGCTGCTGGCGCGCAAACGCTGGCCGGGAAAAACCCTGGTGGAGGCGTTGGTGGCCGTTCCGCTGGTGTTGCCGCCAGTGGCGACGGGCTTTGCCCTGCTGCTTTTGTTCGGCCCGAACGGCTGGTTCGGCTCGGTTCTGGAGCGCTTCGGCATTGAGGTAATTTTCTCCTGGAAGGCGGTCGTTGTGGCCATGGCGGTGATGTCATTCCCCTTGATGGTCCGGACGGCGCGGGTCGGGTTTGAGTCGGTGGATCTGAATCTCGAGGATGCGGCGCGCTCGTTTGGCGCCAAGCCGTGGAAGGTATTCTGGCAAATTACTTTGCCCCTGGCGAGGCGGGGCGTGCTCGGCGGGGTGATACTTGGGTTTGCGCGCGCCTTGGGCGAATTTGGCGCCACCATCATGGTCGCGGGCAACATCCCGGGGCGGACGACCACCATTTCGCTGGCGATTTACAGTGACGTGTTTTCCGGTGACAACGCCGCTGCGCTGAAATTGATGGCCGTTTCGCTTCTCCTTGCGCTCGGCGCCCTTGCGCTCGGCGAACGTCTGGCCAGACCCCTGCCGGGGCCCACCGTCTGAACAAACACGTCGTTAATTTTTGCTTTCCTTGCCGGGGTTGTGGAATTGTCAATCCCTGGGCTAAATCCCGCCTTTTTTGTTTGGCGGTTTTAACGACGGTGGTGGCCTTGCCCGCCCCACCCATGGCAGCCCAAGATTTCGATTCTTAAAGGCGTAAACACAGTTGCAAACCGCTGACAGGGCAGCTTTGCAGGGGTTCGCATCCGCGCGAGGCCTTCCTTGTGAGTCCATGAGCAGTACTGGAGAAGGTTGCGAATTGGGAAAGAAATACCCAGTTAATCCCCATTCAGCTAAGGGTTTTACCGGATGGTTGATTGGCCCTTGGTGAAGTAATCTGGGGGGATAAATAGCTGCCAGCTATTCTTTTCTGCAAACCTCTTTCTTGCTCAGTCATGAAATCCCCTCTCTTTGGCGTTTATTCTCCCTTCCAAAAAGGAAATTCCTCCGCCGTGGCCTTGGGAGCCACCTTGGCCGCCCGCGAATTGGGCGCGCGCATCATCGTTTTTCGCAACTTTGGTCTGATTGAAGGCTTATCGCTGGACGGATTACTCGCGGACCGGCCGGAAGACCGCCACGATGTCGAACAATTGGCCAAGTGGTACGATCGCGGTGTTCCGATCATCGTTACGGCCTACGATTTGAATCCGGCCTATGCCCAAATTACCGTGGATAACGCCGGCGCCACCGAAGGCATGGTGCATTATCTCGCCCGTCTAGGCCATAAGGACTTCATCTTTCTCGGGGGACCTGGCAACAATCCGGAAAACGATCTCCGCCGCCGGGGCTTTGCGCGCGCACTCGCCCTGCGGGGTCTGATTTGTCCAAAGGAGAATTTCCTCTCGGCCGGCAATTGGCTCACTGCCGATGGCGACGGTGCCATGGAGGAATTTTTGCGGAAGGGCGGTCGCGGCACCGCGGTCGTGTGCGCGAACGACCTGCTTGCGCACGGTGCCATGGTGGCGTTGCAACGCCATGGTTTCGAAGTGCCCCGCGATGTCTCTGTCACCGGCTTCGATAATTTTTCGTTCTGGGAGCATTGCGACCCCGCGTTGTTGGACCCGCCTTTGACCACCGTGGTACAGCCGGTTTATGAATATGGTTACCAGGCGGTGCAAATGCTTTATGAGGCCAAGGGGCAGCCGTTTGCCCAGGGCACGCGCCGGATTATTACCCCGCATTATGCCTTCCGGCAGTCTTGCCGGGCACTCGATCTAAAAGTGGAGGCGGGCAATGCCACCCGCAGTTTAAGCCAGCCCCTGGTCATCCAGTCAGAAGTCGGAGGATTTTTGGACGCCGCTGGTCCGCTCACCCGCTTGCGCACCAGTGAGGTGTTGCGGGTAGTGATCGCGGCGGCAGCTGCCAGTGCCAAGCCCATGGCCACTCTGCGCCAGGGTATCCGCGAACTGATATACCGCGGGCGCAACGATGTATATTTCCACTATGTGCTCGGGAAGCTGGAAGGTTATTTCAAACCGGTGGAGTCGGAAATCAGCAATTTGGCGCAGCGGCAGAATTTCGTCTCCCGCTGCCAGTCCGAAATGCGGGCCGAGGGCTATATTGACAACTACCGCGACTACCGCGATTCCATTGCCAACACCACCCAGCAAGTTTTCTCCTCGTTCCAACCGGCCATCACCAGCGTGACCGACATGAAAAGTGCCGCAGCTGTGCTCGACCAAATCCGGCGCAAGCTTGACGTTCACTTGTTCCGCCTCGAGGCCCGCGAAGGTAATGGCCGGGTCTGGTTGGCCCGCTCCATCGCCCGGGCGGTTGAGTCCTCCCCGGCGCAAGTCCAACAGCGGGGCGCCCAGGAGTGGGTCAATGAACTGGTAACTCCGGGGCAAAGCATCATGCGCATGGCCGTTTCTTTCCAGGGCAAGCAGGTGGGGGTGTTGGACGTGGAATTTGACCAGCGCCGCATCTTGGACGCCATCCGGTTGACCAATACCGCCAGCAACCTTCTCTACGGCGCCGTCCTCAGTTCCCGCCTCCTCGAACGCACCCAGGAACTCGAAGCCCAAAAGGCTCGCGCCGAAGCCGCCTGGCAGGAAGCCGAGCGTGCCGCGAGGGTGAAGAGCGAATTTCTCGCCAATATGAGCCATGAAATTCGCACGCCCATGAACGGCGTCATCGGCATGGTCGAACTCGCCCTCGACACCCATCTCACCCCGCAACAGCGCGATTATTTGGGCATGGTCCAGAATTCCGCGCACGCGCTCCTCGGCATCGTCAATGACATCCTCGACTTCTCCAAGCTCGAAGCCGGCAAATTCGTCCTCGACGAGGCCCCGTTCTCCCTGCGCGACTGCCTCGACAACACCATGAAGAGCTTCGCGTTACGCGCCGCAGAAAAGAATTTGGAGCTCGCCGTCCTCGCGCGCCCCGAAGTGCCCGACGGCCTCGTCGGCGATGCCGGCCGGTTGCGCCAAATTGTTTCGAATCTTGTCTCCAACGCCCTCAAGTTCACTGCCCAGGGCGAAGTCGTTCTCACGGTGGACAATGAAGGGGAAGAGGACGGACGCCGGCAGATGCACTTTCGCGTCCGGGACACCGGCATCGGCATCCCGGAGGACAAACAACTGATGATTTTTGAAGCCTTCTCCCAGGCCGATGGTTCGACGTCGCGCCTGTATGGGGGCACCGGGCTGGGGCTGACGATAAGCCAGCGGCTCGTGCACCAGATGGGTGGCCGCATTTGGGTGGAAAGCGAAGTGGGGAAGGGTAGCATCTTCCACTTCACCATCCGCCTGCCCGAAGCCAAGGCCTCCGTGCCGCGTGCGTCCGACAAAATGATTGCGGACGCCATGCATGACCGCAGGGTTCTGGTGGTGGATGATAATGAGACCAACCGCATCATCCTGCAGGTGGCCCTGCAAAATTGGGGTGCAGTGTCCACCATGGCCACTTCCGGCCCGGAGGCGCTGGCCGCACTGGCCGAGTCCGTCCGCCAAAATCGAGCCTTCGACCTTATCTTGCTCGACGCCCTCATGCCCGGGATGGACGGCTTTGATGTCGCCCGCACCATCAAGCAGCGCGCCGATTTCAGCGGACCCGCCATCATGATGCTCTCGTCCGCCTACCGCTCCAGCGACCTCGAGCGTTGTGAAACCCTGGGCATCAATGCGGTGCTCACGAAGCCCATCGGCCAGCGCGAATTGCTGCAGGCCATTTGTGCGGCTCTCGCGCAAAGAGCGGAAAACCTTCCGCAGGCACCCTCGCCCGCGCAAGCGCCCGCCGCCGCCGTCCGCCGCCTCCGTGTGCTCGTGGTGGAGGACAATCCCATCAACCGTGAGGTTGCGCGCGGCCTGCTGGAAAAGCGCGGCCACGTTGTAGTTACCGCCAATGACGGCGCCGAAGGCGTCGAAACCTGGAGCAGGCTCGCATTTGACATCGTGCTCATGGACATTCAGATGCCCATAATGGACGGCCCTACGGCCACCCGCCGCATTCGCGCCGGGGAAAAAATTCGCGGCGGCCACATCCCGATTATCGCCATGACCGCGCATGCTTTGAAAGGCACCGCGGAGGAATGCCTCTCCTATGGCATGGATGCCTACGTCTCCAAGCCCTTGAATCGGGAAAGGTTTATTCAAATCGTGGAAAGTTTGGGTCGGAGCCAACCCGCGCCGGAGACGGAAAAGGCTGTGGCACTTCCGGCCGAGTCGGCGATGACTCCGGCAAATGCCGCCAGGCCGGAAGCAATGCCGACACTGACCGGCGTATCGGTTCCGCCCCTGATTCGATTTGAGCAAATGGCCGAGCACGTCGGCCCGGATCCGGCGACCCAGCAGCAAGTCGTCAAACTCTGCCTTGAGGCTCTCGCCGTAAAAATCCCCGAGTTGCGCAAAGCCCTCGCCCAACCCGATCACGATGCCATTCAGGGCATTGCCCACTATTTGCGCGGCTCGCTTGGCATGTTGGGCCTGCCGGCGTTTTTGGAACTGGGCGAGGCGATTGAATATGACCTTCACCGCCTTGGTGCGGAAATTTGGCGCCAACGGTGTGACCAATTCCTCAACATGCTCGAACGCATAAACTTGGAACTGCGGGGCCTCCGCGCGGCGTAGTGTTGCGTCACGGTCCGCACCGCGCGGCCTGGAGTCCCGGAGGAATGCAAGAACTGCACCTATCGCCGGAAGGTAGTCTTGCTGCGAAGAAATAGACCGGCGGAAGGAGTGGCACGGGCATCTTGACTGTGCTCCGTCTTATCTTCGACGCACAGGCATCTTGCCCATGCCCTGTTTGGGCCCCGAAGCATGGGCGAGATGCCCTTGTTTGTTTCGCCCGGCCGGGTGGGGGACTTCACCCTTGGATTTACGTTGAACTCCTCGTCCAAATTCCTTCTAACTTACCCCTTCACCCCATGAATAATATCTCCCTCTCCCGTCTCGCCCTTGGCTTGGCCGCCGGCGCCCTTTTGCTCGCCGGTTGCTCCAAATCCGAGGACGCCGCTTCCTCCTCTTCCTCCACCGGCGCCAAGAGGGTCATCACCGTCGGCTTCGCCCAGACCGGCGCCGAAAGCGGCTGGCGCACCGCCAACACCGAGTCCCTCAAGTCCGAGGCCGCCAAACGCGGCATTACCCTCAAGATTTCCTTTGCCGACAACGACCTCGAAAAGGAAATCGCGGCCGTCCGGAATTTCATCACCCAGCATGTGGACGCCATCGTCATCGCCCCGACTGAAGAAAAAGGTTGGGACCAAGTCCTCAAGGAAGCCAAGGACGCAAAGATTCCCGTCGTCATCGAAGACCGCACCATGAGCGCCGACAAGTCCCTCTACGCTGGCTTCATCGGCTCCGATTTTGATAAGGAAGGCCACATGGCTGCGGACTGGCTCATCACCGCCACCGGCGGCAAGGGCCGCATTTTGGAGATTTCCGGCAAACCGGGTTCTTCTGCCGCGGAAGAACGCAAGAAATCTTTTGCGGACGGCATCTCGAAAGCCCCCGGCCTGAGCATCATTGATTCCCAAACCGGCAACTTCAAGCGCGACGAGGGCAAGCAAGTCATGGAAGCTCTGTTAAAGAAGCACCCGGCCGGTTCCTTCGACATCCTCTACGCCCACAACGACGACATGGCACTCGGTGCCATCCAAGCCATTGTGGATGCCGGCCTCAAGCCCGGCAAAGACGTCATGGTCATTTCAATTGACGGCGAAAAGGAAGCCATCCAGGCCGTTGCTGACGGCAAAATCAACTGCGTCATCGAGTGCAACCCGATGGTCGGTCCGCTCGTATTTGACGCCGTGGAGAAAGTTCTCGCGGGCGGCACCATAGCGCCCGTCACCTACAACACTGACCACCGTTTTGACAAAACCAACGCTGCGGACGTCCTCAAAGCGCCGCGCGCTTACTAAGGTGATTTGCTAATGCCCGCTGTGGAGCCCACCGCCCCGCCGTTGCTCGCCATGCGCGGCATCGGGAAGAAATTTCCCGGTGTGGTGGCGTTGTCCGGGGTCGATTTTTCCATCCGCGCGGGCGAGATCCACGCGCTTCTCGGCGAAAACGGCGCGGGCAAATCGACCCTCATCAAGGTTCTCACCGGCGTTTATTCTCCGGACGCCGGCGGCATTTCCCTCGCTGGCGAGCCCATAAGCCCGGGTTCCCCGAAGGAAGCTGAGAGCGCCGGCATCAGCACCGTTTACCAGGAGGTGAATCTGATTCCCTCGTTGTCCGTCGCCGAGAACATCGGCCTCGGCCGCCAGCCGGGCAAGTTTGGGTTTCTCAATTGGCGGGCCCTGCGCCGCCACGCCCGTGAGGCCCTCGCGCGCCTGGAAATCACCTGCGATGTGGACGCCGAGCTCGGCACCCTCCCGCTCGCCATCCAGCAAATGGTCGCCATCGCCCGCGCGCTCGACTTGCAGGCAAAACTCCTCGTCCTCGACGAACCCACCGCTAGTCTGGATGAAAAGGAAGTCGCTGAACTTTTTAAAGTCATGCGCCAGTTGAAGGCGTCCGGCCTCGGCATCGCCTTCGTGACTCACTTTCTCGACCAGGTTTACGCCGTCACCGACCGCATCACCATCCTGCGCAACGGCGAACTCGTCGGCGAGTTTGCCACCGCCCAATTGCCCCGCCTCCAATTAGTCAGCAAAATGCTCGGCCGCGAAGTAACCGACGAAACCGGCCACCCCGCCGCCGCCAGCGCCCGAAATCCCAATCCGTCGGACTCGTCTAACCCGTCTGATTTCTTCAAAACTTCCCCCACGCAACCCCAAACTCAAAACTCAAAACGCGAAACTATTCCCTCCATCCTCCTTGAGGCCACCCAGCTCGGCCGCCGCGGCGCCGTCCACCCGCTCGACCTCACGATCAATAAAGGCGAAGTCACCGGCCTCGCCGGGCTCCTCGGCTCGGGCCGCACCGAAACCGCCCGCCTCCTCTTCGGCATTGACCGCGCGGACTCCGGCGAAATCAAACTCCGCGGCGAGGTGGTCAAAATCACTTCGTCGCGCGCGGCCGTGCAGCTGGGGCTGGCGTTTTGTTCCGAGGACCGCAAGGTTGAGGGCATCCTGCCGAATCTCTCCGTGCGCGAGAACCTCATCTTCGCGCTCCAGGCCAAGCAGGGCGCCTGGAAGACCCTTTCCCGCGCCGATCAGGACCATCTCTGTTCCCATTACATCACCTCGCTGCGCATCAAGACCAGCAGCGCCGAGACGCCGATCAAAAATCTTTCCGGCGGTAACCAGCAAAAGGTCCTTCTCGCCCGCTGGCTCGCCACCCAGCCCGCGTTGATCATTTTGGACGAGCCGACCCGCGGCATTGACATTGGCGCAAAGGCGGAAATCGAAGCCATCATTGCCAAACTTTGCGCCGACGGCGTCGCAGTGCTTTTCATCTCCTCGGAGATCGAGGAGGTCGTGCGCAACAGCTCGCGCATCGCCGTCCTGCGCGAGCGCCGCAAAGTCGCCGAACTCAAGGGCGGTGAAATCGACCTCCATCGTCTCCTGCACGAAATCGCCGGCGCCCCGCCCACCCATGAGTAAGCTGTTCAAACCGTCGTCGTGGCTCAAGTCGCCCGCGGTCTGGCCGCTGGCGGGCCTCGCGCTGCTCGGCGTGGTCAATCTCATCTATAGCAAAAACTTTTTCAGCATCACCCAGCGCGATGGCCATTATGTCGGCACGGTGATTGACATTTTGAAAAACGGCTCGCCGGGATTGATTCTTTCGC
>CAZLPS010000072.1:0-22543 GCA_964561455.1 uncultured Opitutales bacterium
TTGGAATTTGGAATTTGGAATTTGGAATTTGGAATTTGGAATTTGGAATTTGGAATTTGGAATTTGGAATTTGGAATTTGGAATTTGGAATTTCTGAAGATTATCGGGAATTGGGAAATGCAAGAAGAATGGTGGTGGGGGGGATGGTTTGGGCTTGTCGGGGAAGTCGGACTTGTCTGACGAGTCTGACGGGTCTGACTTGTCGGACAGGTCGGGCGGGGCTTAGTTTGTTGGCGGGGTGGTGGCGGTAGTGGCGGGGGTTTCGTCGGGGAATTGGGTGAAGTTCCAGCCGGAGTTCAGCTTATAGAAATTTTGGTCGGCGAAGGCGATGAGGGCGTCCCAGTCGCCTTGGACGGAGCCGTGTGGGCGGGTGGCCCAGCTGACCCCGAGTTTTTCGGGGACGCCGAGGAGTTTATAAGCGGGAAGGGCGGCAAGATAGGATTGGCGCACGCCGTTGATGACGACGTTTTGGTCTTGGGCGCCTTCGAGGGCGATGAAGGGGCGCGGGGCGCAGAGCGCCATGAACCAATGTTCGTCGAAGGGGAGTTTGTCCTGTTGGCCCCAGAATTCATGGAGATGGGGCGAGAACCAATTGGGATATTTTTTCACCATTTCGTCGAGGCCTTCCTTGCCGCCGCGGCCGGCACCGCTGAAACGATAAGCGGGGGTGCCGCCGCCGGAGCTGGCGCCGGGCGCGACGACGGCGAAGCGGTCGTCAAAGGCGCCGGCGACCATGGCGGCTTTGCCGGTGCGGGAGACCCCGGTGATGACGAGTTTGTCTTTGTCAATGGCGGGATCGGTAACGAGATAATCCACCACGCGGGAAGCACCCCAAGCCCAGATGCGCAGGAGGCCCCAGTCGTAATTGGGATAAGCTGGACTGAAGCGGGTGTTACGGAAGGCCCAACTGCCATCGGCGTTGCGGAGGGTGGTGTCCTCGCCGCAATCGTTGTAATTAAAGGTGACGAAGGCAAAGCCGTGGTCGAGGTAGTCTTTGGCGGCGCCGCGGGAGGCGATGGATTCGGCATTACCACCGCCGCCGAAGCCGCCGCGGGCGGGAGCGGCATCCGATGCGGCGGGCGCGGTGGGCATTGGGGCGGTTGGGATAACGCCGGGAGCGGGGGGAGTGGTATCGCCGACGATCAAAAGAACATCCTGGCTTTTACCCTGGTTGGCGCCGTTCGGAAGTTTCGGCAAAATGGGAGCGCCGGGAGGGGAGGCGCCCATTTCGATGGATATGACCGCGGGCTCGGCCTTGGCGTCCACGTGGGTATAGACGCCAATATCGAGGCTGAGTTTCTCTTCGGGGCCAAAAGTGAGATGAATGAGGCGATATTTAATTTTGCCGTTGGCGACGAGTTGGGAGAAAACCTCGGTGCCTTTGACGTTGCCGGGAGGTGGCGGGGCGAGGCCGACGGAATAATATTCAAGTATGGACCGCATTTCCTGGCGGCGTTTTTCCCATTGGGTAGGATTGGTGGCCTTGGTGCCATCGTTCATAGTGAGGACGTCGGGCATTTCCTTGCGGACGGGGAGCTTGTCAACGCCGGGGAGCGAGGTCATAGACGTTTTGATGGACGGAAGGGGGATTTCCGCAGGGTCGGGTCGGTCGGCGGGGGCAGGAGCCGGTGCGGGGGCAGGAGTCACGGCGGCTGCGCCGAGGAGGTGGAGGCCGAGGGCGGGGAGGGCGAGGGCAACGAGCAGGCGGCGACGAGATTTTGGGGAGAGCATGGCGTGAGACTCCGGAAGATGGCCAAAGCGGCGCCAGGGGAAAAGAGTGCCTTCGTGGGTCGAAACCGGGGTGGGGTTTAGACTGCGCCCATGGTGGGGAAGGAATCAAACCCTTTTTTGGAATGGCGGGAGAGGGCGGGGAGAATTGGACAGGTCGGACGGGTCGGTCAGAGTGGAGCGGGAAAGGCAAAAGGGTAAAGGCAACGCTGAAGGGATGAGAATTGGTTTCCGCTTGGCGTCGGCGGCCTTTTGAGCGAGGATTCTTGTTTTTCCACTCTGGCGGATGCAGCAGGCGTGCTGTGACCGGGCGGAGTCGGCCCCACTCATGAATTCACCTGGAAGCTCCACCGGCCCGATGGGCGCGTTGCGTCGATTCTACCAGGCGAAAGGCGTGAAGCCGATTTTGCTGGGGATACTGTTGTTTTTGGTCTCGCTGATTATTTTTCTGCAGGTGGAGCGGGTGCGGGGGCTACATGCCTGGGAGGACTACCAAGTGCAGGCGAAAGCGAAGGGCGATTGGATTGAATACGCCGCCGTCAAGCAGGCACCGGTGTCCGACGAGTTGAATTTTGCGATGGCGCCGCTGTTGAAGAGCTTTGCTGCGGCAGACGGGGACAGCGCGGGGGCGTATGCGCGGGATTTCCAGGCCCAGTTCAAGCAGATGTTCCCGGAAGACTTGGTCCCAAATGGGTTGGGGGAATTTGGGGACTGGCAGGCGGCGCGGCCGGTGGATCTTACTGTCTGGCAAGTGCACTGGAACACGAAGGATTTGCTGACGCCGTTGAAGAAATTTGACGCGGTGTTTGCCGACTTCGCGCTCGCCGTGCGGCGGCCGGAGGTGCAATTTCCGCTGGAAGGCACACCCGGGACAGGGGACATGAAGCCGCTGTTGGTCAACGTGACAGCGTTGACCTGCCTGCTGGAGTTTCGCGTGCTGGCGGAGCTGGATGGGGGGATGGCGGGTTCCGCGACAGAGGATGTGGCGACAATGCTGCGCGGGGCGCAGCGGTTTGCGGCAGCGCAGACGATCAATTATCAGATGCTCGCGATAGATTTGGAAACGGGGGCAATTGCGGCCATTTGGCAGGGGTTGGCAGGGCACAAATGGGATGCGGGGCAACTGGCAGCACTGGAAAAGGAGCTGGGGGCATTGGATCCGATGGGGACGAGCCGGCGGGGATTTCAATTTGAAGCGGCATTTTCCACCGCGGCGTTCGAGCAATCCCTGGGTGGGCCGGCCCTGTTACCCGCAGACAATGAGGTGTTGACAGGGTTGAACAAGATTTCGGCGCAATTTCCACGCGGGTGGTATTACCAGACCATGACGGGATTTCGGAGGTATTACGATGGGGGTATTCTGGCGAGTTTTGACATGGAGCACCACCGGATGGATCCGGGGGCCGTGGACAAGGTGCGGCACTTGGAGGAGGACATCGTGGCGAGCTGGTCTCCCTACAATTATTTGCTGAAGTCACTACCGGCGGCGGACCCGACGCTGTCATTTGTGGCGCAGGCGCAAGTGGCGCTGGACGAGGCGCGGGTGGCGGTGGCGCTGGAGCGGGCGCGGCTGGCGACGGGGAAGTATCCGGAGAAGCTGGCGGAACTGGCGCCGAAATATCTGGCGGCGGTGCCGGGCGATTTGGTGACAGGTGAGCCGTTGCACTATCGGACAACGGTGGAGGGGGAAAAGTTTGTGCTTTATTCGGTTGGTTGGAACATGAAGGACGATGGGGGCTGGACGGCGCCGCAGATGCAGGCGCGATGGTCGGAGGGGGATTGGGTGTGGAGTTATGAGGCGCAGAAGCAAATTCAGAATTAAGAGTTATGAAGTCAGGAGACAGGAGAATCGGAAATTTAAGATTTAAAATTTCAAATAAAAGAAACCCGGAGTCTGGAATTTGGAATTTGGTTCTGGCGGATTTGGTAGAATAAAGCGTGAAAAGCAAAGCAGGAAGTCGGAATGAGGGGCGGAATTTGGGATTTCAGAATTCACGCGGTGGACAGCGCACAAGAAAGTGGGTTCTGTCGATGGGCAGAGGGCGAGGGCGATGGGGATTCCTGCGCTCTTTTAAAGCGCCGATATTTTTGCCTCCCTCTGCCAGGGTTGCGCTTCGCGCAACCCTGGGTTTGGCTCCTGCCGCCCTTCGGGCTGCAAAAAGGAATCGGGCTATGGGTGGCATGGCGTGAGCGCTGGAGGGAAATCAAGCGATGGGTGCCATGATATGAGCGCTGAAGGGAATTCGACAGGGCGCGAGATCGGGGGATATTCAATCCAAATGATTAAGGTAGGCGTGGAGGCGGGCGGCGAGGGTTGGGCCGAGGCCGGGGACGGAGGCAAGTTCTTCGATGGTGGCGGTGCGGAGGCGGGTGAGGTTTTTAAATTTTTTGAAGAGGGTGGCTTTTTTGGCCGGGCCGAGGCCGGAGAAGTCGTCGAGGAGGCTTTCGCGAATTTTTTTGGAGCGGAGTTTGGCGTTGAAGGTGTTGGCAAAGCGGTGGGCTTCATCGCGAAGGCGCTGGAGGAGTTGGAGCGCGGGAGAATGTTGCGGGAGTTTGGCGTCGGGGCGGTCGTCGGGGAAGACAATGGTTTCCTCGCGTTTGGCGAGGCCGATGAAGGGGGGCGGGGTGAGTTCGAGGGCGAGGAAGGCTTTGAGGGCGGCGTGAACCTGGCCCTGGCCGCCGTCAATGACGAGGAGGTCGGGAAAATGTTTTTGTTCGCGGGTGAGGCGGGAATAACGGCGGCCGATGACTTGTTCCATGGCGCGAAAGTCGTCGTTGCGGATGTCACCGCGGAGGCGGAAAAGGCGGTAGCCGGCTTTATCGGGGGCGCCGTTGACGAAGCGGGCCATGGCGGCAACGACGAATTCGCCGGAGATGTGGGAGATGTCAAAACACTCGAGGGTTTTGGGCGGAGCGGGGAGCCCGAGGGTTTCCGCGAGCTGGCGGGCGCCTTCGGCGGCGGAGGGGTTCTTGATAAAACTGCCGCGAATGAATTGGCGGGTGCGGGAGGTATTGGCGGTAGTTAGCTCGACGGCTTGGAGGAGATCGCGGAGTTGAGCGGCGCGTTCAAACTGGCGTTTTTCGGCGGCGGCGAGCATCTGGACCCGCAGGTCGGCAAGCCAGGCGCGGGCTTTGCCTTCGAGGAAATCGGTGGCGGCGGCGACGCGGGCCGCGTATTCGGCCGGGGTGACTTCGTTGGGATGGCCGTAGATTTCGGCGCGGGCGTCGGTGTAGAGGCGGAAACGTTGGGGAGGGATGCCGTGGATTTGAGATTTGAGATTTGAAATTTGAGATTGGTCAGAGGCGGCGGGGGAGGATGGGGGTGGATTGGTGATTTGTAATTTGTAATTTGTGATGGGGGCGGGAGGGCCGCTGATTGGGGATTCTTCGGCAATGGGGGTGGGATTGGGAGCGTCGCCGAGGAGGATGCCGAATTGTTTGCGCATTTCGGCGAGGGTGCGGCGGAGGAGGCCGCTGTTGGCGAAGGGGCCGAAGTAGCGGGCGTGGTCGTCGCGGCGGAGGCGGGTGAGGCGGAAGCGGGGGAAGGGTTCGTGCTCGTCGAGGCGGACAAGGAGGAAGCGTTTGTCGTCCACGAAATCGGTATTGTATTTGGGGCGCCAGTCCTTGATGAGTTTGCCTTCGAGGAGGAGGGCTTCGGTCTCGGAGCGGACTTCGACGATGTCGAGGTCGCGGACGAGGGAGATCATGGCGGCAATTTTGGGCTGGGCGAAGGAATGGCGGCGACCGCGCTGGAAGTAGGAGGAGACGCGCTTTTTGAGGTCTTTTGCCTTACCGATATAGAGGATGGACCCGAAGCGGTCTTTCATCAAATAGACGCCGGGGCGGTGGGGGAGGTGGCGCAATTTCTCCTTTAAACGGGAGACCTTTCCGCTCGGATGGGCGGAATCTGACGGATCTATTTGTTGGGAGGCATCCGACATGGGGTAAGTTCCTACAGGGTTTTCCGGACGAATTGAGTGAGATGCGGAATGGGATATGGGGTAAATACCCCATGCCGACTTTTCGCTGATGTTCGATTTTGGAACAAGGAAAATGAAGTCTTAGGCCAACCCCCGGCCAATCAGCCAGTTACCTAGTCAAAAACATGTAAAGGAAGTGTCCGGGAGGCGAGCCTATCTTGCCGGGGGAGGTAAAAATAATCTAAAAATAGGGAATATTAATCAAGGAGGCTGGCTGGCGAAAACATCCATTTGTGTTAGAATTCAAACGCGCGTACGGATTACTGCCATCTCTGCACGACGCAATGTGCTGTGAAAACGCCTCTTGGAAGAATCATCGCTGCGAGCATCCTGTTCGCCGGAGGAGTGTTTATCGTGATGGCGGCAGGGTCCATCTACAGCATTCATCAAATGAGTGTCGCGGCGGCGTGGGTGAACCATTCGGAAGTGGTGAAGACGCAACTGAACCGGGTGCTGGTGATCCTGGTGGATTTGGAGTCGGGGGCGAGGAATTATGTGATCACGGGCCAGGAAGAGTTTTTGATGACGCACAATACGGCAAAGGGACAGATTGGTCCGGCGCTGGATAAGTTGCGGGATTTAATCTCGGACAATAAGGAACAGACGAAGGCGTGGCAGAGATTGAAGGATTTGGCGGACCGGCGGGTGGAGAGTTCGGTGGCGATTGTGGGGGCGCGGCGGCAACAAGGATTTGCCGCGGCGTCGGCTTTGGTCGCGGCGAACGAGACGCGGCAGGTGAGCACGAGCTTGCGGGAGGTGATCGCCATGATGCTCACGACGGAGGACGGCCTACTGGCCGGGCGAAGGCAGGAAAGCGACCGGGAGGCGAGTCAAAGTGTGGCGGCGGCGGTGGCCACGAGTGCGGTGGGGCTGGGGGTGTTGGCGGTGGCCGGTTGGGTGATGGTGCGGCAATTCCGGTCACGGCAACAAGCCGAGGCGCACCTGGCGAAGAGCCGGTCGGATCTGCAGAGCATCCTGGATAATTCGCCGATGGGAATATTTCTGAAGGATTTGGATGGGCGCTACATTATCTTGAACGAGCCGATGCGGCCGTTGCTGGGAAAGGTGCCGGCGGAATGTGTCGGTCGGACGGCGGCAGAATTGTTTCCGGCTGAACGGGTGGCGCAGATTCAGCGGGAGGATGCCGACCTGCTGGCAGCGGGGGCGATGCGTGAGATTGACTTGGAGTTGGAGGGCACGGACGGCGTGCGGCGCACGTTCCGCACGATCAAGTTTCCGCTGCGGGACCACGCGGGGAAGATTTACGCGGTGGGTGGCATCAGCTGCGACATCACGGAACGGAACCGGATGGAGAAGGCATTGCAGGACGCGTTGAGTTCGGCGGAGGCGGCTTCGCGCACGAAGAGCCAGTTTTTAGCCAACATGAGCCACGAATTGCGCACGCCGCTGAACTCGATCATCGGATTTTCCGAAATATTGTCGGACAAACTCTTTGGGGTGTTAAACGACAAGCAGCAGCAATACGTCGGAAACATCCTCGCCAGCGGGCGGCATTTGCTGCTGTTGATCAATGATCTGCTGGATTTGGCGAAAATAGAGGCCGGGAAAATGCATTTGGAGCCAGAGCGGTTGATGGTGGAGTCGGTGGTCCACGACGGGGCAAACCTGGTGCGGGGCATGGCGGAACGCAAAGGCGTGATGTTGGAAATTGTGCCGGTGGATCCGAGCCTGGTGGCGCGGCTGGATGCGGCGCGGGCGAAGCAAATCATTTATAATCTTTTAAGCAATGCGGTGAAGTTTACCCCCAAGGGCGGGCGGGTGACGTTGTCGGCGGAGCGGGTGAGCCAGCCGCAGCCGCCGCCGCGAGCCGACGGCCAAGGGCGGGCGCGAGGAGCGGTGATGCCGGGCGAATGGCTGCAATTGACGGTGCTCGACTCCGGGATTGGCATTGCTCCTGAGGACATGGAGCGAATTTTTGCGGAATTCGAGCAGGTGGACTCAACGTATGCCCGGCAGCAGGAAGGCACGGGGTTGGGCTTGGCCCTGACCCGCAAGCTGGTGAAATTGCACGGTGGCGAAGTGTGGGCGGAAAGCCCGGGGAGCATCAATCAAGGCAGCAGATTTCAGGTGTTGCTGCCCTTGTTGGGCCCGCCCGCCCAAGTGGAGAGGTTGGCGGGGCCAGTGATGACGCCGGCAACTAGTCCGGTGGCGGCCATGACGGGGCGGCCCGGACCAGCGGGGTCGGCCCAAGGGCGGCCGGTGGTGCTGGTAGTCGAGGATGATTTGCATGCCTGCCAGATGATGAAGGAGTATTTGAACAATGGCGGATACGACATGGCGCATGCCGCCACGGGGGAAGACGCGCTGAAGTTGGCGGTGACACTGCGGCCGGCAGCGATCACCCTGGATATTTTGCTGCCGGACGTAAATGGGCTGGACGTACTGGCGCGCCTCAAATCAAACCCGGTGACCGCAGAAATTCCCGTGTTGATCGTGTCGGTGACGGATGACCGGCAGTTGGGGATGTCGCTGGGGGCGGCGGAGTATTTTGTCAAACCCGTCAGCGCGGAAAAGCTGCTGAATGCGCTGGCGCGGGCGCGGGAAATAACGAAGCGCGAAATTCGCAATGTCCTGGTGGTGGATGACGAGGCGGCGGCGCGGGAGAGCGTCAAGGCGGTGTTGGAGCCGCGGGGCTACCGGGTGCGGGCGAGCGCGTCGGGCGAGGAGGCATTGCGGTTGATCGCGGAGGATCCGCCGGACGTGGCGATTCTGGATTTGACCATGCCGGGAATGTCGGGATTTGAATTGGTGACCCGGCTGCGGAAAGACCCGGCGACGCGGCAATTGCCCATTTGCATTTACACGGCGCGAGATTTGTCTGCAACGGAAGTGAACTGGCTGAACGGACAGGCGACGGCGATCACCCCGAAGCCGTTTCGAGACCAACTGTTGAACGAACTGGAACGCGTAGGAGCGAGCTCCGCGTGAAAAACCCATGATGAACGGCAAAACCATCCTGGTGGTCGAAGACAACGCCCAAAACCGCGAGCTGGTCAGCGACCTGCTGGTGCTGGCGGGAGTGCGGGTGTTGATGGCGGAGGACGCGGAGACGGCGCTGGAACTGGCGACCCGGGAGGTGGTGGATTTGGTGTTGATGGATGTGAGCCTGCCGCGGATGGACGGGTTGGAGGCGACGCGGCAGCTGAAGGGCGATCCGGCGACGGCGCAATTGCCCGTCGTGGCTTTGACCGCGCATGCGATGAAAGGCGACCGTGAGCGAATCCTGGCAGCGGGGTGCGACGGTTATCTGACCAAGCCCATAGACACCCGGGGGTTCTCGGACGCGGTGGCGCGATATTTGACGGGTGGGAGCCCGCCGAAGCCGGCGTAACGGGCGGGTGCGGCAAGCCGAAAGCACCTCCTAACCTTTTATGAATCACAATATCTTATTTAACAACATAATGGCCCACGACCATCGCCCCCCCGCGCCCATCCCCGCCGCCGAGGACCATCCGGCGGCGGTTGGACGCGTGTTGGTGGTGGATGATGACGCGGCGAGCAGGTCCATGTTGGCCGAATGGTTGAGCGCGTACGGGCATGCGGTTACGACGGCGGCGGACGGGCCGGAGGCGTTGCTGGCGGTGGAGCGGGATCCGCCGGATGCGATTGTCATGGATGTGATGATGCCGGGCATGGACGGATTTGCAGTATGCGAGCGCCTGAAGAGCAATCCGCGGACGGCGGTGGTGCCGGTGTTGTTGTTAACCGCGTTGCATGAACGGGAGGACCGGCTGCGGGGGATGCGGGCGGGAGCGAATGATTTTCTCATGAAGCCGGTGGATTTGCCGTACGTCTTGCTGCGGGTGAGAAATGCGATTCGGATGCGGCAATTGCACGGGGAGGTGGCGGATAAGCTGGCGGAGCTGGGCCGGCAGCAAATGATGCAGGAGAGCCTGCTGCACATGATCGTGCATGACCTGCGCACGCCGCTGGCGGGGATGGAGGGGTTCTTGCAACTATTGAAAATGTCCGCGGGGGCGAAGCTGGAGGAGCGGCCGGCCCACTATTTGAAACAGGCGTTACATGCGTCGCACAATCTGGCCCACCAAATTGACCTGTTGCTGGATATCCACCGGATGGAGGCGGGGAAAATGCCGGTGCACCCGATGGCGCATGACTTGACGCAAGTGGTGGAGAAGGCGCTGGAGCCCTTGCGGCCGCTGTTTGGCGGTCGGCGGCTGCAACTGGAAATTCCGCCCGGGCCGTTGCCCGCGGTGGGGGACCCGGGTTTGCTGGGGCGGGTGATTTCGAATCTGGTGGGGAACGCGATCGCGTTCACGTCTCCGCAGGAGGGGGAGATCGCCGTGCGGCTGCGGAGCGGGCTGGGGCGCGCGCGCATGGAGGTGCACGACAACGGGCCGGGGATTGCGCCGGAAAAGCAGAAGGCGATTTTCGAGAAATTCACCCAGGTGGGGGAAAATGTGCGGAGCCGGTCGAGCGGGCTGGGCCTGGCGTTTTGCAAGCTGGCGATGGAGGCGCAGGACGGGACGATCGGAGTCGAGTCGCAGCCGGGGGCGGGATCAAGGTTTTGGTTTGAGGTGCCGGCGGGGGCGGGCGGGTAGTTTCGAGTGTGGAGTTTTTTGTTGGAATTCCGAATGCGGGAGAAATGGAAAATGGAAAAACATCGAACATCCAACAACCAACGTCGAACTTTGACCATTGGATTTGGGAATTATAAATCTTCGTCGCGGGGTTCGTCGAGGAGGCCGGCAGCGGGGTCGAGGCGGACGCGGTTGAGCCAATCCTGAATCATGGGGAAATTGGCGATGGGGTCGCTGGCGAAGGGGGTGGCGACGAGGTCAATGATGCGGGGGGTCTGGTTTTGGTCGTGGACGATGTTGCGGTTGTGCAGATCGGCGATGAGCCAGGGAGAGTGGTCCACGAAGGCGAGGCGGGGGTGGTCGCGGTCGCAGCGGAGGAAGCGGGAGGGAATGGGAATTAAATGGGGTGGGAGTAATTGGCTGGCGTCAGTGTCGTCGGGCAGGCGCTGGCCCAGTGATTGTTTGGCGACGAGAATGCCTTCGGGGGTGATGGCGACGACTTCGGTGGGCATGCCGCCGAGGGCGTGGATGAGCATTAATTTTTCGAGGAGATTGCGGTAGGTGCCGGGGATGGATTCGGCTTGGAGGAGCGAATCGTCGCTGGGTTTAAAACGGAAAGTGGCACCAATCTGGCGATTTTCCAAAGGGCGGAAGAATTTGTAAACCGACCCTTCAGAGTCTTGGAACGCCCAAGCTTCAACTCCACCGCCAATGTGACTCAGATGCAAACTTGGGCCGGACAAAGGGTCTTCCAAGTGGTCTTGAAATCCAAATGCGGCCAATGACAATAGCGGCAACGTTTCTCGAAGGCTCCGAATGGAAACGGCCAAAGCCGACCATTTTTCTCCACTCTGCGCAATAAGCGCTACCGTGGCGTCTGGCGTGGCGTAGATGTTGAGAGCAATGCCCGCACTTGCTCCAAAGCCTCGTTCTGTCGCCGCCGCGCTGAGGCGATCGAACGCCGCCAGTCGTCGCTGGTGATCGTCGAGAATAATGCCTTGTTCGCGCGGGGGAGGGAGGGCCGGGCCGCGGAGGCAGGTTGGGCGGCCGGAGAAGCGGTCGAGCATGGCGTGGCCATGGGGGGAATGCTAGGCAATCGGGGCGGCGCGCGCAATGCTCAAAACTTTTGGGTGCGGAGCCAGGCGATGCACTGGGTGCTCCAGAAATCCTTGAGGCCGAAGCCGTGGCCGCCGTAGGGGCCGCGGAGGTAGACGACCGGGACGTTGTTTTTTTCGAGGGCGGCGACGTAGGCGTCGGAATTGGCGATTTTAACGGTGGCGTCGGTGACGGAATGGCAGATGAAGGCGGGCGGGGTGTTGCGGGTGACCTGGAGTTCGGTGCTCATAAGGGCCTTGAGGTCATCGGGGGCGTTGGCACCGAGGAGTTGATTGCGGGAGCCGATATGGGAGAGGTTGTCGTCATTCATATTGATGACGGGGTAGAGAAGGATCTGCAAATCGGGGCGGGAGCCGGCGCGGTCAATGACGTCGGTGGCCGTGGGATCGCCGTTGTCGAAATGGGTGGCGAGGGTGCTGGCCATGTGACCGCCGGCGGAAAAGCCGATGACGCCGACGCGGGCGGGATCAATTTTCCAGGCGGGGGCGTAGGTGCGGACGAAGCGGACGGCGCGCTGGCCGTCGTCCATTTCGGCGGGGTGGCGATATTGGCTCGAGCCGAGGCGGTATTTGACGATGAAGGCGGCGATGCCGTTGCTGGTGAGCCAATTGGCGATGCTGGTGCCTTCGTTGGTCATGGAGAGACTGGAATAACCGCCGCCGGGGAAAATGAGGATGGCGGCGCCGGTGGCTTTGGCCGGGTCGGGGAGAAAGGCCTGGATGGTGGGGATATCCTTGACGGGGTCCTGGCCGTGTTGGAGCGGGGCGTCGCCGGCCCAGAGGCGGAAGAGCTGTTTGTCTTCGAGGGGAGGAGTAGTGGCGGCCGGGGAGGTCGACGATGCGGCCGGGGCAGCGGGCGCGGGGGAGTCGGCGGCGGAAAGGAGGAGGGGGGCGAGGAGGCAGAGGGCGAGAGGGGCGAGTTTCATGGGAGGGGTAGTTTTGGGTTTCTAATTTCTCGTTTTTAGTTGGAAGGTGTGGGGAAGGGAAGGGGGAAATGCAAAATGAGAAATGTAAAATGGAGATCGGGTCAGACGAGTCGGACAGGTCGGACAGGTCGGACAGGTCCGACAAAGAGCGGACGGAGGAAAATTTCGCTCGAATTGGCAAGGCAATCGGCCACACTGGTGGTTGAACCCCTTACTCTGGAGGCTGGCATGAATACGGCGAATGTTGAACGGCGGGATATTTTGAAAGGCGCGGCGGCCTTGGGCGTGACGGCGGCGCTGGCGCGCGGCGCGAAACTGATGGGGGCGGAAGCGTCCACGGCCGCGAAGGTGGCGCCGACCATCGGGATTCAGATGAATGTGGGGGCGCTGGCGGCGCCGGATTTGCGACCGTTGCTGGATGATTTGAAAACGCGCGCGGGGGTGAACGCGCTGTTTCCATTTATTTACAGCAATGTGAACCGCTGGACCGGTTTGCCGGCGCGGGGGTTTGTGGGTGGGAATTTTGCGATTCCGCACATGCAGTATTACAAAGATACGAGTCTGACCTACAAAGACATGCGGGCGACGGAACTGGGGGATTTGGATGTGCTCGAGCACACGATTGCCGCGGCGAAACCGATGGGGATGAAAACGTTTGCGTGGATTTTGGAAAATAACGAGAGCTTGTCCACCTCGGCGTGGGAGCCGTTGTATGAAATGGATTTTCAGGGGCGGCGGACGGACCGGCATCCGTCGGGTCCGTGTAATAACAACCCGGCGTATATCGGATATTTGCTGGGATTGGTGGAGGATTACGCGCGGTCGTATGACATTGACGGGGTGATGTGGTCGTCGGAGCGGCAGGGCGGTTTGTTTAATGCGCTGGGAGCGTACCACAACGGGCAGGGGTCGGATCCGGGCAAGGCGACGTGTTTTTGCGAATTCTGCGTGAAGAAGGCGAAGGCGAAGGGGATTGATGCGGAGCGGGCGCGAGCGGGATTTGCGGAGATCGAAAAGTACGTCAAGGCGGGGCGGGCGCGGCAGCGGCCCCGGGATGGATATTTTGTGGAATTTTTTCGAATTCTTTTGAGATATCCCGAGTTGCTGGCGTGGGAGCAATTCTGGATCGACAGTCGCGGGGAACTGATGGCGGCGATTTACCAAAAGGTGAAAAGCGTGAAGCCAAGTCTGCAAGTAGGCTGGCACGTGTGGCATGCGCTGTCGTTCAGTCCGCTGCATCGCGCGGAACTGGATTACGCGGCGATGGGAAAATATTCCGACTTCATCAAACCGGTGCTGTACGCGAATTGCGCCGGGGACCGGATGCGGAGTTTCACAGACAGCGTAGGCGCGAATGTGTTCGGCGACGCGCCGCGAGGAGAAATGCTCGATGTGTTTTACGGGATGATGGATTACAAGGAAGCGGCGTATGACCAGGTGCGCGCGGCGGGGTTTTCGTCGGATTACGTTAAGCGCGAGACGAAGCGCTGTCTGGACACGGCGGGCGGCAACGTGCAGGTGTGGCCGGGGATTGACGTGGACGTGCCAGTGCCGGCGGGGGCAAGCAAGCGGACGGCCGAGGGCGTGAAGAATGACATTATCGCCTCATTCCAAGGCGGCGCGACGGGAGTGGTGCTGTCGCGGTTGTATTATGAGATGGATATGACGGTGCTGGCGGGGGCGGGGGCGGCGGCCAGGGAATTAAGAATTATGAATTAAGAATTAAGAAAGCGGAATGGGACTTCGGGGGAATTAAGAATTAAGAAGGCAGAATTAAGAAACCACTGCCCGAATTGGGTTACCATGAATCTTTGCGATTCCGAATGAAGTCGCGGGTCAACCTTGGATCGCGGCGGGCGTCGATGACGGCCAAGGCAACCACCGGCAAACTTTTCATGGCCGACGGCGCAGGGACTTTTTCAACTCCGACATGGTGAGGACGGGCATTTCGCCGCGGTCAAAGGCGGCCCGGCGAGAATGAATCAGCTTTTTGTGCTCCGGGGGCACCGGCAATTTGTCATCGGCCGCCGAATCCCACAATTCTTCGGCAATTTGCATGCGTTGCCTGGGGGACAATTGCACCAGCCCGGGGAAGTCCGCGAGTTTCATGGTCAAATTCTGCCAGATAAAGTAAAAAGGTCTCGCGAGTTGGTGGTCATGGGAAGTTTTGGGTTTGCGGTTTACGGTTGAAGTCGTGCACCCTGGCGATTGAGGCGCGGGAAGTTTTGGGTTTTGAGTTTGGGGTTTCGAGTTGGCCAGCCCGGGCGAATTGAGAATGAAGAAGGTTGAATTAAGAAATCGCGGCCGAAGGCCCACCGGACGGATTGGGGTACGGGTTACGAGTTCTGGGTTTGGAGTTGGCGTGGCCGGGCGACTTGAGGATGAAGGAGGCGGAATTTTGAATTATGGAGGCATCTGTCGGGGATGAGGCGTCGAACAAGTTTGCGGACGGGCAGGCGAACGACCGTTTGCAGGTTAAGATTGCACCCGGGGGTGCGCTCGCTAGTATGGCCAGTCCTGTTGGCTGACGATGGACACGAAACAACCCACACTGGATGGGCTGCGCATCAATCGCGCGGCGGCACCTGCACCGAAATCGTTCGGGTGGGTGGCGGTGCTGGTTGTGCTGGTTGGGCTGGGGGCGGCGGGGTGGTATTACTGGCAGCGGATGCCGCGGGCGGTGGAGGTGCATACGGCGCTGGTGCAGGAATCCGGCGGGGCGCAGGACCGGACGCTGCTGAATGCCTCCGGTTATGTGACGGCGCGGCGGCAGGCGACGATTTCAGCGAAGACGACGGGGAAGGTAACGGAAGTTTTGGTGGAAGAGGGATTGAAAGTGGAGGCGGACCAGATTCTAGCGCGGCTGGATGCGACCAATGTGGACGCCGGGTTGAAGCAATCCGAGGCGCAGTTGGCCTCGGCGAAGGCGGCGCTGGACGAGATTTCGGTGGCGCTCGACCGGGCGGTACGCGAGCAGGACCGCATTGCGCAACTGGCGGCAAATGACTTTGCGAGCAAGTCGGATTTGGACAAGTACCAGACGGACGTGAGGACTTACCAGGCGCGCTTGGGCCGGCAGCAGGCGGAGGTGGCGGTCGCGGAACGGACGGTGGCGGTGTGGAAGCAGCAGATGGACGACATGGTCATCCGGGCGCCGTTTGCGGGGATGGTGATTTCGAAGGATGCGCAGCCGGGGGAGATGGTGTCGCCGATATCGGCGGGGGGCGGGTTCACGCGCACAGGGATTTGCACGATTGTGGACATGGAGTCGCTGGAAATTGACGTGGATGTGAATGAGGCCTACATCAACCGCGTGGTGGCGGGGATGCCGGTCGAGGCGACGCTGGATGCGTATCCCGAGTGGAAGATTCCGGCCAAGGTCATCGCCATCATTCCAACGGCGGACCGGACGAAGGCGACGGTCAAAGTGCGGGTGGGTTTTGAGAAACTCGATCCGCGGATTTTGCCAGACATGAGCGCGAAGGTGGCGTTCCAAAGCGCGGAAGTCGCGCCGGCGGCGGCCCCGACCCACGAACTCTTTATTCCCAAAACAGCGGTGCAACAAGCGGACGGCCACGCGGTCGTCTGGGTGGCCAATGGGGGGCATGCCGAGCGGCGGGCGGTGACGGTGGGCGCGGCGCATGGCGAGGACGTGAGCATTGCGGCGGGGTTGCACGCGGGCGAAAAAATCATTCTCGACGGACCGGCGGCGTTGGCCGACGGGGCCGCCATAACCGAGGCCAAACCATGAGCAACGAAAACGGCGCGCTGATCCGCGTCCATGATGTGGAAAAAACGTTTCAACGCGGATCCGAAAAGATCCACGTGCTGACGGGCTTGAACCTGGAAGTGCCGAAGGGCGAGTTTCTCGCGCTGATGGGCCCGTCGGGCTCGGGGAAGTCCACGCTGTTGAATTTGATCGGCGGACTGGACCGGGCAACGACCGGGACGGTGGAAATTGGGGGCGAGCAGGTGGGCCAGCTCGGCGAGCGGCAACTGGCGGCGTGGCGGGCGCGGCACGTGGGCCTGGTGTTTCAATTTTATAATTTGTTGCCGGTGATGACGGCGGAGCGGAATGTCGAGTTGCCGCTGCTGCTAACGCACCTGAACAAAAAGGAGCGGCGCGAACATGTGGAGATGGCACTGAAAGTGGTGGGGTTGACGAACCGGGCGAAACATTATCCGCGGACGCTGTCGGGCGGCGAGCAGCAGCGGGTGGGCATTGCGCGGGCGATTGTGACGGACGCAACGCTGCTGTTGTGCGACGAGCCGACGGGGGATCTGGACCGCAAGTCGGGCGACGAAATTTTGAATTTGCTGCAGGCGTTGAACCGGGAACAGGGGAAGACGATCATCATGGTGACGCACGACCCCCATGCCTCGGCGCGAGCGTCGCGGACGGTGTATTTGAACAAGGGGCAGCTTTCGACGGAGATGCCGGCATGAAGTATTTCCGGCTCATCAGCAGCAGCCTGAAGCGGCGCAAGTTGCGCACGCTGCTGACGCTGTTGTCCATCCTCGTGGCGTTTTTGCTCTACGGGTTTTTATGCACATTTAAATACGCGATGACGGGGCAGATCAACCTGGCGCACGCGGACCGGTTGATTGCGGCGAGCAAAGTGGCGATGGTGATGCCGCTGCCGGTGAATTATTTGCAGCAAATTGAAAATGTGCCCGGCGTGGCGGCGGCGGTGCACGAGACCTGGTTTGGCGGCATTTACCAGGATCCCAAAAATTTTCTGGGCACGTTCCCGGTGGAGCCGGAGGCATTTTTGGCCATGTATCCGGAGAATTTGCTCCCGGCGGACCAAAAGAAGAAGTGGCTGGAGACGCGCAACGGGGCGGTGGTGGGCCGGGCCTCGGCCGACCGGTTCGGCTGGAAAATTGGCGACCATGTGCCGCTGACGTCGCCGATTTGGGGGAGCCCGGCGAAGCAGGCCGCGTGGGATTTTGAGATTGTGGGCATATACGACGGCGCCGAAAAGGGCACCGACACTTCGGGATTTTTCTTTCGTTACGATTATTTTGACGAGGGCCGCCAAAATAACAAAGGGCAGGTGGGCTGGTACATCATCCGGGTGAAAGATCCGAATCAGGCCGACACCGTGGCGAAGGCGGTGGACAACCTGTTTGCGAATTCACCCTACGAGACCAAAACCGAGACCGAAGGCTCGATGATGAGGGGCTTTGCGCAACAAATTGGGGATATCGGCACAATTTTGATTTTTATTTTGGGCGCGGTCTTTTTCACGATTTTGCTCGTGGCGGGCAATACCATGATGCAATCGGTGCGCGAACGAACTACGGAGTTGGGCGTGCTGAAAGCCCTGGGCTTTCGCAACGAAATGGTCTTGGGCTTGGTGTTGGCGGAGTCCTGCCTCATCACCGCGTTGGGTGGATTTGCGGGCTTGGCTCTGGCTTGGGCCGTGACGCTGCATGGCAGCCCAGTGCCCGACTTTTTGCCCATGTTTTATTTCCCGAAGGCGGACATTTTTGTCGGCGTTGGGTTGGTCTTTGCCTTGGGCCTGGCTGCGGGATTGCTCCCGGCAATCCAAGCCATGCGGCTGCCGGTGGCGGTGGCGTTGCGGCGGATAGCGTAAACCATTTTTCTAATCTTCCATGTTCAACTGGCTCAATCAAGTGGTGTCCATCACCCTGGCCAACCTGCGCACGCTGCCGGCGCGCAAGGGGGCGGCAGTGGCGACCGCCGTGGGTATCGCGGGGGTCGTGGCGGTGTTTGTCGGCGTCTTTGCGATCGCGGATGGATTTCGCCAGGCGATGACCGCCGCCGGGGAGGCGGACATCGCCATGGTCATGCGGAGCAGCGCGAGCAACGAAATGTCGAGCAACCTCATCCGGGAGGAATGTCGGGTGATCCGGGATGCCCCCGGGGTGGCGCGCACGGCGGACGGAGCGGCGGTATCCGCGGAAATGGTCACGGTGGTCAATATTCTCAAGCGCTCGACGGGCACCCCGGCCAATGTGCCCTTGCGGGGAATCGAACCAGCGGCGTTTGCGGTGCGCAGCAAGGTGAAAATGGTTGAAGGCCGGGCGTTGACGCCGGGACGCAATGAATTGAACGTGGGAGTGGGAGCCGCGCGGGAATTTTCCGGATTGGAGCTGGGCGCGAAATTGAATTTCGAACAGACGGAGTGGACTGTAGTGGGAATTTTTTCGTCTGAGGGAGGATTGTCGGAGTCGGAAATCTGGGGGGATGTGGCGGTGTTGCAGCCCGCCTATCATAAGGGCGACAATTACCAGGTGGTGACCGCCAAGCTGGTGTCACCCGAGGCCTTTCAAAAATTCAAGGATGCGCTGACGTCGGATCCGAAGCTGCAAGTCAAGGTCGTCCGCCAGGATGAGTACTACGCCGAGCAATCGACCCAGGTAACGAATTTTATTCAAAGGATTGGCATCTTCGTTGCATCCATGATGGCCTTGGGCGCGCTGTTTGGCGCGTTGAACACGATGTACAGTGCGGTGGCGGCGCGGGGCCGGGAGATTGCGACGTTGCGGGCGCTGGGGTTTGGGGCGGGGCCGGTAATTGTGTCGGTATTGGTGGAGTCGCTGGTGCTGGCGCTGGCGGGTGGAGCAGTGGGGGCGGGAGCGGCTTATTTTGTCTTTAATGGATTTACGGCGACGACGATGAACTGGCAGACGTTCAGTCAGGTGGCGTTTGCGTTCCGGGTAACGGCCGTGACGCTGGTACGCGCCATGGTGCTGTCAGCGATCATCGGGGTGATTGGCGGCCTTTTTCCGGCGATTCGGGCGGCGCGGCGGCCGATTTCGCAGTCGTTGAGGGAAGTGTGAGGGCGAAGGGCGGAGGGCGTGCGTTGACGGAACGTTTAACGCTTAAAGTTTAAGGCTGACGGCGGCGGAATTGGGAAATGCGGAGAGGGTGGACGCTTAAGGAGCAATTTTTAAGGCGGGGAATGAATTTGGCGGAGGGGGGAACTTAGGGTGGGGCTGATGGGACCAAATCGGCCAATCTCCGGGTGGCGGCTTGGCGGACTTCGGCATCGTGGTCCTGCTGGGTAATCAGCGTGAGCACGCCCGTGTCCGTGAGACGCCAAACGGCACTGGCGCGGACCATGGCGACCGGATCGAGTTGGGCGACTTTAACCAGTACGGCTTGGTCGGAAATGGCGGACAGTGCGTCGTCGCGCACCAAGTAATCGGGATCGGAGAGAACAATTTTGCCCAACACAGCGGTATCTTGGACGATTTCCGGCGGGGTGGCGGAAATCTCGTCCACTTCACCAATGGGGGCGGTGCCATCCAGCCCCAGCATGCGTTCTACCGCGATGCGCCGCAACGCCGGGTTTTGGTCGCCTTGGGAAAGTTTCGCCAGCAGGGCGTGATCCGTCACTTCCCACACTGCGGCCTCGCGCACCTGGTCGTCCTGATCGCGTTGGATCACCTGCGCCAGAATCGTCTGGTCCGCCAACTGGCGCACCGCGATGGAGCGGACGGAAGCGGCGGGGTCGGAGAGGGCCAATTGGCCAAGGAAGGTGGGATCGTGCAAGCTTTGGGCGGAAGCGGTCCGCACCGCCGGCGACGAATCCGAACGCAGGATTTTGGCGAGCAGGGTTTGGTTGGAGCCCGCCAGCCTGGCCACGGCGGCGGCGCGCACGACCGCCGCGGGGTCCTCCTGGGCGAGTTTTGCCAGGGAGGTCTGGTCGGTGAGATGACTCACGGCGTACGCCCGAATTCCGCCATCCCGTTCGGCGCCTACCAGGCTGGCAATCAACGATTGATTGGCGTCCGTGAGCCGCCACACTGCGGCAAGACGCACCGGCGGATCCGCCTCGGTTTGGGCGATTTGGCCGAGGACCTGTTGGTCGGTGATTTTATTCACGGCGGATTCGCGCACCGCGGATGCGGAATCGGATTGCGCGATTTGGGCGAGAACAGCGGGATCACTCATTTGCTCCACGGCCATTTTGCGCACCGCCGAATCGGCATCCGTTACCGCCACTTTTGCCAGCACCGCAGGGTCAGCAAGGCGCCTAAGCGCAACGCAGCGAATGGAGGCGTCTTGGTCAGTGAGGGCAATTTTGGCGAGCGCCGGTTGATCGGCGAGATGCTCTGCGGCAAAGGCCCGCGTCGGGGAATCGCGGCTGGTGAGGGCGAGGGTGGCAAGGACCCGTTGATCAAGCGAAGGGGTTGGGGTCGGTGGCGGGGCCGCGAGGAACTGGCGGCGCGTTTCGGCATATTCGCGCAGAAATTCGGTCTGGCCCGCTTGGGCGGCGGTGGTGAGATCGGCCGGATTCTGCAGTTTTTCAGCGGCGAGCCAGGGGAGGGTAACATCCTCGCCGGGCAGCAACGCGATGCGGAGGAGTGCGACCGGGTCGGCCAAACCACGAACTGCGGCCTGGCGCACCTCATCGCGATTCAACCCAGTCGCCAGGGCAATTTTGGCGAGCAAAGTCTGATCGGTCAGCTTGTCCACCGCCAGGAGGCGCACGTCGCTTTCGTCCAGGAATCGGTTGCCCTCAAGCGCGACTTTGGTGAGCAAGTTTTGGTCGGTTAGGGATCGAACGGCGGAAATTTGCACGTCGGGGTCGCGGGATGCAATGGCCAGGTTGGCCAGTGTCGGCTGGTCGGCCAGATGATGCACCACGGCCCTGAGAACCACGGTCTCTGTTTCCGTTTGCGCCAGTTTCAGCAGCAGCGCTTGATCGGTCAGGTTGTAGGCGGCCAGGGCGCGAGCGTAGGGATTCCGGTCTGCGGTCACCCAATGCGCCAAAAGCGCCTGGTCTTGCAAATTTTTGAGCGCGGTCAGCCCGAGGACGGAGTCCTTTTCGCTCCGCACCACTTGAGCGAGGACGGCTTGATCCGCCACCCTTTCCAGGGCCGCGCGGCGGATGTTCTCATTGCGGGGCGAGAGGGCGATTTTGGCCAAAACCAGCTGATTGGTCAATCGTTCCACGGCGGCGAGGGCCGCGACATCATTGGATTCGTCGAGGGCAAATGTCTCGAGCACGGACTGATCGGTCAGCCGGGCGACGGCGGCGGCGCGCACGGCGTCATTCTTGTCCAGCCGGGCCATTTGCTCGAGCAGGGCTTGCGCGGTCAAATATTTCGTTGCGGAATAGCGGACTTGGTCGTCCAGATCTGACCGCGCAATTTCCGCCAGGATGCTTTGCGCGTTGGACGAACCGGCGGGATCGGGCAATTCGGCCAGTCGGGTCACGGCGGCGGTGCGAACATCCGCCACCGGATCATACCGGGCAATGTCGCCCAGAGCAGCATTTGCTGGATTGGCGATCAGCGCCACCGCGCTCTTGCGCAAATCAGCCACTACGGACTCGCGGGCGATGGTGGAATAGTCCGATTCAAGTGCTGGATTTTTAAGCAGTTCAGCCAGCACGGCATCGTCCTCCACGTCTGCCGTCACGAGACCGGCGCCGCAGGGATTGCGCGGATCGGTGGTGGTCCATTGGCCATAGGCCAGCGATTGGCCGCGGCGATCCAGTTGACGAATTTCGAGGGTAATGGTTTCGCTGGTGAAACCCACATCCGGAAACTCCGTCGTTGTGTAAGTCGGAACCAGGATAAGGTCGCCGAGCCGGCGGTGAAGAACGGGGTCGAGCAGCGCCAGCCGCAGTGAGGCCACCACCGGCAAGCCGTCATTTGCGACATCGGGATGGGTGTTCAACCGGGCGATGGCCTCCGTCAGCAGTTTAGGGTCGGAGAGACCGGCCACCGCCTGCAGGCGTACACCCCGGTCTTCCGTTGTATCGGTGAACAGCGCCGACAACGCCGCTGGGTCGGTCATTTGCCGGACGGCGGCCATGCGGGCATAGCGATCCGGCTCAACCGGCGCTGCCTGGGCGGGCCCGCCGGTGCCGGACGGGGGAGAGTCTGTGGCGGCCGGCAAGCGAAGCGGCCCGGGAAGCAGCGCGAGGGCCAACCCGAGGAAAATCCGATGAAGATACTGATTCCGATATTGTGATAGTTGATGCATGGCCGACGGTGGTTGGTTGATGCAAAGGCCCCAAGGCGCGCCGCCATGACCACTTGGCGTGTAGGGGACCGGCCCGCGAATTGGTTGATAGCGCAACACCGGCGGCGACGACAAGCAAACTTATCCGTCGACTGGCCGCGGTTTCGCCGCGAACTCCGAGGGTGCGGAAGCGATGAGGAGGGGCGACAGGTGGCCGCGCCGAGGGCGAGGAGACAGGAGACAGGAGACAGGAGACAGGAGACAGGAGACAGGAGACAGGAGA
>CAZLPS010000073.1:0-21739 GCA_964561455.1 uncultured Opitutales bacterium
CTGGGATCATGCCTATTTGCTCCGATTACTCGGAAGTTAGATGCGTCTGCCCTGCAGTTCCAGCCCAGTTTAGTTTCAGTTCCAGTCAGCCCAGTTATTGCGCGCCCAGGTCCACCCAGTTGCGGATTAAGGCAAGCTGATCGGCCGTAAGGGCGGGATGGGTGGCGCGCTGGCGCAACGGGGGCATCTCATGTCCCGCCACGGCGTCGGAGGCATAGAGCACAATCAAGCTCTGATCGCTATGGCCGGCAATGACGGCCTTGCCAGCATTTTTGCCCCCTTTGAGGGCGGCATCGAGGGAGGTGAGGGTCAAACTGCCGCTGGGCCGATTGGCGCCGTGACAGGAGCCGCACGCGGCGGAGAGGAGCGGTTTAATATCTTTTTCAAAACTGACCAAATTAGGATCTGGCGCCGCCGGCGGCGTCGGTGCCGCAGGCGCCACGGCTCGCGGCACGCTGACAAAGGTAAGCTGGACCGGATCGGTCGCTTTCGCGGGCTTCGGCGCGGGCTTGACTGCGGGAGCCGGCGCGGCCGGCGTGTCCCCACCCAAAAAGTAATACCGGCCGTAAATGCCGGCGGAAATTACCAGGAGGACGAGTACCAGGATCACGGCAACTTTTTTGCCGGTGCGGCCGAAATTTTGAGAATGCATAAGCGAGCAGGCATTCCGGCAAATGCCCGCAGATTATCGGGTTAAACGGCGGAACGCAGTCTTAGTTTCAACTCTTATCCACCGACTCCGGCCCGGGGCGCCCGAGTCCAAGGCCGCGAGCCGCCGCCTTTAAAGAGTCGGGGCCGCTGGTGTGGGTGCGTCTGGGGCCGGCGGGGGTTTGGCCGCGAGGGTCTGGCCTTCGGCGCGGAGTTTTTCGACCCGGCGGCGCTCACTGGGGGCGGAGGCCGCGGATTCCGTATCCACTTCCGTCCAACGGCCAATGGAAAAGAACACAAGCCAGAATCCAAAAAAGACCGCCGGCGAGGCGAGGGGAAAATCCACCATGGAAAGGGCCGCAATCGCCCCAATCCCGGCTAAAGGCGCCAACAAGAACCCCGCGATTCGCCTTTGCCACGCCAGCCGCGCGAGAATCCACAACCCGGGCAGGCACCATGTCAGGGTGCCGATGACACCGTGTTCCGCCAGGCTTTGCCAGAAATCTGACCGGGCAAAGGCGTAGTAGGTGCCGCCCTGATCCATGCCTTGATAAAAGGCGTAAACATAACGAAATGAGGCGGGGCCCCAACCAAACCATTTGCGCGTGCGCCACATATTTTGCGTGTCTTCCACCACGCGCTCATGCATCGCGCCCCCGCCGGCGTAGTGAATCCACTCGTCCACCGGATGACGCCCCGCAATTTGTGCGGCCAGTCCAAAAAGCGCCACGCCCACTGCCGCCCACACCAACAGGGGAAAACCAAGGCCCCGCCGTTGCGCCTTGCGTCGCTCCTGGCGCGTCTGCCAGGCAATGACAAAACAGCCCAGCCCGCCGATCCCCGCCGCCAGTATTTGGTAAATGAGGTCACCCGCAATGGCGATGGAAAGACCCAACAAAATAGCGGCAAACAGAATCAGCCAACCGTCGCCGGAGAGCCACCGCCAGCCGCGCTGGCGCACGAGCCAGCCCAGCAGCCCCAGCGCGGCACTCATCCATAAAAGCGCGAAGGCGCTCCATTGCGCCGGATGCGGGAAGGAGGCGAAAAAGTGCAAATTGTCCGTGGGTATGAACCAAAGCATGGTCTCCGTGTTGCTGGCAAATTGGAGAATTCCCAGCAAGGCGAGGCCACCGGCGCAAAACACGAGCGCCGCCCAAGTCCGGGCAAACACCAACCGGCTTTTGCAGAGCAGGAGGGCATTCAAGGCGGTCAAAAACAGGCCCACCGACAGCCCCGCTTCGAGCGCGGCGTAGCGGATGGGGCCGGTGACCGGCAACCATGACGGCGGCAATGGCAGCAACTCCCAAAACTTGGTTCCGGTAATGGTTACCGGGCGAAAGGCTGGAAAAGCCAGGCCGACCGCCAGGGTGGCAACGGTGACCACCGCCGGAAGCATCCAAAACGCCGTGCGGTAAAACAGTTTGCGCATCGAGCCGTCGTAGGTTTCGCGATTCGCGATGAACAGGGCGAAACCGATTAGACTTAAGGCCGCCACGGCGCCGAAGACCGGTGGGTAATTCCCCCCGCAGCCGACGGCGGCAAGGATGCCGAGGCCAATCCAGTGAAAGCGGAAAGCCACTTCCGAATTGGTTTCGGGTTGGGCTGGGCCGTGATGTTCGTCTTCAAACACGTGGTCGAGGGGGTAGGGTGTCAGGCCGACGCGGTGGAGCGGGCGGGCGTGACAGCGGAAATGGTGGTGGGCAAACTTTGGCGGAAATGGTCGAGCACATCCCAATAACCGGCGGGGTCGGTCTCAAGAATATTGTTATGCCCGGCGCCACCGACCCAAAAATGTTCCTTGGGCCCGGCATGAGCGGCGTGCAGCGCGAGACCATGGTGAAAGGGCACCGTATGATCCTCGGTCGCGTGGATGGATAAAAGCGGTGCGCGCACGCGGGGCATTTTGCCAAGATTATCGAACCGGTCCCACGGCAGGATTTTCCAGGTTGTGATGACTCGAAACGCACTGAGGAAGGCGCCCTCGGTAATCAAACCGCCAATCGGTTCACGGCTCGCGAGATCAATTGCGGGCCCAGCCCCGAGCGAGAGGCCGTAGAGCACGATTTTCTCGGGCGGGAAACCCATGATGGAAGTGAGGAAGGTGTAGGCGGCGGCGAGCGCGGCATGGCATCCCGCTTCGCTGGGCTTGCCCGTGCTGGTCCCATAGCCGGGGTAATCATAAGCCAGCACGGCCCAACCGTGGTCCCGGAATTGCCGCAGACGTTCCCCGGCCAACCCAAGATCCTGTTTGTTCCCATGGCCAAAGAGCAGCACGTGGCTGGCTTGGGGATTGGGCAGGAAAACCGCGGTAATTCTATTGCCGTCAGCGGTCGGGAGCTTGGGCTGTCCCGGGGCGTCAGTATAGCTCGCCGGGGGTACGGGGAAGATCATGAGGTCCGCCACCAGCCATGTCATGACCGCCAAACCGCAATAAGCTGCGATAACGGCCACGAGAATCAATAAAAGCCAACTGCCCATTGGGCGGATAATAGACAGAAAAACCCCCGCCACCCAAAACAATTCCGAGCGCCCCGGAGCGATTCCCCGGGGCGGGGGGAGGTAAACCGCCAGGGCGTGCCCTCCGGCAGTGCAACCAAGCCACCTGCCGCTGGTTGTAAGAGGTGCAGGCTTGCCGGCGGACCCACCAGCAGGGAAGATGGCCGGAGCAGCCAGTTATGAGAAAAATTGACTATTATATCGCGATCGGGGCAGCGCTCGTGCTGGTGGTCGGCATGTTGTTATTCCTGCACCTGACGCGTGATTACAGCCAGGCGGCCGTGCCGCCGCCCGTCAAGGCGCCGCCGCCGGTCAACCCGGCGCTCGCCCGGTTGATCAGCCAGGCGCGGTCGGATTTGCAGGCGCTTCCCTTGGATTACAAGATTGGGGCGTACGTCCAGGCGGCGGTAGATTTGCAGGCGCTGCCACGCGGGGAAGCCACCTCGCTCCTTAAGAATTTTGCCGTGACCAAGGACAGCACGAAAACAAAGTACCTGTGTCTGCTGCTTTTCGATTTGCAGGACGTCCCCAACGCCGGCAGCCCATTTGCCGGCCAGATCCTGCGGGTGGTGCTCGACAACATCCCGTTCCTCGTGCTGCGCCCCGAGGAAAATGACGCGCGCAAACTCCCGGATGGCCGGACATTTTTGAATTTGTGCCTGACCAAGGGCAAATGGAGCGAGCATCATTATGCGCCAGTGACCGCGGTCCAAATGCGGCCCGCATTGGAGAAGCTGCTCGCCTTCCCATTTTTCGAAGTGCCGTTGACGGACGAGAACAAGGATTTCCTCTACGCTCAAGCGGAATTGATGCCGGTGGTGGAGTAGACGTGTTCCCGTTTAGAACATGGCCGATTTCCATGGCCCCCATGAAGAAAGGCATCGCGCGAGCGCGAGCCCTACAAATCTGGCGGCAACTCGCAGGGCGAGGGCTTGCGCTGCGCCGTGCTGGAAAATGAGCTGACGCGAATTATTGGGCGACCGAAGTACTGCCCGCCGCTGGTGCGGCCGCCGCAGTTCCCGAGGCCGCACCTGAACCACCACCGCGTCGTCCGCCGCCAGTGCCCCGCCCGCCGGTGCCTCTGCCGCCGGTGCCTCTGCCGCCGGTTCCGCGCGCGCCTGAGCCACGAGCGCCACCACCGCGTGGCGCGGGCTGGGCCAAATAAATGGCAATATCTTTGGCGGCTTTGGTTTCGACGCCGGGTTTGCCGAGGAAGCCGAGGTTCTGAAACCAATCAATGAAGCGGTTCTGCCAGGTGCCGTAAGGGATGAAGCCGCGGTCGGTGAGGCCACCGGTCGAGGGCGGTTCATCGGGGCCCACCCGGTCACCCGGATGATGGCCCTGGGCGTAGATATGAATTTCGACGTTGGGCACACGGGCCGCAAGCATGGCGACGAAATAGTCGGCGGCCCACATGGCGTGTTGCTCGTCCCCGGAGCCGGCGCAGGCGATGAAGGACGGCGGCGCGTTGCGGGGAATCGGCGGCGGGTTGGCTTGGCTATACGGCGAGGGGCCGGGGTAAATGTCACCGATAAAATCGGGGCGGGAGGAAATTTTGGCCAGGGGATTGTCCGGGGTGTCATTTTTTTGGTCGAAGTCGGCGAATTCGACGGCGGCGGCGGTGGCCAGTTCGGCGCCGGCGGAAAAGCCCATGATGCCGATTTTATTTGGGTCTATGCGCCATTCTTTGGCGTGGGCGCGGACGAGCTTGATGGCCTGCAGGGCATCGTAAACTTCGTCCGTTTTGGGGTCGTAACCACTCGTGCGGAGGCGGTTGCGGAGGATGATGGTGGTGACGCCGTAGTTGAAAAAGAACGGGACGAAGTCAGAACTCTCACTGCCGACATTCAACGTATTGTGCCCGCCGCCGGCGGCGAGGATGACGGCCGCACCGGTGCTGTGACTAGAGTCCACGGTGTGAACTTCAATGGAGGGATTGTGAATGTTGACGATACTGCTGACGCGCCCCGGGGCATCGCGATCCATGCTGTATTGCTCGGGCTCATGCAGGCGTTGGGCATTCAAATAGTGCGAATCGGGTGGAAACAGGGTGACCACCACACCACCGGGCAGAAGTGGTTGCGGCGCATAGGGGGCGCCCGTATCGGGGCCCGCCTTGGGAACGTTCATCGGCGCGGGCAGCGGCGCAAGGGCCGGAGCGGCGGCGGCGGCTGGCGCGGCCTCTTGCGCGCGGGCAGGGGCCAATAACAGTACAGCGAACAGCAGCGGCGCGAGGGCCGGCCGGATCCGACTTTTACCATTCAGACGCAGGGAGGTTTTCATGGGGCAATAAGGGCAGGTTCAAATGTGGGCGGGGATAGCCAGCATTGAGGGAGCATGACCGCTGGCAACCGAAAAAGTCCGGGCGAGGCGCTCAATAGACCCATTGCTCGCTCACAAAAATCAATTGCAAGTTATTGTAGGACCAGGAGGGCGCGGAGGCGGGGCCGCCAAGGATGGGGGCCATCAGATCCACGGCTTGACTGGCCAGATTCAGGCGCCGGATTTCAACCGCCTGGTCGGGTTGGTCACCCGTGACACTGGGGGGATAGGTGACGAACATCGCATAGGCATCGCTGAACGACAGGTGCGGAAACCAATTGTTATGATCGTCCGTGGTAAGTTGCACGGGATCGGAGCCATCGGGCGCCATGCGCCAAATCTGCATCGAGCCGGAGCGGTCAGAGCAAAAGAGGATAAATCCGCCATGGTGGAAAAACTGCGGGCCATAATTTTTGCCGAGGTTGGCGGTCAGGCGCGTGGCGGGGGCGCTGCCATCCACCGGGATGGAATAAATATCCGCGCCGGTGTCAGTGTCATAGACGAGGGTTTTGCCATCAGGCGAAAGGCTGGAGCCGGCGCCGGTGTTGGGAGTCAGGAGTTGGGGCGACCCGCCGGCGAGCGGGACGAGGTAAGTATTGGCAGGCTGGCCCGGCGGATGATCGACAAAGATAATTTGCGCGCCATCGGTGGAAAGACCGTGAACCCGGCTGATGTGGGAGAGGTTGCCGGTGTTAATCACCACCGGTTCGCCGGTAGCGACGGGCGCGATGCCGAGGATGGGGCCGGGGGGGCCAGCGGGGGCGGGCACACCGCGGCGGCCCGCCGCGCTGGGAGGAAGCTTCACCGGCAACCGCAGCAGATGGCCGCCGCTGCTGAAGAGGACGCCGCTGTAATCGCGCAGCCAAAGGGGGCCTTCGAGGCGGTTGGGGCTTAAGTAGAGGATGGTGCGGTCCGTGTTTTGCGATTGCGTGGCGTTCACGGGATTGGCGGCCTGCGTCTCAATGGCGTAGTAAAGTTTGGGAGTTGAAGCAGGCAGATTGGTTTTCAGTTCGACATGGGAAAACACGGCGGTCTCGAGATTGGTCGAGGTGTCATTCTGGTTGTGCGCGCCGACCGCAAAGCCAACGTAGAACGGCTCCGAAAACTTCAAGCTGTAGGCCGCGCCGGTAAACTTGAGGTCTTCGCCCGCTTTACCCACGTAGAGCGTGAGTTGGTCGCCGTGTTTTTCCAGCCGCATTCTAACCGGGCCGATGATGTTGCTTTGGACTTCGCGCGTGGCTTCGCCTTTGGCGTTGCGGAACTGGAGCGCGGCGAGACCATTGCCGTGCAGCGCGGCGTCCACATATGCGGAATCAGCGTCGAGGCTTTGGCGGATCATGAGGCAGGCCTTGCGGTGCACATCGGGTGTGGCAGTGGGATTGTCTTGAAAGACGATGTCCGCCGATAACGTGAAATTGCCGGACATTTTTTTCCACGCAAAATGGCCGGCATCCACCTTGGCCCAGAGGTTGTTGCCTCCGCCGGTGATGACGTAGGCCTGTTGATTGGCGTCGAACACGGCGTTGCCCGGTGCGGGGGTAATGCCGATGTCGCCGTGGTTATCAAACAGGCCGATGGCAGCAGGCGCGGGCGGAGAGTTGACCGCGGCGCGGATGGCCGTGAAAGCCGCGGCGAAAAAGAGCAAAACCACCAGAGGCCGGTGGAAAGTTTTCATGGGGCAAAAAGCGGAAACATAAAGGTTATCCACAAAGAGCATGAAAGCCGGAGGGGGGCCAACCACCCCGCCGACGCGGCGAATTTTAGATCGTATCGAGGCGGCCGGTGGAGTCGCCGAAGCGTTCGAGATTCGTCATGCCCATGCGGTCGGCCATGCTGAGGTAGAGATTGGTCGTGGGTTTATTGCCGAGTTTGACATACCGGCCCGGGGTGAGCGTGCCACCACCGCCGCCCGCGAGGAGGATGGGCAGGTTGGAATGCGTGTGACGGTTGCCGTCGGCGCAGCCGCTGCCGTAAACGATCATGGAGTTGTGGAGGAGGGACTGGCCGTCGCTGTCCTTGGTGGCCTCCATTTTATTCAAGAACTTGGTGAGCTGGGTAATGTACCAGCGGTCAATGGTCGCGACTTTCGCCACCAGGTCTTCCTTGTTATTGTGGTGGGAAATGTCGTGGTGGCCCTCGGGGATGCCGATGTCGCCGAAGGAGCGATTGCTGCCGTCGTGGGCGAGCATGAAGCTGACAATGCGGGTGGAGTCGGTTTGGAAGGCGAGGACCAACATGTCGAACATGATTTGGACGTATTCCTCGTAGGAGACGGGGATGCCGGCGGGTGTTTCGACGGCGGGGTCTTGGGGCGTGCCAAAGCGTTCGGCGTTTTGGATGCGGACTTCGAGTTCGCGCACGCCGGTCAGGTATTGGTCGAGCTTGGCCTGGTCGCTGGCGCTGAGACGGCTTTGCATGGAGGAGGCGTCTTCGCGGATGAAATCCAAAATGGAGCTTTGCTCGTGCTGGCGGCGGAGCAAATCAGCGGTGCGACTGCCCTGGGAGCCACTGCCGAAAAGACGCTCGAACAATTGCCGGGGATTGCCCTCGGGCGCAACCGGGGTGGTGGGCGAACTCCAGGAGATATTGAACTGGTAGGCGCAGGCGTAGTTGGAATCGCAATTGCCGGATTTCTTGATGGGGTCGGAGGCGATTTCGAGTGACGGAAAGCGGGTGAGGTGGCCGACTTGCTGGGCCATGAGCTGGTCAATCGAAATGCCGTTGTGGAGGTCGGAATCGCTTTTCTTGAGGCGGGTGCCGGTGAGGAAAGTGCCATTGGCGCGGGCATGGTCGCCACCGCCGTCACCGCCGGCATCGGCCGGTTTGTCATCCAAACCGCCGAGGACTTGCACGTGTTTCTTGGCGTCACCGAGGGGCTCGAGGGTGGGGCTGAGGGCGAAATCGGCGCCTTCGGCGGCGGGCCACCAAGAGGCGGGGATGGCGCCATTGGGAAAATAAAGAAAAGCCGAACGAACGGGCGCGGCGGTGACGGACCGTTTGGCGACCTCGGCAGCGAGCGAGCGGCAGGGGACAAACGACTCGAAGGCGGGCAACGCGATGCACGCACCCAGGCCGCGAAGGAAATTGCGGCGGGTGAAATCCGCGCGGCGCTGAAAGGGGGAGGAGGGGTGTTTCAGGTTCATGGGGAAGGGACGTGGGTCAGCGCATCCGACGCCACTTTAGCAGGTTTAACCGTTGAATCAACCGTTTCGTTGCGGCGTTTCTGGAAGGGGGCGGACTCGATGACGCCCTGCAAGAGGGCGGAAAAGCGGCCATTGTCGCGTTCGATGCGGGCGACGATGTTGTCCACGGTGACAAGGTCGTGGTAGTCGAGGCCGCGGCCGAGGGCGTAAGTGAGCAGTTTCTCGGTGAGGCAGCGGTAGAAGTCCTCGAGATGGTCGGTGGCGAGGACGTGTTTCAACTCACTGACGCCGCTGAAATGTTCGCCAGTAACCAACTCTCCGGAGGGGTCAATGGATTGGCTGCGCTCGGTGGTGCGATAAAGGCCGAGGGCGTTGAAATTCTCGAAGGCCAGGCCAATCGGGTCCATGCGGCTATGGCAGGAGGAGCAGAGGGGGTCGGTGCGGTGGACGGCCAGGGATTCGCGGAGGAGGGGCACGTGGTCGGTCACGGAATTCGCGGCGACATCCAGCGCGGGGACATTGGGCGGCGGCGGGGGGACGGGGAGGCCGAGGATGTTGTCGAGAATGAAGAGCCCGCGCTTTACCGGCGACGTGCGCGTGGGATTGGAAGTGACCACGAGGACGGTGCCTTCGGTGAGGATGCCGCCACGCGGGCTGTCGGCCGGGAGTTTTACCTGGCGGAAATCGTCGCCGGTGACATCGGGGATGCCGTAGAATTGGGCGAGGGGTTGGTTCAAAAAGGCATAGTCGCTTTCGAGGAATTCCGCGATGGGGCGGTCGGCGCGCAGGATGTGGTCGAAATACATTTCCGTTTCTTTGCGCATGGCGGTGCGCAGGGTTGGGGTGAGGTCAATCTGCGGGGCGCCGCCGCGGCCGCCGCGCCTTGCTCCGGCGCCGGCACCCGGGCCGCCACGGCCATTGGCGTTGGCCGCGCCGGGAGCGGGCGGCGCCGCTTCGCGCGCGAGGACGGCGCGGGCGTCAATCGGCACGGTGTCCATGTCGCGGGCCTGGAGCCATTGCCCGGCAAAATTGGAAACGAGGCCGGAGGATTTTGAATCGGCCAGCATGCGTTTGATTTGGGCGGTGAGGTTGGCGCGCAGTTGGCCGCCGGCGGCGAGCTTCAGCAATTCGTCGTCCGGCATGGAGGACCAGAGGAAATAAGAAAGGCGGGAAGCGAGGGCGAATTCATCCACGAGCGGGGCGGTATCGCCCTTGGCGAGGGGCTCGACGCCCTCGTCGCGGAACAGAAAACGGGGGGAGGCGAGGATGGCGACCATCGCGTGAGCAATACCGGCTTCGAAGGCCTGACCGGGCTGCGAGTATACTCCCTCGGCCAGCGCGACGAGGCGGGCGATGGTATTTTCATCCACCGGTCGGCGGTAGGCCTTGGAGGCGAAATTGGCGAGCAACTCGCGGGCGTAGGCGCGGCGGCCGGGGGCATCATCCGGCGCGGGGTGCGGGAAGAAGCGGTCGTAGTTTTTCGGGGCGACCCAAAATTTGGGGTCCATCGGGCCGCGGACTTTGAGATCGTTGATCTTGATGGAAAGCGAGCGCACTTGATCGGCGGCGGGCTCGATGGGGGAGGTGGCAAAGGTGAGGTCGTGGGTGCCGGCTTTCAGGTCGTGGTCAAACTCGAATTGGAAATCGAGATTGTTCTCGCGGTTGAAATTTCGGCCGAAGACTTCCTCGCCGTCAATTTTCACGGTGAATCGGCAGTGGTTATAGTCAAAGATGTCGCTGACAAATTTTTCCGCGCCGGTGAGGTCCAAGACAAAATGATAATGACCGTCCCGGGCGAGTTCGAGGGGGTGGGAGGCGGCGGAATCCTCGTAATAGGAAAGGTTGATGGGGCCGGTGGCGCTGCCGGAGAGGGTGTGGGAATCCAACACCTGCTCGACGGGGACGCGCGGCACGCTGGGCACGGTCTGGCCGACGATGGTCCGGGCGGCGTCCACATACTTTTCGAGGAGCATGGGCGAGAGGGTGAGGGCATCGGCGATGTTGTCGAAACCGAAGCCCGAGTCATCGGTGGGAAATTCCTTGGAGGTGTCGAAATCCACGCCGATGAGGTCGCGGATGGTGTTGCGATACTCGACGCGATTGAGGCGGCGCACGGTGACGCGGCCGGGGTCGGGGTTGGCGGGGTCGAGGCCGAGGGCGCCGGTTTCTATCCAATCGGCCAGGCGGGCGGTGATGGCGGCGGGCAGCTTTGGGCCGGAGGCAGGCATCAGGCCGGAGCGGACGTTTTTGAGGACGGCGACCCAGAGTTGGGAATTGGCGAGCATTTCGTCGTCGGAACCCAAGTGGTCAAAGGCGACCTTGCCCTTGCTCTCGCCGTCGCCGTGACACTCGTAGCAATACTGTTTAAGGAGGGGCTCGATGTTCTGATGAAAGTCCGCCGCGGCGCGGGCGGAGGGCGACGCCGAAATGGGAGCAGGCGGGTTGGGCAGCGCGCCGGCGACGGCCAGACCAGCGACCGCGATGGCGGCGAGACTGCCAACAACGAACGACGGGAGGCGAGGGGGCATTGGGGAATTTCTGGGGGTCGGGCTCAACGGCAACAAGGGGGGAGTAAGCACACAGAGGGATGGTAAATCTTGGCGCGCGCGGGGTTGATGGCAAATAGATTTTTGGGGGCGGGGGCGGGAAGAGTGAAGGGGGAAGGGGAAGGGGAAGGATGAAGGATGAAGGATGAGGGATGAATCAGGCGGCCATTGCGGAAGAAGCTGGAAAGTAGAAGGCAGGAGGTGGAATTCAGGAGACAGGAGACAGGCGGGGAACTGAATTCCGCAGGGCGGGACTTAACTTTTAGCTTATGCTTGAGTGCCAAGAACATTCAAGCGTCGCTACGCGCCGCGGACGGTGGCTGGCCCTTGCTTCCGTGGACTGAAGGCCACGGCTAGGTACATGCCATAATTTATTAAGTATTTGGGGTGCAATAACTTCGATAAATGCTGATAGAATGCAAAATTAAAACTGGTTAACATTAAAACTGGTTAACCATTGGTCGTAATATATTTTACGTACGTATTCCGGGCCATACTTATAGATTCGATAAATTACGATATAATGGTCGATTCGCGAGATTGCAAAACGGACAACAAAAGCCATCTTCATTTTTTGCTCTGCTGTGTCAGCATCTGGTCGAGAATCGTTTTCGCTTTGAGGATTTTTGTGGCCGTGGCATACTGCGCCGCCGTAACCGTTTCCGCGCTGTTCAACGCTGGCCGCTTTATTAGGTAGTCGGCCAAGTCCAGAAAGGGAGCGGTGCTCAGGGGGCAATCGTCCTTGGGGTTAGTGTCTTCAAGTTTAGCCAGCCAGACGGAAACAGCAAATGCTGGAACTCCCGCCTGTACCGGAACCGGGATTGTGGTGGTTGAACTGGGCGTGGATGCCGGAAAATTTCCAAGTTTCGCCTTGGCGGCCGCGATTTCGACCAGGGCCATGCTTTTGTAACTTCCGTCTTGAATCAACTCGACAGTTTTGAGCGCAGACGCAACGTCACCCGCCCGTGCTTGAGCTGTCGCGATCACGCCTTGAGCATGGCTTTTCGCGCCTACTTCCTGAATCAGCTCGGTAGTGTTGAGCGCCGACGCCCAAGTTCTTTGCGCCCCCGCGACATCACCCGCGGATGCTTGAGCTGCCGCGATCACGCTCTGGGCACTACTTTTGAAATAAGCATCCTGAAACAGCTCGGCGGTATTGAGCGCGCCCGCAACATCACCCGCCTGTGCTTGAATTTCCACGATGCGCGACTCCGAATTGATTTTTATGTTCACGTCCGGAATCAGCTCAGCGGTTTTGAGGGCAGCCGCAATATCATCGGCCTTGGCTCGAGCTACCACCATGGCGGCTTGAGCTTCCACGATGGCGACCTGGGCCTTATTTTTCGAGAGCGTGTCGGAAATCAGAGCGGCAGTTCTTTGGGCCCCGGCAATATCTCCCGCCTGGGCTTGATAGGCTGCGGTGTCGCTCTGGACTGCGCTTTTCATGCCCTCGTCCATCTGCCCGGCCATTTTGAGGGCTCCCGTAATGTCACCCGCCTGGGCTCGATCGTCCGCGATGCGTCTAAGGGCAAAAGCTTCTTCAGCCGGGGCGGGGCTGTCCGGATAATAATAGTAGAGCCAGCTGGCATAATTTCCCACAGAGTTGACCGCCAACCCCCAAGTTCTTTGCGCCTCCGCTTCGTCCCCCTCCCGTGCTTCCGCGGCTGCGATGGCGCTCTGGGCTTTGCTTTTCGTGATTGGGTTCTGGATCAGGTTGGCGGTTTTGAGGGCGGCGGCAAAATCACCTGCCGCCGCCCAGGTAATTGTAACATCACTCAAAAACGAGTCTCTGACGCCGAACGAATATCTGTCGCCGTCGGCGCTTGGTAGATTACTGGCATAATCCTGCTGCGACTCAATCCACGGCGAAAGGTTGCTCCGGACGTTGCGCTTGAGTGCAGCAATCAAGTCCTCCACGGTGGTGGCGTTCAGACTATTAGGGTTTGCGGCCAGATAGGCGCCAAACCAGGCGATGGCCCGGAGTTCCCGTCCCGGTATGTTGGCTTCGGCGAGGCCCAAATTGAAAAACAATTCCGGCGCATCGGGCGCGGTTTTGCGCGCATCCTGAAAATTCTGGATGGCTAGCAGGTAATCCTGCTGTTTCACCGCCAAAATGCCTTGATCTGCCGCGGCTTGGGTAGCAAGCGGTAGCGCGGCGAGAGTCGAGGCGAGCGGGGTTAAGGTTGTGAGGATGTCCCCCACGGTGTGGGTGGGAACGGGGGCGGGCGCAGTCGTGCACGCGGCGAATGACAGCGCAAAGCTTAGACAAGCCAGATAAATTAGAATGAAAAAGCGACGCGGGGTAGTTTGCATGGCGGGGTGATGCGGGAAGGAAAGCGAAATTTTGATCGCATTATATAGTCAACCAATAGAGTACGCCGATAGCAGTACAACCAATCGCAGTGCCAATCGCCGGATAACGGGCGCGGCGGGTGCGGATCGCCACGATAGCAATGGACCACCCAATCAATGCCATCGCCAGTCCACCTACCGGCTGGAAAATATAGGCGTTGTCATACCTTGTTGTCCCAAGCTCGGTGCCATGTCCAGCGCCCCGAAACGGAACGACGGCAACTGATACGATCAGGGAAACGACAATCGAACCTGGCAACCCGCAAAGAAGCAGGAACAAATTCCGGAGGGCGGAAGCGTTCGTCGAAGGCGGCGTGGCACCGGGCTTCGGGGTCGCGAGCGCGGAACCGTTGGGCCGCACAGAGCACCACCGAATTACGGCCCACGCCGAAAAGCTAACTAACTGGCCGCCCGCGATGATTCCCGGCATGACCAGGGGATCCCTCAATCCATATCCGGAACTCAATGCGAGCACAATAAAGAGCACAAACGCTGAAATGGCGAAGCCTCCAAGCAAAGGAATTAGAAGATAGAGTCTCATTTTTCAGCAGGAGGTTTCCACATCAGGTGGGTTATTTTGCAAGTGACTAAAAAGGCAATTATCAAGCTGGCGAAAATGATTGGTCCACCTGTGCGGGCGTCCTTTAAGACAACAATTAATGCCCATAGAAGCCACCCCACCGCCAGCCACAACGCAAGAGTGGAAATCGCATTTGCCCGCTTCGGCCAAGCAGACTCCTGCAAGCGCTGCGAGATGGCCCCGCCCATCATCAAGACCAGGCCCGGGCTAAAGGTAACAAACCACCAAAGGAAGAGATCCCCCAAGAGCGGCTGTGGGTTTTCCTTAGGTTGCCATGCAACCAAGTAAATATCCACTGCCGCAAGCGGCACGCAAGCCGCGAGGATAAGCCCAAATTCGGCGATTGATAGCCACCTCGCAATTAATGACATTTGCATGAACTGACTTTTCGGATTCATGGAGGTATTTGGGTTTCAGCAGGTTAATCAGCTAAATAGTCGCGGATCGGTCGATGGTCTGACCGGTTTTCGCGCCAGCCCAAATCACTTCAGTGGCTTTGCCGGCAGACGACATAATCATGAGCCAGACAAATACAATGTGTCCCTCAAGTCTCACTTCCGTCATACTGCGGAGTTGAGGGAAGATATAAACCGAACCCGCAGCCAGCAACAGACAAAAGGCGATGAAGGCAATCGTTTGGTTGTGATTCAGCAACATCGCAAGGATAAATCCGCCGAAAATCAAAACGACCCGATCAGCATTGTGGAGGGCAAAGTCGGAGATGAAAATGTGTCCGGCCACCGTCCACACAGCGATCGTGGCAAGTTCATTGGCAGATTTTACCCAAGCTGGATGTGAGCACAGTACATTAATGATTCCGCTGGTGATCAGAATGAAGCCGATCCACAACATGAAGCCGGCCAGTATCTCATAGGAAAGAAGCCAGGACGGTGAACCAAGTTCACTGTCGGTGTCGCTTCCGGTAAAGTGTTTCAAGAATAGCAGGCCCAGCACCAGCATCAATAAACCAAAAAGGGGCGGCCCGAGCATCCGGCATAGCTTCGCCCGCGCTGGATCCAGGGTATTGCCACTGAATGGAAATAATCCAAGGACGCCGCAGTAGAAAAAAAGCAAACAGGAGATTTGCCAGCTTTCGGCGATGCCGAAGGCGCAAATGAGCAGCACCCCCGCCGCCAACGATGCCGTAACGGCGTTCCTTCGCCTGGCTGTGTCCGGAAATTTCATAGAGGATTAGATGCGACTTTTCAGATACCACTTGCCGTCAATTTTGACAAAAATCACGTCCCGGGGCTGAATATCGCCGAGGGCCGGATTGGTCATTGCGATGGGAAGTATCACTTTGAACGTGGCTTCATCGCCGGTTGCGTTCATTGCGGGTTGCTGGTCTTTCAGTGGTCGATACTCCATGACCATCCCTTGAATGATATTTATGGCCTGAACCATGGTTTGGGCCTCTTCCGTGGTCAGGGCATGGCTGGCGACCAGGTTCTTGAGCAAGGTTTCGACTTGGATTGGCCCCAAGTCGGCCAGTCGAGTGGAGCCGCTCCTTGCCAATAGGTGCGTGGTATTCTCTAATGCCGTTTTTTTATTCTGCGGCATCTTCGCCAACTCTTCCGGCGGGGTGTACTTCCCGACCACCGCCGAGATGTTGCCCGCTTGGAGCAGGCCGACAATATCGTCAAGGGCGGTGCCCAATTCCGTCTGCGGGTCTGATTTTGAGGTGCTGGTGGCGGCCTTAGGCCCTTCGGCAGGTTTGGCCTCAACGGGTTTGGCAGCGGCTGGATTCGGCAACTCTGCCTTGCGTGTGGACACCGCCATCGCGGGTGCAGGAGCCTGAGACTGAAGCATCCACCAACCCATGCCGCCGGCAACAGTGGCAACGAGAATTAGGGGCAAAAGTGTGCGGATTTTCATGGTGGGTTTTTGATTTTGGGTTTCGCTCTCATGGAAGGCGGGAGATTTTGACTACGGCCCCCGGCAACGTGACCCAAGCATACTTCATTTAGGCGCAAAGGGGTTAATTGATAATTTTGATGAAGGTCATTGACTGCGCCAATGGAGGCTCCATCGGTGCGCGAACAGGCTTGTTCTGGCGGAGGCTGGTTTGTTACGCTGGCCGGGCTGTATGAACATCCACCACTTGGAGCTTTTTTACTACGTGGCGCGTCATGGCGGCATCAGCCCGGCGGTGCGGCACATGCCCTACGGAATTCAACAGCCTGCCGTTAGCAGCCAGATTCTGCTTTTGGAGCAAGGGCTCGGGGTCAAGCTGTTTGACCGCCGTCCGTTTCGACTTACTGGCGAGGGCAAGGAGCTTTTTGCCTTTGTCCGTCCGTTTTTTGATAATCTCGATGTGATGACAACGCAGCTGCGGCAGCAAAAAGCGCCGCAACTGCGCATTGGCGCTTCGGAAATGGTGCTGCGCAACCATCTGCCGCAAGTGTTGCGAAGTTTGCGACAGCGCCATCCGCAACTCCGGCTGGGCTTGCGTTCTGGATTGCAGGCGCAAATGGAATCCTGGTTGCAAGAAGGGCAAATTGATCTGGCGGTGACGGCATTGGAAAGCCGGCCGGGCTCTCGCCTGCATCTGGTGCATTTATTGCAACTGCCCCTGGTACTCTTGGTTCATAAAAAATCCAAAATCAAGTCCGCCGTGGAGCTATGGAGGCAGGATCGAATAGAAGAGCCGTTGATCAGCCTGCCAGCCACAGAAGTCCTCAGCCAGCTGTTTCAAACTGGGCTGAAGCGGCACAAGACGGATTGGCTGCCAACCATTGAAGCGGGATCGCTGGAGCTCATCACATGGTATGTTGCCAACGGGTATGGCATCGGGGTTAACGTCCATTTGCCGGAGCTTGTGACGCATCCGAAGGTGAGGGTACTTCCATTGGAGGGATTTGCTCCCTATGAGGTTGTGGTCATGTGTCGAGGCAAGCCCACCCCGTTCCTACAATTGGTGTTAGAGGAAATTCAGCGTTATGTTCGGGAGGCTGGGGTCGGTTTTGGACTCAAGGGGTGATCTACAGTCGTTACCATTGTCTTGACGTGAAAGCATCGATTTTTATTCAATTCAACTGTGTCCGTTTTATAACCCATTGGCGTGGAATCACTAACCGAAAATGGCAAAAAGTGTCCGTAAGCCCACCGTTATTATCACCGCCTCGCCACGCGAGGCTTCCCCGACAAAACTGCAAACTCTTTTGGCGATTATAGACTAAAATATTCGGGCGAATGGTATTACTGGTTCTGGATTGGGCCGCACCGGGAATACGACAAGATTTTGCAGGGAAAATAATAATTATTCCGTTCCTGAGTTCGGCCCAAGTGCATTATCCAATTCGAGCCACGCCGCCAGGGGCAGGTCTTCGGGTCGGGCGCGATGGTCGAAGCTGAGGGCGCGGAGGTGGTTGAGCCAGGCGGTTAGAGCGGGGAGCAAGGAGCGGGGAGCGGGGAGTTTGGAATTCCCATCAACGAGGCGAATCAGGGCGCCGATTTGTTTGCGGCGGTGGGTGAAGAATTCGCGGATCAGTTTTTTGGTGAAGGGGTGGAAGGCGCGGGCGTCGGGGCGGCGGTGGAGGCGGAGGAGAGTCGAATCCACTTTGGGTTCTGGGGAAAAACAAGTGCGCGAGACGGGGTGGCTGCCGGCGGGGGTGAAGGCGGCCTCGGTGAAAATGGAAATCGCGCCGCGTTCGGCCGTGCCCGGCGCGGCGGTGAAGCGGGCGGCGGCTTCGCGCTGGAGCATCAGCACCATTTGTTCCGGCAGCGGGCCGGCCAACAACGCGTCCAGCCACGGCGTGCTGATGGCGTACGGAAGGTTGGCGATGACTTTATAAGTGCCATGCCGCAGGGCGGGATGGTCGTCCGGCAGGCCGGCGCGGGGGTGGGCGACGGCATCGCCTTCGAGGAGATGGAATTTTTCGGGGAATTTGGGCAGCAGGGATTCGCGCAGATTGCGGTCGAGCTGGCGGTCAACCTCGACGGCAAACAGTTCGGCGCCGGCGGCGAGGATGGCTTCGGACAGAGTGCCAAGGCCGGGGCCAATTTCCACCACAACGTCGGTGGGGACGAGGGCCGCGAGTTCCAGGGATTTGCGGACGAGATTGCCGTCGGTGAGGAAATTCTGCCCGAGGTTTTTGCGCGGCACAACGCCCAGTTGCAGGAGGAGGGCGCGGGTTTGGGAGGGGGTGAGGGGCATGGGGCGAATTACGAATTAAGAAGTAAGAATTAAGATTTAAGAAGGCTGGCGACTGGCATTTCGCGGTTGGTTTTTTAATTCTTAATTTTTACTTTTTAATTGTGCCTCAGGCTTCCCGCAATTCCTGCAACAGTTTTTCGGGGTCTTCGGCCTTCGTCAGGGTTTCGACAGCGGATGGTGCGGGCGTCCGCCGTGAGGGCACGGGAATCACTCCGTTAAACATTGAGGCAATAACGGGAATCAAGCGGAGACCTCGACGCAACCGGCCTCGCTGACGGGAACGGGAATAGGGCGACCTTCCAGACGCAGGCCCTCCAGGTGAAAAACGATGGCATCCTTGATCAAACGAACGACGGCCGGACGGGTGCGGGCAACGGCAACACACCCGGGCAGATCGGGCACATAGGCCCCGTAGGATCGCGGGCCTTTTTCGATGACAAAAGTATATTTCATGGCGTCCACCCGGCTTGTTTATGGATGCTTTTCAAAGTGCCAATCGGAATATCCAAACTAGGATGGCCCGAAACCGTCACCAAACCCGGCTTTTGCGGGTGCCGCAATTGCCGGTGGCTTCCCTTGGTGCGGACGATAGTCCAGCCTTCGTGGTGAAGCAATTTCAAAATATCCCGGACTTTCATGGGAGGGCGCGGGTTTGGGAGGGGGCGAGGGGCATGGGGCGGAATTATGAATTATGAATTAAGATTTAAGAAGTCAGGCGACCCATATCAAGTCGCCAGGGCATCGGAAGTGTGGAGTGCGGAGTTCAAATTGCCTGCGGTTCGATTTGACGGCTGAGTTTTGGCGGGCGATTTATGAATTAAGATTTATGATTGAGGAAGTCTGGTAATCCCGGCAATTTCGTGAATTTCAAGTCGGCGCCTTGGCAAGTTCCTTCATAATTCATAAATCTTAAATCATAAATCCCTCAGGCTTCCCGTAATTCTTGCAGCAGTTTTTCCGGGTCTTCGGCCTTCATGAGGGCTTCGCCGACGAGGAGGGCGCGGGCGCCGGCGGCGCGGACGCGGGCGGCGTCGGCGGGGGTGTGGATGCCGCTTTCGCTGATGGCGAGGGCGCTTTGCGGGATGAGCGGGAGAAGTTTTTCGGAAATCGCGAGGTTCGTTTGGAACTGGACGGTGGTGAGGTCGCGGTTGTTGACGCCGATGAGTTTGGCGCCCTGGTTGAGGGCGCGGTCGAGTTCGCGCTCTTCGTGGATTTCAAACAAGGCGTCGAGGCCGGCGATTTGGGCGGACTCGTGGAGTTGCTTGAGCGTGTCGTCGTCCAGCGCGCGGACGATGAGGAGGATGGCACGGGCACCGGCTTCGGCGGCTTCGATGATTTGCACGGGGTGCAGCATGAAGTCTTTCCGCAGGCAGGGCACGTGGCGGCCAGAGGTTACTTCAAACTCCACGACCTCCCACAGGTCGCGCAGGGTACCACCGAAATATTTCTCATCGGTGAGCACGGAAATGCAGTCGGCCCCGGCGTTGGTGTAGATGCGGGCCTGTTCGACGGCGTCGGCCAACTCCTTGATGGCGCCGGCGGAAGGGGAGCGGCGCTTGATTTCCGCGATGACGCCGAGGCGGCCCGGCTGATCCAGTGCCTGGGCAAAACCCGGGCCCGGCGGCTTGGCCTCGGCAAACCGCGCCAACTCGCGCTCGCGCACGGGGCGCAGGCGCGGCTCGATTTCGCGGCGCTTGTGCGCCATGATCTCCGCAAGTTTGTCCATGAAGCAGGTTTTTTAAACAGAATTAACGGAATTGGACAGAATTTTATCCGTGCCATCCGTGGAATCCGTGGTAGAACATCCCTATAACACGTCTGACCCAAATATGAGCGCGATTGACGACTTGAAGGGAACCATGGCCCGGCTGCGCGGGCCGGGGGGCTGCCCGTGGGATATCGAGCAGACCCACCAGAGCATTTGTGACTGCTTGGTCGAAGAAGTGGCAGAATTACTCGACGCAATTGACCGCAGCGATTTTCCCCACATGCGCGAGGAGCTGGGCGATTTGTTGCTCCACGTCGTCATGCATGCGCAGATGGCCGCGGAAGCCGGACATTTCAATTTCGAGGACGTCGCGCGGGAGATTAACGACAAGCTGGTTCGGCGCCACCCGCACGTGTTCGGCACCATGAATCTCCCGACCACCGAGGCGGTGTTAAAGCAGTGGGACGCGATCAAGGCGGCGGAAAAGAAGAACGGGCCCGCCGAAGCGGGGCTGTTCAAGCGCCTCCCGCCGAAGCTGTCCGCCTTGCTCTATGCCCGTGAGGTCTACAAGCAAATCGTCAAAAAGCACCTGCCGGTGGAGGGGGTGGTGGATGGCGACGAAATCGCCGCACTCGCCAAAGGCCTCGATGAAAAGACGGCGGGCCAAAAACTTTTTGCCCTCGCGGCTGCTTGCCGCGAGGCCGGCATCGACCCCGAGTCCGCCCTCCGCCGTCATACCCAGGCCGTCACGGACGAGGTGGAGAACAAGAGCCATGTCCGCGCCGTCTGACCGGGGCTCATTCGAGATGGTTGCCGTCGAAACCGCCGGCGGCCCTCTGCTGGTTCCCTGTGAAATCCGGCGTTCGGGGCGGGTGCGGCGCATTCGCCTGAGTTTGGGTGCACAAAACCAGGCCGTATTGCAAGTTCCGCCGCGCGCCAGTTTGCGTGACGCGCTCGATTTTGCGCGGCGCCAAGGGGACTGGCTCCAAAAACAACTGCAGAAGACCCCTCCGCCGGTGACGCTGGCCGCGCATCTCACGAGAATCCCCCGGCTCAGCGGCTTGGGTGGCGAATTTGCGGTGACGTTGAATTTCACCGCGGCACGGCCCTTTTTCGTGCATTCCGCAAAGGACGGCGCGGTGGAGTTCCGGTACCCGGCGGGCGAGGGTGGGGAAGGCGTCCTTCATCAGCTGTTGCGCGGATTTGCTGGAGAGATATTGCCGCCCCGCGTCCACGAACTCGCGCAAGTCCACCGGCTGCGCGTGCGGCGGGTGAGTGTGCGGGATCAGGGGACGCGGTGGGGCTCGTGTTCGGCCAGCGGCACGGTTTCGCTCAACTGGCGGTTGGTGCTGCTGCCGATGAATTTGCATGACTATGTCGTGTTGCACGAACTCGCGCATTTGACGGAAATGAATCATTCGACCGCGTATTGGAACCTTTTGCGCACCTATGATCCTCGCTCTGAGGCCCATGACCGGGAACTGACACGTGCTTCCCGGGTATTGATGCGGCTGGGGCGGGGGTGAGGGGGGGTATGGAATTACGAATTAAGAATTAGGAATTAAGAAGTCCTGCCGCTGGCATTGCGCGGTTGGGGCGGGGGCGGGGGTTCCACCGTTGAAGCCGGGCTTGCATTTTGATCGGTCGCCCGGCAAAACGGGACGATGGTTTCAGTCGTTGCAGGAAAGGGTGAGATTCGCGTGAGCATTCCGACCGCGGGAATGCCGCGTGGTGCCGCCGATGCATTACTCGGTTGGCTTCGCGCAGAAGTGGTGGCTCGTCAAAGCC
>CAZLPS010000074.1:0-21650 GCA_964561455.1 uncultured Opitutales bacterium
AGCATGGGCGGGCAGCAATCCATCGTCATGGCCGGAATTTATCCCAAGGTGACGGAGATGATCGTCATGGTGCCCTCGAGCTGCGATGTCACAGGGCCCAAACAGGGGCGGGCCGCGGGCTTTCCCGATTGGGCGCGCGACGCCACGGCCAAGAAAGATGACAAAATCCTGGAAACCGGCCGCTACTTTGACCCCGTGAATTTCGCCGATAAAATCAAAGTTCCTGCTCTCGTCGCCATGGGCTTCTTTGACGAAACCAGCCCGCCGACGGGAGTCTGGACGGCGATGAACCAGATGAAGGGCCCGGTGGAGGCGGTGCCCATGATTAATTCCGGCCACCAGGAAACCAATGGCAGCCAGCAGCCGTATAAGACGCGCTCGGCGGAATGGCTGTCCACGCTGGTCAAAGGCGAACCCCTTAAGGTCAACGAGGAACTCACGAAGCCGAAGGCCAGCCCGACAGGAAGTACCGCCCAAGCAAAGGCGGCGGTGGCGCCCTGAGTGTTTTCCCTTTCGGCAGACGCATTCGCGCTAAGGACTGTAGATTCGGAGGCGGGCGCAGCAAGTCTGCGCCCCTACGCCTGAAAACACGACGCCGTTGGGGCGCAGTCTTGCTACGCCCGCTTGGCCGGCTAAAATCTACTTCGCCGCTGAAGTCGGGGCACCATCTCCCAGCAATTTACCCAGCAACTCCTTGGTCGCCTCCGCCCAAACGCCATAACCTTGCGCGGAGGGATGGAGCTTGGCCTGGTCGCCCATCATGCCCGGGGCGATCGAGCCGTCCGCCGCGAGGAACTTGGGTCCGATATCGAGATAGAAGACGTGTTTTTGGTCGTCGAGTTTGGCGATGACTTGATTCACTTCGATCACCTGCTTCCAGGCCGTCTCGCCGGGATTGCCGCGCGGGAAAATCCCGAGGAGCAGAATCTTGGCGTTGGGAAAACGCTGGCGCAATTCGGTGACCACCGCAGTGATGCCTGCGGCAGTTTCCGCCGGTGTGTTCGGGCCGAGGTTGTTGGTACCAATGAGCAACTCGACCACTTTGGGGGAAAAGCCCTCGCCTTCGCCGTTTTGCAGCCGCCACAGGACATGCTGGGTGCGGTCGTAGCCAATGCCAAATTGCTCCGCCTTCATCGCGCCATAATACTGGGCCCACACGGCTTTGCCCGGCCCTGGCCAGCCCTGCGTGATGGAATCGCCGAGAAAGAGGACATCAATATTGCCCTGTTTGGCCCGCGCCACATAAGTCTGATGCCGCGTATTGAAGCCATTGATGGCGTTGGGAGGTAATTTGTCTTCCGCGCGTTGTGGGACGGGGAGGATGGCCGTGTTCGGCTTGGTGGCCGGTGCGGCGGTGGCGGTCGCCGTGGTCGTGTTTGCTGCCGCCGTGAGCGTCGCGCCCGGGGTGCCCTTCAACAAATTAGCCAGTGGCTCCTTGACCGCTTCCGCCCAAATTTCGTAGCCCTTCACGTCAGGGTGCAACAGATCCGGCTTGAACGCGTCCGGCAAAAAAGCGCCCTGGTCGTCGAGAAACTTCGCGCCGATATCGAGATAAAACACGTGGACGCGATCTTCCAGCTTCGCCAGGCTGCGGTTGATGTTCCCGAGGCGCGCGCGCACCGGGTCGGCGGGACCCCCTTTGGGAAAAATGCCCAGCAACAGAATCTTGGCGGCGGGAAAATCCTTGCGCAATTCGCCCACAATCGCCCCCACCCCGTCCGCAATCTGGTCGTCCCGGTTGCTGCCGGTGTTGTTGGTGCCGATCATGAGCATCACCAGCTTGGGCTGAAAGCCGGTGCCTTCGCCGTTTTGCAAGCGCCAGAGGACATGCTGGGTCTTTTCCGCGGCGATGCCGAAGTTGGCCACCTTCAAGTTGCCATAGTATTTGGCAAACACCTCCGCCCCGTTCGATCGCCACCAATCCGTGATTGAGTCGCCCAGGAAGAGTATGTCTATGTTACCCTTCTTCGCCTGCTCCACGAACGCGCTGTGCATATCCGGCCGGATGCTTGGCACCGGGATCACGGCCGAATTGGCATTGGCCAATTCCTCGGCGCTGGGCAGCGGCGCCACGAGGGAGGGCCCCCCGATCGGAGTGGCGGCTGCCCGCGCGCCCACGTTGGCGACACACAAGACGCCGACGAGACCAAGCAGCCGCATCAGGCAAAATATCGAGGGGGTGGTTTTCACCCACCACTTTTGCCAAAACTGTCCGAAATTGGCAACTCCACAAAAACGCCCCGGGGACTCCGGCAAATTACCCCTGCGACCAATTTAGGCTCGCGAACAGCGCCGTTTTATTTTGAGATTAAACGCTTGGCGGCGTGTCACCATCGGCGCGCCCCACTTTTGGAATGCCCGCCCGAAATGTCATCACCTTTGTTTGCACGGCAAACGTGTGCCGGAGTCCCATGGCCCAGCATTTGCTGGCCCATGCGCTCGGCGCGGAACCGGAGCCGCTCCGGTCGCTTGTCACGGCCTCCGCCGGAATCTCGGCCTACGGCGGCGATGCGCCCTCGCTGAACTCGGTTCGGGTGTTGGAAGCCGTGGGCATTGATTTGCGCGACCATGTGAGCCAGCGGCTGACCCAGGACTTGATTGACCAGTCATTCGCCATTTTTTGCATGACGGAGACCCACCGGCAATTGATTGGCGCCGGCTTCAATCCCACCACTCCGCATATCTACTTGATGCGCGAATTCATGCCCGACGGCGTGGACAAGGAGATTCCTGATCCTTATGGCTTGGACCGCCCGGAATACGAAGCCTGCCGCGATTCGATGGTTGAGGCGATTCCGGGAATTCTGCAGTTTTTGCGCAAGGAATATAAATAAACCTCAACCACGGATGACTCGGATTGGCGATGGCCTCCGTGAGCTCCCGGTCCTCCGTGACCTCCGTGACAAAAAATCTTTGCGTTCCTGAGGTCTTTGCGCTGAAATCCAGCTCATGAAAATCTCCCTGGGAGCCGACCATGCGGGCGTGGACTTGAAGGACTGCATCGCACGAGCGTTGCTCGCGGCGGGTTATGAAATTATTGACCGCGGCACCCATGGGCATGACTCCGTGGATTATCCCGATTTCGGGGTGGCCGTCGGCACGGACGTCGCGGACGGCACGGCCGAGCGCGGGGTGCTGGTCTGCAGCACGGGAATTGGCATCAGCATCGCCGCAAATAAAATCTCCAAAGTGCGCGCAGCTCTTTGCGGCAACGAAGACGCCGCCGAGTTTTGCCGCCGGCACAATGACGCCAACATCATTTGCTTCGGCCAGAAATACATCACCCCCTACATGGCGCAGAAAATGACCATGATTTTTCTGAAAACGGACTTCGAAGGCGGCCGGCACCTGCGGCGGGTCGAAAAGATTGCAAAGGAGGAAGTGTCTTAGGCCTTGGTCTTCTTCGTTTAGCTTTGAATGCTTGATGGTAATGCCGACGCCGACCTGTGGCGCCGGCCAGCGCCGCCAGGGCCCCATCGCCCGCAGGAAACAACCCCGCCCGCGCCAACCAAGCCGAATCGTGGATGTACAATTCTAGGTTGCCTCCCCTCGTTTTTGTCTCTTGAACTAAGCACCAGAACACTAAGCACTAAAACACTCTGTATTTACATGATTACCGCCCCGTCCATCCTTCCCGCCGAATCGCTGGCCGAGCTCGACCCGGAAATCTACTCCGCGATTGAGCAGGAAAAAGCCCGCCAGCAGACGCACCTTGAGCTGATTGCCTCGGAGAATTTCACCCTCCCGGCGGTGCTCGAGGCCGCGGGCAGCGTGCTGACCAACAAGTACGCCGAGGGCTATCCGGGCAAGCGCTGGTACGGTGGTTGCCAATATGTGGACATCATCGAGCAATTGGCCATTGACCGCGCCAAGGCCCTCTTCGGCGCCGACCATGCCAATGTGCAGCCCCACTCCGGCAGCCAGGCGAATTTTGCCGTTTACACCTCCGTGCTCGAACCGGGTGACCAGTTGCTCACGATGAATTTGAGCGACGGTGGCCACCTGACTCACGGCAACGCCGCCAATTTTTCCGGCAAGCTTTATAAAATTGCCCACTACGGCGTGTCGCCGCAAACCGGGCGCATTGACTACGACGACCTCGCGCGCCAGGCGGAGCTCGTTCGCCCCAAAATGATCACGGTCGGGGCGTCCGCTTATCCCCGGACTATTGATTTTGCCAAGATGGGTGAAATCGCGAAGAGCGTCGGCGCATTGATGCTGGCGGACATTGCGCATATTGCCGGGCTCGTCGCCACCGGCGAACACCCGAACCCGTTTCCGCATGCGGACTTTGTCACCACCACGACGCACAAGACCTTGCGCGGCCCGCGCGGCGGCCTGATTTTGTGCAAAGAGCCGTTTGCCAAAAAAATTGATTCGGCGGTATTCCCCGGCGGCCAGGGCGGGCCCTTGATGCATATTATCGCAGCCAAGGCCGTCTGCTTTCGCGAGGCCGCCAAACCGGAATTCAAGGATTACACCATCCAGGTGAAGCGCAATGCCGCCGTCATGGCAGACACTTTCATTAAACGCGGGTACAAGATATTGTCCGGCGGCACGGACAACCATCTGCTTCTGATTGACCTCCGCCAGAGTCACCCCGACTTGACGGGCAAGCAAGCCCAGCAGGCGTTGGACGAGGCGAACATCACGACCAACAAAAACACCATTCCCGGCGAGACGCGCAGTCCCTTCCAAGCCAGCGGCCTGCGGCTCGGCAGCCCGGCGGTGACCAGCCGCGGCATGCGCGAGGGGGAAATGGTGCAAATTGCCGAGGCGATTGACGTGGTCTTGAACGGACCGACGGACCCCGCCCGCATCGCCCGCGCCAAGGCCGTGGCGCTCGAATTGTGCGGAAGGTTTCCCCTGCCCTACTAACGTTGCACCAGCGAGGTCGCCGCCCGCTTGCACCCGCCTCCGCCGAGCCGGCGCGGATGCCGGGCCGATTGTCGTCCGGTTATAAAAAGAATTTTTGCCCAATCTCAAAAATTCGCTTTCATTTCAAAATTTTAAGGTATAGGCTAAAGTTAACCATGCATCCGCCCATTCCGGGTGGAAGACCCCCAACCCAGTCACCCCGACGCAAACTTCTTTCCCCATGACCATCCGCAAACTCACGACCCGCAAGGGCTTTACCCTCATTGAACTCCTGACGGTGATCACGATCATCGGCATTCTGGCGGCGATCTTGATCCCGACCATTAGCGGTGTTATCACCGTGGCCAGAAAATCCGCCGCGCAAGCCAATGCGCGCTCGATCGCCCAAACTTACCAAAGTTACTCCACCGGCGGCAGCAATCCCCGCACCATCCAAACGCCCGGCATGGCGCACGGCAGCGGTACCGCCGCCAATGGTGTCGCCACCAACATTGATGACGTGGCCTTTATTCTGGCCAAGTCCAACAATCTCAATGATGCGAGCTTGTGGTTCATCAAGACGGACAAGGCGCTGGGCGGCATTTCGGTTCCCCGCTCCATCATCACCGGTGACCCGTCCATCGCGACTGCGCCGGACAACGCCTTTGTCGCCACGCGCCCCAAGTCTTGGGCGTTTGTTGTCGGTATTTCCACGAGCCCGCCGCAAGCCAGCATGATGCCGCTGTTGTGGACGTATGGGCTCGGCGAAAATGGCATGTGGGCCAAAGAATCCCCGTGGGATGGCTCCGGCGGCCACGTTGCCTACTTGGACGGCCACGTCGAATGGGCGGAGAAGATTTCGCTCGATAACGGCGGTGTGAGCTTCGCCAAGTACTCGGGCTCCGACCAAGGCAAGCCGACGATTAGCTACATTGACGCAATCAACTCCCAGGGAGCCAATCCCTGCAAAGTCGTCAACAAAGACGGCAAGAACGATTAATCCCCACACGGATTATTCAAAAAACCCGGCGATTCACACCGCCGGGTTTTTTTGTGGATGCAGGGGGCGGGTGAGGTGATAGTTCAACGGGAGCGTCACCCTCGTGCCAACATGAATGTTCCATTTCCCCGCAAGCTGCCTTCGGGCATTACCCTCGTCGAATTGCTGGCCGTCATCGTAGTCTTGGCTGTTTTAATCGCAATTTTAATCCCCACGATCTCGGGGGTTGTAAACCAGAAGGGTAATTTCAGTCATGCCAGTCACGCGCGCCAAATCGCCCAAGCTTATCAAACTTATTCCCTTGACCAGCCCCACCCCAGAAATATCTCCACCACCGCCAGTTCGCCCGGCGGAACCGCTTTGACTGGCACCGCCTCCAATATCGAAGACGTCGCACTTATCCTCGCCAAATATGCCAAACTCAACGACGGCGCCGCCTGGTTTATCCGGACGGATAAAAATTTGGCTGACGCTTATATTCCCCGGGCCGTATTCGCCGGCGATATCACCCAAGCCAAATCCGTCACCGTCGATTTTCAAAAAACCTCGCCGAAGGCGTGGGCCTTCGTCGTCGGCCTGACCACCAGCCCTCCCCAAGCCAGCATGATGCCGTTGCTTTGGACTTACGGTTTGAAATCTGACGGCACCTGGCTGAGGAATTCGCCTTGGGATGGGACTGGCGGCCATATTGCTTATTTGGATGGCCATGTCGAATGGGCGGAACGGATTTCACTGGAAAATGGCGGCGTGAGTTTCGCCGTCTATTCGGGCGGCGACCAGGGCAAACCAACGGTGGATTACCGCCAAGCGATTAATTCGCACGCGGAAAATCCCTGCCAAGTCGTCAACGCCGATGGGCGGGGCAATTAAGTTCCATTTTAAAGATGCAATGAATTCCTGAAGTGATAACGGATTAATGTACCCCGGCGGTATTCCCATGAAGGCCGCTTTTTATCCGGCGTGGCGCAAGGGGCTGACCCTTGTGGAACTGATGGTGGCGCTGACCATCGTCTTCATCCTTGCGGCCATCACTGCAAGCGAGCTCGGCGCGCTTCCGGAAGAGAGCCGGCGCTCCGCGGCGGCCAATAACGCCAGGCAAATTGATGCTGCGTATTTGCTCTTTGCTATGAGCGGCGACGGGCGTCGTACCCTCCTCACCCCTTCCCAGGTACTCACGGGTGCTTCGCCAAAAGACAAAGGCTTGGCCGAAATCGCAACCACCATCGAAGACTCCGCCCTGGCGTTGGCCAAACGCTCGGACCTCAACGATGCCTCTGTATGGTTCATCGCAACCGACTCGCGATTGGCGCGCCAGACTATTCCCCGCCAAGTTGTGGCAGGCGACACCCGGACGGCCCAAGCTTGCTCCCCGGATTTCCTGAAGACCTCTCCCAAGGCATGGGCCATGGTGGCAGGTTTGCCCGCGACCATGGCCGGGAACATGACCCCGCTGTTCTGGACCTATGGCTTGGACACCAAAGTCGGCCGTTGGGTTGCCGATTCCCCCTGGCAGGGAAAGGGAGGTCATGTCGCTTATCTCGATGGCCACGTCGAATGGCTGGAGCAACTTCCTGCCAACGCCCAAGGCTTTAGCTTCTCCCCGCCCTCCAACGATCATGCCGGAATTGTACCGGTTGTCCTGAATGCCATGGGGCACTAGGGGGGCCGAGCCCGTCAGGCCAAATCTTTATACAGTTGCGCGTAAGCCGGCGCAAATCTCTTCCAACTCGAGTCTACGGACAAGGCGCGCGAGCGAATCGCCCCACAGCGCTCCGGCTGGTGATGCAAATCCTGCGCCCGGCGCAGCCCGTCGCGCCAGCCCTCGACCGATACGTCAAACAGAAGGCCATTACCCGTTTCGGGGTGCGCGTCAGCATCAAGGATAACGTCCGTCGGCCCGCCGGTGCGCGGCATCACCGGCACCGCGCCATAACACAGCGCGCGCTGGGCCCGATGGGGGCTGGGCTCAATACGGGTGGTGCCGAGGTAAAGGTCCGCCCCGCCCAATACTCGGTGCAACACGCCCGGTTCAAAATTCTCCAACAACACCACCCGGCCGGGGCGCGCGCCCGCCAGAGCCCGCCACGGTTCCATGGGCGCGGATGCCGATCGGCCCAACAGCACGAGCACGGTGTCCTCGCGAAACTCCCGCAGTAATTCGCGCGGGTCGCCCAATCCGAGCGTGGGCATGATCGGCAATTCCGCCGCAATCAGGGCGCCATGCAGGGTCGAGGTGTAGAGGTTGAGTCCCTTTCGGAGCGATTCACGGCAATGCGCTTTTCCCGCCATGGCCTCGCCATGAAAATTAGCGGGCAATAACTGGTCTGTGGCCGGATTCCATTCATCGTAGTTCAGGCCCGTGAGCAAACCGCGCAGGTCGCCACTGCGCCGCGCGAGCACCCCCTCCAGGCCAAAAGCATAGGCCGGGCCGGGTATTTCACGCGCCGATGCCGCGCTGGACGCCAGCAGGGCATCGGCAAAAACCAGGCCGCCTTTGAGAAAATTGATCTGACCAAAAAACTCCAGCGCATCGGGAGTAAACAATTCCTCCGGCAAATTTGTCAGCGAAAAGGTATGGCGCGGATAAACGCCCTGAAAGGCCGGATGATGGATGGAAAAAACAGTCCGGCCGGCGGCACTAATGCCGCGCTTGCGCTCTTCGACCCGCAAAAACAACGGCAGCAATGCCGTGGGCCAGTCATGGCAATGGACCACATCCACCGGGGTTTCCGACCGGCACAGCGCGTCCGCTACGGCTTTGCAGAAAATTAAAAAACGGGTGTCGCTGTCTTCATATTCGCCGCCGGGCGGGCCGTAGGGAAAAGTGCGGTCAAACGATTCGTCCCGGCGGACAAAATACAGGGTGAGGTTCGGCGCGACCGGCAAACGCATGGTGTGGGCGCTGACCCGGGTGTCGCCGAGTTCCAGCACATGTTCCGAGAATAATTCGGCATGGACCGTGCGTGGATCGGCCAGCAACTGGCGGTAGCCCGGCACAAATACGGAAACCTCGTGCCCCAACCGGGCTAGCTCCGCGCACACCCCACCCACGACATCGGCGAGATGGCCTACCCGCACCCAGGGGGCGAATTCACTGGCGACATGGACTATCTTCATTCAGCCCCAGCAAATCGGAACTTCCCGCCAGCGGCAAACCCAGAATCCACCGCCCCGCCGCTCAATCTTTTAACTTTTTCTTGCGGTGCAGGCACGAAGTGCCTACAGTGCAGGCATGAAGACGCATCAATATACGATTCGCGGGGTTTCGCCAAGGCTGGACCAGGTTCTGCGAGCCAAAGCCAAAGAGTCGAAAAAGAGCCTGAACCAAGCCGCCTTGGAAGCACTGGCCAAAGGCCTCGACTTCGAAGGCGGTGTCGTGTTGAATCACGACTTGGATAAATACGCTGGAACTTGGGTTGAGGACCCGGCATTTGACGAGGCGATAAAGGAATTTCGGAAAATTGATGAGGAGATGTGGAAATGATTCTGGCGCTCGATACCGAGGCCTATTCCAACCTTCAGCGGGGCGACCCTGATGTCCTTCGCGCCATTCAAGTGGCGGCGGAAGTAATTCTGCCGCTTATCACCCTGGGCGAATTGCGCGCCGGTTTTTTGGACGGAAATCAAACGGAAAAAAATGAACGCCGCCTGGAAACTTTTCTGCGTGAACGCCGGGTGCGGATTGTCGGACCCGACGAACAGACGACTTTTGTTTATGGCCGACTCTTTGCTCAATTACAGAAGCATGGACGGCGTATTCCCGCCAATGACCTCTGGATCGCCGCCCTCGTGATGCAACATGGCTGGACCCTTTGCAGCCGTGATGCGCATTTCGACCACCTGCCGCAAATTCCGCGCTGGCAATAGCGGCCCCGGAAACTCACGCCGTTGGCGCGGCCCGTTCACGTTCACAATTCCAGCAGGTGTCGAAACCCGCCGGAACTTTCGCGCCGCATTTCGGGCAGACCCATTCGGCGCCTGCGGTCAAAACCGGTTCGCGAAATGAATCCAGCACCGCCTTGGCCCGGTCGAAATCGATGTCATTCGCAACACATAACACCGGGTATAATGCTGGAATAATCAGCCCCCCAATGGTGCCCATGGCCTCATTGCGGACGAAACAGGCAATGCCAGCCTCGTCGAGCATGGACTTGTAGAGGCCGACCCGTGAAACGTCGATGCTGGTAAAGATTTCTTTCATGGGAGGAATTAGGTTCCAAGCAACCGTTCAACGGCTTCAAGGTAGCGCTGCTGTGTTTGCTCGATGATGGCCGCCGGGAGGTGCGGGCCGGGCGGGGTTTTGTTCCACTTCAGCGTTTCGAGGTGGTCGCGCACGAATTGCTTGTCATAGGCATGCTGCGGGCGGCCAGGCTGGTATTCGGCCGCCGGCCAGTAACGGGAGGAATCGGGGGTGAGCACCTCGTCGATCAGAAACATTTTGCCGCCCGGGTCAGTGCCGAATTCGAACTTGGTGTCTGCCAAAATAATGCCGGCGCGGGCCGCTTCCCGCGTGCCCAATTCGAAGATTTTTACGCTGAGGTCGCGGACTTCAACATAGCGCTGGGCGCCAAGCAGGCCGGCGCATTGGGTGGCGGTGAGCGGCTCGTCATGGCCGGCATTGGCTTTGCTGGTCGGCGTGAAAATCGGCTGCGGGAGCTTTTCGCTTTCGCGCAGGCCGCCGGGAATGACATGGTCGAACAGGCGGCCTGTCTCCTTGTAAATCTTCCAGCCACTGCCGGCAAGATAGCCGCGCACCACCGCCTCGATCGGCAGCGGGCGCAATTTGCGCACCAACATGCTGCGATGCTGCAGGTGCGGGAAATCCTTGAGCCGCCTGGCAACCTCGGCGTCGTGGTTGGGGAGAAGATGGTTGGGCGTAAGTGCGGCGGTTTTGGCAAACCAACTCAGGCTCAATTGCGTCAGCAAGATTCCCTTGCCCGGGATGCCGTCGGGCAGAATCACGTCAAAGGCGGAGAGGCGGTCGGAGGCCACAATGAGCAGGGCATCCCCGGCATCGAACAATTCACGAACCTTGCCCGAGCCGATCTTAGGCCAGGGCAGGCCGTCAATGCGCGTGAGGGCCGTGCGTGGCAGCGCGGCAGCGATTTGGGCGACGGTCAAAGGCATGAGGTAAGCCTTGCTTGGTAGAACGAATTTGTCTATATTATCTTGTTCGGGACCACCAGTCCCCGTTCTTTGAGATAGTAGCCATGGAAGAAGTTGGAAGCTGGAAGCTGGAATAAGACGCCCGCCCAGGCCCAAACGCCTGCGCCCGCGCATTTTCCGCTTTCCTGCCAGCTTGGATTTCCTTCTTAATTCCTAATTCTTAATTCGACTTTCGGGGGTGTTCCGGATTCGACCTTGGGACGACGGACTTGGCTGCAGGCCAGAGATGGTGGTTGGCTCTGTCAAAACTCCACCAATGTATTAGTTGCCAACAACGAATACGCCCTCGCTGCTTAATTTGCAGCGACAAGCCGCCTGGAAACCTGCTAAGGGACGGCTTGCCACAGCAGGCATAGTTGCGCCGGTGCCAGCAGCAGCGCAACCGTAACTTACTGTCAGCTCGAGTCAAAGCAGCCTGCGTGGGGCGGCCGAGACTTTAAATCAAATCACCCGCTAAGCCTGTAGACGCCATTTTTGAAAGCCCAGGGGACGCGGGTTCAACTCCCGCCACCTCCATTTTTTTCTTAGAGTAAGGAGTCACCCGCCGTGGGCGGGAATCAATTCATTGGGCGACGCCACGCCCTTTTGCCAGCAATCGAGGTTCTGGGCGGTGCTGGCGGCGATGTTCCGCAGGGCTTCGCGGGTCAGAAACGCCTGATGGCCGGTGATGAGCACGTTGGGCATCGCCAGCAGGCGGGCGAGACGTGCATCGCGCACGGAGCGGGCGGATTGGTCCGCGAAAAAGAGGCCTTTCTCGAATTCGTAAACATCGAGGCCCAGCGCACCGATGCGGCCGGATTCGAGGCCCGCGAGGACGGCGTCGGTATTGACCACCGGTCCGCGGCTGGTGTTGATGAGCATGACCCCTTGTTTCATCCGGGCGATCAGAGCTTCGTTGATGAGATGCCTGGTGCCGGGATTGAGGGACGTATGCAGTGAAATGATGTCGGATTGCCGGCAAAGCTCCGGCAGGTCCACGTATTCCAGGTCGAAATTCTTTTCCAATTGGGAGTCGTGCACGGCATCATAGCCGAGGAGGCGGCAGCCGAAGCCGTGCAGGATGCGTGCGGTGGTGCCGCCAATTTTGCCCGTGCCAATGAGGCCGACCGTTTTGCCGCTCAGATCGAACCCAACCAGATTATCGAGGCAAAAATTCCACGCGTGCACCTGGCGGTCCGCGGTGATGAGTTTCCGGTTCAGCGCAAGGATGAGGGCCACGGCGTGCTCCGCCACGGAATTCGGCGAGTAGGCCGGCACGTTGGCGATTTTGAGGCCAAGCCTGGCAGCGTGCGGGAGGTCCACGTTGTCATGGCCGGCGGCGCGGATGGCGAGAAATTTCACGCCGGCGCCATGGAGCAAATCGAGCACCGGGGCCGAGGCATCATCCGCGGTGAAAATCGCCACGGCCTCGAAGCCGGTGGCGGCGGCGGCGTTTTGGGCCGAAAGGGCCGCGTCGAGCAACTTCAACGGGTGCCGACCCGCCGCGGCTGCGACCAGAAACGGTTTTTCGAATTCGTGAATGCTGTAAACCAGGGTTTTCATACGACAAGGACCGGGACAGGAGGCGCCTTGCGCAGTTCCGCTTCGGCCAGAAGCATGTTCTGGATGCCTTTAATGAGGGCGTCGGAATTGAAGGAGATGCTATCGATGCCGCAACCGACGAGAAATTTCGCGTAATCGGGGAAATCGCTGGGGGCCTGGCCGCACAAGCCGACAGGGACGCCAGCTCGCTTTGCCTTGGTGATCAACTGCGCAATCAGGGTCTTGGCGGCTTCATCCTTCTCATTGAAGAGGTGGCTGATGGTGGCGTTGTCGCGGTCAATGCCGAGGGTGAGCTGGGTGAGATCGTTGGAGCCGATGGAAAAACCGTTGAAGACGGCGGCGAACTGCTCCGCGAGAATGATGTTCGAGGGAATTTCGGCCATCACGTAAATCTCCAGTCCGTTCTCGCCTTGGCGCAAACCATAATCAGCCATGGTGGCGACGACTTTCTTCCCTTCGACGACGGTGCGGCAAAAGGGAATCATGAGTTTTACATTCGACAGGCCCATTTCATTGCGCACAAAGCGAATGGCTTCGCACTCCAGGCGGAAACCCTCGCGGTAGCGGTCATCGTAATAGCGGGAGGCACCGCGAAAGCCGATCATCGGGTTTTCCTCCAGTGGCTCGAATTCCCGGCCACCGATGAGGTTGGCGTATTCGTTGGTTTTGAAATCACTCATGCGCACAATGACGGGGCGCGGATAAAAGGCGCAGGCGGTGGTGGCCACGGCTTCGGCGAGCTTTTCGACAAAAAACCTTTCCTTGTCGGGAAACTGCCGCGTCAATGCGGCAATTTCCGCCTTGGCTACGGCGTCCTTCATGGTTTTGAATTTCACCAACGCCATTGGGTGGATGCGGATGGCGTCGGAAATGGCGAACTCCAACCGCATCAAGCCCACGCCGGCCGACGGCAGAAAAGAGAGGCGGAAGGCTTGATCCGGGTCTGCGGTAATGAGCATCGGGTGGGTATGCGGCTGCGGGATGTTGCGATAATCATAAGCCTTTTCCTCCCAAGTGAGTTTGCCGTCGTAAATCACGCCTTTTTCGCCCTGCGAACAGCAAATGGTGACCACCTGGCCGTCGCGAATTTTCTGCGTGGCATCGGTGGCGCCCACGACTGCGGCCAGCCCCAACTCCCGCGCGACAATAGCGGCGTGGCTGGTGCGCCCGCCGCGGTTGGTGACAATCGCGCTCGCGCGCTTCATGATGACATCCCAATCGGGATTGGTGATTTCCGTGACGAGCACGTCGCCCGGCAGCAGTTTGTCGCTTTGCGACGCGTCGTGCAGGATGCGCGCGATGCCGGAGACAATTCTTCCGCCAATGGCACTGCCCTCGGCAAGAACTTTGCCCGTGGACGTCAGCCGGAAGTCCTTGCTGACGTAGGGGCTGCGGCTCTGCTGCACCGTTTCCGGCCGGGCTTGGACAATGAACAACTGGCCGGTGATGCCGTCCTTGGCCCACTCGATGTCCATGGGCTGATGGTAATGCTCCTCAATGGTGAGCGCCCACTTGGTGAGCAGGAGAATTTCCTGGTCGGCCAGGACATATTCCACCTGTCGTTCGGGCGGGGTGTCGCAATTGACCGTACCGGTACCGGCGATACCCTGGGCATAACCCATGGTTTTGGCCTTGCTGCCGAGACGCCGGCGCACGATGGCGGATTTCCCCTTCCGGAAAGTCGGCTTGAAGACATAAAATTCGTCGGGATTGATGGCGCCCTGCACAATGTTCTCACCCAAACCCCACGAACCGGTGATGAGCACGATATCGGTAAATCCGGTTTCCGGCTCGAGGGTGAAGATGACGCCCGCGGCGCCGAGGTCGGCCCGCACCATTTCCTGCACGCCGACGGAGAGGCCGACCGACAAATGCGGAAAAGCATTGTCCTCGCGGTATTTTATCGCCCGGTCGTTAAACAGGGAGACGAAACATTTGGCCACGCTGGCGAGGAGCGTTTCCGGGCCTGCCACGTTGAGATACGATTCATGCTGGCCGGCGAAACTTGCCGTTGGCAGGTCTTCGGCCGTCGCGCTGCTGCGGACGGCGACGCAAACCGGCTGTCCGGCCTTGGCGGTCATTTGCGCGTAGGCGTCGCGGATGGACTTCACCACTGCCGGCGGCAGGGAGGCGCGTTGCAGGAGGGCGCGGATGGCGGCGCCGATTTCCTTCAGATTGGAAAAATTTTGGCGATTAAGGCCCACCAGCAGCTTCCCAACGGGCTCGCGCAATTGATTCTGGTCCAGAAAATCCCAATAGGCCTGGGCGGTGATGGCAAATCCATTGGGCACCCGCACGCCCGCGGCGGCCAGTTGGGTAAACATTTCGCCCAGCGAGGCATTCTTGCCGCCGACGATTTTCAAATCGGCCAGCCCGACGGAGGAAAAGGTGCGGATATAAACATCCGGTGACGGGGACGTGGTCATGGGGGAAATTTGCTTTGGTTGAATCAATACCAAGGCGGACGACCGGGGTTTGGCACCTAACCAACAATTTGCCCCGAAAACGCGAAACTGTAAATTGGGAGCGCCGCTAAGACTCGCTAAGCAAAATCCCTAACGATAACCGAACCCTACCTCATTTTGGAGGGAAGCCGGACGGTCTGGCCGGCAACCATGAAACGGCCCCAGCCGAGATGGTGGAGGGTGCGGGGATGCTTGCGCTTGGGCTCTATCCAAGCTTTGACGACTTGGAGAATCAGGAAATTGAAAGTTTTGGCCAGCTTCGAGTTAACGAGCCGGCACTCCAAGTTTGCGTAGCATTCCTCAATCAGCGGTGCCTTGACCATTTCCGCCGCGGCGGGGGTTAATCCAAATCTTTTAAACTTGTCCACCTCGCGGCCAGAAGTGTTGCCGCATCCGACCATCGGTTTCGCCAATTCCACGGTGGGGATGTTGATGACGCACTCCCGGGTCTTGAGAACATTGGCAAAGGTTAGGCTCCCTTCACCAATGACGCAGCCGACGAGCGGCGGTTCAAAATCCATCATCGTATGCCAGGACATCGTCATGATGTTGGGCCAGCCACTTCCTAACGAGGTGATCATGACCACCGGGCCGGGCTCGAGGAGTCCGTAGACTTTGCTCAGGGGAAGATTTCTTTTGGACATCGTGGTAAATGGCGGGCAGCCCCAAAAGGCCGCTGGGGAGGGTTTCCAGAATCTCGCCGCTTCCCCACCCTGGAGAATGCCTTTTGCTCCCAATATACCGCGAAACCAGCCGGATGCATATTGGGAAGCAGGCCCATCATTCATTAAGGGGTTTCCCTAATGCATCCTCCTTCATTTGCGTCAAAGGGCAGGCGCCTGGAACCACACTGGCGGGTTATCACCCCATTGCGAACCACGAGCCTTCATACTATGCTTCGGGATGAAGTGCACCAACGTTCCAGAGGCCAAACCAAGCGCACCCAAGGTCACCCGACTGACTAGCATTCAAATAGTCAAAGAAGGTGCCGGGACACCGGCCCCGAAAGAAGTGGCTGGCCACGCATATGCCAATTTTTCAAACCGGGGCTCAAACCACGGGCACGACGTCGAGGACTGGATGAAGGCCGAGGCGCAGTTGCAAGAGGAACGCAATCTCATCCGGGTCGCCGGTGGTGGGTTCCCTAACCAAGACTAAGCCGCCTGCGAACTATTTGCCTGCACCCGGCCAATCGAATCCACGGAGAAAGACATGTTCACCACGATCATTGCCCGGGACCTTACCCGCTTCGCCCCGCATAGTCCGCGCGAGCGGCTGGCTGGTTTCGTTATTGCGCTCCGGGCCGTGGACAAATGTCGCGCCACTGTCGCGGGTTCCCAAGGCGAATACCATTTCAACAGTTTGCTGGACAAAGTGCTATTTGATTTCAAAGGCATTACCGCGGATCAATTCCGGGCCACCGTACAAAACTCGGAAAACTACGAAGAAGTCGGTACTTGGCTGCTAACTCATGGCATCCCGAAAACTCCGGACGAGATCAAAACATGGTCGGACAAAGTGGAAGCCGCCAGCAAGGCCAACGATCCGGTGCGCGGCGCAATTTTCCAGGAGCGATGCCAAAAATTTGGGCTAAATCCCGCAACCAGCACTGTGTTTGATCTGCTGGAGGCAGACGACCAGGCCAGCTTCTTTCACCCCATCGTGTAACTTGTTCATCCGCATCTCCGACCCAACGACCCGACCCTCCCTTCCCATGAAATCAAATCCACCGAAAACAAGAGCTTTGCCCGGAAAACGCGTCGGTCCAGCACCGGACCTGGGTCCGACGCACCGCCGGGCCAAAACGACACCGGAGAAAAAACCCATCCTGGAAAAAAAGGGCGGCGAGGCCGCTGCCTGGGCGCAAGCCAAACGGAAGGTGGCGAAGCCGGATGTTGGTCTGAATCCAGCGCCCGATGAACCGGCTGCGGAGCGCGAGCGCTGGGATCCGTTACCGGGCTCGACCGGGCACAAAGTGCACGTACCGTCCGGCGACGATGAGGATGACGAAGGTCGCAGCGACACGGAAAGGCTCGTGGAGCGGGGCGTCAAAGACGCAGGCCGGGACCAAACCCGGGCGGCCGCAGGCGAATCGGATTAAATGGCGAAGCTGGCCATGCCCACCCAAATCGGTCAAAATAAATTATCTCCATGCCCAAAATCACCAGCCGCGAAATTCGACTCGTTTCCCGCCCCAAGGGGATTCCCACTGCCGCCAACTTTGGCCTCGTGCACACCAAGCTGGCGCCTCTGCCCGACCAGCAGGTGCTGGTCCGCAATCTTTTCATGTCAGTAGACCCCTACATGCGCGGGCGGATGAATAAGGGCAAATCTTATGTGCCACCGTTTGCGGTGGGCCAGCCGCTCGAAGGTGGCGCGGTGGGTGAAGTCGTGGAATCGCGCTGCGCGGAATTCAAACCTGGCGATGCGGTCACGTCGAACTATGGCTGGCGGGAATACTTTATGGCTTCGCCGCAGGATTTGCATCGGGTAAGCCGCGAGTTTAACCCACTTTCGGTCTATTTGGGCGCTCTGGGCATGACCGGAATGACCGCCTGGGTCGGGTTGAATTTGGTCGAGGTTAAGGCCGGAGAAGTCATTTATATTTCTGGAGCCGCCGGGGCCGTGGGGAATGTCGCCGGCCAGCTGGCTAAATTACGCGGGTGCCGGGTCATTGGGTCCGTCGGCTCCGACGAAAAAGTCACCTTTTTGCGGGAAACATGCGGGTTTGATATCGCCTTTAGCTATAAAGTCGGGCCCATTGCCGAGCAACTCGCGGTGGAAGCGCCCGACGGCATAGATGTTTATTTCGACAACGTGGGGGGAGAGGCGCTCGAAGCGGCGCTAACGAGCCTGCGGATCCATGGCCGGATCATCGCATGCGGAGGAATTTCCGGATACAACGACAAATCGCCGCGGCCCGGTCCATCCAATCTGTTCAACGTAATCACGAAGCGACTAACGATGAAGGGCATGATCGTTCGCGACTGGCTGGACCATCAAGCCATCTTTGAAAAAGAAGTGGGGCGGTATTTTCGCCAGGGCAAACTCAAGAATCACGAAACAGTGGTGGACGGAATTGACCAGGCGGTCGGCGCGTTCATCGGCCTTTTTTCCGGAAAAAATACGGGCAAGATGGTCGTAAAACTAAGCTGATGGACTGGCCGGCATTCCCACCTTTGGGCGTGCTCGATTGCATTGGCGGCGGGCGGGTCAACACCCCATTGCGGTATCCGGCCGTTCCCGGCTATGCTTGCGACATGTATCCGAGCTGTAAATCGGCGGGGAAATTAGGGCAAGACCGGGTTGATTTCAAACCGGCGACCGACGAAATAGCCGCCCGGGCCTATGCCCTATACTTACAACATGGTTCAAAGCCGGGTCATGATATACTGGATTGGCTGGAGGCGGAGGCGCAATTGCAGGCGGAACTTAATTGCATCCCGTTGGGCGGTGATGATTCGAGCAGCCAGGTCTAAATCAGAGTCCATTAATGACCTTCCCGTTTAGTTCGCATCCGCCAAGCCCTCTCAGCCTCACCGCCAATTAATAACATGCACGATACTTCACCGTCGCAATTTACTTCTACCGTCAGCCCTGGACTCCGGGCGGAAGGCGCCGTGGGCTTTGGTAATCGAGGTAACTTGAGGAGCGTTGCCCAACTTAAGCGCACACCATGAGCAATCCCCCGCCCGGCGGCTCCTTTAACTACAACCTTCTACCCACCGATATCGAGGGCGTAGATTCCCTCGCGGAATTGGCGCTCGATTTGCGCTGGTCGTGGAACCACGCCACGGACCAGATTTGGCGGCGGCTCGACCCCCAACTTTGGGAATTGACGCAAAATCCCTGGATTGTGCTGCAAACCGTCTCGCGGGACGAATTAAGGCGCGTGCTGTCCGATCCCGTCTTTCGTAAAAAGATGGATGACCTGCGACAGGCAAGACGTGAAACGGAAAACAAACCCGCATGGTTTCAGCAAAATCATCCCCAGGCGCCATTGAGCTGCGTGGCCTATTTTAGCATGGAGTTTATGCTCAGCGAGGCCCTCCCCATCTACTCCGGAGGACTCGGCAATGTGGCCGGGGATCAACTCAAGGCCGCCAGCGATTTGGGCGTCCCGGTGGTCGGCGTGGGGCTCCTTTACCAACAGGGTTATTTTCGCCAGGTTTTCGACAAGGACGGCGCGCAACAGGCGCTTTACCCCTATAACAACCCCGGACAGTTGCCGATTTCCCCAGTGCGCCAGCCGAACGGCGAATGGTTGCGCCTGGAGATTGCCCTGCCCGGCTACTCCGTCTGGCTGCGGGCTTGGGAGGTCCAAGTGGGCCGGGTGAAACTTTATCTGCTGGACAGCAATGATTCGGCGAACTTTCCCGCCCATCGCGGAATTACCAGTGAACTCTATGGCGGCGGCCCGGAAATGCGCCTCAAGCAGGAAATGGTGCTCGGCTTGGGTGGTTGGCGATTGCTCGAGGCCTTGAACCTCATACCCGACGTGTGCCACCTGAATGAAGGGCACGCGGCCTTGGCAGTTTTGGAACGGGCCCGCAGTTTCATGCAAGCAAACAAGCAGTCTTTTGAAGTGGCGCTGGCCGTCACTCGCGCCGGCAACCTCTTTACCACCCACACGGCCGTGGTCGCGGGATTCGACCAGTTCGCACCAGCACTCATCGAACAATACCTTTCCCAATATGCCGAGCATAAACTTGGCCTGTCCTTTTGCGATCTCATGGCCCTGGGTCGCCAGAATCCCCATGACCTTTCGGAAAATTTCAACCTCGCCTACCTTGCCATCCGGGGAAGCGGCGCCGTGAATGGGGTGAGTCGCTTGCACGGGAAAGTCAGCCGGCGTCTCTTTGCCCCGCTCTTTGCCCGCTGGCCCGAGGAGGGCATTCCCATCAGTCACATCACCAACGGAGTGCACATGCCGAGCTGGGACTCGGCGGCGGCGGACGACCTGTGGACATCGGCCTGCGGAAAAGATCGCTGGTTGGGCATGGCAAAAGATCTCGAACAGGACATTCGCCGCGTTTCCGATGACCGGCTGTGGCAATTCCGCACGAGTGCCAGCCAATCGCTGGTGGAATATGCGCGCGAGCGCTTGTCCCGCCAATTGGCGGTATCGGGCGTGGCCGCCAAAGCCGTGGCCGAGGCAAAACATCTCTTTAACCCCAACACTTTGACGCTGGGCTTTGCTCGACGCTTTGCGACCTATAAAAGGCCGAATCTGTTGTTGCATGACCCGGAGCGATTAATTCGCCTGTTGACCAATCCGCAGCGTCCCGTGCAACTCATTCTGGCCGGCAAGGCGCATCCGGCCGACCAGGCGGGGCAGGCGATGATTCGGGAGTGGACGCATTTTTGCCGACGGCCCGATGCCCGCCCCCACGTTATCTTCCTCTGCGATTATGACATGCATTTGGGCGAACACTTGGTGCAGGGGGTGGATGTGTGGCTGAATACTCCGCGACGGCCCTGGGAAGCCTGTGGCACGAGTGGCATGAAGGTGCTGGTCAATGGCGGCCTCAATCTCTCGGAATTGGACGGCTGGTGGGCCGAAGCCTATACGCCGGAAGTGGGCTGGGCGTTGGGCGATGGCCACGAGCATGGCGATGATCCGGCCTGGGATGCCACGGAAGCCGACGTGCTCTACAGCCTCCTAGAGCGCGAGGTCGTGCCCGAGTTTTACCAGCGCGACGAACACGGCATTCCGGTGGCGTGGGTCAAACGCATGCGGGAAAGCATGGCGCAGTTGACCCCGCGGTTCTCCGCCAGTCGCGCCGTGTGCGATTATACCGAGCAACACTACCTTCCCACTGCCACAGCCTACCATGCGCGCATGGCCAATGGCGGAGCCATCGGCCGGCAGATGGTTGATTGGCGAAAAAAACTGGATCAGCAATGGAGTAATCTGCACTTCGGGGAGGTGAAGGTGGAGTCACGCGGAGACCAGCACTATTTTGAGGTGCAGATTTTCCTCGGCGATCTCGAACCCGCCGCCGTCCGCGCGGAGATTTACGCCGATGGCCTCAACGGTGGCGCCTACTTGCGGCAGGAGCTGACGCACATTGGCCCGGTCGCTGCGGCCCCCGGTGGCCACGTCTACTGCGGATCGGTGTCGGCGGCGCGACCGCCCACGGACTATACGGCCCGGGTGATACCCTCCTTCGACGGCCTTGCAATTCCGCTGGAAGAAGCAAGAATCTTGTGGCAACGGTAAGCTGTTCGACCATGCAATCCGCCCTTCCCCAGGTCCTGACCATCAATGGTGGCTCATCGAGCATCAAGTTTGCGCTCTTTGCACCTGGCGAACCGCCCCGGCGAATTCTTCAGGGGAAAATTGACCGCATCGGTTTGCACGGGACGAATTTGACGTTTACCGGTTCAACCGGAAATCCGCCCGGCAAGTGCCGCGTCCGCGCAACGGACCGCAAATCGGTGACCGCGTTTTTACTCAAATGGTTGGAAGCGCAACCATATTTTGACTCCGTCCGGGCGGTGGGTCACCGGGTGGTGCATGGGATGAGGCATTCGGCTCCGGAACTGGTCACCCCGAAATTATTGGGGGAATTGCGCCGCATCACCGCCTACGACCCCGACCATCTCCCGCAGGAGAT
>CAZLPS010000075.1:0-21167 GCA_964561455.1 uncultured Opitutales bacterium
TTCGAAACTGCTGCCACCCGTAGGTGTCTGGACCGTGTCTCAGTTCCAGTGTGGCCGATCATCCTCTCAGACCGGCTACCCGTCTTAGCCTTGGTGGGCCGTTACCCCGCCAACAAGCTGATAGGCCGCGAGCCCCTCCGGAAGCACCGTTACAAGTTTTAGTAGGCAGGCCAGGCGGCCTGCCACCACATGCGGTATTAATTCGAGTTTCCCCGAGCTGTCCCCCACTTCCGGGAAGGTTGCCCACGTGTTACGCACCCGTTCGCCACTAGACTCTCCAGGTATTGCTACCCTTCAAGTCCCGTTCGACTTGCATGTCTTAACCACGCCGCCAGCGTTCACTCTGAGCCAGAATCAAACTCTCCGAAAATCATTCTTCGGAAAGTCCTAAATCTGGTGATTCAGGACTAACAGAACCTAGTGAACACTGCGATAGTTCTAGTCACGTTTACTTTTACAAGTGAACGCGCCCTTCGCCATCGCACGTTCACTGGGCTATTTTAAATCAATTGAACGAGAATCCGCTCAATCGCACAAAATAAATTTCAAAGAACACCATCTGTTTCGCGCTGTTTTTCATGAATTCCGGCCTAAGCCAGGTCATGCAGCGGCCCCTCTGTTTATGAGGGAAAGAGGGTCATTAGGCCAAAAGTTCACACGATTGTCAAGCGACATCCGCGGAAATCTTTCACCCAAAGAACATTTTCTCCTCCCCGGTTACGAACCCGGAAACCCGAACTGAAACGGGGGAAAACCGCTGACAATACACCTCCAACCAAACTCCACAAGCTCTTTTTTAAAAAAAATCGCTGCCCAATTTTCGCTCCAGTAACGAGCTCCTTCTTTTCCCTCCCGATCGGCCCGAACGCCGCATATTTTTCCGCTTGGTCATAAAATGGTCATAACACCGTCCATTTCCTGCCGGTCAATTCACGCCTAATGGCGATGGCTCCGATTATATCATCTTTGTATTCAATCACTTGTAAAAATCGTACATTTTTTGGTCCAGAAAATGATATAAGATAAATCATGATGCCGCATTCCCGACGCTTTTTGCCCGTTCTTCATGCCTTTTTTCTTGCGGCGCTCGGGTGTTTGGCTGGAGGTTGTTCGACCTCGTCCGACGCCACCTATTTTGGCCCCGTGCTCAACCTGCGAGAGGTCCGCGAGGCTCCCACCGGCCAGCTTGCCCTGATCTATGATCAACCCAGACCCAATCCAACGGGCGAACGGGTGTTCTTTGTGGACCAAAACTCCCTTGGACTCAACTTGTCGTCCGCTCTGAGCGAAATCCGTGCGAATCCCGGTTATGGCCAGGCCACTTCCGGCAGTATTGTTGTACACCGAACTCACGCGCAGGACGCTCAGGGCAAGGAGGTATTCTGGGCGGAACTCGATCCATTCTCACTGCCCGGCAACTGGATGCCGCCGCTGTCGGAGCCTCCCATGAGTCCCTACGGCCTCGCCCAAGCCCTGCCCGACTCATACAATCCTCCCACCACACCTCCTCCCCAATTCGCACAACAGCCTGGAATCCAATTGCTTACCGATGCAACGGCGTCGCCCCAGTCGGCAAAGCCTGGTGCGCATTTTACTTGGTTCACGTTGGATGGACCCATGGACACTACGGTGCCCAGCCAAACCCTTTTTCCACCAAGCCACGTTTCATTTGCTTCCAAATTGGGTCGTGCAGCAGAGGAAACTGCGGATCTCGCCGTCGCCACTGCGGTCGTCGTCGGCGTCGTTACCTTGGATATCTTGGCGCTTGATCATGATTCTCATGAGACAAGGCCACACCCGTCGAATCGGCGCTAGACTCTATTCGAGAGCCGGCACTGGTTGGCAAATGTGCTTTGCAAGTTCCAACTTCATTGTAGATTCCAACCATCTTGAAACTCACTTTTCAACATATAATGCCAATCCTGCTGTTGGCATTGTCCTCAGCCTTCAGCGGCTGTTACTGTACCGCAGCCGTCGATGGTCTGGTTCATACTACTGGCCCTTGGGCGATGCAGGTCCGGCAAACTCCGAATGGCGAAATAGGCGTGGTCTATGCGGACAGCACCTCTGCCTGGCAAAATCCTGATTCCTCGAACATCCATGTCTATCAGGTAAATATCGAGGAATTGTCGAAACGAATCGCAACGCAATCCGACCCCGAAAAAATAAATTCCCAAAGCACGCAATGGCTCCGTGATGAAGCCCCCGCTCCGGATGTTTACGCACGGACTTCAGAGAATGGATTGTTATTCCGGGTGAGCCAGCAGCGCGTACCCGGCGAGTGGGTGCCAAAACTGACCGAAAAAGGTGTCAAACTAAACCAGGCCCCCAAAATACTGCCCAAATGGTTTGGCCCCGCCGTCGAAGTCGTCGCAGGGCCCGGCCGGACATTTATCTGGAAAAGTCCCCAAGGGCCTCGATCCATTGAATTCTACGATGTCCCATGGCAGGAAACCCACCCCGCCGGATATCTTTTGATGCCGCCGGCCTTCTTGCTGGATGTAGCGCTGTTTCCCATTGAGGCGCCCATCTGGATTATCAATTTTCACGGTTGACCTCCGACGGGCCGTCCAGACACCAAGCCTTCCCACCCACGAGAATATTTGCTAGCATCCCGACCATGGCCAATCCCACACCTCCGCGTCCGTTTACCACGCCTTCACGCATCCTGTGCATCCTTGCGCTGGCCGCGACGGCCGCCGCGATGTACTGGGTCATCACCACCGACAAATACGACGGAACGCCTAAATTGCTCGTCGGCGGCGGTGTCCTCATGGCCGGCCTCCTGGTTATCGCCGCCGGAAGTTTCTTCACCGACGGCCGCAACCGAAAGTGAAATCTTTCTCAACGCGTAGAGGAACATCAAAAGAGTCATGCTTTACATTTGAACCTTGACCGTTCCGGTTGGAACCTGGCAAGCGATGCGACTGGCCGACAAGCGGAAGCTTGTCTTCTTGTCAACCCGCCGACGTGGTCAGGTTCCAATTCATGGAATTCGGATTGGGTAACGAACGTGCGGAAAAGCCGACAGAGTCCGGTTGCCCATTTCGCCCCCGGGCAATGCCATGGGCAAGATGCCCATGCCACCTCCCCATCCGTTAAATCCGTGTCATCCGTGGTAAAAACTCGGCGTCTCCGCTGCTTTGCGCGAGCCACTTCTGCGTCGTTTGCGTTTTTTGAGGTAAATCCTTCGCCTGATTCGTGTCCCTTCGTGTTTAAATCTTTCACTCTTAACCCTTCATCCCTCAGCCTTCGTCCTTCCAAAATCCCAACGCAGGGGTATCTTTTTTCAAACCACCTGCGCTAAGGTCGGGGAAAAGCAGAAGTTAGAAGCTGGAATTTCGCATCGGCCTCCTGTCTCCGAAATCCTGTCTCCCAACTTCCAGATTCCAACTTCCAGCTTCTAACTTCTAGCTTCCCCCCCTCCCCGCCTTGCCCGCTGACAATATTTTTACATGTCACGCAACAAAGCCCCTTGCGGACGGGTTGATAAGAGTCACATTGGCAGTGGGCCTGCCAACTTTTTTTGACTAAATCCCGCCGGACATGAGATTTTTTTTGCCGATTGTCTTGTTCGGTGGTGGCGCTCTGATCGCCACCTGCCCCCGCGCCGCCAACGCCCAATCGGCACCCGCGATTGCCGGGACCCAGACAAAACTGGAAAGCATGGCCGCGCGTGTGACCCATTTTGCGACGCTCGACATCATCCGCAATCGCGACCCGGACAACCGGATGCCAGCCACGTTATTCACCGAGCAAATGCAACTTCCAGGCGCTTTGCGCGCCATGGGTGGCGAGCAGGACGCGCTCCGTTCGCTGCTCAAACACCCAAACCCCAAGGTGCGCACTTTGGCGCTCGGCGCACTGTTTGAGCGCGAAGACCCAAAAGACCTGCCTGCCATTGCGTCACTCATCGGCGATACTGCGGCAACCTTTCCCCTGCTGCACATGGCGGCAACCTCCCAAGCTGGCAAGTTGCCCCTGGCCGATTTCGAGTCTGCTCAAACGGTGGGCGCCGTGGCGGGGGAAATGATCTTCTTTTATCTGTCAGCGGCGAAAATCGAGGTCCCGGGCGCGCGCTCCGATCCATTTGCGCTAACACTGGTTGAATCAGGCGGCCTGGCCAAGGCATTCCAAATATATTGGACCGCGCGCAGCAGCCGCGACCGTTGCGCCAGTTGGTTCCTGGTCAAATTCGAACGCGCTTCGCGCAACTCCGACCCGGTGCTCCCGGAGCACAAAGACGATGTGGACCGCCTCCTGGCAACCATCCGGACGTTGCCGCCGGTCGAACGCGCCTGGACTGAACTTTATTTGTGGTCCGGAGCCTTTTCCGGAACCGTCTTCGGTTCAGGTTATACCACCCAACCGCTTTTTGAGGAAAATGACCGGGTGGCCATAGTCAAAGCCGCCGGTTCGGATGCCCTTTTGCGTTTTCTCCAACGCCGGCCGGTGACGGACGATCCGGATCTGCAATTTGATGACAACGCCATTCGCAGCGTTTTTGCCAAGGACCAATTTCTCGCCATGGCGAAATTCATTCTCAAGCATTCCCGCGAACTGCTCCGGCCCGAAGACGCTGATCCCATTGCGGCCCTGGCCAACGCTCAGCCGCAAAAGGCGCAAGGCGATACCGCCATCTGGCTGTCCACTGCCGCTGCTTTAAAAGCGCCACCTCACCCCAACCCGGCGCCAAAATGACCGCACCCTTGGGCCCCAAGCTTGATGCGCAGCGCCTCCTCACTTCATCACTTTCCTCCTCCATTAACTGCTAATAAATTCAGCCGCCAACCGTCATACGACTCAAACTTCCATGAAACGACTTTATTCCATCCTTGCGCAGATTATCCCCGTGTTTTTGACCGGTTTGGCGGCGGGCTATTTTGTCTTTGCCAATCGCGCGGCCCCAGCCAAGCCCGCATCCCGCCCCACCCCCAGCGCCCGCCCCACCGGCGCCGCCTCCAAGACTGGCGTTCCTGCGGCCGCCAGCCCCGCATGGGATGTCAAAAGTGCCCTTGGCGAGATCTTTTCGAAATTCAACGGCAGTGAGCGCGTTCTCGCTTTTGCGGAATTGCTGCAAAAGACACCCGTCAACAAAATTTTGGCTTTAATCAAAGAGGCTTCATTTTGTCCTCACCCCATCACCCGCGACACCATGTTGCAACTGGCTTACGCCAAGTGGGCCGCCGAAGACCCCGAGGCCGCTCTCGCTTATGCCAAAACTCCCGCGGCCAGCGCCAACCTCGGATTCGACCCCCTCAACAAGGTTTTTGAAGCTTGGGCCAGCCACCACCCTCAGGACGCCCTTGCCGCCGCCCTGCGCTTGGGCACCATGTCCTCCCGCTCAAGCGCGGTCCAAACCGTGCTGGCCGCCTGGGTGCAAAACAGCGACCCACAGGATGCCCTCGCCGCCGCCAAAAGCCTGCCCAAAAGCCTCGCCACCGATACCGTTATTTCGCGCCTTTACGAAAACTGGTCGCGCATGGACCCCCAAGCCGCTCTCGCCGCCCTCAGCCAAATTGACAACGCCAGCACCCGCCGCAATGTCGAGACCACCATCCTCGGCAATATGGCCGCGATGGACCCAGCGGCGGCCCTCAATGTGTTGCGCAGCCTGCCCGCCGGCCAACAGTCTGCCAGCACTTACGGCGATGTGTTTTTAAAATGGTCGCAGCAGAATCCCACCGCCGCCTTCGCCGCCCTCCAAGATTTGCCCATGGGCCAGGCCCGCGTCCAAGCCGTGGACAGCATCTTCAATAGTTGGGCGCAAGTGGACCCCGAGGGCGCCCTCCAAGCCACCGAATCGCTGCCCCCCGGACCGGAACGTGACCGCGCGGAACGCAACAGTTTGAGCGCCCTGGCCGCGGCAAATCCGCAAGTCGGCATTGACTATTTATCCAACCTCACGCCGGGCACTAATCGCAACAGCCTCATCTCCAACTTCCTCGTCCGCTGGGCCGACAGCGATCCCAACTCTGCCCTGGCTTGGGCCGATAAAAATGCCGTCGGCAGCGCTTACAACAATGCCATTTCGGGAATCTTGAATCGCATTAGCACCAATGACCCCCAGGCCGCGATTGACTATATTTCCAAAATGCCCGACAACAATCAGCGCGACAATTACCTGCAAAACACCCTCAATGTCTGGGCGCAGCAAGATCCGATGGCTGCCATGACCTGGGCCCAATCCAACCTTTCCGGCAAAACGCAGGAAACCGCAGTGACGGGTGTGCTCAGCCAAATGATCCAGTCCAATCCCTCGCAGGCAGTGGATTATGTGATAGCGCTGCCCGACAGCCCTGTGCGCAACAACGACATCACCCGCCTGGCCAGCGCGCTCGGGGTGCAGAACACAGATATTGCCATGCAATGGATTCAGCAGTTGCCGGCCGATGTTTCCGACACCACCCGGCGGTTGGCCCTGCAAAACGTCATCAACGGTTGGGTCAGTGTTGATCCCGCGGCGGCCGCAGCCTATGTCAAAGATTACGCCGCTGATCCCGCCTACGACGGTGCCCTCACCCGCGTGGCAACGTCCCTCGCCCAAAGTGATAGCAAGGCAGCCTTGGCGTGGGCCGAAAGCCTGCCTGACGGGTCCGGCCGTACCAACGCCATTTCGGCTTCCATCCGTAGTATGGCCAGCTATGACGCCCCGGCCGCCTGGAACTATGCCCAAAGCCTACCCGATTCCACCTCCACCAATTCGCTGCTGAGCAATATTGTCACCTCCTGGAGCCAGACAGATCCCGCCAAAGCCGCCGATGCCGCGAATTCCCTGCCGGAAGGCGCTGCCCGCACCAACGCCGTCGCCAGTATTGCCAATAATTGGTTGCAAATGGATCCCGCCGGCGCCTCCCAATGGATGACCACCCTCCCTGCCAGCCCTGAGCGCGATGCCGCCGTCACCCGCCTGGTTTCCACCCAAGCCCAAGTTGACCCGCAGACCGCCCTAAACTGGGCCGCAACCATTGCCAATGATGCCCAGCGCGGCAATGCCGTCCAAGCCGCCGTAATTGCCATCGCCCGCAAAGACCCCGCTGCCGCCACCGCCGCCGCGCAATCCGCGGACATCACCGACACGCAACGCACGACGTTGCTGAATAACATCAATTCCATTCAGAATTCACCCGCCATGATGGGTGGTAGTGGCACGCTTATGCTCTCTGGTTCCAATAGTTTCAATGGCAACGTGGTCATCTCGTCGGGCGCCTTAAATGTCGCCCCCAACACGATCGTGGGCCGTTCCAGCGTTTCCAGCAACGGCATTATTACCACGACCACCCACTACGCTGATGGGACTTCCGATACCAGCACAACCGTCGCGCCGGCACCCATGATGACCGCCCCTCCTCCGCCCCCGGCTCCCGGGCCGGTAATAATTCGCTGATAAAACTTCCCCTGCAAAGTCGAGCTCCATTCCCTTCGCCCAACCCATCTTGCCCCCTCATCCATGTCCTCCCTGTTCAAAATCGTTTTGCGAATGCTTCCGGCGTTTTTGATTGGCTTGGTCGCCGGTTACGGATTTTTCGCCACCCGTTCGAACGGTGTTTCGCCCGCCGATAAAAAATCCGGCCTGCACAACCTGGCCGTAAAAAGCACCGGCGCTCTCGCGCGCTCCAACCCCGCCTCCCAAGTGAAATGGGATCCCAATTCCCCCTTGGCCGATATCTTGCGTCATCCCAGCGGGCCGGAGCGCGATATGGAAGTCGCCCTGCTCATTGCCAATACTCCGGTCGACAAACTGGCCGCCTTGATTGACCAAGCCAACAAAGTGCCGGGGGGCAATTCCGGCTCCCTGATTGCCGAAGCTTACGCCAAATGGGCCATCGCCGACCCGGAAGGCGCCCTCGCCCACGCCCAAGCTGATGCCCTGCGCAAAAACAGTCCCGAAATCATGGACGGCGTCTTCACCACCTGGGCCGCCCATGATCCGCAAAATGCCTTTGCCGCAGCGATGAAAATGGACAAATCCACCTTCCGCATCCAAGCCCTTTCCTCCGTTTTGGTTTCCTGGGTCCAAGGCGATGACCCGATGGGAGCCGTGAACGCCCTCAATCATCTCCCCGCCGGCTCCATCCCGGATTACATTTACCATCCCGTCTTCGAAGCCTGGTCCCGCGTTGACCCCGATGCCGCCCTCGCCGCGCTCGACAAAGTTAATTCGGACGACACCCGCCGCGACGTGCGGGCCAACATTATCGGCGACATGGCCGACCGGAATTCCGCCCACGCGCTCGATGTTCTGCACAGTTTCCCCATGGCCCAACAAACCTCCCAGATGTATGGCGAGATTTACCAGCGCTGGGCCCAGCAAGACCCCACCGCGGCCCTGACCTCGGCGCAGAATCTTCCGACCGGCGCGCCCCGCGTGCAGGCGATTCAAAACGTCTTCAATTCCTGGGCCGAGTCCGACCCTGCGGGTGCCCTGCAAAGCGCCCAATCTTTTGCTCCCGGCCCCGAGCGCAATTCGGCCATCCAGACCAGCATCGCCAATCTCGCGCAACAGAACCCCCTTGCCGCGGCCAACTATGTGGACAATGCCCCAATTGGCAGCATGCGGGACAGTTTGGTCAGCACTCTCGCCCGCAATTGGTCTGAAACCGACCCGGCCGCCGCCCTCGCGTGGATGGATAAAAACACCACCGGCGCCACTTACAATAACGCCATCGGCACCGTGCTCAACCAGCTGAGCAAGGCGGACCCCAATGCCGCCATCGCCTACATCAGCCAAATGCCGGACAGCGCCAATCGCAACAATTACATCATAAACGCCGTCAGCAATTGGGGCAAAGAATATGCCGGCGACGCCACCGCCGCCATGACCTGGGTGGACAATAATCTCAGCGGACCCTTGCGCGATCAGGCGGAGCAAAGCGTCCTCAATCGCATGGTGGTCATTGACCCCGTCCTCGCCGGTAATTACATCGCCCAAATGCCCGCGTCCCCGGCGCGCGACAATCTGGTGCAGCAGACCGCCTCCACCATGGCCTCCGTGGACATCGAAGGCGCCATGAAATGGGTGCAGAGCCTCCCCACTGACGTCCCCGACAATACCCGCAACAATGCCCTGCAATCGGTCATGAACACCTACATCAATTCCGACCCCGCCGGCGCCGCCACCTACGTCCAATCCATGACCGACGACCCCAATTATGCCAACATGGTAACCAGACTCACGGCCACTTGGTCCCGCAACGACAGTGGGGCCGCCCTCGCTTGGGCGTCGTCACTCCCGGACGGCACCGTGCATGACAATGCCATCCGCACCGCCGTTACCAATCTGGCCAATTACGACCCCGCCTCGGCGTGGACGTACGCGCAAAGCCTCCCGCCAGGCGACAGTGCCTCCGCCACGATGGCCAGCGTCGTCGCCGCCTGGAGCCGCTCCGACCCCACCAAAGCCGTCGCCGCCGTCTCCACTTTACCTGACGGCGCGGCCCGCGTGACGGCCTATTCCCAACTCGCCTCCAATTATGTCCGCCAAGACCCGCAGGCCGCCTCCCAATGGATGAATTCCCTTCCGGTCAGCCCGGAGCGCGATGCCGCCGTGACGCAGCTCGTCACCAACCAGGCTCAAACCGACCCCAAGGCCGCGCTGGGCTGGGCGGTTACGATCAGCAACGACACCACCCGTTTCACTTCCATCCAAAGCGTGGCCCAGCAAATGGCGCGCACCGATGTCGCCGCCGCCACCGCCGCCGTCCAAGCCGCCCCCCTCACCGACGACCAGCGCGCGACCATTCTCAGCAACTTAAAAAATCCGGCGCCCAACCGCGGCGGCGCCCAAGTCATCCGCAATGCCAACGGCAGCACCGTGATCATCAACAACGGCAACAGCTACCAAACCCTGCAAGATATTCCTCCAGGCACCGTCTTTCAAAACCCTGGCACCGTGACGATCGGCCCGTGAGTTTGGGTCTCGAGGTTTTCGGTGCCTTAATTCTTTCCCCTTAGTTTCGTGTCCGTAAAACCAGGTAAAACTCCCCCTTGACCCCCTCCTCCAATCGCAATCCATCACAAGAAAGCAAGTTCCCATCAGTTCAGTATGATTCCGGTAAAAAGCGAAGGCCAAGGGATATACTGACGGGGTAAGATCATGCCAATAATCAGCCAACGCGGGTGGATTTCAAAATGGCGATGGCTGGCGATATCGGCGGGGACGGCGGCCGTCGCGCTGGCGGCGCGCGCCGGGTATGAAACCATGTGGCTTGACCTTGCCAGCCTCTTCCCGCTTGTGGGTTCCGCCGTGTGCTTCGGGCTGGCCGCCATAGGTTTGTCACAGGTTGGCCGGAAAATCGTCTTGGGGATTACACGAATTTTTCTCCGGGTCGGATTGGGCTTGGCCTTATTGTTAGTGATGAACCTGGCTTTTGCCACCGGGAAAAAAATGGCGCGGGTAAACCGGACGCAGTTCATAGAAAACGCCGCCGAGGCCGGGTTGGCGGCAGACTGCGTTGGGCTACTGACCCGTTATCAAAACGACGCCCGGATGAAAAAGGACGGATACCTGCGGATTTTTCCCGAAGACTTGGAATTTGCCACATTGCCGAAATCAGTTCTGATGCTAGAGCCTGTTTATGTCATTCTGGAATGGAGACCGCGGAACGTGGGAATATGCAAGAATGGATTTGGTGGGTTTTCGGCCGGCGTGCGGGTTTTCGCGGATGAGAAAGAGGTAATGGATCCCAGCGACCCAAACATGGGAGCGGGGAAGTCGGAACGCATTGCCCCGCAGATATATTATCGGGAGGAGCCAACCTGAAACGGATACCGAAAAGGGATGTCGAAAAAAGTCACGACTTGCATTTTAAACTAGGTCGGCCCAGTTGCGGGTCCACCCGCGCGCACTTCCTCCCCCAGCGCCCGCAAATATTTCCAAGTGTAAATCCCGGTGTTGTGGCCATCCGAAAACGTGAACGCCACCGCATAATTGCCGATATATTTCCAACTCACCACGGTCACTCCGGCAAAATTCTTCGGCCCCGTACCGCCATATTGTTTCCCGAAAATGTCCCGTTCGCCCATGTTTTCTGCGCTGGGCGAGCAGGCGCGCAGGAATTCTCCGGGCAGGAAATCCTCCGTGGCATCAGGCCAGCGCAGGGCAATCTCGTGGCCAATCAGCTGGAGGTCCAGCGGTGGCGCGGTCAGGGACGGCGGGTTGCTCATTTCCCTCAGTATGGTGTTCGCCCCAAAAACCGCAATGGAAACCACCAAGCCATTGCCTGTACCATCCGTGATATCCTTCCCGCCAACGGCGGGATCCGTGGTAAAATGGTGCGCCCCCCCCTGGCATTTCACCCCACGCAGCTGATGCCCGACGCCGGCGGCCGCGCCCGGCCGATCTTCTCCGCCGCCTGTTGCGGCGCGTGCCGGTTCAATAAATTCAACAAATCCAGTTGGCGCACCGGCTTGACGAGCACACCATTCAATCCCGCCTGCTCCAACGCTTGCACCTCCCGGGGATCGGCACTGTTTGACTGCGCAATGATGGGCACCGGCTTGGCGCCCACGGCGCGTTCGCGCTCCCTCCAGCAGATCGCCGTCTCGCAGGCATCCAAGTCCGCCAATTGCAGGTTCATCAACACCAAATCATAGGCTCCAGGTCGAAAAAGCGCCAGGGCGTCCCCCGCCGTCTCCGCCAAGGCGACCTCACAACCCGCGCGTTCCAACATCGTGGCTAGCACCAGGCGCGTCTGCTCATCGCCCTCCACAAGCAACACACTGCGCTGCCGGGCGCCAACCAGTGGGCCTGGCCAGGGCGTGCCGCTGCCCGCCAACGACCGGCGGCGCTCCAACCACGCGGTAAACCAAAAAGTCGAGCCTTCGCCCAAGCGGCTCTCCACGCCGATGTCGCCACCCATCATCTCCACCAACCGCCGGCAAATGGACAGGCCCAGACCCGCCCCTTCGTAGCGACGCGTGGCAGAGCTGTCCACCTGGAAAAAAGGCTCAAAAATATGCTGGGCGTGTTCGGTGTTCAGGCCAATGCCCGTGTCGCGCACGCTGAATCGCAACAAGTCGCGCTCACGCCCCTGTTCCAACCGTTCAATTTGCACGATGATTCCGCCCTGGTTGGTAAATTTGACCGCATTGCCGACAAGATTGAGCAAAATCTGCCGCACCCGCGGCTCGTCGAGCAAGTAGCAGAAAGCGAGACATTCATCCAATTGCATTCCCAGGGTCAGATTCTTTTGCCGGGCGTCCCGGCTCTTGATATCCAGGATGCCCTGCACCAATTCGCCCACTTCACAAGGCGAAGGCGACAGCGTGGCCACGCCGGACTCCAATTTGGCCAGGTCGAGAATGTCGCTCAGCAGGGTCAGCAGATGTTCGCCCGCGTTTTGGATGATTTGCAGCAATTCGCGCTGCTCCGGCGCGCATTCCTGGCCCAGCAGCAATTGCGCGGCGCCCAGAATCGGGTTCAGGGGCGTGCGGATTTCATGGCTGATCATCGCCAAAAACTCCGACTTGGCGCGGGCCGCCGCTTCCGCGGATTCCTTGGCCTTCACCAACTCCTCCATCACCTGCCGGCGGGCCGTGATGTCATGAGCCGTGCCGACCATTTTCCGCGGCTGGCCGGTAACTTCATCCGCCACCACTTGAGCCTGCTCGTGGACATGGCGCACCTCCCCGCCCGGTAAAACCACCCGGTGCTCCACCGAATAGACCCCGCGTTCGGCAATGGCCCGTGCCACGGCGTTCCGAATCGCCTCATGATCGTCGGCGGGAATGCGGCTGAAAAACAACTCGTTGGTTACCGGCACCGAGCCCGGTTGAAACCCAAAAATACGGTAGCACTCGTTCGACCAGCGCAACGGATTTGCATTAACTTCCGGATCCGCCAAATCCAACTCCCAACTGCCAAACCGTGCCAGACGCTCGGCCGCCGCCATCATCGCCTCGCTCCGGCGGAGTTTTTCCCCGGCCAACTTGCGTTCGGTGATGTCCTGAATCTGGGAAATAAAATATTGCGGTTGCCCCGCCCGGTCGCGCACGAGGGAAACATTCAGCAAAATCCAAACGACGCGACCCTCCTTGTGAAAATAGCGCTTTTCCATCTGGTAGGTCTGAGTTTCTCCGCGGAGCACCTGCCGCAGATGTTCCAAATCCGTCGCCAAATCGTCCGGATGCGTGATGGTTTGAAAATCAACCGCGAGTAAATCCTCCGCAGTGTAGCCCACAATGCGGCACAGCGCCTGGTTGACCTTCAGAAAGCGTCCTGCCGGCGAGACCAGCGCCATGCCAATGGCGGAGTACTCCATCGCTGAGCGAAATTGCTGTTCGCTTTGCTTGCGGGCTTCTTCCGCCGCCCGGCGCTCCGTGACATCGCGGGCCACCGCGATAAAGCCGCTCGGCCGAATCGCGTCGCCCTCGAACGGCGTGACCCGCAGTTGCACCCACACCCGGGACTCGTCTTGGTTGCAAACTTCCCGTTCGGCGCTAAAGCCGTGATGTTCCGAAATCGCGCCCAGATCGCGTTGGGCCGCCGCCCGGGACTCGGGCGGAAAAAGTTCCAGGATGGACCGGCCCTGCATTTCCGCAGCCGTCCAGCCATGGAGCCGGGCCGCAGCATCATTCCAGTAGGTGATTTTTCCGGCGCCATCGGTGCAAACCACACAATCGCGAATCTGGGATAAGATTTGCGAGTCGAGCCGCAAGGTATCCACCACCAAGCGGCGTTCAGTGACCTCCCGGGCAATCGTCAGAACACCCTGGGCCTTCCCCCCGTCATCGAGGATGCGGGTGGATCGAACCTCCACCCAAATCCGCGAGCCATCTTTGCGATAATCATGCCGCTCGCCAAACGATTCCTCCCCCTCCATGACGGCATAAAAACGTTCGCGCCCCCATTCCCGCGCCGTCCCTTCCGGCAGCCGGATAAACACCGACTGGCCCATCATCTCTTCCGCCGTCCACCCCCAAACTTTGGTGGCGCCTTCGTTCCATAAGGTGACCATGCCCTCCGCGTTCGTGCAGATGATGGCGTCCTTGATTTGCGAAAGAATGAAGGTATCCCGAATCAGGCGGTTGGTGTCCGCTCCGGCACGCGTCGACGGCACCCCAGTCTCAACGGCGACAGGGCTGAAAGCCTTCAACTTACTTTCTTGGGGTTCTTTCATTTCGATTAGCCCGTAAATTCCATCGCTGAACATCACGCCCGACATCCTGTCCACCAATAAAGCTATCTGTTTTTTGACCGGGGTAAAGCCCGATGTGGCGGAATAATCTCAGTCCCGGGCCACCCCAAAGTTGGCGGCAACGGCGCACGGGAGCCATCGCTTGGGCATGGGGCGGTCGCGGGCGACCCCGCCAAAGCCGGGGATTGATATCAGAATTGCCTCACGAACTTCCGTCCGTTATTCATGTCTCACCAAGCCATGTTAAACCCAGCTCATGTTCGCACCGCTCTGAGCTGGCTTGCTGCCGCCATCCTCGCTGGGGCTTTCGCTTTTGTTTACCTTTACAACCCATCCACCGTCATGTCCGCCACTTCGCCGACCCCCGCCAACCCGGCTTCCTCCGCCCAGAAAAAGGGCCCGCCCCCGGCTAATCTTGAGACAGCCATTTTTGCCACGGGCTGCTTCTGGTGCTCTCAAGCGGTCTTGGAACGCATCCCCGGCGTGTGGGAGGCCACCTGCGGCTACACCGGTGGTAACGTGACCAATCCGAGCTATCAACAGGTTTGCACCGGCAAAACCGGCCACGCCGAGGCCACGCAAGTGAGATTTGACCCCAAAGTAATCTCCTACGAGGAATTGCTCGATTGGTTTTGGCACATGCACGACCCAACCACCCTCAACCGCCAAGGCTACGACGAGGGCACTCAATATCGCTCGGCCATCTTTTACTTCAACGATGCGCAAAGGGTCGCGGCGGAAAAGTCCAAAACTGCCGCCCAAAAGGATTTCAAGGATAAGATCGTCACTGAAATCACCAAAGCCACCGCTTTCTACGTGGCCGAAGACTACCATCAGGAATATTTTAACAACAATTCCTCCCAGGGCTATTGCCAGGCAATCATCTCTCCCAAACTGGCCAAATTAAAGCTGACGCTGGCCCCGACCAGCGCCGGAACCGCCGTCAAAGCCAGTCCCGCCGCCACCAGTGCCGCCACCCCCGCTGCCGGCACCAAGTAACAACAGTGCGAAAGGGTTCCCCGACCCCGGATTTCAAGCCGGGGAATCTGCCGGCCGCATAGTGGCCCAGTCAATATGGCCATGGACTGCCAGCCGCCGGCGAATTTTACCCTTTGCGCCGCAGCGCCAGCCCAAGGGCGGCCATCGCCAGCACCAACAACATGGCGCTTAAAATGAAAATGGGCGGCGCCGAAAAGTGCGCCTTTTGCAATTCCGGAAAGGCATTGAGCATCACGTCCTGGTGCCATGCCAGCGTCGTGCCCAAAGCCATGCCGCACATGCCTGTGACCCCGGCCAGCACGCTCACCGCCACCCACGCGCCATTTCGGGCCAAACCCAGCGCCAGGCCACCCAGCACCACCAGAATCCCGCCAATCACCAGGAAAGGTCGTGGCGCAAATGACACTTGGGCCAGCGAAGGAAATACGTGGTCCAGCGCCTCACGCTTTAACGCCAAAATCGCCCCAAAAACGAACGTGCAAATTCCCGTGAAAATCGCCACCACGCTCACTCCCGCCAAAAATGAATTTCGCGCGCCCAGCCGCAACGCCGCCCCCTCCTTGGTTCCGTCATTAAACAACGGATTGCTCATTTCTGCCACATTGCGCCCGGCAAACCACCACAACACCACCCCAAACGCCAGCATCGGCAACACTCCGAGCAAATCCGCCATCCTTTGCGCATGCGAAGAGACCACGTCTCCGCGCAACAACTTGCCGGCGTAAATCAGCCCCGCCACCACAATTAGAATGGCCAGCAATCGCAAAAAGTGCCGCGTCCGCATCACGCCCGTCCGGGTTTTGGGTGACGCCTGCGGAATTAAGATGTCGTCAATCGGTTCCATGGTTTAAAAGCGGGTCCTTACGCCCGGCTCGGGCGTTGCGCCGGCAACAACGGCGTATTCGCGGGCGCGCCCACCGACGCCGCCGCTTGCGCCAGAACTTCCTCCAGCGTCTCCAGGTATTTGACAAACCGACGGCGCCCGGCGGGCGTCAAGGTGATGGTTGTCCGCGGCCGCCCGCCGCCACCCGCTTCCTTGCGCTGCGCGATGATGCCCTCATCATCCAGCGCCTTGAGGTGGCGGTTCAAATTCCCATCCGTCAAATCGCAGGTGTCCTTCAATTCCCCAAACGACAGCCCGTCCACCGCCGCAGCCAATGCCGAGATCAGCGCGAGCCGGTTCGGCTCGTGCATCACGCGGGAAAGGGAAGCAAAGGGGTTGTCGGACATATTTTTTTAGTTTCGCGTTTTGCGTTTGGAGTATAGGGTTTCGGGTTTGGAGTTTCGCGTTTCGCGTTTCGCGTTAAACATTTGCCGTTTATAGCTTGGGTCCGGAATTTCTTAATTCATAAATCTAAAATCTTAATTCCTGCTAGTCCGCGTCTTCCGTGCGGGCCGGGGCGGGAAAACCAAAAAAAGTGCGTAGCGACGGCCAGGGCTTTTCGTCATAATGCAAAACCAACCCGCCGAAAAATTCGCCGACGAAGAATACCGTCCCCATTATCCAGGCATCGCGGGTAAAGGACAACCCCGGCAGCCCCAACAGGCACGCGCCCCCGCACAGCAAATAATACATGCCCACCCACGACAAACCGCGCGGCAACACCTGGCGTGCCGTGAAATTGAGCAGCCCGCACATCACCATCCACGTACCGAACAGGAGATTGTATTCCTCCCGCGCCACCAGCGCCATGGTCAATAAGCCGCCCACGGCGAGCAAGGGAATGATTTCCAGCGCCGGCCGCAACCGCCGCACGTCGCGCCCCACCTCGGGGTCGTTGAGGAACCAATAAATCAGCGGGCCATAATTGCAGACCATCGCCAGGAAAAACACCACACTCCAGCCCACAAAATGCACCATGGGTAGCGCCGGAACCGACGGGGAACCCAACAGCAGCCCGGCCGCCAGCGCCACGCACCCGCCGAGCGCCCGCGCGCGACCAGAATAGCCCTTAAAGCGCTGCTTTTCCAGTATGGCCTGTTGGAGGTCACGCACTTGGCGCAAAGCGTCTTGGATCGAAGTTTTCACAGGGATGTCGTTATCACTTCATCCGTAACACTTCGCCCTGCCGGTCGCAAGTATTGTTGCGGGCAGCGCAAACCCATGAAGTCGGCGGCCTTCAGTGTCTAATACATAGACGCGGTCGCCACCGCCGGTCAGTTCGCCATGGTGAAAGTTAAAATAGAGGGTCATCCCAAGTTTCTCCGGCAGGCCAAGGTCGCCCAAAGCCGCCGCCAATGACTTATCGTCGCCAATTCCCGCCCTCCGCAGCAGCTCCCGGTCCCGGCCAATGGCTGGAAAGCCCGGCACCCAACAACCCCCGCGCAATTCGGCGAACAGATTCCGCCCGTTCTCGCGCAACGCCACCCCCACCCAGGCCAGCGATCGGCGCCGCGGTCCCGCCGCCGGCAGCGCCTTCACTCCGAGCAGGCTTTTCGCCTCCAATCCGGCCAAAAAGCCTTCCGTGCCTCCGCCACCCTCCACCCCAAACAAAGGCGCAAATGGCCGCAATAACGCCACCGGAAATGACCAGCCTTCCGCCGCCACCGGCAAACTTGCGGTAAAGCCCACCGCAGGTGCCGTCGGGTTGCCGGCGGGAATGAACATCTCCCATCCGGGAGGAGGCGGTGCAATCAACATCGGCATAAATCGGGTTTTATCAGGGCAACACCGTTAGCTTTGCATTACAGAGCCAAGGTGTCAATGCGATTTTTGGGATTTATGATTTAAGATTTAGGATTTATGAAGTGGAGAGCCCCAATGGATTCAGGCACACGCTAAGCGGCTTAAAACGCCCATGTTGACCTGAAACCCAGGGCGGAGCTTCACCCCTCCGAGGGACTGGGCATTGACTTCATAAATCCTAAATCTTAATTCTTAATTCTCCCCTTTCCCCCTTGCCGCTCGCCCCCTATCCCATTAGAGTAACCTCACCATGCCCCTCAAGCTTCGCCTCCTCTTCGGTCTGCTGAGCCTCGGCGCGGTCGGCGCCGTCATTTACGCCCGCACCATTTCCAAGAGCGACGCCTCCGCCCCCGCCCCCGTCGCCATTTCCCCCGGCGACATCTGCTGCGGGCCCGACCCCGTCAGTGCCCTGCCCTCGGTCAATTATACCAAGCCAGCAGAGCCGGCCAAATCCCCAAACTAGATTCGTTCGTCGTCCGCCCGCGCCCGCCTGCGAAAAGGCCGGAAAAGATGACCTGAGGCGGTCGGGCTGACCCATTTCCGCTCCCCGGGAAGGAAAAACCTCCGCGACATCGGCATCGCCATTCCCCAGACAGCCAGTGCCGCGGCCATTGCCATGGCCCATATACTGGTCTTTGGTGGTTCGATTTTTCGCTTTCCATTTACCGACGCACGGCCCAAAAGCGCTTCCTAACTGCCCGGTCCGTACCCAGTGGTGCGGCCCTTTTGCGGCCCTGCTATTTGTTAGTCTGCACGTTCATCTTGCCATGCGTAAACCTCATTGGTTCCTCACCTGAAGTTTGGATGACAAGTTCTCCGCCCTCGAGCCAGATGGAGACAGGGCTGCCTTTGTTGATTACATCAGATGTTAAGTGACCACCATTCAAGGAATATTTCCCTTTGTTGACAATGGGCGTGCCATTTGGAGCACTTAGCGGAAGGTATCTAAATTCAACGTCCGTGCTGCTTGCAAAATTAACTTCAATTACAGCATTTCCCCATTCGGTGCTGATTGTGCCAGTTTTCCAAATTCCAAGCAAATCGCCTGGATTGGGTTGCGTTTTTTGAGACCCGCACCCTGAAAGCACGAACGCCATAAAGAATAAAATGTGTTTTATATTAACAATCTTCATAGACCGTACATGACCTTGACAGGTGAAAGAATTCGAGAGGGTCGGGCTTTTCATGTCAACATGGGAGCACCGCCGACATACTGCGAGGTTGGATGTCAACCTGCAAAGCCTGACGCTTCCCTAGCCTGACGCCACATCTATAATCCAGGCAACGGTCAATTTATAGGGTGAACAGCTAACAATCCCGGCGCGCGCTTGGGTACTGCTCCTACTCTGGCCACTTCGATTACGTTGCCCAGGGGCGGTGTGACCGCAAAAGCGCGTCGCAGACTCATTCGCAATGCGGGGCATCGATCGGATCCATCTGCGGATTCATTCGGCCATCCGTGACTGGTTGCGATCATTTCTTGACCGATTTCGACCCTTCATGGATCGCGGACCTGCTGGGATCCTTCCTTGGGCATAGGGGAAAGGTTCTTTGTCGAGTCCCATTCCATGTTACGGTCGAGCGAAGTGGGATTGAGGTAGTAGGTGAACTCAATGAAGCCATGCTGTGTCAGACAGCCGGTGCCGCGCCAATTGCCATGGCCCAATAGTGGTCTTTGGGGGTTCGATTTTTCGCTTTCCATTTACCGAGGCACCTCCCAAAAGCGCTTCCTGTCTGCCCGGTTCGTACACCCTGATAGATCGCACCGGGAAATTCCAGGCGTAGGGGGCGGGCCATTATGCCCCCCATCCTCGCGACCCACCCTCCAGTCGTCCACTACAAACATGAACAACTGACTCTTTTTCGGCCCTCATTAATTGGAGCCTGGGGACTTTTTCGGACTCACGGGCGAAACATTACTTAGCAAGAATCCATTGTGACTGTTTGGATAGACAATTGCGGAGATACCTGAAAGCTGAAACACGCCTTTTTGTAATAAATCCACGCAGTAGGTTCGATAACCCCCCAGATCGAAAGGTGAACCTGGCACCTTACTCATAACCACGAACCGATGATTAATCGCCGCGATGCCAAAATGGAGATATTGAAAGGCACCAGAAGAGACATCTGCCATTATCATAGTGGACTTTCCAGATTTCATATCCATATCAATAAGACCGGCTGTCCCAGAGCGGGGTAGCATATGAGGCTCGCCGCCGCCAATTGCCCCGTAGGCGGTAACATGCTGGCCGGACGGGTCGGCAAAAAGTAGTCCGTCAACCTCGATGCCGCTAAACTTAACCCTATCTTTTATCGTGAGATCATCAGGATCTAGGTGGGCCAGTGAATCAAATAGAGGACCTGGGGATGGCGAGAATCCGCCAGTTTCAACGACAATTATTTTGCCATTAACCGTTTCCGAGATGGGCTTAAAATCAAGACCAGACATATTGTCAATATCAACCGACTTTTGTTCCCCGCTTTTCAAATCGATTCGCACGAGCCGCTGCAAGGAGCTTCCAGGGCTAGTACTCAATATCAGACAATTCCTCTCCGGCAAAAGTAACATCCATGATACTATCCGGGTATCGCCCAATCGGAACGTTTTAAACAGAATTCCCGTCTTATAATAACGAACTTCGAAGCTCTTATCTGCCGGCTTCCCAACTAGAGTGGCGGTTGCCAACTGGTCAAGGCTGACAACATCCCAAGTGTCGAAGATCTCGCCCTTAAGGAAATCAATCGGCTGCTGAACAACCTTCCCCTTGCCGTCAATATGAATAAGCGTTGCGTGGCCACCGTTGGTCAAGGCCGCAAAATCCAGATCTTGCCCTAAAGACGGTGCTGCAGGTGAACTCACAGCAGTCCATAGGAATATTGAAAACATGGCAACGGGCAGAATAGTATCGCTCGGGGGTTTCATGGTTCTTTGGAATTCGAGAGGGTCAGTGGAATCCGAGAGGGTCAGGTAACATTCAAGAGCAGCGTTGACGCGGTACTCCCGCCGCGATGACGCTTTTCCTGCCATGTTATACACCGCAATTGACTACCATCGCAAGTATTCGGTGGTGCGGACGGAGGATGCCACGGGCAACCGTGTGTGTTCGGCGCGCATCGACCAAAACGAACCCGCGGCGTTCGCGGGATATTTCGCGGGGCTGCCGGAGCCGTCCCGCGTGGTGCTGGAAGCGTGTTGGGGGGGGCGACGGGGTCGGGCGTTGCATGTTAACATCCTGGGTGTATATGTCACCATGCAACGCCTCACCCTTAAGCCTTGTAAAGCATGAGTCTGCTATGAGGATGAAAACGTCAAGTGCTATTTTTTGACTGTTTTTGGTTCGGGG
>CAZLPS010000076.1:0-20611 GCA_964561455.1 uncultured Opitutales bacterium
GGTCATCGGCCAGAAGGGCCGCCAGCTCGAACAAATCAAAGCCGACCTCGCCAAGTTGACCGGCAAGGACGTCCTCCTGGACATCCATGAAGTCAAGAAGCCCGACGTGGTCGCGTACATCGTCGCCGAGCAGATTGCCCTCCAGCTTGAACGCCGCATTTCTTTCCGCCGCGCCATGAAAAAGGCCGTCCAAAGTGCCATGGCCCTCGGCGCCGAAGGCATCCGCGTCCGTTGCGCCGGCCGCCTCGGTGGCGCTGAAATCGCCCGCGTCGAACTCGTCCGCACCGGTCGCGTGCCCCTGCACACCCTGCGCGCGAACATTGACTACGGCTTCGTCGAAGCCAACACCGTCGCCGGCAAAATCGGCATCAAAGTCTGGATCTGCCGCAAGGACGATGAAGGGCTGTAATTCAAATTAAAAAGTAAAAAGGAAGAATTAAAAAATCACCCACCACCCAACGCCTGCGCCCCGCCGGTGCCGCCGTTGGTTTTTAATTCCCCGCTTTTACTGCTTAATTTCTTAATTCTTAATTTTTACTTCTTAATTTCCCCCGACCATGGCCAACATCGCTCCCGCCAACCAGAAATACCGCAAGGTAATGAAGGGCCGCATCCGCGGCGTCGCCAAGCGCGGCAACAAACTGGCCTTTGGCGACTACGCCATCCAGTCGCTCGAACGCGGCCCCCTGCACGCCGCCGAACTCGAAGCCGCCCGCGTGGCCATCACCCGCCACCTCAACCGCCGCGGCAAAGTCTGGATGCGCGTGTTCCCCCACAAGCCCGTCACCAAGAAGCCGGCTGAAACCCGCATGGGTCGCGGCAAAGGCGGTGTCGAATTCTACGTGGCCGTCATCAAGCCCGGCGCCATCCTCTTTGAAATCGGCGGTGTCAACGTCTCCTCCGCCCGCGAAGCCCTCGCCCTGGCTGACGCCAAACTCGGTTTCCGCTGCCGCTTCATCAGCCGTGAAGCCCTCGAACGGTTCTAACCACCCAGAGACAACCTCCAGTAGAGAAACCGCTCCGCCATTATTTCGGAAACTTTCCTCTCCTGCCTCCTGTCTCCTGATTCCCCACTCCTTTCCCGCCATGTTTTCCAAAGAACTCAAAGAACTCACCCCCGTCGAACTCGACCGCAAGCTCACGGAGCAGCGCGACGAGCTGGTCAGCCTTCGCCTCAAACAATCGAGTGGCCAGGTGGAGAATCCCTCCCGCTTCCGCAGCTTGCGCCGCGAAATCGCCCGCATGGAAACCCTTAAGCGCCAGCGCGAACTCGCGGCGCCCGCCGCAACGAACTAAGCGCCCCCACCCAGAACCAAAACACTTTCCCCGCCATGTCCGAAGCCCTTCCCTCCACCCGCGCCGAGCGCAAACACATCATTGGCATCGTCACCAGCCGCTCCGGCGACAAGACGATCAAGGTGACGTATTTCTACAAGATTCCGCACCCGATTTACCAAAAGGAAATCAAGCGGAAGACCGTGCTCCATGCGCATGACGAGAAGAACGAGTGCAAGCTCGGTGACAAAGTCGAACTCACCGAAACCCGGCCCATCAGCAAGACCAAGCGCTGGCGCGTGATCCGCATTGTCGAAGCCGCCCCCGTGGCCGCCGCGTAAGCTTTTGTTTTTTATCCAACCCAACCCTTTATCCGCCCGGAGGAACACAATCATGGTCCAGATGCAATCCCGCTTGGAAGTCGCCGACAACACCGGCGCCAAACACGTCATGATGATCCGCCGTCTCGGCCAGGCGACGCGCTTCGCCCACGTGGGTGACATTATCGTCGTCGCCATCAAAGACAGCACGCCCGACGCCCAGGTCAAGAAGGGCACCGTCGCCCAGGCCGTCATCGTACGCACCAAACAGCCCATTCACCGCGCCGACGGCAGCTACCTGCGTTTCGACACGAATGCCTGCGTCATCCTCGACACCACGGGCAACCCCCGCGGTACGCGCATCTTCGGGCCCGTCGCCCGCGAATTGCGCGCCAAGAATTTCATGAAAATCATTTCCCTCGCTCCGGAGGTGCTCTAAACATGGCCCATAAAATCAAACGCGGCGACGATGTCGTAGTCATCAGCGGCGCCCACAAAGGCAAACGCGGCAAGGTCCTGCAAATTTTGCGGGAGCGTGGTCGCATTCTTGTCGAAGGCGTGGCCATCATCAAGCGCCACACCAAGGCCCGCTCCGAAAAAGAGCGCGGCGGCATCATCGAGCGCGAAGCCCCCATTGACAGCTCCAATGTCATGCTCGGCACCCGCTTTGACTCCAGGAAGCAGAAGCGCGAAGCCGCCGCCAAGAAATAGCCCGCCACTTCCATTCCATCCCTTCATTCCATTGTTATATTACTGTATTGTTATATTGTTTAAAGCCCCTCCCGCCTCCGCGCCCCTTTATTCATTAACCGTACCACACCCGCCGCCCTGCCCCCCAACAATATAACAATTCAACAATTTAACAATTATCCTTCCGCGTCATGACTGTCCCAACCCTCAAGAAATTTTACCTCGATACGGTGGTGCCCGAGCTCACCAAGACCCGCGGCTACAAGAATCCGCACCAGGTGCCGACGATCAACAAAATCGTCCTCAACTCGCGCATTGATTCCGAGGCCGACAAGAACTGGGTCGTCGAAGTGGTCAAGGACATCACCATCATTTCCGGCCAGAAGCCCGTCATCACCCGCGCCCGCGAGTCGGTGGCCAACTTCAAGGTTCGCGAAGGCATGCCCTCCGCCGTCATGGTCACTCTCCGCGGCCCAAAAATGTGGGACTTCCTCCTGCGCCTCCTCGTCGCCACCCTCCCCAATATTCGCGACTTTCGTGGCGTTGGCCGCAAGCTGGACGGCCGCGGCAGCTACAACATGGGCATTGCCGACCACACCATTTTCCCCGAAATCACCGTGGACCCGGGTCGCAAAAACATCGGCCTCGACATCGCCATCGTCACCACGGCCCGGACCGATGACGAAGGCCGCGAACTCCTCCGCCTTCTCGGCATGCCGTTCCGCACCGCCTCCGCCCCGGTCGTCAAAAAGCCCAGTGAAGGCCAGCCCCCCGCCGCCGCTCCGGCCGCGGCCGCTCCCGTCACCGCGTAATTGCTGATTGCTGAAGTCTGAATTCTGACCACCCACACCTCCCACCCATCAGCCACTTTTATCGGCCCCGCCACTTCTTAATTCTTACTTTTTAATTCTTAATTTCCAAGCCATGGCCAAAACCTCCTCCATCGAACGCAATTTGAAACGGCAGCGCCTCGTGAAAAAATACGCGGCCCAGCGCGCCGAGCTCAAAGCCATCCTCAAGAGCCCGAAGACGACGGACCAGGAGTTCTACGTGGCCCAGCGCACCCTCACGGAATTGCCCCGCAACTCCGCCCCCGGCCGCGTCCGCAACCGCTGCAGCGTTACGGGCCGCGCCCGCGCCTACATCCGCCGTTACGGCGTTTCCCGCCTGACCTTTCGCGAGCTCGCGCTCAACGGTAAAATTCCCGGCGTCATGAAGTCGTCCTGGTAAACCTGAACTTTTCGCACCATGTCCAGCCACGATCCTCTCGGAGATTTTCTCACGTCCCTGCGCAATGCCCTGCATGCGCAGAAGGAAACCTGCCCGGCCCAATGGTCGCGCCTGCGCGCCGAAGTCGCCCGCATTCTCAAAGATGAAGGCTATATCGCCAACTTCGAAGAGAAGTCCGACGGCGACGGCCACCGCCAGCTGCTCGTCACTTTGAAGTATGTGGACGGCGCCCCCGCCATCACCGGCATCCAGCGCCACAGCCGCCCCGGCCGCCGCCTGTATTATGGTCATTCCGAAATTCCCCGCGTCCTCGGCGGCCTCGGTGTGGCTATTTTGACCACCTCCAAGGGCCTCATGAAGGACAACGAAGCCCGCAAACAAAAAGTTGGCGGCGAGCTTCTGTGCAAAGTCTGGTAGACTCGAATTAAGAAGTAAAAATTAAGAAGTAACACCAACACCAAATCCCCACCCGGAATTCCCTCCGATTCGCTTGGATTGCTTCTTAACCTTCAAATCTTAATTTCCAACTCTGACTTTTTAATTCTTAATTTTTAATTCTTAATTTCTCCACCCATGAGTCGCATCGGCAAACTTCCCGTCACCATCCCGGACAAAGTCAAAGTGTCCGTGAAAGGCAACACTGTCCTCGTCGAGGGTCCCAAGGGCAAAGTCGAAAAGACTTTTGACCAGACCGTGACCATCACCGCCGACGCCAAGACCGTCGTCGTCAAGCCCCGCTCCGACAGCCGCGCCGCCAACGCCAACCACGGCACCGCCCGTGCCGTCATCAACAACATGGTCCTGGGCGTCACCAACGGCTACAGCAAGGATTTGGAGATTCAAGGTGTCGGGTTCAAGGCCGCGCTCAAAGGCTCCATTTTGGATCTCGCCCTCGGCTATTCCCACCCTATCGCCTACACGGTTCCCGCCGGCATCAAGGTGACAGTCGGGGAGAGCCCGCAAAAAAATCCGACCATCAAGGTTGAGGGCCCGGACAAGACCCTCGTCGGCCAGGTTGCCGCTGACATCCGCCACTTTTATCCGGTTGAGCCGTATAAGGGCAAGGGTGTCCGCATTATTGGCCAATACGTCCGCCGCAAGGAAGGCAAGAAGACGGCGTAAGCCGGCTTTCCGCCCAACGTTATCACTCTTTTTCCGATGAAACTTAAGCACTCCAAGGAACTCGCCCTCAAGCGCCGCCTCCGCGTCCGCCACAAAATCATTGGGGTGGCCGAACGCCCGCGCCTGACGGTGCGGTTTTCCCAACAGCACATTTACGCCCAGGTCATTGATGACCGCGCCGGCCGCACCCTCGCCGCCGCTTCGACCCTGGCCAAGGATCTGCGCGACCAAAAGGTCCGCCCCAACCTCGCCGGCGCCAAGGCCATGGGCGAGCGCCTTGCGACGGTGGCCCAAAAGGCCGGCGTCGCCGCCGTCGTGTTCGATCGTGGTGGCCGCCGCTACCATGGTTGCGTGAAAGCTTTTGCCGATGCCGCCCGCGCCGGTGGCCTTAAATTCTAATTTTGCACAACCGTATGAGCACCGACGAAACCATCGCAGTTCCCCCCTCCCCTCCCGCCTCGCCTGCACCCGAAACGGTGGCGGCCGCCAAACCTGAAGGCTCCGATCAAGGTGCACAAGGTGGTCGCGGTGGACGCGGCCCGCGTGGTGGTGGTGGCCAGCGCGGCGGCGGTCAGCGTGGTGGTGGCGGCCAGCGTGGCGGTGGTGGTGGTGGTGGCGGCCAGCGCGGTGGTGGTGGCGGTGGTCGGCGTGATCGCGGTCCGCGCGACAACGAGCCGGCTTCCGAATACATTGACAAAGTCGTGGACATCAACCGGTGCGCCAAGGTCGTCAAAGGTGGTCGTCGCTTTAGCTTTTCTGCATTGGTTGTGGCCGGCGACGGCAAGGGCCGCATTGGCTTGGGTTTCGGCAAGGCCAAGGAAGTACCGGATGCCATTAAGAAGGGCACCGAGCGCGCCCATCGCAAGTTGCGCCTGGTGCAGTTGCGTGGCACAACCATTCCCCATGAGGTCATCGGCCAGTCCGACGGCGGCATGGTGATGATGCGCCCGGCCAGCCCGGGTACGGGTGTCATTGCGGGCGGCGGCGTCCGTGCGGTCCTCGAAGCAGTCGGCGTCAAAGACGTGCTGACCAAATCCCTGGGTTCGAACAACCCGATGGCCATGGTCAATGCCACCCTCGACGGTCTCTTCAAGCTGCGCTCCGCGAATCAAATCCACGAGATGCGCGCGAAAACCGCCAACTAACCCTTAAGGATGAAGGATGAGGGATGAAGGATGAAACCTCACCCCCCGCCTCTCTCCCCGACTTCTTTCTTATCGATTATAATTTTAGAGGGATTTTCGGGCTTGGCCTTCATCCTTCATCCTTCATCCCTCATCCTTCATCCTTTCTTATGAAACTTCACCTCCTCACCAATAATCCCGGAGCCAAAAATCGGCGGCGGCGCGTGGGCTGCGGCGTGGGCTCCGGCCATGGCCACACCTGCGGTCGCGGCAATAAGGGCATGAAGGCCCGCTCCGGCGGCGGCGTGCGCCCCGGCTACGAAGGCGGCCAGATGCCGCAGTATCGCAAACTGCCCCATCGCGGTTTTTCCAATTTTCGTTTCCACAAGGAATACGCGCTCATCAACGTCGGCGACCTCGGTCGCGCGGCCGCGACTGAGATTGATTCGGCCGTGCTGGCGGCTGCCGGCCTTATTCGCCAATCCGCTTTGCCCCTCAAGGTGCTCGGCACCGGCGAGGTAACCTCCGCCTTCACCGTCAAGGCCCACAAGTTTTCCGGCTCCGCCCGCGAAAAGATTGAAAAGGCCGGCGGCAAGGCCATTGAACTCGCCCCGCCCGCCGCCCCGGCGGAAAAGGCCAAAGTCACAGCCAGGAAGTAGCCGCCTCCCTGCTTTCGTTATTCGTCCCTCGAATTTCGCAATTTTTCTTCATGATTTCAGCCTTCATCAACTGTCTGAAGATTCCCGAACTGCGGCAGCGCATCCTGCTGACCCTCGGACTGATTTGCGTCGTGCGTCTTGGCACGCACATCCCGCTGCCGGGATTGGATCCGATTCCCTTGGAGAAGTATGTGGACAGCATCAAGAACAGCGCCTCCGGCGGCGGCATGTTGGGTTTGCTGAACATGTTCACCGGCGGCGCCCTGCGCAGCGGCTCAATTCTGGCGCTGGGCATCATGCCCTACATTAACGCCTCCATTTTCATGCAGTTGTTCGCCGCAGTTGAGCCCAACATGGCCCGCCTCGCGCAGGAAGGTGACGTCGGCCGGCAGAAAATTTCCCAGTACACCCGCTACGCCACCATCGGCATTGCGGCCATCCAGTCGGTGATGATTCTCTACGCCTTGACCTATTTCCCCTCGAATATTCTGCGCGGCTTTGATTCCAGCTTCGGGCAGATCGTCATCATTCCGGGGCCCTGGTTTATTCTCTGTGGCGTCATCATCATGACCGCCGGCTCCCTGCTGCTGATGTGGGTGGGTGAGCAAATTACCCAGTTTGGCATCGGCAATGGCACATCGCTCCTCATCACCATCAACATTCTCTCGGGCCTCCCCTCGGCCATGACGCAAGCTTGGGCGATGCTCCACCCCAGCGTGGGCGTGGATGGGCTGACCAGCAGCCAGGTCATTTTGATGCTCGTCCTGCTCGTCATTGTTGTCGCCGGCATTGTGGCCCTGACTCAGGGCATGCGCAAGATTCCCGTCCATTACGCCAAGCGCGTCGTCGGCCGGCGGGTGTTTCAAAGCCAGAGCAGCTTCCTGCCCCTCAAGGCCAATTTTTCGGGCGTCATGCCCATCATCTTCGCCAGCGCCATCCTCCTTTTCCCCCAACAGATCTTCACCTATCTCCACGCCTGGTTTGGCGTGTCCGTCTTTGAAAGCGTCGCCAATTTCCTCACCCGCGGCACCTGGGTTTACTACAGCATTTATACACTCCTGATTTTTGGCTTCAGCTACTTCTGGGTCTCGCTCATGTTCAAACCCATCCAGGTGGCGGACGACATCAAGAAAATGGGCGGCTACATTCCCGGCGTCCCCCCCGGCGAGCCCACCGCCAAATTCCTTGACTTCACGATGACGCGCCTGACTTTTGCCGGCGCCATCGCCCTCACCGCCATCGCGGTCATCCCCGAAATCCTGATGTTCAAGGCCAATGTGCCCTGGAGCATTGCCCAGTTCTTCGGCGGCTCGTCCATGCTCATCATGGTCGGTGTTTTGCTCGACACCATGCGCCAGGTCGAGACGTTCCTCCTGCAGCGCCATTACGACGGTTTCCTCCGCAAAGGCCGCGCGAAGAGCAACGCTTCCCGCGCCACCCAGACCTTGGATCAGCAGGAGATCCGCAACTTGCGCCCGCTGTGGATTCCGCTCTTGATTTTGATTTTCGCCGGCGTGCTCGCCTGGGTTTATAACAGCTCGCACCACATTCCATGATCGCCCTGCGCTCTGAAATGGAAATCCGGTCGATCCGCGAAGCCTGCCAGGTCGCGGCCGAGGTGCTGGACCGCGTCTGCGCCCTGGTCGCCCCCGGCGTGAACACCTACGATTTGGACCAGGCCGCCAAGCGCTTCCTGGCCGAGCTCGGCGCCGAAAGCGCCTGCTACAATTACAAAATCGGCTCCCGCCGCTTTCCCGCCTTTACCTGCCTGTCTGTCAATGAGGAAGTCGTGCACGGCATCGGCTCGATGCGCCGCGTCCTCCGGCCCGGTGACATTATTTCCGTGGATATCGCCGTGCGCTATAAAGGCTGGATCGGCGACACCGCGCGTACCGTCGCCTTGGGTCCCGTTTCGCCCGACGTACAGCGCCTCCTCGACACCACCCAGGCCGCCTTGCGCGCCGCCATCGCGGAAGCCCGCGTCGGCCGCCGCGTCGGTGACATCGCCCACGCCGTTCAGTCGCTCGTCGAAGGCCAGGGCATGAATGTCGTGCGCGAATTCGTCGGCCATGGCGTTGGCCGCACCATGCATGAGGCTCCCCAAGTGCCCAATTTCGGCAAGCCCAACACGCTCGAAAAACTCAAAGCCGGCATGTGCATCGCCATTGAGCCCATGGTCAACCTCGGCACGGCGGACATCGAGTACGCTGACGACCACTGGACGGCCATTACCCGCGACCGCCGCCCCAGCGCCCACTTCGAACACACCGTCTACATCACCTCGCAAGGCCCCGAAATTTTGACCGTGCGCCCCGCCCGTCCGGCCGCCCCGGTCTCACTTTCTGCCTCCGCGGCCGTTACCGCTTAAAGTAATAAGCAATTTCGGCAACTTTATCCTTCCCAACCGTCTACAAATCATTATTGTGACCCCTTTTCCCCTGATCATGCCTCCCGGCATGTGATGGTGGGTCGCCTATTCGCCATGCCACGTCTCCTCGGTATTGATATCCCGAACAACAAACGGGTCTCCTACGCTTTGCGTTATATTTACGGCGTGGGGCCGACGCGCGCTGATCTCATCATCGGCACGCTGGGCATTGACCCCGCGCTCCGTTCCCAGGAACTCACCGAGGAGCAGATCAACCGCATCGTCCAGTTCATCGGCGAGCGCGGCTGGAAAGTCGAGGGCGATTTGCGCCGCGAAATTACCTCTAATTTGAAACGCCTCCAAGCCATCAAGTGCTATCGGGGCATCCGTCACATCCACCGCCTGCCGGTGCGCGGCCAGCGTACCCGCACCAATGCCCGCACCCGCAAGGGCGCGCGCAAGACCGTCGGCGTCATCAAGAAAGCTGAATAAATTTTATGAGCGAAGAGAAGGACATTATCGTTCCCGCCGCCGGCGATGCCTCGGCCAAATCCGCTGCGGATAAAAAGCCCAAGGCCCCCAAGGCCAAGGACGCTGCCGCAGCCGCCCCGGCTCCCAAGGCCCCCAAGGAAGGTGCCGCCCCCAAGGCGCCCAAAGATCCGGCCGCGCCTGCCGCCCCCGGCGCGCCCGGCGCTGTGACCGCAGAAGGCAATAAAGCCGCCGAAGGCGACAAGGCTCCCGCTGCCGCCAAGGACCCGCTCGCCGAAGACCTCGGCGCCGCCAAGGTTCGCCGCGCCAAGGGCAGCAAGAATATCACTCACGGTATTTGCCACATCTTGGCCACCTTTAACAATACAAAGGTCACCTTCTCCGACTTGCAGGGCAACGTCCTCTCCTGGTCGTCCTCGGGTAAATGTAATTTCCGCGGCTCCCGCAAATCCACCGCCTACGCTGCTCAAGTCGTTACCCAGGAAGCCGCCCGCGCTGCCATGGCCCACGGCCTCAAGGACATTATCGTCAAAATTCGCGGACCCGGCATGGGCCGCGACTCCGCCATCCGCGCACTGCAAACGCTCGGCTTGACTGTCGGTTCCATTACGGACGTCACCCCCGTGCCCCACAACGGCTGCCGCCCGCGCAAACGCCGCCGCGTCTAATATTGTCCTTCCCATTCATTCTGCCTTGGAACTTTTGTTCTGCGTCCAGCACTAGAACACTAAGCACCAAAGCACTAAAGCACTTTTCCTTCCCATGTCCCGCTACACCGGTCCCGCGCAAAAGATCAATCGCCGCTTCAGCCAGGCGATTTTCCCGCCCTCCAAGGCGTTCGAACGCAAGCCGCACCCGCCCGGCATGCACGGCCCGCGCCTGCGCCGAAAAATGTCGGAATACTCCGCCGGCCTCAACGAAAAGCAGAAACTCCGCTTCATGTACGGCCTCGGTGAAAAACAATTCCGCCTCCTGTTTGACCGCGCCAAGGCCATGCGTGGCGTCACCGGCGACCAATTCCTTCAGCTGCTTGAATCGCGCCTCGACAACATTGTCTATTTGCTCGGCTTTGTGAAGTCCCGCCGCGCCGCCCGCCAACTGGTCAACCATGGCCACGTCAACGTCAACGGCCACAAGGTGGACATCTCGAGCTACCTCTGCAAACCGGGTGACATCGTGGAAATGCGCGAGCGCCCCTCCTCCCGCCAATTGGCCACCCGCGGTTTGGAAACCAACCAGTTTCGCTCCCCCCCCGCCTGGCTCACCCTCCAAGCCGATGCACTTCGCGGGGTCGTCAGCCGCCTCCCGGCCAAAGAAGAACTCGAGCCCGGCATCAACACCCAGCTCATCGTCGAATTCTACAGCCGCTAACTCATTGTCCTCCCATTTCTTAATTTCAACCCGTCACTGCCATGCCTAAACGCCTCGGAAAATTCGAACTGCCCAAACGCCTCGTCAAAAGCGAGGATACTGCCACCGACACCTACGCGATGTTCACCGCCGAGCCTTTTGAGACTGGCTATGGCCACACCATCGGCAACACCTTGCGCCGCGTCCTCCTCAGCTCCATTGAAGGCGCCGCCATTAGCTCCATTCGCATTGACGGCGTCAAACACGAGTTCCAAAGCATTGACGGCGTCGTCGAAGACGTGACCGACATCGTCCTTAACCTCAAACAGGTCCTCATTAAATCCGCCAAACGCGACTCCGTCCGCCTCGCGATCAATGTGGACAAGGAAGGCACCGTCACCGCGGCCGACATTCAGCCGGACTCCAATATTACCATCGTCAACCCGAAGCAGCTCATCTGCACCCTCGACCGCAAGCGCCGTTTCCAGGCCGAAATCGAAATCAAGGTGGGCCGGGGCTATTGCCCCGCCGACGAAAACAAGGTGGACGACCAGCCCATCGGCGTTATCGCCGTGGATTCCCTCTTCAGCCCCGTCCGCCTCGTCAAGTATTCCGTCGAGCAAACCCGCGTCGGCCAGATGACCGACTACGACAAGCTCATCTTGGAGATTACGACGGACGGCCGCATCACCCCGGACGAAGCCCTCAAGGAGTCTTCCGCCATTGTGAAGCACCACTTCGACGTGTTCGACGCCGTGTCGTCCGAACAGATCGAGTTCGCCACCGAGGGCAAGGAAGTGTCCGAGGAGCAGAACCGCCTGCGCAAGCTGCTCAACATGAGCGTCAACGAAATCGAGTTGTCGGTGCGCGCCGCCAACTGCCTGAACAACGCCAACATCACCACCGTCGGCGAATTGGCGATGAAGACCGAGCAGGAAATGCTCAAGTACCGCAATTTCGGCAAGAAGTCGCTTAACGAAATCAAGCAAAAGCTCGAACAGCTCGGCCTCTCCCTCGGCATGAAGTTTGACGAGCGCATGCTCGAAAAACCCACCGAAGCCGTCTAAATTCAATTTATGAGGCAGGATTTAAGATTTATGAAGTAATTCCTGCCGTTAACCCAGCGGCACCCCGAATGGTTGGCTGTTGCCTGACTTCTTAATTCTTAATTCTTAATTCTTAATTCTCCACCATGCGCCACAAGAAATACCGCCACTCGCTCGGCGTCAAAAAGGAGCACCGCGAAGCCATCGTCGGCGCCATGGCCTCCGCCCTGTTCACAAAACAGCGTATTGAGACGACGCTCGCCCGCGCCAAGGCGCTCCGCCCCTTTGCCGAACGCCTTATCACGCTCGCTAAAAAGGCCTCCCTGTCGTCCGACGCCGCCCAAAAGCTGCACCTCCGCCGCCAGGCCGCTGCGCGCCTTCGCAATCCCGCCGCCGTCCAAGCCCTCTTTGACGAGCGCGCGTCTGAATTCCTCAATCGCGCCGGCGGCTACACCCGCATTTACAAGCTTGGGCCCCGCGGCACCGACGCTTCCCCCATGGCACTCATGGAATTGATTCCCGCCAGCGACGAGGGCTACAAAAAGTCCAAGCGCAAGGGCAAAGGTAAGGGTAAGGCGAAGAAATCCGCTAACGCCAGCGCTCCCGCCGCCGCCAAGCCCGAGGCGGTTCCGGCTGCTTCTGCCGCGGCGGACGCCCCCGCCGCCGACACCGAAGTCAAAACTTAGCATTTTCCGCCGCCGTGCTGCGCGCGGTTGACTTCCTGCAACGGGCGGCGCGGCCAATTTGGCACGCCGCCCGCTGCGTTTCCACCCCAAGACCACCTCCCCCGCCTCCTTGTTCAATCTCGATTTCAGCCACTTCGTTCTCACGGGCGTGACGATCGGCATCGCGCTCGTGGCCGGCCTGTGGTTCTATTATGACCGGCGCGACCAGCGGATCTACGAGCAAGAACGCGCCCAGTCCCTCTTTCACTGCCTTAAATGCGGCCGCCTTTATTCCGCCCCCCGCCGCGACCCCACCGCCCTCTGCCCCAACTGCCATTTCGAAAACTCCAAGCTGAAGTTCTGACCATTGAATTAAGAAGTAAAAATTAAGAATAAAGAAATCCACCCCCAAAACTTTCATTCCCGAACCCAATTCCAAATCAATTTTTCCGGCCTCAAGCATCAATCTTTCAGCTTTCCGCCTCCCGCACCGCTCCCGCCCCCACCCTGCCTCGCCTCAAGCATAAAACATTCACCTTTAAACGTTCGATCCCCGGTCGCCCTCTGTACTTCTTAATTCATAATTCTTAATTCTTAATTCTTAATTCGCTCGCCCCCATGTCCGCCCCTGCCACCATCGCCGTGCTTGATTTCGGCTCGCAATACACCCAGGTGATTGCCCGGCGCATCCGCGAGTGCAGGGTGTATTCGAAAATCTACCATTTCACCACGACCGCGGAGACTTTGCGGGCGGATAACGTCATCGGCATCATTCTCTCCGGCGGCCCGAGCAGCGTGTTCGCCAAGGACGCCCCAATGCCCGACCGGGAGATTTTCAACCTGGGCGTACCCGTCCTCGGCGTTTGCTATGGCATCCAGCTCATGGGTTACCTGCTTGACGGGCGCGTCGCCAAAAGCGACCACCGCGAGTACGGCCATGGCACTCTGGCCATCAAGAATGCCGGACGCCTCTTCTCCGGCTTGCCCAAAAAGCTGCGGGTGTGGAATTCCCACGGCGACCGCCTGATCAAAATGCCGCCGGGCTTCGCCGCCATCGGCACTACCGAGAATTCGCCCTTCGCCGCCATCGAAGACCGCTCCCGCCATTTTTACGGCATCCAATTTCACCCCGAGGTCTTCCACACCGAGCGCGGCACCGAAGTTTACAAAAACTTTCTCTTCGGCGTCTGCCACGCAAAGCGCAACTGGACCATGGGCGAATTCATCCAGCGCGCCATTGACGACCTCCGCGCCCAAGTGGGCAAAAAGCACGTGCTCCTCGGCCTCAGCGGTGGCGTGGACTCCTCCGTCGCCGCCGCCCTCCTGCACAAGGCCATTGGCAAACAGTTGACCTGCGTGTTCGTGGACAACGGCCTGCTGCGCGCCGGCGAGCGCGAGGCCGTCGTCAACCTCTACAAAAAACATTTCCGCATTGACCTGCGCGTGGCCGACGCCGGCGATTTGTTCCTGCGCAAACTCAAGGGCGTCTCCGACCCGGAAAAAAAGCGCAAGATCATCGGTCGCACCTTCGTCAAAGTTTTTGAAAGGTCACTCAAGTCCATCGGCCACGCCGATTTCCTCGGCCAGGGCACCCTTTATCCGGACGTGATTGAGTCCGTCGCCATCGGCAACAATCCCGCCGCCGTCATCAAGAGCCACCATAACGTCGGCGGCCTGCCCAAGCGCATGAAGCTCAAGCTCGTCGAGCCGCTGCGGGAACTCTTCAAAGACGAAGTGCGCGAGGTCGGGGCGAAACTGGGCCTGCCTCGTGACGTCGTCTGGCGCCAGCCCTTCCCGGGCCCAGGCCTCGGCGTGCGCGTCCTCGGGGAAATTTCCCGCGACAAACTCGAAATCCTCCGCCAGGCCGACGCCATCCTCCACGACGAAATGATGAAGTCCGGCTGGTATTGGAAAGTCTGGCAGTCCTTCTGCGTGTTTTTGCCCGTTAAATCGGTTGGCGTCGTCGGCGACGAGCGCAATTACGCCTGGGTCATCGCCCTCCGCGTCGTCGAAAGCATTGACGCCATGACCGCCGATTGGACCCGCCTCCCCGGCGACCTCCTCCAGAAAATCTCCAGCCGCATTACCAACGAGGTGCGTGGCGTCAGCCGCGTCGTCCTCGATATTTCTTCCAAGCCCCCGGCGACGATCGAGTGGGAGTAAGGCGAAAGTGAAATGGCGAAGGCACTCCGCTTGGGCGTCTGCCTTGTCCCCTTGTCCGACTTGTCCGACCCGTTCGACCTATCCGATTATTCTGAGTCGGAAGCCCCTGTCCCCTTTCTGCTTGCTAAGGCCCTCTACTGAAACAAAACTGGCCTTCCGCCGTTAGTACCGCTTAAACCCCTCTTTCCCTCCCTCACCGTGGAAATCCTTACCGAAAACATCAACGGCCTCGCCGTGGTCAGCCTCAAGGGCCGGCTGGACATCAATACCCATGGCCAGCTCGAAGCCGAGTTGAACGCCCTCGCCGACAAGGGCCACGCCAAGGTCCTGGTGGACGTGAAGGATCTGGATTACATCTCCAGCGCCGGCTTGCGCGTGTTGCTCACCGCTGCCAAACAATTTAAAAAAATCAATGGCTCCATTGCGCTCGCCTCGCTCACGCCCAACGTGCGACAAGTCTTTGAAATTTCCGGATTCACCAGTATTTTCCCCCTCTACGCCAGCCGCGAAGACGCCCTGGCCAAGTTAAAATAGCGTTTGCCAGCGGTGGCTCCGGAGGCCAAAATGTCCGCCGTGCCCACTCCGCCAGAGACTGATCGGGAACTGCGCCTGCAAAAGCTTGAGCGGGAAGTGCGGGAATTTCGTGGCCTGCTGTTTTTGATTTTGACCATCGCCAGGCGCCCGCATCCCCGGGCCGCGAAATAATCAATCCATCCCCCCATGCAACCCCCAAGCCACGAGGAAATAATGGTTTACCAGATGCGCAAGCTCCGGCGTGAACTGCGTCTGCTTCGCTATGCAGTCATTTTTGGCGCTGTCGGCATTTGTGCCGTTATCGCCATGGGCCCGCTCGCCTTCGGTTTCGCCGCCGTCGCCGCCGGGTTGGTCATCGTCTTGTACAGCCTCGCGCAAGCCGCCAAGTTCCTCGCTGACGGCTGGGACATGGCCTCCATGCGCTGGCAGCGCGCCAAATGGCAGGCCGAGCGCGAAAAAGCGGTGCGTGACGAGTCATAGACTTTGGCCGCCGGTTTGACTTTGATTTGACACCCCGGGAAGGTCGTGTCCTTATTCTGGGCTCTGCCCTGATGGGCTTCATTTCCCCCACCCCCTCCCAATTCCCATGAAAGCATCCGCGTTCCTTCGTTCGCTGTCCCCAATCCTGGCCCTAACCGTCACCTCTTTGCTTTTCCTGGCCGCTTGCGGAAAATCCGAAACTCCCGCAACCGCCTCTTCCGCACCGGCTGCAGCGTCGGGCCCGGTCGTCGACCCCGCGAAGGCCGATCTCTCTTCCCTCAAGGGCAAGACCATCCACATCGCCTTTATTCCCAAAGGCATGCAAAACGTCTATTGGAAATCCGTGGAAAAGGGTTTGCGCGTCGCTGAAAAAGAGGCCAATGACAACGGCATCAAACTCAAAGTCGAATGGCAGGGTCCAGCCTCCGAAAATGATGTCCCCGCAGAAGTTTCGCTGGTCGAAACCTACATCGCGCAGAATCTTGACGGCATCGTTCTTTGCCCCATGGACTTGAATGCCTTGGTCCCGCCCTCCGACCGGGCCCGCCACGCCGGTATTCCCCTCGTTATCGTCGATTCCGCGCTCAACTATAAGGACATCGTGTCCTTTGTCGGCACCAACAACCGCAATGCCGGCATCCTTGCCGCCGGCGAACTTGCCAGCGAGATGGGTGACAAGGGCAACGCCATCCTCTTGCGCTTTCGCGTCGGTTCCGCCAGCACGGCTGACCGCGAGGAGGGTTTCCTCGACGAAATAAAGAAAAACCACCCGAATATTAAGATCATCTCTTCGGATATTTACGGCGGCGATGACGTGGACAAGGGGATTTCCATCAGCTCTGACCTGCTGAACTCTTTCAAAGGTAAAGTGGACGGCGTGTTCAGCCCGAACGAGCCGACCACCAATGCCATGCTGAAGGCCCTCGAAAATGCCAAACTTGCTGGCTCCGTCAAATTTGTTGGCTTCGACGGCGACGCCATCAATTTGGACGGCCTCGCCCGCGGCGAACTTGGCGCCATCGTCCTCCAATATCCCTACCAAATGGGTTACCTCGGCGTGAAGACCATGCTCGCAAAACTCGCGGGCCTGAACGTCATGAATAACGTGGATACCGGCACTGTCGTCCTCCGGAAAGACAATCAGAACGAACCCGCCGTCAAAGCGCTGCTCGCGAATACCGTTCAAAATTAATCCACTTACCCCATGCGCCTGCGGTTGCGCGGCATCGAAAAAAGTTTCGGCGCCACCCGCGCTCTTGCCGGCGTGGACTTGGAAGCACGTGCGGGCGAAGTCCTGGCTCTCATCGGTGAAAACGGCGCCGGTAAAAGCACGTTGATGAAGGTCATTTCCGGCGCCCACGCTCCGGACGCCGGTACCATGGAATTGGACGGCCAGCCCTTCGCGCCCCGCGAGCCCCGGGCCTCCAGTGACGCTGGCGTCGCCATGATCTACCAGGAACTTACGCTCGCGCCGCACCTGACCGTGGAGGAAAACCTGGTCCTGGGCCGCGAGCCTTCGCGCTGGGGCTTCGTCAACCGGCGCGAGCGGCGCGAACGCGTGCGCAAAGCTCTAGAGATGGTCAATCACCCGCATCTGCCGCTCGATGTGCCCGTGCGCACGTTGTCGGTCGCCCAGCAGCAGATCGTGGAAATCGCTCGCGCCTGCGCCAGTGGCGCGCGCGTCGTGATTCTCGACGAGCCGACCAGCAGCCTCGGGCGGCACGACGTGGATATCCTTTTCGGCATTATCGCGCGCCTGGCCGAACAAGGGGTCGCCCTCATTTACATCAGCCATTTTCTGGAAGAGTGCCGGGCCGTCGCGAAGCGCTACCTTGTCCTGCGCGACGGCAAATCCGTCGGCAGCGGTGAATTGTCGCAAATTGACAACGCCGGCATCATCCGGCTCATGGTCGGCCGCGAAGTAACCGAGCTCTATCCTCAGGCGCCGCGCACCCTTGGCGACCCGGTCATCACCGTCAATGGCCTCGACGGCCCCGGCGGCAAGCCGCGCGGCGTTTCCTTCGTCGTGCGCAAGGGGGAGATCTTTGGCTTCGCCGGCTTGATTGGCGCCGGCCGCACCGAAATCCTGCGCTCCGTGTTTGGCTTGGATCGCGCCGCCGCCGGCACCGTCACGGTCTCCGGAAAAGTGCTCGAGCTGGGCGCGCCCGGGCGCAGCCTCGCGGCCGGCCTTGGACTCCTCTCTGAGAATCGCAAAGAGGAAGGATTGCTGCTCAATCGCGATCTGGCCGATAATCTTACTTTGTCGCGCCTCGGCGTGCTGGCCCGCAGCGGTTTCGTTTCCCGTTCCAAACAACTTGGGGTGGCCCATGATCTGATCAAACGGCTGGACGTGCGCACGAAATCGGCCACTCAGGCCGTCGGTACCCTCTCCGGCGGCAACCAGCAAAAAATCGCCTTCGGCCGCCTGCTCCACCAGGAAGCCGATGTGTTCCTGCTCGACGAGCCCACCCGGGGCATTGATGTTGGCGCGAAAGCCGTCCTCTACGGGCAGATGCTTGATCAGGCCAGGCAGGGTCGAGCCATCATCATGGTTAGTTCGTATCTGCCGGAATTGCTCGGCATGTGCGACACCATTGCGGTCATGTGCCGCGGCGAGCTGGTCGCCGTCCGCTCACGTGTCGAATGGGATGAACACAGCCTCCTCACCGCCGCCCTCGGCCGCGACACCGCCGAACCCGGCGAAGAAAACAACTGACTGACCGGGTGAACGTTTTTTCAAAATTCGTGATTCAAAATTCAAGATTTTCCCTCCCATGTCCGACCCATCCGCATACCGTCCCTCCTGGCTGCACCGCTATCCCCTGCTGGGGCCGACGTTCGGCCTGTTGTTTGTGATAATTCTGTTTGAGGGCATGATTTACCACCACAGCCAGCTCAATTTTCTCTCCCCGCAAAACGTCGGCAACATTATCACCCAGACGACCGTCGTCGCCATCGGTACGCTGGGCATGACCATGATCATTGTGGCGGGCGGTATAGACTTGAGCGCCGGGTCGGTGGTCGCCATGACGGGCGTAATTGCCGCCCAGCTGTTGAAACACGGGTATTCCTCCTGGCCCGCCGTGTTGGCGGGAATTTTGGCCGGCGGGCTGGTGGGTGCCTTCAATGGCACCATTATCGCCCGCTTTAAAATGATGCCTTTCATCGTCACCCTCGGCGCGATGAGCACTGCGCGCGGGTTGGCCCAAATGTTTGGTGACAATCAAAAGGTTAATTACGGCCTTAGCCGCATCGAAGGCGTCAACGCCTTGATGAACAATCCTTATTCACTCCATGCCGCTGGCACTTCGCCGTGGTGGCAGCCGGGCGAATCCGGCCTCAGCCTGCCCGCCACCATTCCCGACTGGCTCTTTGGCATCCTCAAACTCTTCATGACCCGGGATTCAGCCCACCCTGACGACCTCTCGGTGCCCCTTTGGCTGCCGCCCATCGGCGTGCTGATCTTGCTCGTCCTCACCATCGTCATGTCGTTCGTGCTCAACCGCAGTGTTTTTGGACGCCATATTTTCGCCCTCGGTTCCAACGAAGACACCGCGCGTCTCTGCGGGCTCCGCACCCGCACGTTGAAAGTCTTGGTTTACACCCTCGCCGGCATGTTTATTGGCTTGGCCGGCATCCTTTCCATGGCCCGCTTGGGCCAGGGTGACGTCACCGTGGGCACCGGTCTTGAATTGGACATCATCACTGCGGTCGTCATCGGCGGCGCCAGCCTCAGTGGCGGCGTTGGCAGTATTTGGGGCGCCGTCATCGGCGCGCTTACCATGACCAGCCTGCGCAGCGGCACGGTCCAGATGGGCTGGCAATCCTACTACCAGGCAATTATTATCGGCATAGTCATTGTCCTCGCCGCCGGCATGGACAAGATTCGCTCCCGGGGGCTGAAAGGGTGAACGGAAGGATGAAGGATGAGGGATGAAGGATGAAGCAGCGCCAGCGCCAATTGAGAGTTGATAATTCCGAACTCTGCATTCTCAATTCTCAATTCTCAATTATCAACTATCAACTATCAACTTCCCCCGCCGCGCTCCAAGCCGCTCTTGCGCAACACCTCCCCGCCGCGCTCGCCCACTTGCGCGAATGGGTCGGTATCAACAGCTACACCCAAAATCGCGATGGCGTCAACGCCCTGGGTCACGCCACCGCCACCGCGTTCGCCCCGTTGGGCTTTTCCGCGGAAACTGTTCCCGGCGCCAACCGTCGGGGCGGAGACCATCTCTTCCTTCGCCGCCCGGGCCGCACGCGCGCAGTGTTGCTGTGCGTTTCCCATCTCGACACTGTCTTCACCCCGCAGGAGGAATCCCGTAATTATTTTCACTGGCGCGAAGCCGAAGGCCGCATCTACGGCCCCGGGGTGGTGGATATCAAGGGCGGCACCGCCCTCCTCTGGTTGCAAATGTGCGCCCTGCGCTCCGCCGCGCCCGCCCTGTTCGACCACTTCACCTGGGTCGCTGCCTTCAATGCTGCCGAGGAAACTTTGGGCGACGATTTCGCCCAGGCCGCGCTCGCGCGCTTCGGCGACCGCGCCCGCGCTGCCCTCGTTTATGAATCGGGCGCCTGCCGGGAGAATTCCTTTAACCTCGTCGTCGCCCGCAAGGGCCGCTCGGAATTCCGCGTGGCCGCGGAAGGCCGCGGAGCCCATGCCGGCAGTTGCCACGCCGACGGCGCGAACGCCATTGCCGAACTGGCAGGTGTCATTCCCGCGCTCGAAAAAATGACCGACCCCGCGAGCGAACTTACCGTCAACGTCGGTTTTATCCGGGGAGGCGAGGCCCTCAACCGCGTGCCCCACGAAGCGGAAGCCTTGGGCGAAATGCGGGCTTTCTCCCCTACCGTGCTCGCCGCCGCTGAGAGATCTGTCGTCGCCCTGGCCGGTCTTGGCCGGGTGGCGGCCGTCGCCGATGGCCACCGCTGTCGGATTCGCGCGGAAATTACCGGTCGCACCCCCGCATGGCCGGAGAATCCCGGCACCCGGCAGCTCTTCGAGATCTATTCCCGCGCCGCCCGCCAACTCGGCGCCAAACTGACCACCGAGCAACGCGGCGGCCTCAGCGACGGCAATCTCCTGGCGCCCCATC
>CAZLPS010000077.1:0-20010 GCA_964561455.1 uncultured Opitutales bacterium
CCCAACGAAGTTTACAAGGCCTGGTTCGAGCCGATTGTGTGCCTGGCGGAAGACGCCAACTCCATCGTTCTCGGCCTGCCCAGCGACTTTGCCTTAATCTGGGTCCAAGAGAATTATCGCGACCTGTTGCAACGGCGCCTGAACCAGGCGGCTGACCGCCCCATCGAACTGACGATGAAGGTGGCGGCCCCCGCCACCGCCGCGCCGGTGTCGGCGTCGCCGTCACGGTTGATGGAGACAGCCAATGCCCGGACACGACCGCGGCCGGCGGCGAGTGAAGAGGGATTGCCGCTCAACGTGCGCTACACGTTTGAGAATTTTGTCGTCGGGCCGGGCAACCAGCTGGCGCATGCGGCCTGTATTGCGGTCGCCAACGCACCGGCGCGGGCGTACAACCCGGTCTTTCTTTATGGTGAGACGGGTTTGGGCAAGACCCACCTGATGCATGCGGTGGCGCATTGCATCATCCAGATTAATCCGCAAGCGCGGGTGGCCTACATGTCCACGGAGAAATTCACCAACGAATACATCAAGGCAATTCAGGAGAATTCGGTCACCCGCTTTCGGCAGCGTTACCGCGGGGTGGACGCCTTGCTGATTGACGACATTCATTTTCTGACCGGCAAGGAGCGCATCCAGGAGGAGTTTTTCCACACCTTCAATGAATTATTTGAATCGGGTCGGCAAATTCTGATCTCGAGCGACCGCCCGGCGAGTGAAATCGCCAAGCTCGAAGCCCGTCTGGTGTCCCGGTTCCAGTGGGGCATGATGGCCGACATTCAGCCGCCGGACTTGGAGACGCGCATGGCGATTCTCACGAACAAAGCCCGCAATTTGGATTTGGACCTTCCGACGGATGTTATCGAGTTTCTCGCCGAGCGCGTGACCCGCAACGTGCGCCGCATGGAGGGCGCACTGACGCGCGTCGCGGGCGTGGCCCGTTTGATGAAGGGAGCCATGGATGTGCCGTCGGTCGAGCGTCTACTGCAGGACCTGCTTAACGAAGAGGCCCAGAACACCGTCACCATCGAGAAGATTCAGGCCGTGGTGACCAAGTATTATGAGTTGCGCGCCGGAGACTTGTTGTCGCGCCGCCGGCCGCAAAATATCGCGTTTCCGCGGCAGGTGGCGATGTACTTGAGCCGGATGTTTACGTCCCATTCACTTCAGGAAATCGGAGATTCATTTGGCGGCCGTGACCATGGCACCGTCATCCACGCCTGTAAAACGGTTGAGAACATGATGGAGCAGGATGCCTCAGCCAAACGCACTGTGGACGTGTTGAGCAAGCAGTTGGGGCAGCGAATTTAACGAAGATTGCGGTTTACGGTTTGCGGTTTACGGTTGAAGATGGCAAACGGATTCAGTTTGAACCAAGTTACCCCGGGTTGGCTCGGGGCTAATTTCTTCGGGATGCTTCCACTTCCGACGGCCTTGGGCGAAAGAACCAACTGCAAACCGGAAACTGTAAACCGTAAATTTCCTCCAACCTGCAACTTGCAACTTGCCAACTTGCAACCTAGAGTCCCCCCATGCCTGTTTCCCTGACTGAAGACCAAAAGAGCCAAATCGCCAAGTGGGTCGCCGATGGCGCCACCCTGGCCATGGTGCAAAAGCGCCTCCTCAGCGACTTCAATGTGTCGCTGACCTACATGGACGCGCGGTTTTTGCTCGATGACCTGAATTTGACCGTCAAGGACGTGGCGAAGCCCGCTCCGCCCGCCGCCGATCTAACCAAGGCGCCCGCAACGGCCCAGGAGGAGTTAGGTGCTCCCGGCAAGGTGCGGGTAAGCGTGGATAAGATTGTCCGCCCCGGCGCCGCCTTGAGCGGCAATGTGACGTTCAGTGATGGCCAGTCCGCCGAATGGTACATGGACCAAACCGGACGTCTCGGACTGGTCCCCAAGGTCAAAGGCTACCAGCCGAAACCTGCGGATATCCAGGAGTTCCAACTCGCTTTGCAGGATGAAATGGCGAGGCTGGGGTATTGAGGGGGAGGGACTAAGGGACAAAGGGACAGAGGGGCCAAAAAACGTTTAACGCAGAACGTTTAACGTTTAAGTTGGGGCGAATGGGGGCGGGGGATGGTCGGACATTGAAAAAGCGTGCCGCAAGTGATAAGAAACCTCTTATTAACACCATGAGAAAAATCCCGCCCCTTCTTCTTTACTGCTCCATCATTGCACTTTCCACCTTAACCGCCCGCGGGCAGCCCAGCAACGGTTCAGTCAACGTTACTTTTCAAGCGTTGGCCACTGCGGGAAGCCTTCCGGCACTTTATTACAAGCCGACGCCGAGTTCGCAGGACAACCAACGACCCATGGGTCTTGCGCAAGGCGTGGTGTTGCCCGACGTTTATCCCTATGCCGGGCCCGCCACGATGGAGTTTTACACAGGCGAAAAGAGGACCGGCGCGGAGGCATCCGGTCCCGGAGGTGCGACTGCGTTAAGTTATAAGGCTGTTGGCCGGGCGGTATTTCCGAAGAGCGGTGCGTATCTGCTTTATATTTCGCCGGGGCCGAACGGTACGGTGGCAGCAGCTCCGGTGAGCCAATCGCCCGTGGATTATCCCGGCGGCAGCTTTGCCTTTATCAATGCGACCGGCGTGCCATTGGAAGTGAAAACGACCGATGACAACAATACGGTCACCGCCACGGTGGCACTGCGCGTGGGCGGGGTCAGCATCCTGCCAATCGGCGAGCCAGTCATGATTCGGTTTTCGCGGACCGACAAAACCCCGGTTGAGGAAATCCAGCACATCGTGGTCGAACCCAACAAACTTTTGCGCACATCGGTCCTTTTGCTGCCGGATTTTTCGGTGAATATCCTCAATGACGAAGTGGGCACGATACCCGCCCCGGGCGCCCGAAGCGCGGGCGGCCCGTCCCCGGCACAACCTCCGGCTTCCACAGCGGCGCCCGTCCCCGCCGTCGGCAGCTCGACGACGGCCAAGCCAGCGGTAGCCCCCGCCATGGCCTCTGGCACAGCCACCGTGCCGCGCCCTCCGGCCAACGCCACCCTCCATTAGACACCGGCGGCACCCGACACAATGGCTGTGGGCCGCAGCACCCAAGCCGCAGCCGTCGCGGATTGGACGATAAGTCATGGTGCACACGAATCCGCCGGAGATGATGTCGCCGTGGCCCCGAACCGGACCAAGAAAAGCCCGTGGGTAAATGGAATACTTATGTCGTGGTTTGCGCGGGAGATACCGTAACGATTTTCGTCGACGACCAGCAAGTTAACAAAATCACCGGCGTCAATCTAACTTCGGGCTGGGTTGGTTTGCAAAGCGAGGGCGCGGGACTGGAGATTCGCAACGTGTCCATCGATCCGCTGCCGAAGGCGGAGGCCAAGGCCAATTAATATTCTTTCGACCGGCTCTTTTCCTCGCGTTTGCGCCGCAGCTCCTCCCAATCCACGTCGGGATAGACGGTGCGCATGCAGTCGGGGCAGAGACCATGGCTGAATTGGGCATCGGTGTGTTCGGTGACGTATTGTTCCACCTGCTGCCAATAGCCGGAATCGCCGCGAATTTTTTTGCAATGCATGCAAATGGGGAGAATGCCGCGCAGGGTTTTGATTTCGTTGAGGGCCTTTTCCAGGGTGGCGGTCAGGTCCCGTTCATGACCGAGGACGACAAAATGGCGGCGTTGCCACAACTGGAGTTCGCGGGAAATTCCGGCGCCCAAAATATTCGAGGTCAAGAGGGAAACCACCATGGCCAGAGTCGTGGGCACGTCCGGCCAGGGTTTGAGCCAGAATCCCAAAAGTAAAATGGCGCCACTAAAGAGGCCCGCCGAAACCGCCTGCCAAAGCAGGGGCAGGGGCACGGCGACGTAGGTGAGCAAAACCATCAAAACATTCTCGATGGCGTTACCCATATAGTCCGGCGGGCGGGTGGTACCGACATAAACCATGGCAATGGAACTGACCGCCGACCAAACCATGACCATGGCGTTAAATCCGGCCATGGTCATGCCGCGGTGGATTCTCACCATGGAGAGGACGGATAGTCCCACGACGCCCAGGCGAAAAGCCAGCAGCCGACCAAAGGTGGCGGTGTGGCCGGAGAAGTAATAGTCGTTCCAGAGGTTAACGAGAAAAGTCGCCGCCACCACCGCCATGACCAGTCGAATCCGCCGGACATATTCTGCCATGTGCTCGGCGCGAAACCTGGTCTCCCATGCGGGTGAGGCAAAAACACCATGCCAACCAATGGCATCGCCCGCTGCGGGCGCGCCCGACACCGGTTGTTCGAGAGAGTCAACCATAGGGTAGACGCTCGACCAAATCGCCCATAACTTAAGCCGGCGCAACTGTTTATTGGCAGGGTGGCTCAAAATCCCGACCGGCAATATGCCAGATGGCGGCTTCGTGCGGCAGGCCATGGCGGTCGAGATTAAGGGTAATCTCCTCAAGGGAGGGTTCAGGAACAAGGTGTTTGGGGTCGCCAGGCCATGCTGGGTTAACTGAGCGGGCGAGGTACCACGCGGCCCAAGCGCGGGCTTGGCGCTGGGCGGCGCGCGGGCCTTTCATGCGCCCGGCAAGATGCTGGTAATGTACGCGGGGATTGCCGACCAACGCGGCAGGGCTGGCATGGGTCATGATCCAGCGGAGGGCGGAATAGGGCAGGGGCCAATGGGCAAGTACGGGGTCGCCAGGCGGCACGTCGGCGAGGAGGGCGCGATCCACCGCGAGGAGCGCCCTGGCCGCAAGGCCCCGATGCCACAGGAATTGGCCATAGGTAAGAGCGCTCCGATAAAACTCCCCGCCGCGCTCGTCGCCATGCTGACGCAGTTCGCGCCAATCCATATTAATGGGGGCGGGCGGCAAATAAGGGCAGGCGGCGGGCATTGGGGAAGCTTCGAGTTTTGGGTTTCGAGTTTCGAGTTAAAAATCGCAGGACAGCGCAGTTTCGACGTGGCATCTCCCAATTAGTTTTGGGCTAAGAAATTGCGTCGTTGGTGGCGCGGAAGTAAAATTCCGGCAGGGTCGCGATGCGCAATTAACTTTCCTGCGTGAAATTTTTTGCCTAAGTTGCGGTTGACCCATGAGCGAACAGCCTGAATCAACCCTGCCTGAAGAGGCTGCGCGCGATCCGGAGGCGGCCGAAGCCCCGCCGCCGAAGCGGCGCGTCAACGAAGTGAGCTGGTGGCGCTACCTGCTGCTGCTGCCGGTTGCCTGGGTGGCGCGTGCCTGGGCGGCGACGCTGCGCTTTGAAATCACCGAGCAGGAACAGGCACTGTTGAGCTTCGAGGCGAAGCCCATCATTCTCGCCACCTGGCACAACCGGCTTTTTATCGTCGGCGAAGTCCAGCGGCGCTATCGAAAGCAGCGGAAACTGGTGGCGCTCATCAGCGCGAGCAAAGACGGTGCGTGGCTCGCCGCCTTTTTCAAATTGCTCAAGATTGACTGTGTGCGCGGGTCGAGCAGTTGGCGCGGGATGCAGGCGTTGCGAGAAATGCTGGCGGCGCGGCAGGAAGGCGCGGATGTCGGCATCACGCCCGACGGTCCCCGCGGACCCTGCTACGATATGAAGCCGGGAGTGGTCCTCGTGGCCCGGCTGTCGCACGCGCCCATCATCATGTATTCCGCCAAATTCCGTTCCGCCTGGCGCTTGAACAGTTGGGACAAGTTTTACCTGCCGAAGCCTTTTTCCACCGTTGAGCTAAACGTGCGCTTCCTCCCCAGCTACGCCAGCCTCGGTGCCGATGGCGAACCGGCGGTGCGGGAACTCCGCCGGCAGATGCTGGAAATTACGGAGGACGTTTGAGCGTCGGGGAAAGGAGGAGGGGTGAAGGATGAGGGATGGAAATCTAATACCAGTTCTCAGTCGCTTATGGACAATATGGACTGGATGAACCCTATGGATCGATTTCGACTGAAGTCCAAAAGCGGCTTGGAATTAGTATAACAACTCTCTTCCAATTTCCAGTTTCAGGCTTCCTGCTCCCCGCTCCCTGCTCCCCGCTCCCCGCTTTGCTCTCACGCCGCCTGGGTTTCAGCCCCGGCGAGTTTCGCCAATCGGGGAATGGTGAATTCAAAATGGGCGCCGCCCGTCGGGCGATTTTGCATGGTAATGACCCCGCCGTGGGCGGACACGATGCGTTTGCAGATCGCGAGGCCCAAGCCGGTGCTGCTTTCGCCACCGGTCGGGCGGATGGAGGTGCGGCCGTAGTCCTTGAATAGTTTCCCCTGTTCCTCGATCGGGACGCCGGGGCCTTCATCGTCCACCCAAACGGCGACGCCGTCTTCGGTGCGGCGCGCGCCCAGGGTGATTTGCGTGCCGGGAGTCGAGAATTTGATGGCGTTCATGACCAAGTTTTCCAGTACGCGTTTGAGGTGAATCTCATCGCCCCTCACTTCCAACCCGGAGTCGGGAAAATCGAGCTTAATCGTAAAGTGCTTTTGCGCCGCGACCGGGGAGTAAACCCGGCCGGCCCATCGCAGTAAGAGGCTAATATCCACCGGGTTGCAGGTGAGCTTCATGCCATCGCCCGAATTCGTTACGTCCAGCAGGTCATTGACCAGCGCGAGCATGGTTTCAACGCTACCGGTCAAATAATTCAAGGTTTCGACCTGTTTTTCGTTCACGGGGCCGAGCGTCCCGTCCCGAAGGTAATCCGCCAGACCCCGCACCGCGGTGAGGGGGCCGCGCAGATCGTGGGTTGTAACCGTAAGCAGGCGGTCCTTGGCGACATTGGCCCGCAGCAATTGCCAGTTGGCGGCCTCCAATTCCTCGGTGGCGTGCTTGCGCTGGGTGATGTCGCGCATGATGGAAGAGAAGTATTCGAGCTTCCCTTCCGCTGATTTGTGGGCGAGGAGGACCTGGGAGATGGGAAATTGCTGGCCCCGACGGTTCGCGAGGACGGTCTCGCCGCTCCAGATGCCCGTGCTGATAGCCGTGCGGATTCCCTCAGTCAGCATGAGATTGGTGTCCGTGTTGGGGATAAAGTCGTTCGCGGCCAGGCTGGTAATGTCCTCGTGCAGACCCACGCCCAGCAGATTGCGACCGGCACGGTTGAGATAAAGGAAATTGCCGGCGGGATCGCTGATGCTGACCAAATCCGTGGTGGATTCGAGAATGGCGATCAAGCGGCCGCGGGCGGCTTCCGCGAGCTTTTGCTCAGTGATATCTTCGCCGATGCTGGCGATGCCGATGATGGCGCCTTCCGGCGAGCGGAGCACCGAGTTGTTCCACGCGATACGCAGCCGGGCGCCGGAGCGCGTGAGGATTTCATTCTCGTGGTGCAAGGCGGCCGGCTGATTGGCGAGCAGGGCGGCGAAAGCGTCTTTCACCGCTTTTTTCTCGGGGGGCGCGAAAATGGCAAACCAGTCCCGCCCAATGACCTCGGGACGCTGCCAGCCGGTGAGTTTGAGCAAATAATCATTGCAGAAGGTGATCCGGGATTCCCGGTCAATCATCACCGCAATCAGTTGCAGGTTGAGCAACATGTCGGTGAACCGCCGCTCGCTTTCCCGCAGTTTATCTTCCGCCAGCACGCGCTCGGTGATGTCCGAGGAAATGCCGAGGAGGCGTACCACGTGCCCGGCCGCATCGCGGATTTGGAAGCCGCGGCAAAAAATCCACCGCACCGAGCCATCGGGGCGGGCAATCCGAAACTCAAGGCTCACCGAGGGCGCATCCGCCTTCAGCCGGGCAAAGGTGGCAAAAACGCGGTCGCGATCTTCGGGGAGAATCGCCTCCGCCCATTCGTTGGGCCGGGCAAAAACACTCGCCACCGACCGACCCCAAATCAGTTCAAAGGCCGGGCTGACGTAGAGCGTCTGCTGCATGTCCGGCGAAGTCATCCAAAACGCATCCGTGATGTTCTCGGCCATCTGGCGGAATTTCTCTTCGCTATCGCGCAGTTTTTCGACCTCGTGCACGTGTTCGGTGATGTCGCGCGCGACTTTCGAGACGCCGACCAGGTGGCCGGCGGCATCCTTGATGGGGGAGGCGGTGATCGAAACGGGAATCAAATGCCCGTCCCGGTGCAAGCGCAGCGTCTCAAAGTGTTTTACGCCCGCACCACCCACAATCCGGGCGAGAATTTGCACTTCCTCGTCCTGTCGGTCGGTGGGAATCAGCCGGCGAATTGAGGTTCCCAACATCTCGCCTTCGGTAAAGCCGAAAATTTTCTCCGCGCCATGATTCCAACTGGTGATGATTCCGTCCAGATCCTTGCCGATGATGGCGTCGTCCGACGATTCGACAATGGACGCCAGCCGGATCACGGCCTGATCCGCCGCATGGCGGCTGGATGGCTGAACGGGCGGGAGGACCGCTGAATGGGCATCGCCGGAAGATTCAGTCTTGGATGCTTTTGGTGGGTTGGCGATGGGGTTGTCCATGGTCGACACAAGCGGGTTATGGTAGCCGGGAACTATCCATGGCTCCATGGGGTGTAACCCTGCTAGGAAGGATGAAAGTTGAGGGATGAAGGATGAAGCGTCGGGCCGAAACATATTTCCCGAATCCAGCCACCTGCTTGTGACTTCCAGATTCGAATTTCCGGGTGAGAACTTAAACATTAATCGTTCGGCGTCGAGCGTTCGTTTGTTCCCCGTCCCTTGCACCCGGATCCCGGCTTTTCAATGCCCTTGCACCGCCCATTCGAATGGCGCATTGGCCTCAACTTCCTGAATGGTGGTTAGCCCGAGCAGCACTTTTTTCAAACCGTCGTAACGCAGGGGTTGGTAGCCGGCGCGTTTCGCGCTCTCGGCGAGCAGCTCAATATTGCCACCGCGGCCAATGATGCCGCGCATTTCCTCGGTAATGATCGCGAGTTCATGGAATGCGATGCGGCCCTTGTAGCCCCGGCGCCGGCAGACCTCGCAACCTTTACCGGTATAAAAGAGTGGCGGCGGGCCATCGGTGCCGGTGAAGTAGCGCGCCAGCAATTCCGGGCTGGGCAGGTAGCTTTCCTTGCACCGCTCGCAGATGCGCCCGGCGAGGCGCTGGGCGAGCACCGCCAGCACCGCGGGTGCGACGGCATAAGGCTCGACCCCAAGTTCCATTAAACGGGGAATGGCCTGGAGCGCGTTGTTGGTGTGCAAGGTGGCAAAGACCAGGTGTCCGGTGAGGGCCGCTTCGCAGGCAATTTTCGCCGTTTCCAAATCCCGGATTTCGCCCACCAGAATGACGTCCGGATCTTGCCGCAGCATCGCGCGCAACAGCAGGCCGAATTTCAAATCAATATGGTTGTTGACCTGGGATTGGGTCAAACCCGGCACCTCCATTTCCACGGGATCCTCGATGGTGGAGAGATTCAAGCCGCCGTTATTCACCAGCGAGAGCGCCGCGTAAAGCGTGGTGGTCTTGCCCGACCCCGTCGGGCCGGTGACAAACACGATGCCGTTGGGCGCCTGGATGACGCGTTGCAACGGCTGCAAAATGGTTTGGGAGATCAGCATCTTGTCCAGCGAGAGGAAGCCCTTTTTGCCGATGGTCCCCAGGATGCGGATGACGCATTTTTCCCCTTTGATGGTCGGCATGAAACTGACGCGAAAGTCCACTTTATTGGTCCCCAATTGAATGGAAAAGTGGCCATCCTGCGGATACCGGCTTTCGGCAATATTCAGGTCGCACAGGATTTTAATGCGGCTGATGATGGGGCGGTGCAGGGGCTTGAGAAAACGCAATATTTCCTCCAAATTGCCGTCAACGCGCAGCCGCACGCGGGTGGCCACGGCCTGGGGCTCGATATGAATGTCGCTGGCGCGCTCGCGGAGCGCAAAATAGATCAGCGAATCCACGATGCGAATGAGCGACTTCGATTCGGCCAGCAATTCCAATTCAGCCGGCGTGAGTCGCAAAGTGAGCACTTCGCCGGCGTTTTCCATTTCCCGCAGGATGACGTCAATGTCCTTGTCGGAGGAATAGTGCAATTCAATCGCGTCGCGAATTTCCACGGGCAGCGAGAACAACGGGCTGACCTTCAAGCCGGTGATGCCTTCGAGCCGCCGGCAAAGATCCTTGTCCAGCGGGTCGCCCATCGCCACCGAAATCACGCCTTCCACGACATACAAGGGCAGCACTTGGGCCTTGCGGGCGATTTCCGCGGGAATCAACCCAATCGCTTCCGGGCTGATCACGGTGTTGATGGGGTCAATATAGGCAACCCCCAGATACTTGCTCCATAACTTGCAGGCATCGCCGAGTGGCACCAAGTCGGCGAGGATGACTGCGTCGACCAACGCCAGGGTGTTGGCGCCATTTTCCTTGATCAGGCGGGCCAAGTCCCGTTCGGCGATGAGCGGAAATTCTTGACGGAGTAAATCGTCGTAGGATGGAGTCATGGCACGAAAAGGTGGAAGGCAATTACTGGCGCAGGGTTCAGCCCGCAGGGCTTTTCGCCGTGAGGCGGCCGCGTTCCAGCATGGCCTTGATTTCCGCCTGATCCACCAATTCCCGCCCCAAGGCGGAATTCTGGCGTTCATATTCCACCTCGCGCAACAGTTGATCCAACGGATAGCGGACTTCTCCGACGGGTGTGGAACTGGGGGGCAGGGTGGCGGCTGGAAGGGGGTCGGACATGGAATTCGTGGGTTCGTGGGCGGGGCGGGCGCCAATTTAGGGGCTCTGTTTGGCCACGGCCGCGGCCCAGGTTTCCCGCAGCAGGGGTAGCAATTGCGCGCGGGGGAGATCCTTGCGAATGTAGTTAAGGACGCCGCCAGCGATGCATTTTTCCACCATCTCGCGCGAAGCCACGGCGGTCATCATTACGACGCGCGCGGCGGGGTCAAAGGCGCGCAGCTTGCCCAAAATGGTCAGCCCGTCCTCACCCGGCAGGTTTACGTCGAGCAGGACCAGGTCGGGTTCAAAATGTTTATACAACAGCATGGCGTTGGGACCATCTCCGGCCTCCCGCACATCAACCGCGCCCAACTCGCCCACAACCAACCGCAAGAAAGCGCGGATGTGGGATTCGTCGTCCACAATCAGGACTTTTTGGGCAAATTCTTCGTTCATGATCTGCCACCGTTTGGCGGTTTCCTTACAGGAGGTTAGCTTATGGTTACCTAAATGGACATGGGGTGTTTCCCTAGCCCGATCACTTGGCCGATTGGGACAGGTTCTGCCCCAGACCGGAGCGAATATTGCCGCGGCCCAGCGTGTCGCGGACTTGTTGGTCGAGGCGGTCCAGAAGGGCGGGCGAACTGGCAAGTTTTATGACCAACTGGTACCGGTGATTCAGGTCAACAATCCAGACATGGTAAATCAACCCAGAGGGCCACGCCAGGGAATAGGCGACGCTCTGGCCGATGAAACCGCTGAAGCGGACCGGATTCACCAGATTGGGGTCGTCGCGGGTCAAGGCAGACAGCAGCGCAAAAGAGCCGGGCGCGGGTGCGCGCATGGCGGCCAAATATTGGATAAGGGTATTCGCCGTGATTTCCGGCATGAGTTCCCTGCCTTTGAAGAGCGAGAGCGACAATCGGGTCTTGGGCTGCGTTTCGAACACAAACGCTGCGGATTCACCGAACGCGGGGGGCACTGGTCTCCAGTTGTTTAAATAGTCGGTGGCCCAAACAAAATCCGGCCCATTGATCAACATCTTCAGGACGGTCACGCCATCGAAGTTTTCCTTGATAATGTCAATACGGAGGGGGACCGTTTGACTGGGAATATTCAGGGGTTGGGGGGGATGCTGCTGGTCGGCGAAGGGATTGACGTTATCAGGCACCGGATCCGGCAAGACAGCGGTTGCCGCAGCCTGCACGGCCGGAACTGAATCGGCGGAAAAGGCCCGGCCCAGCGCCAACGCAATCAGAATCAGTACCAAGACCAGAATTCCGTTCCGCGAGGCGGGATGATGAACAATTGATTTGAAGGAAGATTTCACGGAGGTTTGGGGTGAATTTATTGGAAGGAGCCGGCCCATCGCCGGGGTTTTGCCACTCGGCCGGCAATCAAACGATGCGTCACAGCCCGGTCGTGGCGGTGGCGTATTGGGAAAAGGTCAGGTAAGCAAAATTTACCCGCATGAAGGAACGCGCACTGGGGGTGCCCGGCGGATAGGTGCCATGGGCGAATTGATTGTAAAAGCCCCATTCCCGGTTGGGCGGCGAGTAATAGTTGGTGCTCCAAGGTTCGTTGCCCACCTCGCTTTCAAACAAACACACCATGGAACCGCGGTAGCGAAAGACCACGCCGCCACTCCAGTCTTCCAAAAAGCGGGGGAAGTTGTGACTACCGCCGCTAAACTGCGTCGCGGAGGTCTTGAGCGACGGCACGATGCCCCCCAAAATGGCGGTGTTTACCTCCGTGGGTGTGGCATTAAGATTGGTATAGGAGGTGCCACTTACCCGGTTCAGCCACGCCCCGGAAAGGATCGTCACCGAATCGCCGGCGACGCTACAGGCCGGGTCGGGTTTGCTGAGGACATCCGGCATGGTGTCGTTCGTTTGCAGATTGCCAGCCGAGTCCGGCAGCGGCGTGGAGAGGTTGCCGTCGGCGTTGTAGTTGCCCGCGATATAAACACAATTGTTCGTCGCCACCGTGAACCCATTGACCCGGCCGGCCTGACCGATGGTGGAATTGGTGTAAGTGGGGTTGGGCACGCCCGTGGAAGTGCTATTGGACGTGCCGTTGAAAAGCACCAGTCCGGTGCCATCAATGCTATCAATGATGGCGTCTCCGGGATAGGTCAGACTGCCGCTGGAGACCGGGATGAGGCGGGTGGCATTTCCCGGCAGCTCGGGGAATTGGACATAGATAACGCCGTTGTATTGCGTGGAGGGATTGAAGGCGAGGTTTCCGGCGCCAGTGAAGAAAGCGGAAGAATTGCCGGCGTAGCCGGGCGTATTGTTGTCCACCAGTAATTTTAGTTTGCCCACGTCAATATCCAGCGTGGAAATGAGTTGGTTGCGGCGCTGGTCAAACAGCCCATTCCAAACATCGGTCGTGTTGCCGAAATAACTGCCGGACCCGGTCATATTGCCGATGGCGGGGCGAAACTTGATGACATCTTTCAATGCCGTGGCGCCGGAAATTTGCGCGGCGTTGATTGCGATGGGTTGCATGATCATGTCGCCGGGATAAATGGGATCGCCGTAGGTATTGAGGATGGCCGTGGTACTGTTAAAAACCGGTTCGAGTACGCCCGTGGTGGCATTGACGGCGGTTTTCTGCGTGCTCAACTCCAGGTAAGCCACGCCGACATAGCGGGTGGTGGAGACCGTGGTTTTTTTTGAGGTGGAATTGTAGGCCGCCCCGCTGACTTCCATCAGCGTCGTTTCGGGGCCACCCACGACAGTCTTATTCTGGGTTTGCGTGACGAGAGGGAAGGATGAGCTGTTCGTGACGGCCACCGGATTCACCAGGTTGCCGTTAATGGTCTGCGTGGTGCCGTTGGCCCGAATTATGCTGCCCGAGATGGTCATGTTCCCCGCGCCCGTGGTGAAGTTGCCCGTCGTGGACAGGGTGGTGACGGTGCCATTGATGTTGGCCTGGTTTGCGGCAATGCCGGCATTGAGGGCGGTGGTATTGGAACCACCGCCGCCCGTAATATTTCCGGAAACCACCGTGGTGGTGGTAATGTTGGCGGTTCCCAAGCTCAGCGCTTTGACGGTGATGCTGGCCTGCCGTTGCAGTTTGACATTTTCGCCCGTGACCAAATTAAAGGGGTTGGTGGTGCCATTGGCATATTTGGTGTTTTGCGCGGACTCAATGATGGCGTAGGCGTAGTTCAAATCCTGGCTGGTGCCATTGACCTTGTAGACAAAGTCATTGTAGCCGGTGACCATTTCAGTCGGAACGCCGTTGACCGAGGACTGCAGATTTCCACCCCAGAGGTTGGCGGACAAGTCGCGCCAATTGGTGAAATTTGCCCCAACATAATTAACTTGGCGACTGTCCCAATAGGAGCTGGACACGGTGAGGAGGCCGGTGCCGACATACGGGGTGGTGTAACCGCCGCTATTATTGGGTAGGAAAACCAGACTGCCGCTTTGCGCACTCTCACTGGTGCCCCCCCAGGACGTGGGGTATGGAATCATCCCGACATTGAAGCCCCCGGTGGCGGTAATGGGCCCGGAAAATGTCAGGCCCGTCTGCGCCACCGCCCATATATTGCCGTTGCTGTGCACCGGGCCGGTAATGCTCATGGCCGGCCCGGGGTGGAATTCCAAGTCCATGTCGTAGAAGATGGCATGAGTGAAAAGCGGGCTGTTGCGCACCTCCAGGGCCTGGGTGCCATATGCGGTCACTTGATCGCCCCAGGATCGGTTGCTGGCCGTTGCTTGCGCGTAGACGTAAACGTCGCAGGCTGTGACATTTTTATTCCGATCCGGGTCAAACACATTTTCGGGGTTGACCGGATCAATATAAAGGACGGTAAAATTGGGCACGAGGGCTATCTTGGTGGTGACATTGGCGGCAGTGATATTCGAGCCCGACCACAGGAAGGCGCTGACTGGCGCCGGGATCGGAATGGGATTGTTGATAAAATAGCGACCCGTAAGTCCGGGATAAAGGTCGAAGCGAATTTTCATTACGGAAATGACGTATTCGGTGGCCGAATCCACGGCATTTCGGGCCTCCATTTCCAGGATGGCCCGGCGATTCAAATTCTGCTCATTCAAGGTGGCTTGGAGAAGCGACGCGACGATATAGCTCACGGCGAAGGTCAGAAATACCACGACTACCAAGATGGACCCGCGGTGGGGCCGATAGCCCCGGGCGTGGATCTTATCGAGCCATTGGCGCGTGAGTTTCATGACGGAAAGGAGTGGGTGACGGAAGAGTCCGACGCCCAAGCCGCATCGCCCACCCCGCCAGCATAGCCATCTCCAGCCGCTCCCACCATGGGGTGTTGCCCTGCCTGCCTCGGTGAGTTGAAGGGCGGTTGAGGCGACTAAGGCGATTGAAGCGACTGAGGGAGCAGTCGGGATGGATGTAAATTTTACGGCTTGGCTGGACGTTCTGCCACCCGGCGCAATGCGCGACGCGGCGATCGTGAAATTGGTATCTACGGCTCAAACAACCAATAACCCCGCTGGCGTCGCGGTGTGGGTGAGCCCGGTCAGCGACCCGCAGATAAAGGCCGGCTTGGAAAAAACTCTCGCGGGTTACGGGCAAATGATGAGGTGGGGTTGGGTCCTTCCCCAATCCGCTTGACTTTGGTCTGTGCGCCATGCATGGTCTGTGCATGGCCACCAAGACCATTTCCCTCGAGACTGACGCCTACCGCCTGCTCAAGCGGCAGAAGATCGGCCCTCGCGAATCCTTTTCCCAAGTCGTCCGGCGTTTAATTGCCGAACGCCCTGCGGAAACGCTGGGTGAGCTTGACGACATGATGCGTGATTTGGAAGGCATCGGAGCTGGTCCCAAGCGCAAACCCCGTGTATCTGCTTGATACCAGTTTTTTGGTTGAATACGAAGCTGAGGTGGTCGCCGGCCAGCACGGTGCCGCCCGCCGGTTTATCGACTCCACCCGAGCTGACAAGGGAGCCGTCAGCATCATCAGCCTCGGCGAATTTGCCGAGGGGTTCGTGAATCCGCACACCGCCGAGGCCTTTCTCTCCCGTTTTCGAGTTATTAATCTTTCTCGCCTCGTGGCCTATCGCATGGCCACGCTGCAAGGGGCATTGCCCCAGAGGCTGGGGGAAAACGACGCCTGGATTGCCGCCACCGCGCTCCTCTATGGAATTCGGCTGGTGGGCCGCGAAAAGGCCTTTCGCAGAGTTCCGGGCCTGCGGTATGTGGAATTCTGACGGGCGCGGGAGGGACGTTACGGGGCAGACTATTCAACGCCATGATGTCTGGAACGCCGAGGTTATTTTGGCACAATTAACCCCCTTGCAGAAATTTTGGTTTCTGCATTCTACCTCCAACCTTCCACCTTCGACCTTCTTTACTTCACCACGCCGGGAATTGCGGAGTCGTCATGGCCGTTTCGCCAGGAGCGGCAATATGGTCCGGGCCGAGGGCCCAATGGGCGTCGTTACGGACAAATTTGTAGGTGATGGGGCCGTCGCTGGCCGGGCAGGACCAGGTCCATTCGTCCTTTTTGGCGTTGTCCATGAGGACGCCGACGTCCCAACTGAGGCCGCCGCCGATGCCGCGGAGGTAGATGCTGTTGCCCCAACCCACGTCAATCTTTGCGACGATGACCGTCTTTTTCCCGGCGGACTTCGCAACGGGCTTGAAGGCGGGTTTGGTGGGAGCCTTTTTGGCTGGAGAGGCCGGAATGGTTACCGGGGATTTAACGGCGGCTTTTTTGGTGGCCGCCGGCTTGGTGGTCGTAGATTTAGTAGGCATGGTAGAGTGCGGGAGACCCGGGGCCAAGTTCCCACGCAACCCTTCATAGCACACAAAAGGCCAAATTCAAAATGTATTTTGAGGCGGGTGGGGAAGAAACGGTCCGTTTTGGACTGGAACTTGCTAAAGGGGGTGGTGTCGCTGCTCGACATTTGGGAGGAAATCCGTCTGGCTGGGTAGTTCGCCGCCAGCGGCACCTCACTTTACCACTTACCCATGGCCATCCACGCCGCCCTCACCCACCGTACTCATTACCGGTACGACCGCCCGGTCGTCATGGGCCCGCAGCTTATCCGGCTGCGGCCGGCTCCCCATGCACGGACGTCTATATTAAGCTATGCCCTGAGAGTCGAGCCGGCGGGCCACTTTCTCAATTGGCAGCAGGATCCACACGGCAATTACCAGGCGCGGGTGGTCTTTCCGGAACCGGTGCGGGAATTCAAGGTCGAGGTGGACTTGGTGGCGGAAATGGCCGTGCACAATCCTTTCGACTTTTTTGTCGAACCTTATGCAGACAATTACCCTTTCGAATATGATAAGGATTTGAAGCACGACCTGGCCCCGTACCTGCCGCCGACCGCCGATGGGCCGAAATTGCGCGATTTTGTCGCCAAGGTGGATCGCTCAAAGAAACATACGGTTTCGTTCCTGGTGGAGCTGAACCAAGGTTTGCGCAAGGTGGTGGATTACGTCATCCGCCTCGAACCCGGGGTGCAAACACCGGAGGAAACGCTGACTTTGGGCAAGGGCTCGTGCCGCGACTCGGCCTGGCTGTTGGTGCAAGTATTGCGGCGGCTCGGGCTGGCGGCGCGGTTTGTCTCGGGCTATTTAATACAGCTTAAGCCGGACGTGAAATCGCTCGACGGGCCCTCGGGCACGGAAGTGGATTTCACCGACTTGCACGCGTGGACGGAAGTCTTCCTGCCAGGCGCAGGCTGGATTGGTTTCGACCCGACTTCCGGCCTGCTGGCGGGCGAAGGCCACATTCCCCTCGCGGCCACACCCGCGCCGAGCAGCGCGGCGCCGATTTCCGGAGGATTATCCGAGTGCAAAACGGAATTTGAGTTTGGGATGGAACTGCGGCGCATCTTTGAATCGCCGCGCGTGACCAAGCCGTACACTGACGAGCAGTGGAGCGCGATTGAAGCGATGGGGCACGGAATTGACGATATTTTCAAGAAACACGATTTGCGCCTCACCATGGGCGGCGAGCCGACTTTCATTTCGATTGACGACATGGACGGGCCGGAGTGGAACACCACGGCCGTAGGGCCGCACAAGCGTGATTTGTCCGCGGCGCTGATCAAGCGGTTGCACGACCGGTTTGGGCGCGGCGGTTTAATGCACTGGGGGTTGGGCAAATGGTACCCGGGCGAATCGTTGCCACGCTGGGCCTACACCTGCTACTGGCGCAAGGACGGGATCTCGTGCTGGGAAAAGCCGGGGCTGACGGCCAATATCCAACGGGACTACGGTTTTGACGCCGCGCGCGCCGACCGTTTTGCGCGGGAGTTGGCGCTGCGGCTGGACGTCCATGCGAAGCATCTCATGCCGGCGTACGAAGACGTGTGGCACTATCTCTGGAAGGAACGCAAGCTGCCCGGCAATGTGGACCCGCTGAAGAACAAGCTGTCCAACGTGGAGGACCGCAAGCGACTGGCCAAGATTTTTGAGGAAGGATTGGGCAAGGTGAAGGGTTATGTGCTGCCGCTGCAGCGCCGCACCGGCGCGACAGGGGATTACTGGGCCAGCGGGCCGTGGTTTCTGCGCCAGGAACATTGCTTCCTCACGCCCGGGGATTTCCCCATCGGGTTTCGCTTGCCTTCCGATTCCACCCCCTGGTCAGCGGAGGGCGATTTATACAATGTCGTTCACCCCGATCCGATGATGGAATTGCCGCCGCTACCGACCCGCCAGCAATTGTTGATGCAATTGAGCGTGCCCGGGGCGAGCCGGACCACCGCGGGAGTGGCCGACGGACCCAAAATGCGGACGCAGCCGCTGCCCAGTGGCGGAATTCCGCGCGATGCCGTAACGCCTCCCGCGCCGCAGCAATCGGCGAAGGGCATTGTGCGCACGGCGTTGTGCGTCGAGCCGCGCGACGGGAAGATTTTCGTCTTTCTTCCGCCGCTGCCGACGATGGAGGATTATCTCGAGTTGGTGGCGCGGATCGAGGCCACGGCCGCCGCGCTGGACACGCCTATCTTGCTCGAAGGTTATCCGCCGCCACATGATCATCGCGTCAATCACATCAAGGTCACGCCCGATCCCGGCGTCATTGAGGTGAACGTGCATCCGGCGACCAATTGGAATGATTTGGTGAAGACCACCACCGGGCTGTATGAGGACGCCCATGTGACTCGCCTCGGCACAGAAAAATTCATGCTCGACGGCCGCCATACCGGCACCGGCGGCGGCAATCACATCGTCATCGGCGGCGCGACCCCCGCCGACAGCCCCATGCTGCGCCGACCTGACCTGCTGGCCAGCCTCATTGCCTACTGGCACCAGCATCCGTCGTTGTCCTATTTATTCTCCGGTCTGTTCATCGGGCCCACCAGCCAGGCGCCGCGCGTGGACGAGGCGCGCAATGATTCCATTTACGAATTGGAAATTGCCTTCGCGAAATTGCGCGAGGCCAGGGGCGGCCCGCTGTGGATGGTGGACAGGATTCTCCGCAACCTGCTCATTGACGTTACGGGCAACACCCATCGCGCGGAATTTTGCATTGATAAACTTTACAGTCCGGAAGGCTCGACGGGGCGCCTTGGCCTGCTCGAATTGCGCGCCTTTGAAATGCCGCCGCATGCGCGGATGAGTCTCGCCCAGCAATTGCTCCTCCGCGGATTAATTGCGCGCTTTGCCGATGCGCCCTACGAGCCGGCGCGCCTCACGCGCTGGGGCACGGAACTGCATGACCGTTGGATGCTCCCGCATTTTGTCCAGCAGGACTTCGGCGACGTGCTGGCGGAAATGCGCGCGCATGGTTTGCCGTTTCAGGACGCCTGGTTTGCGCCGCACCACGAATTCAAATTTCCCTTCTGCGGCCTGACGCATTATCGCGAGATTGAACTGGAACTCCGCCACGCGCTCGAGCCCTGGCACGTCATGGGCGAAACCGGCGCGGCGGGCAACACGGTCCGGTTCGTGGACAGTTCGGTCGAGCGCCTGCAAGTCCGGACGCGCGGCCTGAATCCCGAGCGCTATATAGTCGCCTGCAATGGCCGACGCGTGCCACTGCACAACACGGGCACGGTCGGCGAATACGTTGCGGGCGTGCGTTACCGCGCCTGGCAGCCACCCGAATGCCTGCATCCGACCATTCCGTCGGACGCTCCGCTGGTGTTCGACATCATTGACACGTGGAACAACCACGCCGTTGGCGGCTGCACTTACCATGTCGCGCACCCGAGCGGGCGCAACTACACCAGCTTCCCGGTTAATTCCTACGAAGCGGAAGCCCGCCGCCTGGCCCGCTTCTTCCCCTTCGGCCATACCATCGGCAGAATTGACTTGATGCCGCCCGTGGAAGTGCAGCCGGAATTTCCGTGGACGCTGGATTTGCGCAAGCCGAAGGTGGGGTAGGCTGGGAGAGTCCGACGATTCGCTCGGAGGTAGCGCGGTTCCGGCCATCGCGGGACCGCGTTTCCGAATCGACGAATTACCTGAAGCGCGGGCTAAAGCACCTGGTTGCGCCCGCCCTGAGATTTTGCAAGTGTCTTAATAGCAATGACTGAGAT
>CAZLPS010000078.1:0-20007 GCA_964561455.1 uncultured Opitutales bacterium
GAGGTCATCCCGGCGGTGGTGCGGGTGGTCATGGAAAAGCGCCCCGCGCACAGCCGACCCTGGCATTTTCCGGAGCAATGTCCCGCCTGTGGCACGAAGGCGATCCGCCATGAAGGTGAAGTGGCATGGCGCTGCCCCAACGCCGCCTGCCCGCCCCAAGTCGCCCGGCGCCTCCAATTCTTCTGCACCCGCAAAGCGCTGGATGTCGAGGACGTCGGCGAGATCGTGGCTGACTGCCTGACGAAAAATGGCCGCGTCCAAGACCCACTTGACCTGTTCACGCTGACGGTGGCGGAATTGGGCCGCCTGAATCTTGGTGACGAGGAAAATCCCCGGGTCTTTGGTGAGAAGAACGCCACACGGGTGATCGAAGCGTTGCAGCGCGCGAAAGAATTGCCCCTCTCGCGCTGGCTCTATGCCCTGGGTTTGCCCAACGTCGGCGACGTGACGGCAAAGGAAATCTCCCGGCATCATGCAGATTTCGCAGCGATCCGGGACTCCATAATCCTGCGCGAAATTGTGGCATTGGGCCGCCTGGAGCAGGAACGCAAGGAGGTTTCTCCCGCATCCCGAGCCCATCCGCCCAAGGATGAGGCCGACAAGAAGAAACGCAAAGAACGCCATGAAACTTTGAAATCGCAAATTGCGGAGATTGCAGCGCGCCTGGCACCCGTGGAGGTTTCCCAGGAGGTTGGTCCGGTGGTCGCCGAGAGTGTCATGGATTATTTCGCGTCCCCGGAAGGTCACACATTTTTGAAGCGACTGGCTGCTTTGGAAATAAATCCCCGAAGTGATAATAGGAAATCGGCGACGGCGAACGGACCCTTGACGGGCAAAACTTTGGTGCTGACAGGCACGCTGGCCACCCTCAAACGGGAAGAGGCGGCCAAGCTCATCGAACTGGCTGGCGGGCATGTATCGGGCAGCGTGAGTAAGAAGACCCATTTCGTCGTCGCGGGCGAGGAAGCCGGCTCCAAACTCGACAAAGCCCGTGAACTCGGCGTGCCGGTTCTGGACGAAGCGGGTTTGCGGGCCTTGCTGGCCGGCGGAACGCTTTGAGCAACCCCCTCGGCACCGTCAGTGGGCCAGGGGAGGTAATTATTCCCGTTTCCGGCAGTATTCGGGGTGGAAAAATCTTGCTGAAGTCATAAATAGATGCATGCATTAGCCCTTGCGAAAGCATGGCTCCCCCCATGCCAAGCATTAAGTGGTTCGTGCCCCCATGCCCATCCCCTCCCGACGTCAGAACGTACACCACTATCCCTTCTTACCATGATCCTCCGGGAAAACCCTCCTCTTCGCCACTCCCGCCGGGCCCATCCTCGCGGCCGCCGCGGATTCGCGCTTATCGTCACCCTGAGCTTGATGACGTTGCTCCTCATCCTGGTCCTCGCCCTGACCACGCTGGTGCGGCTGAGCCTGGGCATGGCGCAGGATAATCTGCTCAATGCGCAGGCCCGGCAAAATGCCCTGTTGGCCGCTTATATTGCTGTCGGCCAATTACAAAAATTTGCCGGCCCGGATCAACGGGTTACCACTACTGCCGATATCGGTCGCCTGGGTGACCATAACGACGCCAGTGCTGGCGATATCATTGGCGGTGCAAATTTTCCAGTGGTCAACGGTCGCGGTGCTGCTCTCTATGGTGTTCCCGCCCCGGTTAGCCCCACCCCGATTCCCTTTGGGGCGGCCAATGGCTTTGTGACCGGGGGTACCCGGTATTGGACCGCCGTTTGGGGCCAGGGCACAAATCCGCTGGGCCTCTATACCGGCCAGTCTCAAGATTTCACCTTAGCGGTAAAAAGCTCCCCCGAGCCCATATTGCTGAATTGGTTGGTTAGTGGAGATGAAGGCACCCCGCTCAGCGGCAACTTTGTGCAAGGGGTCAAACCCGGAAATGGTGTGGTGCAATTGCCCACGGTCAGCCCAAATTTCACGTCGGATACCGCCTCCATTACCAGCAAGGGCACGCCCAACACCTTGAATTGGACTCCGGCCACCAACGATATTGTCATCCAGCCGTCCATCGGTTCCGGTTCGACCAACCCCCAGTCGGCGGTGGTGCTGGTAGGCCCAAATTCGGGTGCCACCAACGTTGCGACCAAGATCGTGGTAAAGACGGGCGCGGGCGGCCCACAGGCTCCTTTCTTCAGCATATTTACGCCCAACAATCTGGTGGTCGTTCCCGAAGTGAATATTACCGAACCGGCCCAAGCCTCCCCCGGCACCGTCACCACCGGCCGTTATGCCTGGCATGTGGAAGACGAAGGGGTCAAAGCGAAATATAATCTCTCCGACCCGTATGCCGGCCAAGTTGGCGCGAGTGTATCCACCACGGGCCTTGGCGGCCAAATCCCGCGATATCGGTTTGGCACCATGCTCCGTACGGGCATTGAGCGCATGGTCAGCATGAGCACCTATAATACTTCATCGGCCAACGATGTCAGTAGTGCGACGACCTACAACGCCAACGCCGTCGCCGCGCTCAGCAATCTCCTCGATCCATCGCAAATGCTCCTGATTGATAAAAATCTCCAGGGTGCCTTTACGCCGTCCTTGCCCTCGGAAACGCTGCGGGTCCACTACCATGACATTACGGTTTATTCTTATGGAGTGTTGGCGGACACCCTCCGCGGCGGCTTGCGGTATGATCTCACCAGTGCATTTGAGCCCGGCGCCGCCTCCACGGCGGTCTTCAATGACGCCGCGAATGGCTTGAATAACAAGACCATTATCCCCGCCGGGACTTCCGCGGCGTTGGCTTCCTTTTCGACCGAGCCCAATGTGGTCTCGGGCGGGTCGAACATTAATGGCGCGTCCCCAAACGCCGGCCTCACCTTGATTAATCAATCGGACGGCTCCAGTATCTTTCACGGCCCGGCGGCGCCGGACCAGACCACTGGCTCTGCGGCCAATCCCGGGCTCAAGTGGAACGTTCTTCAATCTTATTATTCCCTCGCCTCCAAAAATGTCAGCGCCACTCCCGTAATCATGCAAGCGGGTAGCAGCACGCAGATGGCCATTTCGCCCGTCATTTTGCAGGCGCGGATTCGCATCGGCCAATATGCGGACGGAAACTTTCAGCAGTATGCCGCCATTCAACCGGTCTTTGTTTTGGCGAATCCTTACAATTTTCCGATTACCGACCCGGGTGGTGGTCTTGATTTGGGCTATCGCATTAATACGGATACCGGCTGGGAATGGGGCTGCGCCTTCAGTGCGCGCAACAGCGACCGCAATGCCCCGCACGGCTCCGGCGTTGGCATGGTGCTCGGTTACGACAACACGCAAAACATGGGCACGGGCAAGTTTCCCAACATTAAATTCATTGCCAACTATAACGGTAATTTCTTTTACTCCCTTTCCGCCGATTCGCCGGAGACGGACATTGGCCCAAACAATACCCCGCTTCCCGGCTATTACGCCCTGCTGAAGAATCCGGTGAGTTTTTCGAACTTCATTTTCCCGGGCAGCGGCCGGCGCAATGACCGGTTTAGCTCGGCGTTGGACCAGGTCGCCTTCCATATCCCGCATGGAATCATCTTCCAGCCTGGCGAAGCAAAAGTCTTCAGTTTGGATGGCAGCACTGACGTGACCAGCTCAGTTGCGGTGAAATCACCGCCGTTTGTGAAGAGCAATTCGGTAAAAATTACCTCGATCGTCGGCGCCTCGCGGTCCACGAATGCCCTCATTTACATCAACAGCAACCAAATCGTGCCCATTCTGCTCACCAACAAGCAACCGGTGTCGAATGTGGACTACTGGGCGCTCCGCGACACCGGTATCCGCTCGGCTTCGGACGTGGTGCGGCTTAATCCGACCTTTAACAACAACGTCGCCGCTCAAAACCTCGTTTATACCGACCCCGGCACTGGCGTGAAGAAAACAGTGGCATCGTTGAGTGACATTCCCACCTATGTCACTGCGGCCACCTCCACCTGGCCGGACCCAACGTGGGGTTACATCTCCACGCCGTACAACTCCATTGCCTGCACCCTCGAGCTGCGGTACGACACCAGTGAATCAACCATTAACGCCGCTTTGAACAGTCGCATCACCGGGGCCACCAACGTCGTGTCCGCCGGCAGCGGTACGGGTGTGGCCGCCGTGGGCCAAAATGTTTTAACCACCCTGTCCAATATTGACCTTACGGGCGACGGGCTGCCCGGCCACACCCCCACCAATGGCAAGACCGCCAGCGTCACGCTGGACCCCGCCGCGCCCATGAATTCCCAACCGGTGGATGGTTATCGGCGCCAGTACCTCGGTTCCTCCAGCTCCCCGGCTGGATACATGCCCTGTTTCATTACCGCATTTGCCGTGGCGATTGACCTGCCGGGCCTGGTCGCGCCAAAGGGCAGTGCCGGCATAATTTTCAATCAGGACACTGGGGCTGTTTCCACGCTGGCCAGCGGCAACTTTGAACCGAGCGCGCAAGGGAACTGGCGGGTGTATTCTGATTATAATTTGCGGGCCAAGAATGCGGGTCTGCCGCCGTTTGCCAGCCTGAATACGGGTACGACCAGCCGGCAAACTTCGGACATGCCCTTTGCCACGACCTTTCTGAACTTTCCGCCCTACGGCCGGATTTTCAATCAGGGGCCCGGCAATGACGACGTCGCGGGCGTCTCCATCAATGACATCTCCTGGATCAATACGGCACTGAGCGTCACCGGAGGCTTCCAAACTGGCGCGCCTTCAACCGGCGTCAATTATAACGCCGACGGTTCCTGGGGCTACAGCATTGGTTCCACAACGGCCGCTTCCGGCCAATACTCTCCGGGTGCGCAATTTTGCGTGCTCTATAATATTCCCCAGCGCGGCACCGCCAATGCCGGTGGCACGACGGTCAACCCCAATGTCCCCGGCCAGTTAATTCCCGACGTGCCCAACATCATGTCAATCGGCCAACTGCAGCATGCCGACGTCACTGCGGACGACCTCTATGTATCGGTCAATTACCAACCTGGCAACGCCATTGGGAATTCCTATGCCTCCCTCTACGTTTCCCGTAATTCTGCCGTGCAAACTCACCCGGCGGCTCCGTGGGCGGCCAACCCCGGAGTCATGGTTACTCCGGTGGTCGGCAGCGCTGCCGCGGTGTTCTTAAAGGCCCAGGGCGGAAACGCCTACGACATCAGTTATTTGATGAATACGGCGCTCTGGGACCGTTTCTTTTTCTCCACCCTTTCGCAGACCGGGGCGACCACGACTCCCGCCAATGGCCGACTGAAATTCGCCGCTGGCTACGCCCCCAATGCCGCACAGATGGGTCTCGGTGCCACCAATACCAACGTGCTCGACCCTGCCACCGGCCAGCCCATGTTTCGCGCCTATGCGCCTGCCCGCTTCATGATGATTGATGGGGCCTTCAATATTAATTCCACCTCCGTTGAAGCGTGGAAGGCCGTGCTGTCTTCACTCCGTGGCGTGGCGTACGCCAGCACCGGCTCGGGCATCGACATTAACGGTAGCGGCAGCCAAGTTAGTTATTTTCCGCGTTCGACCACGTCGCAGGCCATGTCCACTGAGACCAATGCGGGATCGCCGGTCAACAAGCCCATCGTCGTTGGGAGCCCCACTGCCGGCAAAGATCCCGTTTCCTATGCTGGATTCCGCCAATTGACGGATAACGATATTGACATCCTCGCCGCCAAAATCGTCCAGCAAATTCACTATCGCGGTCCTTTCCTTTCCCTGGCGCAATTTGTGAATCGCCGACTCCCCAATATCGCCAACCAAACGCCTTCGATCGACCCGACATCCATCTCCGGTGTCATTCAAACGGCCATTGACATTTCCACGTCACTTTTGCCGACGCTCAATAATATTCCCGACGCCATCATGGGCAGCGGCCCCAGCGGCTTCTCCAAGAGCGTCCTTTCCTCCTCTTTGTTGCCGCCGGGCGCGGGCTCCGGTGGCCAAATTCCTACGTCCGTGTACCCGGACGGCATCAAGCAATTCAACATTCCGCCGTACCCGGAGGGCTCGGCGGATCCGTTTAGCAGCCTCGTCGGCATGCCCGGCTGGTTGACCCAGGCGGACATTCTCGAAGCGCTGGGGCCGATACTTTCCGCCCGCTCTGACACCTTCGTCATCCGGTCCTATGGTGAAGTTCTGGACCCCAAGGTTGATCAGAAAAATATCGCCCAAAACGTTGCCGACTATCCCGGGTACGTTTTAGCCCGGGCGTGGTGTGAAATGGTGGTCCAACGGGTTCCGGATTATCTTGCCACTGACGCCGCCAGCCTTAATGATCCGTCCGCCACCAGTGGATACGGCGCCCCGAACCCCAGCCGGAACTTCGCCAAGAATGTATTGTCTCCGGTTAATGCGGCCTTTGGGCGTCGCTTCCGCATCGTGGCGGTAAGATGGTTGAATCAAAACGATATCTAACCCCCCCCAATTCATGCGTACCCTGACCTCCCTGTTTCGCGTTGGCGCCCTCCTGGCGTTGACCTCCCTTGCCGTCCACGCCCAGCCGCCCGCCGCAACGGGTCAGGCTCCCGCTGGCTCAGGACAGCCCGCCGCCGGCCAGAATGTCACGGTCTCCTTTTATACAGTGGGTGTGGGCGCCAATGTTTCCGGCCTTTTCTACAAGGCAACCCTGGCGGCTCCGGATCCGAACACGGGATTGAGCGCCACCCAAGGCCGGGTTTCGACCAAATCTTACAGTTATGTCGGGCCCGCCACCATGGAAGTTTTTCGGGCGGACCGGACACCCGGTGCAGCCTCCAAGTACAAATCCGTCGGCAAGGCGATTTTCACCAAAAGTGGTTCCTATATTCTCTATGTCGCCACTTCGGGCGAAAATGTCACCATTGCCGCCGCCAACCAAAGTGGCGGCTCTTTTCCGGCCGGCAGTTTCTGTTTTGTCAATGGTTCGGGCCTCGCCTTGCGCATTGACCTGTCTGACGACAACGCGACCCCCAAGCCCATCGTGAAAGCGACCAAACCGCTTCCGATCGGCGGCGCAGTGGTCATGCCCGTAACCCAATCGGTTTCCGTACATTTTTATCGCACCGATAAGAATCCTCCAGTGGATGTTTCGCATATGTCGGTGGATGCCAACAAGACCATGCGCACTACGGTGATCCTGATGCCGGACTTGTCCATCTCGACCATTAACGACGATCCCAACGCTGCCGCTGAAGCCTCGACGTCGGGTACGGCTTCCACGCGAAGTGGCTCGGCCGGCACGCGCGGTGGTTCGGCGTCTGGGCGCCAGCGCGGTAGCGGCGGCGGTGGCGGCTAATGGCCGGCCGCTGAAGTAATTCAGTGCTACTCCAAGCCGAGTTTTTCGCGGCCGGTGGGTGAAATCATGTGCGGGGTCCATGGTGGCTCCCACACGATCTCAACTTTCGCGTCTTCCACCCCCGGCAGCGTCACCAGGCGTGCGCGCGCGTCATCCGCAATGACCGGGCCCATGCCGCAGCCCGCGGCCGTGAGGGTCATTTTCACCTGGATTTTCCTCCCACCGTGGTCGCCTGCTGCGATTTGGAGGTCATAGATCAATCCCAGATCAACAATATTAATCGGAATCTCGGGATCAAAGCACAAGCGCAACGTGTCCCATACTTTCTCCTCGGAAAACTCACCGGTGTCACCGGCGGCGATCTTCCCGGCTTCGCCTTCGGCCCACTCCCGGGCCCGCGGGCCCAAAGCCTCCAAATCCTTTCCGCCAATCCGGTATAGCCCCAAGGCATCCCGCACCGTCAGAGTGCCACCGAGGGCCTGGCTGACCGTTACGGTCGCCCCTGCGCGAAGGACGACGGCATCGCCCGCCGGGATAAGGGTGGCGGGACAATCCCGCAAAAGCACGAATTCTTCATTTACCATGCTGGGAACTTTTCGCCTCATCCCGCGGTTGTCAATGGGTAAGCATCACGCCTTATTCGCGCCGGTGGCGTTCCGGGCGATTTTTTGTGCGCTTTCCGCTTGGCGTACCGGCGATTTCTGCTATTTTTGCAAACTCCCCTACTTTAACTCCCCATGATGCGTAAATACCTCACAATCCTCCTGGCCGGCTTTTCCGGCTGGGCCCTGATGGGCCATGCGGCCCAGACTACGTCCGCCACCACCCCGCCCCCGATTTCAGACCAGGAGGTGGCTCGTTATCTCAAAGGTTCCGATTTAACCGCCTGGCAGGACGCCACCAAAATGGTCACCGACGGCAATGCCAAGATTGCCCAAGGGCAAAAGGACCAGACGGCCACGCAGGATCCGAACGCAATCACCAAAATTGACATCTCCGCCCTGAAAGCCAAAGGCAACCAGGAAGTTAAGGATGGTCGCGCTTTGCTCAAGACAGGTGCCGACAAACAAAGCGCCTTGCGCACCATTGCGATCGCCAACAAGGCCGCCTCGATCGAAGCCATCAAAATCACCAATTCGGCCAATCTCGAAGTCGCCACCGGCCAGTTTCCGGATGTCATCCACGGCCTTTGCGAAAAATTGCTCACCGCCGTGTGGGACAAGGCTTACAAACGCATTTACCTGGCAGACGTCTACTCTTTTGCGGAACCGAATTATGAAGCGAAACCCGATTTGACCGAGCAAGTCCGCCAGCAACTGCTCCAAGTTGACAAGGACAAGAAGACGCTCGTCCTGCACGATTGGAGCTTCAAAATTGGGCAGGAAAATGGCCGGCAGGTCATCGCTTTCCCGGATCGCGCCAGCGCCCTCCAGGGCGGTGGCCGGGCCGTCGCCATCGTCGGCGAGGTGTTGAACGAAACCCACACCGGGTACGCCACGCTGTCGTTGCGCGCGGTGGATCTGGGCAATATGCGCATCGTGGCCAGCCAAGTCGCGTTATTGTCGGTTGAACCCACGTTGGGCAAGCTCCTCGGCATGCCTGCCTTCCGGGTTCTTGCCAAGCGCGATGTTCCGGCTGCGGGAGACAAGGCTGCCGCCCGGCCTGTTGCCATCACCGTAAATCTCCAGGACCCGTCGGATATCTTTTCCTCCTCGAAAAAGACCGCCTACTCCTTTCGCGTGGGCACGGCCGGGCATGCCGACACTCTGGAAAACCGGTTCGCCCTCCTCCTGTTAAAGTCTTATCTCTTCGACCGCCAAAGCGGCATCAATCTGTCCGACCAGGATTTTGTTTCCATGGTCTTTGCCCCGGAGAAGCCGGGCGATGCCGCCGCCGCCGCGCCCGACGTGGGCGGTATCTGGACCCTGCCGAATTTGGCGGAGATTTCCGACAACATTGATTTGAGTCCCTTGAAGCAGAAGGTTTACTCCTCCAATGTCGAGAAATCTGTCGGCAAGGCCACCATCATGCGCGACCTGCCCAAGCTCTCCCCGCCCACTCCCGAGGATTTGCGCGCCGCAGGATACAAATAGCCAGGCCTTTCCGAGACCCATAACGCCCGCTGCGTTGGTTTCCTTCCCCTGTAGCGGTCTCATTGGGCCACGGTCGGAAAAGCGGGAACGGTCCCGGCTTTTCCCGAGGGTGTTTTTGCGATTGCCAAACGACGGTTTCTGGGTATTATAGCCCACTGATTGCAACCCCTGCCGTACTCGGTGATGAACCCGCAGTCTTACACCCTGCTTGAACCGGACACGCGCAACCCTTTGGCGGTCGCGGGGACGATTGAGCAATTGCACCGAAAGCTGTTTCCGCTGGAGGACGTGGCCTACATCCGGCCGGCCATGAACAAGATCGCCGACGTATTTGGCGGTCGCTGGCGCGACTATCAGGCCATGGATACGGCCTATCACGACCTCGAGCACACTTTTCAAGCCACACTCTGCTGCCTGCGCATCCTCGCCGGCCACCAGCAGGCGCGGGTTGCCCCGGCCCTGACCCCGCGGGACTTCCGCATTGCCTTTCAGGCCATGCTGCTCCACGACGTGGGTTACTTGAAAAAGCGGGGGGACCTTGAAGGCACCGGGGCCAAATTCACCCTGATTCACGAAGCCCGCGGCTGCGAGATCGCGCGCGATTTTCTGGCCGAATCACAGTGGGACCACGCCGATGTCGAACGCGTGTGCTCGCTCATTCTTTGCACCGGTCCCCGCAGTAATCTCGGCGGCACGAGATTTGGCAATCCAGCGCACCGTCTGCTCGGGCAGGCGGTGTGCACGGCTGATTTCCTCAGCCAGATGAGTGACCCGGGTTATGTGCAAAAATTGCCCGACCTTTATGAGGAATTTGTCGAGAGTGACCGCTTCAACAAGATACCCGCGGGCGAGCGCCAATTCAAGACCCTGGGCGATTTATACCGTGCCACCCCGGCTTTTTGGGAGAAATTCGTGGTTCCCAAACTGCACCGGGAATGCGAGGATATTGCGCGTTATCTGGCCGAGCCTTTCCCCGACGGCCACAATCCTTATCGTGACCAGGTCAACGCCAACATCGCCGCCATCCAGCGCATCGTCGCCATGTCCAAGGGCGGCTTGACCAAGCTGGCCAAGTACATGGGTTGACCTTTTTCAACCAACCCGGAATTCCGGGTGGTTCCGGCCGTATTGCTTTGCATAAGTCTGAAATGCCGCTTTCAGCTTTCGCGTCAGTGTGCCCGGGCCGACTGAAAATGCCTGCGCGCCGATTGCAGCGACGGGCGCGACATCCTGGGTGGTCGAAGTCACAAAACATTCCGTAAAACGGGGCAAATCCGCGGGGGTCAACGCGGTTTCGCACAGCGCCCAGCCGGTGGTGGTGGCGAGATGTTCAAACAAAATTCTGCGCGTCACGCCTGCCAGCAGCCCCTCTTCCAGCGGAGGGGTGTGGGCCGTCATGCCTTCGATGAACCAAAAATTGCGCACGGAACCCTCGGTAATCCGCCCGGCCAGGTTGACCATGAGCACTTCTTGCGCCCCGGCCGCGAGCGCCTCTTGCAATGCCAGAACATTGTTGAGATAATTGCCGGTCTTCAGGCTGGGGGGCAAGGTGCGGGAATCGTTGCGGCGCACCGCCCGGGCCAGCTCCACCCGCATTCCGGCAGCCAATTCCGCTTCCGTCAAATCCACCAGGGGCTTGACCAATAGCACCCAAGATGCGCGGGACCCTGCCAGGGCGGGGTCCAGACCGATCGGCCCTGCGCCCCGGCTGACTTGCAACCGTACATACAGCTCACCCGCCCAACCCGTCACGTTCCGGGCCGCTGCCGTCGTGCGTCGGATTTGCTCCAGCAGGTCGTCCGGCTGCAAGGGCAGGCTCAGGCCCAACCCAATCGCTGAGGACTCCAAGCGTTCCCAATGTTCCAGGACGCCAAAGAGCACGCCTCCATATGTCCGCCAGACCTCGTAAACCGCGTCCCCATACAGGAAGCCCCGGTCCAATGGGCTCAGACTGGGCTCCCGCGCGTCGTGCAGGCGACCGTTGGTATTGGCTTGGATGAATTGAGGGATTTCCGGCATTTCCGCCAGACTGAGGGCTGCGGGCGTCCGGGCAAGGAGATTTCCGGGAAAAATTGCGGGAAAAGATTTTGCAGTTGTGCCGGGAAGGGGATAAGTCTATCCACAACCCCTTATGCCCCGGCTTTTTCATCCCTTGCGTTATTACCGTCCCGCCCGCGGCGTCACCCTCGTTGAGCTGCTGACGGTTATCGCGGTCATCGCCATTCTGGTCGGAATTCTGGTGCCGGACATCAACCTGGCCTTGCGCAAGAACCGGGAAATGCGCACTAAAACGCTTTTTGCCAAAGTTGAAGCCGCCTTTGCCGCCTACAAGGTTGATTATGGCAAATACCCCCTCTTCCCGGAAATGCCGGCCGAGAAGAAACCATGGCAGGGCAACATCAACGAAGTTGATTACAGCTTTCTACTTAACGACAACAATGCCTTTCTCCGCCAAGTGCTGATGAACGACGCCAGTTACCAGTCCTCCGCCTCCACGCCCGGCGCCATCAATTATAATCCCCTCAAACGCCGCTACCTGGATCTGGATGACAACTTCCTCTCCCGCGTCACCATTGGTTCGACCACGGCCAGCATCGCGAATCCGGTCATCGTGGACGGATTTGGCAATCCCCAAATCGCCATGGTCCTCCATGTCGGCAACAACAAGGAAATAGACAAGGATTCCTTTTCCAAGGCCGTCTTTGACGTGGACGGCAACGGCCCGCTCGCGCCGAAAATCATTCGTAACGTGCCCCGCCTGATCGCTCTCTATTCCTTGATTCAAGTGGTGGGTGACGGCGACCAGGTCAATTCGCTCTGGGTTATGAATTTTGATTACTCCACCTACAATAAATAGCCTGCACCCATACCCCCAAACTTTCGCGCCATGCTCATTCCCCGCTGCTCCCCCACCCGCTTGCGCCGCCGCGCCGGCTTCACCCTTGTCGAGCTCCTCACGGTTATCGCCATTATTGGCATTTTGGCCGGCATCTTGATTCCCACTGTCAGCTTCGCCATTAAAAGTGCGCGCTCCGCCAAATCCAAGGTCCAACTCGCCAATCTGGTTTCCATGTGCGAAATGTACCACCAGGAATACAAATACTGGCCCACCTTCTCCATTCAAGTCAGCGCCTCCAAGGACACCGTCTTCCGCCTCCGGGAAAATGCGCCGCGGTTTGTCCGCATCATGACCGGCAAACCCGATACCGGCGACGCCCAATACAACAAACGCAGCATTCCGTTTGCCTCCTTTAAGGACACGGACCTGACCAGCGACCCCAACAGCGTGACGCCCGTGGACGCGTTCTTGAACGATGACCTTTTCCTGATCTATAACACCAACATCTCTGACGTCGGTCATATCCAGCCGGACACCATCAATGGAATCTCCATGGAATGCGTCCGGACGAACCGGCAAATTCAGGTGAAGCAGAATCCCAGCATCCCCGTCAATGCCGATTGTATTGCCCTTTCTCCGGGTGAGGGCGGCAGCAATGCCGATGCCATCACCACTTGGACGATCGTCGCCCCGGATGAATAATTGGCCGTCCCGGTTCCCAGCCTAGAAAAGTTCCAATTGGGGTACCGGCCCTTCCGCCACTACTCCGGCATTGCCGGAGCTGGTGTCTGCTGGCGCCTGCGCCGACCCGCCGGACGCCGTCGGCCCGGTCGCGAGTGAACGCCGTACGTGGGCCTGCAAGGTCTGGCCCTCGGTTTCCAATTCAGCAAGTATCTCCTGGGCCCGGGCGATCACTTCGCGTGGCAATCCGGCCAGCCGCGCCACTTGAATGCCGTAGGAGCGGTCCGCCGCGCCGCGGGTAACCTGGCGGACAAAAATAATCTCATCATTCCATTCTTTGACGGTGACGGCATAGTTGCGCAGGCGCGGCAGCGATTTCTCCAACTGGGGCAACTCATGGTAATGGGTCGCGAAGAGCGTGCGCGGGCCCGCGTGGCCGGCGCCATGCAGCCGCTCGACCACCGCCCAGGCGATGGCGAGGCCGTCGTAGGTGCTCGTGCCGCGGCCAATCTCATCCAACACCACCAGACTGCGCGCCGTGGCGTGGTGCAGGATGTTTGCCGTCTCGTTCATCTCCACCATGAACGTGGAATTCCCGCGCGCGAGTTCGTCGCTGGCGCCCACCCGGGAAAACACCCGGTCCACGAGGCCCAGATGGCATTTCTTCGCCGGCACCCAGCCGCCGGCCTGGGCCAGGATGGCGATGAGGGCCACCTGCCGGATGTAGGTGCTCTTGCCCGCCATGTTCGGACCGGTGATGAGTGCAATCTGTTCACCCGAAGAACTCAAGTGGGCGTCGTTGGGCACGAATGAGCGGCTGCCGGCCAGCCCCTCCGCGCTGGCGCGCAGAATGACTTCAACGACGGGATGGCGCCCCTGCTCAATTTCAAAAACATCACTGTCATCGAGGATTGGGCGGCAATAATCCCGCTCGCGCGCAATGCTCGCCCAGCCTTGAAAGACATCCGCCTCCGCCAGCGCCGCCGCCGCCGCCCGCAACCCCACGGCCTCCGCCAGCACTGCATCCACCAGCCCGCGAAACAATTCCTCCTCCCGCGCGAGCGAGATTTCTTCGGCCTGCAGGATCTCCTTCTCCCGTTTCCGCAAGTCCTCCGTCACAAATCGTTCGGCATTCGTCATCGTCTGGCGGCGGATGTAATCGTCCGGCACGTTCGCCAGGTTGGACTTGGTGATTTCAATATAATAGCCGAAGGCCCCGGTGAAGCGCACCCGGAGATTCTTGATTCCCGTGCGTTCCTGCTCCATGCGTTCAAATTCAGAAATCCACGTCTTGTGCCCGCGCGCCAGTGCGCGGAGCCGGTCCAGTTCTGCATCATAGCCCTCCCGAATGACGCCGCCGTCCTTGGGGTCAATCGGCGGTTCGTCGGCCAAGGCGCGCTCCAGGAGTTCTGCCAGAGGGGAGAAGGCGGGTATGCGTCCGACGAGCTCGCTGGCCGGAGCGGGCAGCGCCGCGAGCGCCGCCCGAACTTCCGGCAACACCCGCAGGGTTTCCCGCACTCCCGCCAGTTCGCGCGGGTGCCGCAGGCGGTTTTGCAGGCGCGACAGAATTCGCGCCAAATCGCGCACGGAACCCAACCCTTCGCGGGCATGAGCCGCCAGGCCCGGCTCCTCCACCAGCGCGCCCACGCAAGCCTGGCGCCGGTGCAATTCCGGCAAATCCATCAGGGGCGCCGCGAGCCATTGTTCCAGCAGGCGCGCTCCCGGAGCCGTACAAGTGGCGTCCACCGCTTGCAGCAAGGTGCCCTCCCGCGCGCCACGCGCGGAACGCAGCACCTCAAGGTTGCGCAAGGTCGCCGGATCCAGCAGTAACGCCGCCTGCGTGCGAAATTCGCGCAGCTTCTGCAGATGCGCCGGCCGGCCGCACAGGGTGTCTGTCGCATAAGCAATCAGGGCGCCGGCGCACCCCAGCGCCGGGTGCGCCTCGGCAATGCCAAAACCATCCAGGTTAAGCACGCCCAGCGTCTCCTTGGTCAGTCGTGCGCCCGGCGCCCGCTCAAATTGGAAATCCGGCAGCCGTGATACTGGCCGGTTCCGCCGCAGGCTTTCCCACTCCTCCCCCCACCCCGGCAGACTGGGACCGCTTTCAGGCACGGAATCGGGGACCAGCACTTCGCGTGGATCGAGCGCATACAACGCGGGCCAAAGCCGTGCAGAATCGGCCTCGGTTGCAATTTGAAAATCACCCGTGGTCAAGTCGAGCCACGCTGCGTGAAGTCCAGCGCGGTCGCTGGCCAGCGCCAGAAGATAATGCGGCCGGCCGGCCTCCAACTGATGGTCCTCAAGGATGGTCCCGGGCGTCAGCACGCGGGTCAGCGCGCGGTTGACGAGCTTGCCGGCCTTGGGCGTCTCCGTCTGATCGCATATCGCGACTTTGCGCCCGGCGTCGAGGAGTTTTTTGATATAGTTGGCCGCCGCGTGATAAGGGAGCCCGGCCATGGGGTGCCCGTTGCGCTGGGTCAGGGTCAGGCCCAGCAGGCGCGCGCCCTGCGTAGCGTCATCGAAAAACAGTTCGTAAAAATCGCCCAGACGGAACAAAAGCAAAGTATCGGCGGATAATTGCCGTCGCAGATCCCAGTATTGCTTGAGCATCGGCGTGTCCGAACCCGGCGTCAGGCCGGCCGCATCGCCGGTGCCGGGCGGAGGCTTGTGAGGTCGCGGAGGTGGCATGACGGAAAAGATGAAGGCTGAGTCATCCCAGGTCAATTTCCCGCCGGTGCCCGCCGCCGTGCCCGGATAAACTCAATCGCCGGCGGCAGGAGGGAAATAAAGACAATTGCCAAAATTATCAGGGAAAAATGACTCTTCACAAAAGGCTGCTGGCCGAGAAAGTAGCCGGAAAGCACGCCAATGGGGACCCAGAGGCAGGCGCCTCCGATACAGAAGAGAATAAACTTTTGGTAGCGCATGGCGCCCATGCCCGCAACAAATGGCGCACACGTGCGTACGATGGGAATAAACCGCGCCATGATAATGGTCTTGCCGCCATGTCGGTCATAAAACTCCCGCGTGCGGTGCAAATGGGCGGGATTGAAGAAAAAGGACTTGGGCCGGTTGAAGAGCCGCGGTCCCATGGCCCGGCCCACGAAATAGTTCATATTGTCTCCCAACAACGCCGCGACCAGCAGCGAGGCAATGATCAACCCGGGGTCCAGTTTCCCGGAATGCGCTGCCACCGCCCCGGCGGCAAACAGCAGGGAGTCGCCCGGCAGTATCGGGGTGACCACCAGCCCGGTCTCACAAAACACAATGACAAACAACAACAGGTACACCCAGGCGCCATATTGCCCCACGGCGTCGTCGAGGTGCTTGTCCAAATGCAGAAACAAATCGAGAAATTTATGCAGCAAGTCCATGGAGCCGCCAAGAATGGCCGAGATTGGGAGGGGCGGGAAGCATGAAGTGGGATGAGTCTGTGCGTTGCATGGTTGACAGCCGGCCCTGCGCCCGGCATCGTGGTCGTTTGGTTTATGACGTTTCGGCATGTTTTGCATGCCGAGACTGATTAATGGTGGTAGTAGCTCAGTTGGTTAGAGCACCAGATTGTGGATCTGGGGGTCGCCGGTTCAAATCCGGTCTATCACCCCACCTTTACCTTGGGTGGATCGTTGGCTGTCCAGGGCCGCTGCTGACCGATTCCGCGTTACGGCGCGGCATTTAACACGGCCTCGTAGTCCCAGACGATGCTTAGGTCTTTGATGTTCAATACATCGCCGCCCCCGTCAAAGGCTGGCCGCGCGCTTTTTTCCAAGAAGATATTCGTGTCCTGTCGCAAGGGCAGAATTTTCAAATCCAGGCCTTGCGCCAGCTCCTCCGGCGTAAACCTCCATAAGCCAATTTCCCAAGCCGGACCTTTGTAAAAATTGTCATCCACCAGGCGACCTCCCGCATAAATTCTTGCCACGTCACCCTGATAATTCACCACCAACACCGGCCGCGCCCGGCCCATGCCTGGCACGACCAGCGGCAGTTTAAGCGAGAATACCGCCGCCCGCTCGAAATCCGCCTGTTCCGGCTCCGCCAGGTTCTTCTTGCTGCCGAGTTTCGCCGCCTCGCTGGCGCCCGCCGGTTTCACCGGGGTCCAGGTGACGGTGGCCGCCGACGTCTCCACTGTCGTCGTAAATTCCTGGAAGATGCCATCGGCGCCGGCCGGATGAAAGTCGGCCACCTTCGCGCCGACCGCCGGACTCAACGCCGGATAAATCCCCACCTTCAAATCCGCCGGATGCCGGGAATTTAGATGCACGGCATTGCCGTCGAAAAACAATCCCGCATTGGACAGAAATAACCGGTCCCGCCCAGCCAACGGTGCCTTGTAGAGATTCAAGGCTTGTTCGCGGGTCAGCACAACGAGTTGGATCGTTTTCGCGCCGGTCGTTGCCGACCGGAGTAAAATGACGCCCGTTCCCGGCTTAAAATCCACCAACTGGGTGCCGCCGGCCTCGTGGCGGACCGTGCCCGACGCCGAATCAATCAACACCTGTCCGGCAAACGCAAATTGCGGATCAACCCCGGGAGAGGCAAAAAAGACAAAGGTGTCGGGCGCACTGATTTTGCACAACGGCTCCACGGAAGCAGATTGCACCACCACCCCCGCGCCCAAATCCAGATTGACGGGCCAAATGCCATAATAGCCGTTCGGAATCACCACCGGCGTCCGCGGCACCGTCACTGTTTCCCCCGGCAGTTTCAGGGCCACCTGAAAATCCCGGTGCTCCGCAAGGGCGTAATTGCGCTCGTAGTTGTTGATGAAGATAAACGCCGCCTTGCCATCCGTCCGCGCCGTGACCCGCGCCGTTGTTTTGTCACTGGTGGCGGTCGGCTGCTGGTCGGCAAAGTTGGTCGTCATGGGTGCGAGCAGCGGGCCGAAATCAGCCAAAAACAAGTGCAGCGCCTTTAAGGAAAAGAAGGTCGGATGAAACTGCCCAAACTCGCCCAACGGGGCCTGAAAATCATAGGACTTCGCCTCCATGTCGTTGTAGCCCCGGCCATCGGGCTGCGCCTGTTCTTCTTGTAAAGGTGTTTTGCCGTCCGGATTGGTGCCCCCGTGGTACATGTAGTACCCCACCAGATTTATTCCCGCGCCCAGTTTCACCAGTGCTGCGGCCGTGGAATCATCCGCTTGCATCAGCGGTCGGCGGTGATAGGCAATGGCCATACCCCCGCCCATTTCGGCGGTCAAAAGCGGAAAGCCGGTGAATTTGTCGTCATACCGGGGATTCTTTGGCTGCAAGTTGGGCCCAACGTTGTCCTCCGCCCGAATGTTGGTAAAAAAGAAGTTTACATTCGGCGGGAGCTCGCTCTTGCTGTTGCTCCAGAATTGCTCCGTGTAGCCGCCGAACACCGGCAGAAACCCGGCTGGCGGAAACGCCGCCGCGTCCCAGCCCGTCACCGTGTAAAACGGCACGTCCACGCCAGCGGCCCGCGCCAGCGTCTGCAACTGCTGCAAATGCGCGATGGCGCCGGCGCTGCCCTTGAATTCGTTCTCGATTTGCGAGCCAATAACCGGACCGCCGTCCTTCCACATTAAACCCTTTAATTGCGCGCCGATTTGATTGTAGAACTGGGTTACGCCGTCCAAATAGGCGGGATCATTCGTGCGCACCGCGCGCACCTTCTGCACCAGCCAGTCGGGCAATCCACCATTGCGCACTTCCGCATGGTCCCAGGGCCCAATGCGCACCCAGACATACATTCCGTGTTTCGCGCACAACTGCACAAATGTTCGCAAATCCTTCTGTCCGGACCAGTCGAATTGGCCCTCGGTCTCCTCGTGGTGAATCCAAATGATATAGCATGCGACAATATTGATGCCGCCGGCCTTCATCTTGAGAATCTCATTTTCCCATTCTGCCGCCGGATACCGGCTGAAATGAAACTCGCCCATCACCGGAATGTACGGCTTTCCGTCCAGCGTGAAATACCGACTGTTCACCGACCATTCCTGCCCGTCCGGCGATTTTCCGCCAACCGGAAACGACAACGCCGCCGGCGCCGCCGGCGGGGCACTGGCGTCAAGGGTCACCACCTCGGCGCGGGCTCCGCCCTGCCCCAGGACGAGCTGGGCGAAAAGAAGCAATGTGGCAGGCGCAATCCGCGCCCGGCGCTGGAAGTCTGGGGTTTTCATCGGGGAGGTAAAAGGGGGATCCGCTTATCCTAAGGTTCAAATGCAAAATGACAATGGAAAGTCGGTGCACCCCTTAGTAGTACACCCCATATTTAATTTTTTGCATCGGACAAGGTTTGAAGGTAAGTTTAAGATCATGAAAACACCCAAATACCTTCAACGTTCCCTTCTCGCGCTGGTCCTCTCGGGCAGTCTGTTGCTCAATTCCGGCTGCTGGCTCCTCGTGGTCGGTGCCGTGGCTGGCGCTGCGGCGGTCACGGTTGCGTACGTGGACGGTGGCCTCGACGCCACCTACGGCGCTTCCTATGACAGGCTTGTCGCCGCCACGAATAGCGCTGTGGCCCAACTCGAGTTCGCCAAACCCGAGGAGCGCAGAGACGCGCTGTCCGACACCTTCACCACCCACACCGCCAAAGGCGACCGCGTGGAAATTGTGGTCACCCGCCTGAGCGACTCGTCAACCAAGGTCGCCATCCGCGTCGGTGCCATCGGCGACACTAAAGGCGACCAGGCCGTGGCTAATACCATCAACGACAAAATCCGGAGCAATCTGTAAGCCCCGCGCGAACACTCCTTGACAAACGTCTGGTGGGCCACCACACTGACCCTCTACACGCTTTATTGCAGGGTGGAGCAGCCTGGTAGCTCGTCAGGCTCATAACCTGAAGGTCGCTGGTTCAAATCCAGCCCCTGCACCTTTTGGAAGGCCCGTCCGGCAGATGCTGGACGGGCCTTTGCCATATTATAGGATGACCGAGGGTAAAAAATACCAAGTTTATCTCCTGCGAAACGCTGCCGGACGGCAATACATTGGCGTGAGCGAGGATATCGTTGTGCGACTGGGCCAGCACAATGCCGGGGAATCAACGTGGACGGCCAAATACCGCCCCTGGCGGCTGGTTTGGTGCAGTGAAGGTATGCCACTCGGTGAAGCCCGCAAGCTGGAGAATTTACTAAAACGGCAAAAGGGCGGGCGGGGCTTGCAGGCCCTGTT
>CAZLPS010000079.1:0-19523 GCA_964561455.1 uncultured Opitutales bacterium
TCCAGTAGTTTTTCCCAACCTTCGCCAGGTGCTCCGCCCAATCCATCTTCTGCTTCCCTTCCGCCGTCCCTTTTGTTATAATTGGTTACTCCGCCGCCGCACCTTTAGGTCCCAGCCCTTCCTGTCTCTCCTCCTCCCTCTTTTCCCCTTCTCTCCCCTCATCGCAACTCCCTCATCGCAACTTGTTCCTCGTCATATCTCCCATATCTCCCATTGCTCCTATATCTCCCGTTTTCCTCTCCCTCCCCCTAAATCCCCCAATTTTTACCTCAAACCATATAAAACATACTTGTCTGTCTTAGATGCAGCCTCGCCCCAAAGAACTCCGACTCGGCCCCTCCCGACCCTACGACATCATCGTCTGTGGTGCCGGACACGCCGGCTGCGAAGCCGCCCTCGCCGCCGCCCGCATGGGTGCAGATGTCCTCATGCTTTCCGGCAACATCGACACCATCGCCCAGATGAGCTGCAACCCGGCCATCGGTGGCCAGGCTAAGGGCCACATGGTCCGCGAGATCGACGCTCTCGGCGGCGAGATGGCAGTCAACACCGATGTCACCGCCATCCAGTTCCGCCTCCTCAATGCTTCCAAAGGACCCGCCGTACATGGACCCCGCGCCCAGTGCGACAAAAAGGCCTACCAATTCCGCATGAAGCATGTCTTGGAGCTTCAGCCCAATCTGACTCTTTTTCAAGCCTTGGTCACCGCATTAATCTTTAGGGATGGCATCGTCGTCGGCGTGAAGACCAACCTCGACCTCGAGTTCTACGGCCGCGCCGTCGTAGTCACCACCGGCACATTCCTCCGCGGCCTAATGCATATCGGCCGCAACAAGAACGAAGGGGGCAGGCTGGGGGACTTCTCCGCCAAGAGTCTCTCCAGCAGCTTTGTCGAAGCCGGCATCGAACTCCATCGCCTGAAGACGGGTACCCCCCCGCGGATCCTGGGCTCGACCATAGACTTCTCCAAATGCCACGAGCAACCCGGTGACGCCATCCCAACGCTCTTCGCCTTCTACGACACCCACTTCGGCCCCAACAACCCAATGTTCCACGTGGAACATTCCGGCCGAGGAGCGGGGAGCGTGGAGAAGGGAGCGGGGAACCGGAATGCCCAGGACGCTGCTGCACTACCCCTTCCGCCCGTAGACGACACCTCAGCCGACCTGCCTTCCGCATTGTTCCACGTGGAACATTTGGGAATTGGCGTCGGTCACTCACAGATCAATCGATCCGAAAAGACGAGTGCACAACCTATTGACAGGCAAAGCATAAGGGATGAATCGGAGTTCGTGAGGGGTGGGGCAGTTCCCCGCTCCCCGCTCCCCGCTCCCCGCTCCCCGCTCAACAGCCCATTGTTCCACGTGGAACATCCCCCCGGCCAAACCCTCCTCGGCTGGACCCCCGGCGCAGCCCAAGTCTCCTGCTGGATGACCGATACCAGCGAGGATACCCGCCGCATCGTCCGCGAAAACCTCCACCTCTCCGCCATGTACGCCGGCGAGATTGAAGGGGTAGGGCCCCGCTACTGCCCGTCCATTGAAGACAAATTCGTTCGCTTCTCGGACAAGTCCTCGCACCGCCTCTTCCTCGAACCCGAGGGTCGCAACACCGACGAATGGTATATTAACGGCCTCTCAACCTCCTTGCCCTTTGACGTCCAGATCCAAGTCCTCCACAGCATCCCCGGCTTGGAGCACGCCGTCATGCTCCGGCCGGCGTATGCCGTAGAATACGATTACGCCCAGCCCACCCAGCTCCACCCGAATCTCGAATCGAAAAAGGTCCAAAACCTCTTCTTCGCTGGCCAGATTAACGGCACCTCCGGCTACGAGGAAGCTGCCAGCCAGGGTCTCGTCGCCGGCGTCAACGCCGTCCTCAAAGTCCGTGGCGAACCCCCTTTCATCCTCGGCCGCCACGAAGCCTACATCGGCGTCCTCATTGACGACCTCGTCACCAAGGGCACCACCGAGCCCTACCGCATGTTCACCAGCCGTGCCGAACATCGCCTCCTCTTCAATCACGCCAGCGCCGAACTCCGCCTCGTTGACCACGCCGCCGAATACGGCCTCATCCCGCCCGCCCGCGTGGCCCGCATTCGCGAAAAAGGCCGCCTGGTGGAAAAGTGGGTCGAGGGCCTCGAACAGGCCAAAGCCAAAGGTGGCACCGTCGCCGACCAACTCCGCCGCGAAGGGTGGGGCGGGGAGCCGGGAGCGGGGAGCTCCGTTAAAAATCACATAATCATAGAAAATAATTGCGAAGGCCCTGCCGGGCCAACTCTGGAAATTCCCAATTCCCAATTCCAGACGCCAAATTCTGCCGGCGTGGAATCGGCCGCCGCGGGAAAAGTCACAAATCCCAAATCACCGATCACAAATCCGGCCGGCGCGGATTCGGCGGCAGTACTTCCAAATCCCAAATCCCAAATCCCAAATTCCGCCAGCGTGGATTCGGGTGCAGCCGGAAAAATCTCAAATCTCAAATCTCAAATTTCAAATCCCGCCCCGCCCGCCGACCTGCCCGCCGAATTCCTCGCTCTCCCCGCCGCCGTCCGCGACGAGGTAATCTACCGCGTCCGCTATCGCGGCTACCGCGAGCGCGAACTGCGCCAGATCGAAAAGCAGCGACACCTCGAAAACGTCCGCGTCCCCGCCGACCTCGATTACGCCACCGTCGCCGGCCTCCGCGCCGAAAGCCGCCAAAAATTGCAGCGCGTCCGCCCCGAAACCCTCGCGCAGGCCCAGCGCATCAGCGGCGTCGGCCCGGCGGACATTTCCCTCTTGATGGTTGCCATTCGCGCAGGGCAGGGTAGGGCGGAATTAAAGAAGTAGCACCAAAACTGGCGACGCTCGGCGAAAGGGTGCAAAGGGGCGGTAAACTTTCCCATTGACCGTCGTATCTGGGCGTGATATTCTTGGAGATTATGAAAAATTATGGGAATAATGGGAAGTATGCGACTTATGGGAAGAATGCCTCCAGCCATACCGGGGCCGCCCAGAGTGTGGCCCAAGGCGCGGCCCATGGTGTGGTCCACACTGAAACGAAGGGCTCATCTCCAGTTTCCCTTAAGTCCCATTCTTCCTATAAGTCCCATACCTCCCACTCCCATCCTCAGCCATTACCCCATCACCCCATTGCTCAGCCATCCCCAACCCGCCTCCTCCGCCCCCGCGGCGACTACCGCACCCTCCTCTCCTTCCAAAAAGCCGAAATCATCTACGACCTCACCTTCCGCTTCGCCCACAAGTTCCTTTCTCGCGGCGACCGCACTATTGATCAAATGATCCAGTCCGCCCGCTCAGGCAAAAAGAACCTCCTCGAAGCCAGCAAAGCCGGCCTGACCCCCAAGGAAACCGAAATCAAACTCACCAACGTCGCCCGCGCCAGCCTCGAAGAGTTGCTGGATGACTACCGAGACTATCTTCGCGCCCGCGATTTGAAGATTTGGGACAAGGATTCCAAAGAGGCCAAATTTATCCGCGAACTTGGCCGCAAAACTCCTCAATCCTTCGAAGACTACCGCGAATTCACCGAAACCCGCCCACCCGAGGTAGTGGCCAACATCGCCCTTTGCCTGATCCACCAGGCAAATTACCTGATCGACCAACAATTGCGCCGCCTCGAGCAGGACTTCGCAAATGAAGGCGGCCTCCGTGAACGAATGGCCCGGGTGCGGTTGCAAGTACGGGATGGGGCCACTCGCCAAGCATAGTGCGCCTCAGCCCGGACCGCAAAGCGCAGGGGAGTATAATGCTCGGACTTATCGGAAGCATGGGAAAAATGGCAAGCACGGCCGGCATCGGAAAGGAGGAATTCCGCCCAAACATAAGTCCCATGATTCCCATAAGTCCCATACTTCCCATTTCCCATATCTCCCACACCCATAGCCCCCATCCTTCTCGCCTCCCATCCCTCACCGCTCATTCTTCCCGCTTGGCACCACCAAAATTTTCGTCACTATCTCCCCCGATTTTACTCCCTCGCGCACGCACCATAATTTCCTCTTCCATGCACCCCGCAATTCTATGGTTGGTTCGCCTCGGCATTGAGCAGGGTCTCTTCACCCGCGAGCAGGCCCTCGACACCCGCGCCAAAGTCGGCGACGAAGCCGACCTCATGGCCTTCGCCCAAAAACTCCTCGACGACGGCGTTACCGACAATCTCGAACTCCTCGAAAAACTCGCCGACATGGCCACCCAAAAAGGCGAGCGCGGCAAGCCCATGGATGACCCCTTCGCCGACGAAGACGGCGATTCCGGTTCCTCGGCGGCCGACGGCTCTGCCCCCGCAGGCCCTGGCCCCAAGGCCAAAGCCAAACCCGCCGGCCCGCCCAAGTTTCCCTTCGACCAAATCGCCGCCATGGACGACGAAGCCCTCGCCGCCGGCTTTCGCGAACTCCTCCGCGCCACCGCCCGCCATGGCGCCAGCGACTTGCACCTCTCCACCGGCGCCCGGGCCTTCATTCGCAAATCCCGCGCGCTGTCCTACATCTCTGGCCATGTCCTCACCGCCGAAGATGCCCTCCGCTTAAACACCGCCCTCTTATCTGAAGGCCAAAAGAAAATTTTCCTCGAGCGCAAGGATTACGACTACGCCCTCGCCCTCAGTGGCTCCGACCGCTATCGCGTGAATTTAATGTTTCACAAAAACGGCGCCGCCGGCGCCTACCGCATGGTGCCCGATCAGGTGCGCTCCCTCGCCGACCTCGGCTACACCCAGCATCTCGAAACTTTGACCAAGATGCTGTCCTTCCACAATGGGCTCTTGCTCATCACCGGCCCCGTGGGCTCGGGGAAAACCACGACGCTCGCCTCCATTGTCAATTACCTCAACGAATCTCGCACCGACCATATCATCACCGTCGAAGACCCGATTGAAGTCGTCCAGCCCGCGAAAGGCTGCAATGTCTCCCAGCGCGAAGTTGGCTCCCACACCAAGAATTTTGCCTCCGCCCTCAAAGGCGCCCTCCGCGAAGACCCGGACATCATTGTCATCGGCGAACTCCGCGACTTGGAAACCATCGAGATGGCCATCAGCGCCTCCGAAACCGGCCATTTGGTCATCGGCACCATGCACACCAGCGACGCCGGCACCACCCTCAACCGCCTCCTCGACGTCTTCCCGCCCGCCCAGCAAACCCAAATTCGCGCCAGCGTCGCCGAAAGTTTGCGCGGCATCGTTTGTCAACGCCTCCTCCCCGACCGCGACGGCGGCCTCGTCCTCGCCTGCGAAATCATGGTCAGCAACACCGCCATCCAAGCCCTCATCAAAGACGGCAAAACCGCCGGCCTCCGCAATACCATGGAAACCGGCACCCGCGAAGGCATGTGCCTCATGGACAACGTCGTCTTCAATTTGTGGGAAACCCGCAAAATCACCTCAGAAACCGCGCTCATCAATATCACCAACCGCGTCCTCCGCGCCAAAATTGCCTAATCTATGCCCCAAATTGACCAACTTCTGCGCACGTTGCTCGACAAGGGCGGCTCCGACTTGCACCTGACCGTCGGCCTTCCCCCCAAGGCCCGCGCCTCCGGCTCCCTCGTGCCTCTGCGCGATTCCCCGGTGGACACCACCGAGATGGAAACGTTGCTGAAGGAGATTTGCCCGCCCAAACGCTGGGACGATTTTCTCGCCCGCCGCGACCTCGACCTCGCCTATGAAGTTCCCGGCCTCGCCCGCTTTCGCGGAAATTATCTCTACAATCACTGGGGCCAGGCCGCGGTCTTCCGCCAGATTCCCGCCAAGATCATGTCGTTCGAGGATTTGCATTTGCCCGAAGCCCTGAAAAAACTTTGCCATCTCGACCAGGGCCTCGTCGTTGTCACCGGCCCGACCGGCAGCGGCAAGTCCACCACGCTCGCCGCGATGATTGACTACATCAACACCAATCTCGCGAAACAAATCATCACCATCGAGGACCCGATCGAATTTGTCCACCCGGTGAAAAAATCCGTCATCGTCCACCGCGAAGTCGGTGAACACACCCAATCTTTCGCCGCCGCCCTCAAAGGCGCCATGCGGCATGACCCGGACATCGTCCTCCTCGGCGAAATGCGCGAGTTGGAAACCATCAAGCTCGCCCTCGGTTGCGCCTCCATGGGCATGCTCGTCTTCGGCACGCTCCACACCAACAACGCGCCCAAGACCGTGGACCGCATCATCAACACGTTTCCCGCCGAGGAACAAAATCAGGTGCGCATCATGCTCGGCAGTTGTCTCGCCGGCGTCGTGGCTCAGTTGCTTTGCAAAAAGAAACCCAAGGGCCGCTGCGCCGTGCACGAAATCCTCCTTTCCCACGAAGCCCTGCCCAACACCATTCGCAGCGGTCAAATCGCCAACATCAAGCAAATCATCGAAAGCGGTTTTGCCGATGGCATGGTCACCATGGACCACAGCCTGATGGCCCGCGTCAAAGACGGCACCATCGAGCCGAAAGAGGCCTACATGAAAGCCGCCATCAAGGCGACGTTTGCACCCCTACTCAAGCCCGGCGATTTGGACGGCAGTCACCATTAATTCCCCAACCACTATTTTTTGCCGCTGCGGTTGAATCCCGTTCATTCCCGCCACCTTGTTCCCAAGCAAATGAGCATGGGTTTAGATTGCCAAATCCTGAGGCGTGTTTTCCCCTGCATCGGCCTGGTGGCTTGCGGGGTCCTGTTGGCGTCGTGCAAGCCCGGGAGATCCGGGGATGAATTGGTCAAGAACGGCGGCTTTGAAAAACCCTTCGCGCCAGTCGGAAAACAACGCATTGGCAACGAACCACCCGCGCCATCGGACACTGGCGGAAATGCCCATATAATTCTGGGCATTGCTCCAGGCAGGGAACCACCGGGCTTTGGCTGGAAGGTGGAATCAGGTGATGTGGATGTCACCGCGTATGGCTACGACCCGGGCGATGGCGCTTTGTTACTCGGCAAGATGGCCGATGGGTACCAGTGCCTCGATTTGGATGGTTACCGGCCCGGCACAATTTCACAATCCGTCGTCACTGAACCCGGTAAAGTTTATTTATTAACCTTCGCCTATGCCAACAACCCGGACGGTAATACCGTCCCCGGCCATGCGTTCAAAGCGAAGGTTTCCCTGGTGGATGCTGCAAGCGGTGCCGATTTGGTCGCACCCTGGCACATCACCCACGCCAGCTCGACGGCGAAGGATTATCATTGGACGCGCCCGGACCCCGTGGCCTTTACCGCACGCGGCACCCGGACTATGGTTCGGTTCGCCTCGGAGGACGAGGCCGGCAGCGCCTGGGGCATCTTCCTGGATGACGTCGCCATTAAAGAGAAACCTTTGCTCAATTTGAAAGCGCCTTAGGGCCCGTTGTAATTGTTGCTGTTGTAGTTGTAGGAATTCATGCCGCCGCGGGAATCGTTGAAATAATTCTGCGGATTTTGCGGCTGGGCCGGCGGAATTTTGGCGACGAGCGTCGTGAGCTGTGTGCGCTGGTCGTCAGTCAGTTGCAGGTTTTTCACCGCGTCCGTCGCCGCGGCGGCATTGATGCGCGCGAGTTGGGTGAGGACATTGCGATAGGCGTTGATCCGCGAGGTGTCGGCGGAAATCGTTGCCGCCCAAACCAGCGCGGCGTTCGGATCCGCTTGAGCCTGGCTGTTGACCAGACTGTTGACCGCCGCGTCTCGCTCCGGCCCGGTAGTCAGGGAATTAATCCAGTTGGAGGCCGCCTTGGGATTTTGGGCAAGCCAGTTGCTGGCGACACTGCCATATTCGGAGGTGCGCATGGTCCCTTCGGGCAGTTGGGCCAGATCCTGCGCCGCAGTGCCGGGCGCCTGTTGGGCAAGGTTGTTGATGACATTCATCATCAGCGAAGTGCGCGACGCGGAGTCGGGGAGTTGCACGAGGTCCTTCCACGCGCCGGTCGGATCGTTCAAGGCCATCGAGGAAAGCGCGCGGGTGATCGCCGTGTCGCGCTGCTGATCGTCGCCAAGGGATTCCGCCCATTGCAGCGCGGCCGCAGGGTCGGTGGCGGCCCATTGCGCCGCGAGATTCGGCACCAGCGTGGAGAGCGTCGGATCCGTGGCCAGGGTTTGGGTCAGAATCGTCGCGGCGTTGGCAGGGTCCACTTGCACCCAATTGTTCATGATGGTTTGCAGAGCCGTGCGCTTGGTCGCGGCGGGAATATTGCCTGTGGCCGTGAGCCAGTCGAGCGCCGCTGTCAGATCCTGGCGGGACAGCGTGTTGGCCACATTAACGATGGCGTTGTTGCGGTCGTTGCCATCGGGCATCTGCGCAACATAAGCCGCGCCCGCCGCGGGGTTCGTCGCGATCAGACCGCGAACGATATTATTGTTGGCTGCGTCAAGATCGGGGCCGGTGAGGTGCCCGCTGGCCCACGTCAGGGCCGCTTCGGGGTCCTCCTGCTCCCAGTTGCCGACAGTCATGGAGACGGCCCGGGCTTTGGTTGGGCCATCCGGCATCGCGGCAATGTAATCGGCTGCGGCGGACGGGTCGTTCCGGGCAATCTGCCCAATGACGTTCGTGATATTCCGGTCGTACGAAGCCCCGGCCGTGTTTTTGTCCACCCACGCCAGTGCCGCCTTCGGGTCGGAGTCCGCCCACTTATTCATGATGTCGTTGATCGCGTTGTTGCGTTGGCCCGTGTTGGAAATGAGATCGGTCCTGGCAATCGCACCGGCGGGGTCCGTGTTCGCCATGTGGCTGATGACGTCTGTCAGCGCGTTGAGCCGGTCGGTCGGGCTGGTCAAATTACCCGCCCACGCGAGCGCCGCCGCCGGATCGGCGTCGCCCCAACTGCGGGCGAGGCTGTTGAGGGCTTCCGTCCGCATCGGCCCTGCCGGGAGTTGGCCCAGTGACGCCACGGCGCCCGAAGGGTCTCGCATCGCGTATTGGGAAAAAATATTGGAATAAATATCCGGGGACTGCATGCCGGGCGGGAGGGTCCGCGCCAGCGCCAGCGCGGCGGCCGGGTCTTGATCGTTGAGATTGTTAACGATGTTATGCGCCAAGTCCGTGCGCGTGTTTAAATTGGACACTTGATTGAGCGCTGCAAACGCCCCCGTGGGATCTTTGGTGGCCCAACTGTTAAACACGGATTCCAGCGCATCGCGACCTTGTTGGCCGGGAAGGGCTTTTGCGGCGGCAACCGCGTTCAATGGCTCGGGGCCTTGGGCCATGGCGGAAAGTACGGTTTGCACGGCATCGCTCCGCAGGGAGACGAGGTTGATCCTCTTGGCGGCGTCGAGGGCGGCCGCGGCGTCCGTGGTCGCCCACGTGCCGAGGACCGTTTGCAGGGGGTCGGAATCCCGGTCGAACCGTTTGGTCGCAGCAGTGCGCGCAAAGGCCAGGGCCGATTGCGGATCAGCGGCGGCCCATTTGGCATAGGCCATATCGAGTACTTGATGGCGAAGTGAATTATCCGGGCAAGCCCGCGCTTGATTAATTAACGTGGCCAGTTGGTCCGCCGGCAGCGAATCGACGAGGGCGGCGGCGGCCAGGAGCCGCTCGCCTCCGGTGCTGGTGGCGAGAATTTGACCAAGGGGGGAATCGGCGTTCCAGCCTTTGAGATTTGGGGAGCGATCGCCGCCCGCGGCGGTGGTGGTAATTTCCATCGCGGTTTTGTCGCGAGCCGATTTGCCATTACCGGGGGCGGGTGTCGCGGAATGGCCGGTGCCCCAAAACTGCGCGCCCGCCCAGCCCGCCACGAATGCGGCGATGATGGGAAGCAGGATTTTGAGCAGAGAGCGCACGGAAGAGAGATTTATGATTTACGATTTAAGATTTATGAAACAGTCGCGCCTGCCGCCAATCGGGCATCGCCGAAAAATTTGGGTGTGGGCGCAGGGACGCAGTCTTGCTGCGCCCGCTTTTGTATTGCCTGGAGGTGAATCGCCTGAATCCATGTCTTTGAAAATAGCTTAAAGATGGTTATTACGGTGAAGGGAAGGACCGGGGTCATAGCCCCCATGGCATAAATCATAATTTTTAATTAATTATTCGGCACCAGCATCTGGCCGTTGTTGCCGTCATATTCGTAGTGGTATCCTTGCGGGGGCGGCCCGTTGTAGACGTTGTTGTTGCCGCCCTTATACGCGGGGCCGTACTGGGGGCCGCTTTGCGCGGCGGCATTCTTGATTTGCTGGGTGAGCGCTGCGCGCTGCGCGTCAGTGAGGTTCGTTGCGGCATCCACCGCGGCTTGCGCGGCGGCGGGATTCGTGCGCCCGGTTTGCAGGATGACGGTGGTCAACGCGGAAGTTTGCGCGGCGGGGGTGCTGGCCGTGGCTGCCCAGGCCAGCCCGGTTTGCAAATCGTACGTGCCGGGCGCGCCGCTCAAGAGATTCTGCACTGCACGGTCACGGCCGGTGCCGCTCGGGAGGCTGTTCACCCACGTGGAAGCGCCGGCGGGGTCTTGCTGAACCCATGCACTCGAGATGGTCGAAATAGCGGCGGTTTGTTGGGCGGGGGTGAGATTTCCGATCAGCGTGGACGCCGTTGCGGGGTCGTTGCGGCCCCAGTCGTTGACTACTGCGTTTAGCAGGCCGGCGCGCGCAGGGTCACTGGCTGGCAGGCTGGCTGCGGTGTTCCACGCCGTTGTCGGGTCGGCATTGGCGAGGCTGTTGATGGAGTTCATCAAGGCCGTAGTGCGGGCCGACCCCGTGAGATTTTCGGACCACGCCATCGCCGCCACAGGGTCAGCTTGAGCGAGCCCATTGGCAATCTGCCCCGCCATGTTGCCCAGGATGTTGTTGTTGATGGGAATGGACGGGTCAAGATTGAGCGCGGCAAGCTTGGCCGCCGCCGCCATCGGGTCGGCTTGGACAAGTTGGCCCAGCGCGCCGGAAATGGCATTGTTGCGAACGGCATCAGTGAGGTTTGGGGCCGAGTTTATCCACGTGAGTGCGCCGTCAATGTCGGTGCGGGCCATCGCCGAGGCAACTTGACCGATGAGATTATTGCGCTGGGGATTGTTGGTCATCGCGTCCACATATTGCGCGCCAGCAGCGGGGTTGGTTTGAATCAGTCCAAGGAGCGCGATGCCGGTGGCCGTGGTCTGGTCGGCGCCGCTGAGATTGGAATTGGCCCAGACCATGGCAGCGTTCGGATCCGACTGAGCCCACTGGCCGATGGTTTGAAAGACCAGATTGGTGTTTTGCGGCGTGACCGGCATTTGCTGAACCACGGCGAGCGCGCCCAGCGGATCAGTATTGGCAACGTGCTGGACAATTTCCTGGAGGGCCATGTTTTGGGCGTTGCCCGTAGTGTTGTTCTGGGTCCATTTGAGCGCGGCCGCAGGGTCGGCGTCCGTCCACCGGTCCAACACATCGTTCATGGCTTGATTGCGCTGATTGGCGTTCGGGATCATCTTGAGATCGTTGGCGGCGGCCGCCGGATCCTGGCCGGCGGAATGGCGCACGGCATTGTAGAGCGCATTGGCACGGTCGGCGGGATTGGAAAGGGAGTTGGCCCAGTTGATGGCACCCTGCGGGTCGGCGTCCGCCCAGTCGCAGGCGATGCAGGTGACGGCGCGTTCGCGCATCTGCCCGCCCTGCAATTGATTGAGCGCCTGCACCGCCGAGGCGGGGTCCTGCATGGTGAGACGGGAAAAAATATAGTTCACTGGATAGGGCGCGGCATTTTGCGCCCCGGGCGGGAGCGTCAGCATCAACTTGAGCGCCCCGCTCGGGTCCGACTCGGACATGGCTTGAAGAATATTGCCGGCAAGGTTGTTGCGGATGTTGATATTCGCAACCTGGTCCAAAGCCGCGAATGCACCGATCGGGTCGTGTTCGGCCCAATTGAGATAAATTCCCTGCAATACATTATTGAGCTGCGAGCCGAGGTTGAGGGTCTTGGCCGCGGCGAGTGCTCCTTGGGGATCGTCGCCCAGCGCCCAATTGCTGAGAACCACCCGGAGAGCGTCTTGCCGGAGCGAGTTCGAATCCAGGTTCTGGGCGGCGGCCAGGGCGGCGACCGGGTCATGCCCGGCCCAGGTGGAAAGGACGGCGGTCAAGGCTGCCATATCCGCGGGAAAGTGCTGCTTGGCGGCAAGGCGTGCAAAGGCCAGCGCCTTCGCTGGATCCGTGTCCGCCCATTTGGCGTAAGCCATGGATTCGAGCTGGGTGCGGGCGTCATCATCCGTGCAAAAATGGACCGCGTTGATTAAAGCGCCAAGCTGTTCGACCGGCGTCTGCGCAATGAGACCGGCGATGGCCAGGGTGCGCTGGCCGCCCTTGGTCGAGGAAAGTATTTTTGCCAGCGCCGAATCCGCGGACCATGGGACGAGTTTCGGCTCGGTGTCTGCGCCTTTGACCACATTGGCGTAATTGGCGGAAAAGGGACTGACCCTGGCGTGATTGATGTAAGCAGCTGCGGAGCTGCGGGTTCGGGCGGGGGCTTTGGCGGTCTTGGATAAGTTGCCGGTCCAGCGCGACTCAACCGCCCAACCGGCCGCAAAAGCCAGAAGAACGGGCAGCCAAAATCGGAGGAGTTTCTTCATCGCAGAGCTGGTCCAGGATAGATATACGTTTTCGGCCAAATGTTTCACTCTTTTTATGTGCGAACGTGCCTTCGGCACTGCTGTCCGGTTTCCACTTTCTCTTGGGGACTACCGGGCATAAATTGCCCATGCGACAATTGCATAATGATTCTTAGCGAGTGCCCGCCCCAGGGCCAAGACTTAAAGCACGCCATGATTAATACAATAATCTCCGCGGCCGGTTGAAAACGGACAAAAAACGGACAATTTACGGATAAAATCTGGTTTGGGCGGGCCCGGCGCAGTTACATGCCCAACACCCGGGACATCTGATTCATTCCGTTTTGGGAAATGTACCAATGGTCGCCAACCTTTTGGAAGGAAAAGGTGGCGGCGCCCGTGCCAATGCCGGGCAGTTGGTAAGTCGCGCGATCGCCCGTTTCATTGTAGGTGGGTGTCTGGCCTTTGAAGGTGTCGAGCATCTGGGAGATTAGTTGGAGGCGCGGCTGGATCTGGGGATTGGTCACGAGCGCGCGCAATTGGTCCTCAACTTCGACGACGCGCTCGGGCGGTATCTGCGCCAGGTCATCCGGTAGCGTATAATTTTCAAATGCCGTTACCAAGTCACCACTTTGCAGTAAGTTGGACAGGTCGGGAATGGCGGTCTCGAGATTGGCTTGGCTATCCGCTTTTTTGGCGGCGACGGGCGCGGGCGTGGCCACCGGCGCGGCCACTTGCGTCACGGGCGCGACTTTGGGCGGCACAATGCCAGCCGGCTTGGGCGCCGGGGGTGTGATCGCTGCAAGCTTGGCCGCGGCGGGCGCCGGGCTGGGTGCCGTCGCCTTATCCGGCGCTGGGGCCGGGTCAGCGGTTGGGTTGAGCCACCAAACCAGGGCGGCAGTGGCGCAAATGAGGATTACGACAAAACCAGCTACGCGGAATTTCATGGACAAAAGGTTATAAGTTGCGGGAAGCAGGTTGCAAGACGAAGAAAACGGCGAAGATTTTGTCGTAAAAACTTTTATCCACGATGAAACTCGAAAGCGAACGGAAGGCTTTTGGGGCGCGTCTTGGCGGGTGAAATATTCTCCGGCCAGATTTGCCGGATGCGGATGCGGGTTGAAATGCCGGGACTTTCCCCGCGGGTGCCTGCTGCGGGATTTCCTTCATTGTGATAACCTCGCAACACATTCGTCACAAACGCGTGACAAAACGGCTGTAACAATCGGCATCTCCTTTGCCCGCAATGACTTATTAGTCGTTTCCCATGGCTTGTGTCATGTGGTATAATGGGCGCACTCCGCCGGCGTTGAGGGGATGACCGCTTCCGCGGTGGCCGCTTGATCCGCGCAGAGAAACCTACCGATGAAAAACTCACCCGCAAAAAAGATCCTCGTCGTGGACGACGAGCACGACGTCACCGAATTGCTGGCTTACAAGTTCAAGCAGGAAGGTTACGAGGTGCAGGTGATCAACGATCCCTTGTTAATCATGGGGCGGGCGCGCCAATATCAGCCGGACCTGGTGGTCCTCGATATCATGATGCCGGAATTGAATGGTTTGCAGGTTTGCCGAATGCTCCGGGCCGACGCCGTGATGAAAACCATCCCCATAATCTTCCTGACCGCGCGCGGTGAATCCGAGGATCGGGTGAAGGGCCTCGAAATGGGTGCCGATGATTATTTGCCCAAGCCATTTGACACGCGGGAGCTGATGTTGCGCGTTCAATCCATCTTCAAACGCCTTGCCCAACCGGGCGGCGCCGCACCGGCGGAAAAGATCTTCCAACTCGGCAAAATCGTCATTGACGTCGAAAAGCACCAACTCACCGTGCGCGGCCAGGACGTGGAATTGACCGCCACGGAATTCAAGCTGCTGCGCCTCCTGGTGGAGCGCAAGGGGCGCGTGCAAAGCCGCGAGCATCTCTTGGTCAATGTCTGGAATTACGAGGCCGACATCGAGACCCGTACCGTGGACACCCACATCCGCCGGTTGCGGGAGAAACTGGGCCCCGAGGCCGATTTGATCGAAACTGTCCGCGGCGTCGGCTACCGGGCGGTGGAGGGATAACGCTCAAGTGTTTTAGTGCTTAGTGTTTTAGTGCTTGGTTCCTGCTCACGGAATCGTGGCCGTTTCGCGAGATTTGGGTGGGAATGCGGGAGGAAGGGTAAAAAGGTGAAAAGTTGCATCTTCGAGCTGGCTTGGCAGATGGGTCCGAATGCACTAAGCACTAGAACACTAAGCACTAAAACACTTTGTCGTCCATGTGGCCCCTCCTCGCCGTTGTCTTCGCCCTTGCCGCCCTGGCGTTCGCCTGGCGCTTGCGGGAATTGCGCCGGCGGCTCCAGGATTTGGCGGATCTGGCGGAAACGCGCACGCCGGACTTTTTGGGCGAGGATGACTCCTTGACCCGGCGCTATCACCTGGCGCGGGTGCAACGCGCCCTAATGGAACTGACCACGGCGCACGCGCAACTCGCGCGCCAGGAAAAAGGCTACCTTGCCCAAATCGAAACGACGCTGGGCACCATGAAGGAGGCGGTGTTGCTGGTGGGTACGAACCAGCGCTTGGTGCTCGCCAACGCCGCCGCCGCCACCTTGCTCGGCGCGGAGAAAGTCTCGCCGGGCGCGCCGCTCGAAGGCGCGGTGCGTGGCGCCGGGGTGATTGACTTCATTTACCGCACCTTGCAAGGCGAGAGCCCGCCCCGCGCGGAATTCATGCTGCAATTGGGCCGCGACCAAGCCAAGTGGGTGGAAATTTCCGGCGCTCCGCTCGCGGCCGCCGCGCCCGACGGGCAAAAATTATGCCTGTTTGTGCTGCACGACATCACCCGGCTGAAAGATTTGGAAAAAGTCCGCCGGGAATTTGTGGCAAATGTGTCGCACGAGCTGCGTACGCCGTTGACGGTGATCAAGGGCTTTGCGGAAACGCTGATTGAGGATGACGACCGCCTGAGCCGCGAAGATCGGCTGCGGTTCCTCGAAAAAATCAAACGGCAGACTTACCGGCTCGTGGCGCTCGTGAACGACCTGCTCGCGCTTTCCCGTTTGGAAAGTGACCAGCACAAGCTCGATTTGCGCCCGCAGTCACTGCGCGCCTTGATGGATGAGACCGTGGCGGAATACACCGAGCGGTTCCGCGAGGCGGGCGTGGCGCTGGAACTCGATTTGCGGCACACGGATGACGTCTTGCCGTTGGACGCGCTGAAAATATCCCAGGTTTTCCAAAACCTGATGGACAACTGTTTCCGCTATGCGAAGGGATTTTCCCGTGTGCGAATTCTGACGCGCCAGGAGGACGATTGCGTGCGCGTGACGGTCGAGGACAACGGCTGCGGCATCCCGGCCAATGACGTGCCCCATATTTTCGAACGATTTTACCGCGTGGACAAGGGTCGCTCGCGGGAGAGCGGGGGCACCGGCCTCGGACTTTCCATCGTCAAACACATCGTGCAACAACATGGGGGCGAGGTGTCGTGCGAAAGCGAGGAGCGCGCGGGGACGCGGATTCACTTTACGGTGCCGGTGGGCAGAGCGGGAGGCGCTTAACCGCTGAGCCGCTGCGGTAACTGAAGTCGGCAAATCGGCCGAAGTTAAAAATGGAAAACAACCGTCAAATTCGGGCGTGGAATTGTTTGAACCCCATAGACTTCACGCCCGGCACTTCATGTGCGATATTTCACCCCGCTCCCTTCACCCTTCCCGCCTATCGCCTCGCGCCACTCGCAGCCGGCGCCGCGTCGGGTGTCGGCGGAGGTTTGCCGGAGAGAATTACGGTCTGCACTTTCTTGGTGTCGGGGTCGGCGATTTCGAGCTTGTAGCTGAACCACGTCCAAGCGGCGAGTGCGGGTGGGGGTAAGCCGTCGTCCGGGGCGCGGGGCGCCCAGAGGACGTCGGCAAGGAGATGCCGGTCATTATCGAGAATGAGGGCGCGTTCTATCGAGAGGACGCGGATGTCGGGAGGCGTGGGTGCCTGGGTGCCGGCGCGGTAGACCACCACCAGAGGCTGGGTGTACGGAGCAACCGCCGGTTTGCCATAGTAGTAAAGCAAAGTGGGCGTGGCGTCGCCCATGACCTGGAGGGGAATGGGCTCCGAGTTGACGATTGAAACCGCCCAATGGCCGTCGATTTGGACGAGCTTGACGAAAGATTCAAGGCCCGCGCCCGTCAGGCGAAGAGCACCGGCAGGCCTCGGGTTGGTGGGTGAGGGTAGAAGTGTAGGTTCAGCAATTGGGCCCGTGGCATTGGCTGACGCTTTGGGGTCGAGAAAACTTTGGCCGCCCGCGGCGGCGCGGTAGGGATTGTCGCCCCCGCCCCCCGTCAAATAGGCGCTATAATCGGTATTCTCCTTGACGATGGGGACTGGCGGCGGCGGCGGGGAACCGTCGGCGACCGGCTTGAGCGGGACGTAACCGTAATAGAGGGTTATGACCGAACCGACTTTCAAATCCGTGGCGGTGCGGGTGACGCCCAGCACTGCGGCGCGGGCGGCGACCGCCAGGGCGGCGCCACTAATGGCATTCGGATCCCCCGACGCTGCTGTTTGGGTCTTTACAGATATGATGTGCAGGACCAACGCTTCCGGGGCTCCCTCCTGCATGGCTTTATACTCTGCGGGCGTCGGTGCGCGATTGGACGAGTCCACGGACGCACTTGAGACCACGGCCCGCATTTGGGATTCAGACGAACCCGGCGCTGCGGCCGTTCCCGCCGGGGCGGTCGCACCGAAGGCGGCGGGCACGAAGGCGCAAACGGCGGCAAGGGTGGAAAGGGCGCGGGGACGACAGGACATGCAGCAAAGTGTGGCGGAAAAAGGGTAAGGAGTAAATTGGGAATGCAGAATGCAGAAATCAGAAATCAGAAATCAGAAATCAGAAATCAGAAATCAGAAATCAGAAATCAGAAATCAGAAATTGGCACTCAGAAACACGCCTATAGTTCAACCCCGGATTATGCCCATTTGTTTTTGAACTCCCCGCTCCCGGCCTCCCGTCACAATCCAATCGTGGAGCCGGTGCCTTGCTTGACGATGGACGCCTTCTTTTCCCAGGTGGAGCCGCCGGCGGCGACATCGCTTAGAGCCAGATCGAAGAAATAGGCGCTTTGCTTAATATTGGCGGTGCCGGTTTTGTCGTACATGATTTTGCCCGCAAGGACGTAGTCGGGAGGATTGGCGCCTTGGGCGCCGGGGGTGAGAATGATGATTTTCCCCGTTTGCAGAAGCGAGCTGCGGATTTCGCTCAGGAGCATGTCGGGGTCGAATTGCTGGTCGGTATTGTTGATGACATTGGAAACAAACAAATAGGACGGTTGGCCGGGGCGCTTTTCCTTCAGGGCACCGCTGTTAAGGAGCGATTGGACAAGGTCTTTGGCCGCCATGTTGAAATCCTGGTAGTTGGCGCGATTCACGTCCACTTCCATGCGTTGACCATTGGGATCGAGGTACGCCGAATTGTTGGGTGGGCTGCCACAACCGGCGAGGAGGAGGAGCGACGGAAGGATGAAGGATGAAGGATGAGGGAGGCGCATCGAATTAAGAATTAAGAATTAAGATTTATGAATTATGAAGTCAGGAGTCAGGAGTCAGGAGTCAGGAGTCAGGATTTGAAATTTGAAATTTGAAATTTGAAATTTGAAATTTGAAATTTTCGGTGGCGGCAACTGGCGGGATGTCGAGAATAGATTATAGATTACGGCAATTAGCATTCAGCAATCAGCATTCAGAACTCAGCATTCCGCATCTACCGCCGTGTCGGCGACGAGGACGGCGCGAGGCCGGGCGTGTAGGCGGAACTCTCCGAAAGGGTGAGTTTCCAGTCCACGGCGTTGGGCGAGGGGGCGGTGTCCTGCACCGTGCGGGAATCGCCGCCTTCGATGACAATGATTTGGGTGGGTTCGTCCTCGAGGGCAAAGCCCTGGGCGTCAAACCATTGGAAGCGGTAATTCACGTTTTTGACGGCGGCTTTTGTGTTCGTCAGCTTGACTTGGACGCGCTGGAGGCCAGTGGAGCTGAGGGCGTGGTCCACTTCAACGATGGAGGCGATGTCGTTAAGCCGCAGGTCGGTGATGACTCGCTTGTCGGGCACGCGGTCAGGTTTCGCTTGCGGGTAAAGCGGCTCGACGGTGTTGACGGAGGCGCAGCCGGCGGCGAGGAACACAAAGGCGGCGAGGGCGGAAATGGAAAGGAGGCGGCGGAAGTTCATCGGTTGGGCGGGAAAATGATTAGCGCAAAGTGAAAACTTGAACGGCGAGAGGAGAGTACGGCAAAGTGGATTTGACGTAAATCATGGTAACAGGGCTGTCGGGCAGGTCAATCTCGACTCGTTCATTATATCCCGAGCGGGCGAGGTACAATTTATGATCAGCGGGCGACGAAACCCGGCAAAATTGGAACTGCTTGGGGAGCGTGACCCAGGTGCGCAAGTCAGCGCGGTTGGTAACATCTTCATAGATAACGCTGGAAATCGTGGTGAGGGCGCCGAGCAGGTCGTTCTTTTGCGTGGCTTGGTGGAGGCCATACGCGGCGGCCGCCTTGGCGCCAGCCGATACCAGGGTTTTGACAACGACATCGGGCAAATCGTTCCGAAATTCTTGCGCAATGACGGAATCCATGTCGCAGAGCACCGCCGTCTGGAGCGCGGCGCCCCCAATGGCTTGGACGACCAATCCGGGGCTGAACTGGCGATTGAAGGCCAGCACGGGAAAGGCGACCCCAACATAAGGCACGTTGCGGGAAACCACGAAGAGGGGAATATCTAGGCGGGCTTCCAGCCGGTCGGGTGCCTGGCCCGTTTCATAGATGACGAAGGTGACTGGGGGCATTTTTGCGCCGTTGTTGTTCGCCAACTGGGCCGCGAGGTCGCAATCGGCGTCAATATAGGCATTGTGGCCGATCATGGCCTGCACTCGCGTAAAATCCACGCGGGCGGACTCATAGTCGGTCGCCGAAAGCGGGCGGGAGAGCAATCCGATGGCGCGGAGGTAGGTGGCCACCGGGTTAACGTAGTTGGCGTAATACTTGAGGCCGTTGAGCGGCGAGTAGGTTTGCTGAAATTGCGACTGGAAAT
>CAZLPS010000080.1:0-19507 GCA_964561455.1 uncultured Opitutales bacterium
TTATCTTGATCTGCAATTAAACCAATCTTTGAAAACGCTGTGGCAGGATCCAAATACACAAGCGTTAAAAATTGCATTTCCACCAACGCATCGCGATCGGAACTGGGCGATAATTTAATTAACTGGTCAAGTTTTTCCAACTCGCGCCTTAACACTTGTTCAGGAGTAAGGCGGTCGGGCGATTCTGTGTCTGTGGTTGCAGGCGAATCCGATGGAATTAATTGGGCCTTTCTGGTTGGGGTCGCAATTGCGGCTTTGGTTGGACCGATGCCGTTCAACCAGCCGATTCGGTAGGCGACAACCGTTAATAAAATGACAAATGCCCCTCGTAGGAGTGCCTTGCGAAAGGGAGCCTTCATAGGAATAAATTATGAATATATGTAATAACTTGGACAAGCATTTTATTATCCCCATCCATGTTAAACCCTTCAATTGGGCTAAGGGTGACCAAGCAATTTCTCCAATTCCGTTGATTCTGTCAAAAAATCTAACTTCTCCGTGGCCTCCACCTACGCTGTGTTTCAATTAACTTCCGACTCCTGTCTTTTCTGCTTCCAGTTTCAAAATTCAAAATTTCGCGCCCCAGTCTCCTGTCTCCTGATTTCTGACTCCTGGCTTCTAGCTCCTAACTTCTAGCTTCCTTCCGTAAATCCTCAGTCGCCTCATTCGCCTTCGTCGCCTCATTCGCCCCAGCCTTCACTGCCGCCAACCGCCCTTGAATTTGGCTTGTTTTCGCCGGGGCGGGGAAGCAAAATGATTTTCTCGTTCCGCCTACTCCCCCACCCCCATGAAACGATATACCCCCGCCGTTCTGTTTTCCTCCGCCCTTGCATTTATCTCCGCTCCGTTGGCGTTTGCCGCCAATGCCCCCGCCGACGCCGCTGCCGCCGACCAGCCCGCGGCGTTTCAATCCGAGGCGCTGCCTCCCGCCGGCCAGGCCAATGCGGCCCCGCGCGGTCGCGGCGCCGCCGCGGCGGCTGTCACCATCCAACTTTCGGCCGATGAACTTGCTCAATTGCACGCCAAGCTCGATCAATTGAACGCCGCCATCAAGGAACTCAAGGCCGCCAAGGCCGATGACGACCTGGTGGTGGATGCCGAATCCTGCGGTTGGATTGTGGAAAACGCCCTGCGCGTACCCAACAACTTTGGCGGGGACACCGCCGCGTTGGCGAATCCGTTCAACAAGTGCCTGTCGAGCCTCAACGCCGGCCTGCGCCGCGCCCAGGAAATCAAAGACGGCACGGCGCAATGGAATAAAATCACCGGCCGCGTTAACCGCGCTTACCGTTCCGTCGTGGATGGCACGGCGCAGCCCTACCACGTTTCGATTCCGGCCAACTATGACCCGGCCAAACCGACCCCCCTGTACATTTACCTCCACGGCATGAGCCACTTCGTACCCGACCTCGGTTGGGACTGGACCGGCGGCACCGACCGCCCCGGCGGCGCGGGCGGCGGCGGCAATTACATCCGCATCGAGTGCTTTGGCCGCGGCAACAATTCCTTCCGCTGGGCCGGGGAAACGGATGTCCTCGAAGCCATTGCCTCCGTGCGCAAGCGCTACAACATTGATGCCAACCGCATCGTGCTCGCCGGATTCTCGATGGGCGGCGCGGGCTCCTGGCAAATTGGCCTGCACCAGCCGGACTTGTTTGCCGGATTGGAAATTGACGCCGGAGTTATCGGCAACCGCCTAAACCTCGACGGCCTGACGCCCGCGCAAAAGGGCGCGACCTCCACTTACGGCATCATGATTCCCCACGCCGTCAACGTGCTGGACGTTCCGCTGGTGGCCTATGCCGGCCAAAATGACGCGCAACTGGCTTCCTCCAAGAGCATCTCCGCGCAGCTCGTCCGCGAAGGTTTTCACATGGAAACCATTTCCAACCTGTTCTCGCGGGGCACGGACATCTACACCGTGTGGCTGGCCGCGCCCGGCCAGGGCCATTCGCACGCCCTGCACGACAACGTCCAGGACACCCTGGGCAAAATTGACTACTACACCAACATCAATTTCCAGCAAGGCCGCATCCAGCCCGACCGCATCAGCTTCGTCACCTACACCACCCGCTACAACCACGACTTCTGGGTGACCGTGGACGGCCTGCAACAAAGTTTCGACCAGGCCCGGGTGGACGCCACCCGCGATGCCGGCAAGACCACCTTCACCGTCAAGACCCAGAATGTCTCGCGCCTCGTGCTCGACGAAGCCGCTCAGGCCAAACAAATCACCATTGACGGCGATACCCTCAACGTGAAGCCCGCAGCCAGTATCCTGCTCACCCGTTCTGCCTCCGGCCACTGGACCCAGGGCGATCCGAACGCCGACGCCGGATTGCGCAAGCAACACAACCTGCAAGGCCCCGTCAACGATGCGTTCTTCGACGCCTTCCTCTGCGTGACACCGACCGGCAAGGCCTTCAATTCCATCGCCGATGAACGCGGCCAGCAGGAGTTGACCCGCTTTAAGGCCATGTTCACCCGCGATTATTGCGGCGACGCCCGCGCCAAGGCTGATGCCGACCTCACCCCCGCCGACATCGCCAACAACAACCTCGTGCTCTTCGGCGATCCCGGCAGCAACAAAATCCTTGCCCAAATTGCCGACAAGCTGCCCATCAAGTGGACCAAGGACAGCATCGTCGTCGGCGACAAGACGTATAGCGCCGCCGACCATGTGCCGGTGCTGATTTACCCGAATCCGCTGAACCCGAAGCACTACATTGTCCTTAATACCGGGCTGATTGCCGGCGGCGGCGGTGGTGGCGGCGCGCAGGGTTACGGCGACTTCGCCGTCCTCCAAGTCACCAAAGGCGCCGATGGCAGAATTGCCGACAAAGTCGCTCTTGACGGCTTATTTGACGAATCGTGGAAGCTCCCGGCCAAGATGTAGGAACAAAGGGACCAAGGGACACGGGGACAGAGGGCAAAGCAAATCTCTTGCGTTTTCGGAAACTTTTCTCTCACGCAAATCCCTCTGTCCTTCTGCCCCTTTGCCCCCCTCCAGTCCGCCCGGCGAGCCTTTGGGCTTGAATCGGCGGGCGGCCATGGGTAGAAAGTTCCCCTTGCTGCGCGGCGGATTCCTGCCATGATTGACCCTTCATTCCCTCCCGGGAAGCTTCGTCATGGCCCCAAGCGACATTCCCGGTTTTGCCGCCAAGCCTTAATTGCCCATCTGCCTTCTCCGCATTCCTTTAACCGGCCAGAGCCCTTTTGTCCCTCCGCATGAACCAATCCCCTGAACTGGAGAATTCCTACCGGATTCTCGACCTTGAGCCGGGTGCCAGCCTGGAAGAAATTGAGCGCGCCTACCGCGGACTGACCAAAACCTGGGACCCGAGCCGCTTTGCCAACGACAAGCCGCGCCAGCGCAAAGCCGAAAAGAAGCAACATCAGATTAAGCGGGCCTTTGAGCGTTTGAGCAATGAATTGAAGAATGGCGGCACGGTGGCGGTGGAGGAGGACGAGGACGAAGTGAATGAAGAAGAGGCAGCCAACGAGGTGGACTCGACCCCCGCGCCCGCGCCTGATGCCCAGCAGGATTCCGCGCCCAAAAGACATTGGTCGCAAGCCTGGCCGCTGCGGTTCTTGTGGATTCCCGGCATATTGCTCGCGATGGGTTACCTGTTAATCGACAGTTATTCGCGCCACGTGGGCATCGAGCAGACGACCAAAATCGCGATGCTGAATTACCCACTGCCGGAAAAGGTGCTGGACCCCAAAGACCCGCTTTACACGATTACGGGTTATCCCTATTACCAGCACGTGCAGGTAATGCCGGCGCTGGGCACAGACGGTTACCACTGGATCATGCAGATGGAGCGGATGCTTGACGGCCGCGAGGATTTGCGCGTGCGCCACACGGATTACGACGGTCTGCCGGGCGGACGCGAAGTACACTGGAGTTCTTCCCTGCACTGGCTGACGGCGGGGCTCGCCTGGGTGGATCACCTTCTCACCCACGACCCGATGCCCGTGACCCTGGAACGCGACGCGCAATGGTCCAACACTTTCGTCCTCGGCATCTTAATGCTGGTGCTGCCAATCGTGGCGTGGCGGCGCTTTGGCTCGATCCCCGCGGCGGTCCTGGCGCTGACCTTTATCGCCACCTACCCGTATTACGAGTTTTCGTTTGTGGGTTACCTGGACCATCACGGGCTGGCGGCATCGAGCGACATGATGATGGTGTTTTTTATCGCCGCGGCCGGCGCAGGCTGGTTGCGCAATCCAGATATTGCTCCTGAGACGCTGTCGGCCACGGAACTTGCCCTGTGGCGCTGGCTGCCCGAGCGCAAAACCGCCAAGTTGTGGATGATTACTTCCGGGATCGCCGCAGGCACGGGATTATGGATCAGCACGGCGTCCGTGATACCGGCGATGTTTGGTTTGGGCGTGGGCGCGCTCATCAGTACCGGTTTCCTCGCGCGCAAACCGGAGCAGGGCAACCACCCGATGCTGAAAGAAATTGCGCCGTGGCTGATGGCGGTTTGCGTGGCCGGCGGCATCGTGGCGGGCGGCATCGTGGCCATGGCAAAATGGGGAGGGGTGGGCGGTATCATTGGCGCCATTTTGGGTGGCGTGCTGGGTTGGTTGACGGTGTTCGGCCTTTGTAACAGCACGGCGGAGAAAACACCGTTGGGCCGGGTGGACCCGACGTTGTGGCGCGTGTGGGGCACGGCCGTGGCCTGCACCAGCATCTTTTATTATTTGCTCGAATACGCGCCGTTCCATTTCGGCATGCGGCTGGAAGTAAACCATCCGCTTTACGCGTTGGCGGCGTTCGGTGCCGGCGGGTTGCTTTGCCGGTTGAGCTGGTTTCTCAATGGGAACGGACGCAGTCAAAGCAGCTACTGGCCCAAGCAATGGGGCTGGATGCTGCTGGACCTGGCCGTGTTAACAGTCCAGGTGGTGATCGGGTTGGCCATCTTTTTCGCCACCGACAAGGTGGTGCAGAATTTGCACTTGCGCGCGATCTTCGTGGTCTGGTTGGTCGGGATGGGCGGCTATGGCGCCTGGCGTTACGCGATGGCCGCGCCTGCGCGCCAGGCAAAAACCGACGAAGGATACTGGCAAAACCAATGGCTGGCGATTATGGGCGGAGTGCTGCTCGTCGGCATCCTTCCGGCTTGTGTGTTTTTCTTTGGCGAGAGCGTTTTTGTCATCCGCCCGGGGTTTCTGCTGAACTTGCATACGGATTACATTTTGGAATTCCGCACGTTCATGAAACAGATGAGCTTTCTGTCGCCCTACCAAATCGCCGGCGGCATCAGCATGATTCCGATGGTCGCGCTGCCCTTGATTTTGTTGATGTTTGCCCCCGACCTGCAACGGACCTGGAAAGCAGTGTTGAGCGTGGCTTTGCTGCCGGCTCTGGTGCTGCTGGCGCTCGCGCTGGTGCAAATCCGGTGGCTGGGCATCAGTTGCGCAATGTGGTGCAGCGGCCTCGTGGTGGCCATTGCCGTCACCACTTTGCCCGGATCGGGTTTCCGCTGGCGTGATGGGGTGCGACTGCCGGCGGCCCTTTTGGTTTTAGTCATTGTCCTCTTGCCCTTTCCGTTGTTCTCCGCCTGGCAATGGTATCAATCCGATTTAAACCAGTTCAGCGGCCCCCAGGAATTGGATTTGACCCAGATCGTGACGCGCGATGTTTCTGAGCGCATCCGCACGCGTCTGGGCAGCGAACAGGGCGTCGTCTTGAGCGGCCCGACTACTTCGACTTGGATGATGTATTTTGGCGGCTTTAAGGGCATCGGCACGTTGTACTGGGAAAATGTGGCCGGCTTGGAAGCAGCGGCGAGCGTCTACAGCGCCCGGCCGCTCTGGGATGATGCGAAGGTCCTGGTGGACAAATACAAAATCACCCATATCTGCATGTTTTCCTGGGACGCCTTTGCCACGGAGTACGCCCGCTTGGGTGTCGGCATGCGCCTGCCGGCGGACAACGACATAAAAGCGCAAATCGAGCAGAATAACAAGCTACAGGAGTCTTTTGTGCTGAAGCTGATCAACCATTCGGTCCCGATGCCCAACTGGCTGCGGTTGATTCCTTATCACATGCCGGAGCATCCGATGCTTCGCTACGCCTGGGTGTACCTGTTTGAAGTGGTCCCACCGCAAACCCCCTTGGAGGCCGATTTGCGGCAGGCCCAGTTTGCGATGCAAGTAGGCACGGTGCAGTACATCAACGCGGCCGCCCAGGAACTGGAGGCCATTTTGAAGGAGCACCCCGATTACCTGCCGGCCTTGATTGCCAACGCCCTCACCTTCTACACCGCCAACCGCGCCGATTTGTTTACCGGGGCGGTCACTGCCGTCCTCGCCCACATGGACCAAGCCAAGGATTTGGCCCTCGAGGACCGGGTGGATCTGGCCATCGTCCTCATGAACAGTGGCCAGCGGAACCTGGCGCTCCAGCAGGCCGCAGCCTGCATGAATCAGGCGGACGAAAAAACTCTGCGCCGCCTGGCCTCCAATCATTTGCAAATTGTGCTGCAACTGGCTTCGGACCTGCCCCCGGGCCAGTTCCCCCAGAAAACTTTTGACCTCGCCGTAAGCATCCTCCCGACCTCGGAGCGCACCCTGGTCATTGCCGAGCAGGCCGCTGTGGCCTCGCAGACCAATCCCGCCAGGGCCGTGGCGCTCTATCACGACGCTTTGAAACTATCGCCGGACTTCGAACTGGGCCTGAACACCCTTTCCCAAATCCTTTCCACTTCGCCGGACGCCGCCGTGCGCAATGGGAAGGAAGCACTGGCGCTGGCCGAGCATGTCGCCAAAACTACCCACCTGCAAAACGCGAACAACCTGCAATTGCTGGCCTGCGCGAGCGCAGAAATGGGCAATTGGGACAATGCGAATTTCTACGCCAACGAGGCGCTGACGCTCCTGCAAAACACCAACACGCCGGACATTGCCGGCAAGGCCAACGCCATCAATAGTTTGAATGATAAGATCAAACTGTTCGCCAGCCATCAGCCCTATCATGCGCCATGACCCGCCGGGTTTCCCTCGTCGCCGCGTTCCTGTTGGCCCTGTCCCGCGTTTCCGGGCAATCCGCCGCGTCGGCCGCTTCCACCCCGGCCACGGTTGAAAAAACGCCGGATGGCGTGTTGATCGCCCGCAACGGCGCGTGGCTCGATTTGCGGTTGCGCGCCGACAATATTGTGCGCGTGGCGTCGGCCCGCGACCGCGCGTTTTTCTCCTCCCCGAGCCTCGATGTCGTGCCCGCCACCAGCGTGGCCCCACATTGGAACCTGACCCAAACCACGGACACCGCAACGCTGACCACCGCCAAATTGCGCGTGCAGGTGGATTTGCCCACCGGCACCGTGAAATTTTTTGACGCCGCCGGGTTACCCATCCTCGCCGAAGTGCCCGGAGGGCGGACAATGGAAGCCGTGGACGTCCAGGGCGATCACACCTTCCACATCCGCCAACAATGGGCGCACCAGGAGGATGAGTCGCTCTACGGCCTTGGCCAGCAGCAACTGGGCATTGTGGACCTCAAGGGCTTCGACCTCGACTTGTGGCAGCACAACACCAATGTCGTCGTGCCCTTTCTCGTTTCGAGCAAGGGCTACGGCATTTTGTGGGACAATCTCTCCTATTCGCGCTTCGGGGACTTGCGCCCATTTGAGGCCATCCCCGCCAGTGTCCTTCTGGATTCGTCCGGCCAACCCGGCGGCCTCACTCGCGGCACCTTCACCCCGGCGAGTCCCAACCAACTTAATAATCCCACGGCCACCGCCCTCCTCACCTCGGGCGGCACCCGCGGGCGCATCGAGCTTCCCGTCGGCGGCAATATTGACACTTCTGCCGGAGCCAATCCCGGAGCGGCGCGCGGGCGCGGCGCGCGCGGCGGAGCCGGACCAACCTACACCCGCTGGGTCGGCCAAATCGCGCCGACTATCACAGGCGACTATCAATTTCAAACCTACGCCAACGGCGGCATCAAAGTTTGGATTGACGATAAACTCGTCATTGACCGCTGGCGCCAAAACTGGCTCACCGAACGCGATGTGGCGAAAATCCATCTCGAGGCCGGCCGGAAATACACCCTGAAAATGGAATCGGGCGGCGACCAAACCACCACCGCCAGCCTGCTGTGGAAAACTCCCGCGCCGTCCGCGGACACGTCGCTGTGGTCGGAGGTCGGCGAGGGCGAAGATTATTATTTTGTCTATGGGCCAAACCTCGACCAGGTCGTGGCCGGCTATCGCCTGCTCACCGGCCAGGCGGCGATGATGCCCCAATGGGCTTTCGGACTTTGGCAGTCGCGCCAGCGTTATGAAACTGCGCAGGCCAGCCTCGACGTGGTCAACCAGTTCCGCATCCGCAAAATTCCCTTCGATAATATCGTGCAGGACTGGATGTACTGGCCCGAAAACGCCTGGGGCTCGCACCAGTTTGACCCGGCCCGCTTTCCCGACCCCGAGGGCTGGATCAAAAGCATCCACGACCTGCACGCGCATCTCATGATTTCTGTCTGGGGCAAGTTTTATCCGACGACCGGAAACGCCAAGGCCATGCAGGACGCCGGCTATCTCTATCAGCCGACCTTGACGGCGAACACGCACGACTGGGTCGGGCGCGGCGGCTACAATTACACCTTCTACGACGCCTTCAACCCCGCTGCCCGCAATCTCTTTTGGAACCAGATGAACTCGGGCCTTTTCAGCAAGCACGTGGACGCTTGGTGGATGGACGCCACCGAGCCCGATGTCGTGCAGCCGTCCCCCGCGACCCTCGCCCAGCAGAAGCAAGCCATCGGCGTCACCGCCCTGGGCACGGCCTCGCGCGTGCTCAACGGCTACGCGCTCATGAACAGCGCGGGCATTTACGAAGGCCAGCGCGCCGCCGCGCCCGACCAGCGCGTATTTATCCTCACCCGCTCCGGCTTTGCCGGCCAGCAGCGTTACGGCGCAGTCACCTGGTCCGGCGACATCACTTCAACCTGGACATCTTTCGCCCGGCAGATTCCCGCCGGGCTGGGTTTCAGCATTTCCGGCGTGCCATATTGGACGACCGACACCGGCGGCTACACGATGGAAACACGTTTCTCCACCGCCAACCCCACCCCGGAAAACCTGGAAGAATGGCGCGAATTGAACGCGCGGTGGTTCGAATACAGCACCTTCACCCCGGTGCTCCGCGTCCACGGCGAATTGAAGAATCGCGAAATGTGGAACATCGGCGATGAGACGACGCCCGTCTTTAAAGCCGAACTGAAATTCGACCAACTGCGCTATGCGCTGTTCCCCTACATTTATTCGCTCGCGGGCGACGTCGCACAGAACGCCGGTACCATGATGCGCCCCTTCGTCATGGATTTCCCGCAGGACGCCGCCGCGCGCGAAATCACCGACGAATACATGTTCGGTCCGGCCTTCCTCGTCGCCCCCGTGACTAAATACCAGGCGCGCAGCCGCTCCGTCTACCTGCCCGCAGGCGCGGTGTGGTTGGATTACTGGACGGGCCAGCCGCACCCCGGCGGCCAGACCATTGACGCCCCGGCGCCCTACGACGCCATGCCGCTGTTCGTGCGCGCGGGCTCCATCATCCCGTTCGGCCCCGATGTGCAATACGTCGGCGAAAAACCCGCCGAATCCATCAAGTTAAAGGTCTACGCCGGCGCAGACGGAAAATTCACCCTCTACGAAGACGACGGCCTGACCTATGAATACGAAAAAGGCGCGTTCTCCCAAATCCCCATTACTTGGGATGACGCCGCGCACACGCTGACGATTGGCCAGCGCACGGGAACGTTTAAAGGGATGATGGCCGACCGCACCTTTGTCGTGGAAGTCATTCCCGCCCTCCAGCCCGGTGGCCCCAATTCTGTGTCGCTCGGCAGCATCAGCACCCCGTACCACGGAGTTGCGGTGGTAGTGAAGGCGCCGGTGGTGGGACAATAAGGAGATTTCAAAAGACATGGCCAATCCGGTCAAATAGTCCGGGCCGCGAGACGACCTTGACGGAAACGGCGTCGACAAAGACTCCCCACTGATAGGACGGGCCGTCGGTGGACGTGAACCGGATGGTGGTGTGGTCGCCCGTCGCGGTAAAAATGAGGGGGACGGCGTGCACCCAACGGTAATCCGCCAGGGTTGAATTCTTATGCGTGAATACCAAAGGCGGAACCAGGTCTTTACCGCTCGACTTGTCCACCACCACTACCTTTCCTTGGAACGGGCAACTGCGACTCGCGTCCGGGTCGGGATTGTTGGCATAGGCAAAAGACAAACTGTAAACGGTGCCCACTTCGGTGGCGAAGGTCTGGGAAATCGGGCCCGGACTGCGGCCATTCAATTGCAGGCACTGGTCCCCCTCCACCATGTGGCCCATCAGAACATTGCCCCCGCCGGAATCATACCCGTAGCCCATCAGGCCCGCCTTTCCGCTCTCAATCGTCCAGCCAAAATCAGGGGGCGCGGCGCTCGCGGCCAAGCCCATGATATGTGTTCTTCCGCCGGAGGATCGGGGCGCCGGCGGAGCGTTGCCGGGCGGATAGGCGTCGTGCGGCGTCACGGGTTTCTCGAAGCTGCCGTTGACCAGCAATTCCGCTCCGACGACCGTGGGCCCCGCCGGGCCGGAGGCTGGCCGGCACGCCCCCAGCGCCAGCATTCCCCCGAGCACAAACCACTTCCCCGCCCGCGCCATTTTCTGCCGGGGACACATCTTTTGCGGGGAATTGTTTTCCAAGTTCATGCGAAATTGACGTTATTTATCAATCCGGCGGTGCCAGCGCGCGCAAGAAGAATTAACAGCTTGGCGCATTCCGCCGTACGCGATTTTCGCCGAATGAGTATGATGATGCCCGTGTGCCTTCGCATGGGCAAAAACCTCGTGGTCTGGCGCGGTGCGGCCGATCACCGACTCCACCCGCGCAACCCGATGGCCCTCCCGGAGCAAAACCCTTGCGAGGTCTTCAGGCACGTCATGGTCCAGCAAAAAATTCACGTGGCGTTTTCAGTCATTTGCCGGGCGACCAACCGGTCAATTTCGGCGCGATGATCTTCATAGTAGGCCAGGCATTCATAAACCTGCGCCTTGGTCAGCCCGGGGAAGCAAAGCAGCACACTGTCCGGATTTTCGCCATTTTGCAAGAGCCCGATCACATCATGCACCCCCAGCCGTGTGCCTTCAAGGCAGGCCCGCCCGGAGCGCACTGCCGGGTCGCGGACGATATAACGATAGGCCGTCGCAATCATGGAATTACGCTATCCCATCTTTTGCCCCAGCGCAAGCCCACACCGAATCCCCGTATTTTCCGGGGTTGAAATCCCTGCGGCGGTTCCTATGCTGGCGGGCTTGGTTGGTCGTTTGTTGCCCCGCTCCACCCTTACCCCCCATGAAATTCCCCTTGCTTGCCTCCTTGTTCCTATCCCTGCTTTCCGCGCCGCTGCTTAGCGCCCAACCCGCCCCGGCCACCGCCGACGCCCCGGACCCCAAAGCGCTTTATTTTGACCCAAAACAGCCCATCGCCGCGCGCGTCGAGGACTTGCTCAAGCGCATGACGCTCGAGGAAAAAGACCTCCTGATTCACGCCAGCGGCACCTTCCCCACCGCACCCATTCCGCGCCTCGGCATTCCCGAACGCTGGATGGACGACGGCCCGAACGGCGTGCGCGAGGAAATCCAGCGCAATAATTTTAACGACGTTTTCCCCCGCACCGACATGCAGGATGCCTCCACCGCGTTTCCATCGGGCATCGGTTTGGCCGCCACGTGGAACCCGGCTCTGGCCAAGGCCGAGGGCCAGGCCATCGGCGAGGAAGCCCGCGCCCGGAAAAAAGACATCATGCTCGGGCCCGCGGTGAACATCCAGCGTGTCCCTCTGAATGGCCGCAGCTTTGAATACTACGGCGAAGACCCGTGGCTCTCCGGCCAAATCGCCGTGGGTTTCATCCAAGGTGAGCAGTCGCGCGACATCGCCTCATGCGTGAAGCACTACGCCCTTAACAGCCAGGAAACTCAGCGCGGCAGCATCAACGTCAACGTGGACGAACGCGCCTTGCGCGAAATTTACCTGCCCGCCTTCGAAGCCGCCATCAAGCAGGGCGGTTCGCTCTCCATCATGGCTTCTTATAATAAGGTCTTTGGCACCTATGCCGCGGAAAACGATTATCTCCTCAACGAAATTTTGAAAAAGGAATGGAACTTCAAGGGCCTCGTCATGACCGACTGGGGCGCGGCGCATTCCACCCCCGGCAGCGCCACCGGCGGCCTCGACCTTGAGATGGGCTCCCGCCAGGGCCCCAATAATGATTACGACGCCTTTTATCTGGGCAAGGCCTTCCGCGACGGCGTCCAAGACGGCACGTACCCCATGGCGCTAATGGATGACAAAGTCCGCCGCAATCTCTATGTGATGTTCGCCTCGCATGTTTTCGATCCCGGCCGCCTCGCCGGCTCCATTAACACTCCCGATCACATCTCGACTTCGCGCAATGTAGCCGAGGAGGGCATGGTGTTGCTCAAGAACGAACAGAACGCCCTGCCGCTCGACGCGGCGAAGATTAAATCCATCGTCCTCATCGGCGATAACGCGACTCACTTGCAGACCATGGGCGGGCAAAGCTCGGGCATCAAGGCCCTGCATGAAACCAGCCCGCAAGACGGCATCACGACGCGCGCCGGCAAGGGCGTGACTGTCACCTTCTCGCAAGGCTACACCACGCCCAATAAGGGTGGCGCAGGTGGTCGTCGCGGTGGCGCGGCTCCGGCCGACCCCACGGCCATCGAAGCGCAGCGCCAGACGTTGATTGAAAACGCCGTCGCCGCCGCCAAACAGGCGGATATCGCGATCGTCTTCGCCGGCCTCAACAAAAATTTCGACACCGAAGGCAGCGACCGCCCCGACATGAAATTGCCCGGCGGCCAGGATGAATTGATCCAGCGCGTCGTCGAGGCCAACCCCCACACCATCGTGGTCATGGTCTCCGGCTCCCCCGTCGAGATGGGCCCGTGGCTGCAAAAAGTGCCGGCTCTCGTCCAAGCCTGGTACGGCGGCTCCGAAGCCGGCACCGCCATCGCGCGCGTGCTCTTTGGCGACGTGAATCCCTCCGGCAAACTGCCCTGCACCTTCCCCAAGCAGCTCTCCGACACCCCGGCGGCTTCGTTCGGCGCGGAAGGCTATCCCGGCGTGAACGGCCAGGTTTACTACCGCGAAGGCATCCTCGTCGGCTACCGCTGGTTTGACACCAAGAACATTGAGCCCCTGTTCCCCTTCGGCCATGGCCTTTCCTACACGACGTTCAAATACTCGAACTTGAAGCTCAGCCCCGGCGACCCGGCCAAGGGCATCCTCGCCACGGCCCAATTCGACGTGACGAACTCCGGCACGCGCGACGGCGCGGAAGTCGCCGAGTTGTATATCCACCAAAACACCCCCGGCATGCCGCGCCCCGAAAAGGAACTTAAGGGCTTCCAAAAAGTCCTGCTCAAGGCGGGCCAAACCCAGAGCGTGACCATTACGCTCGACCAGCGCTCCTTCGCCTACTTCAACACCGACCAGCGCGGCTGGCTCGCTGAAGCTGGCGACTACCAAATCCTCATCGGCTCCTCCTCCCGCGACATCCGCCTCAAGGACACCTTCAAATTGGCCCAGACCAGCATGACCAGGTAATGGACAATGGATAGTGGTCAATGGATTGTTGATAGTGGACAATGGAGTCAGAAGACCGACTTGAAAACTCCGCGCCTTCGCGTTGAAAGCCCCAATTCCCCCAATTCTGTTAATTCTGTCAAAAAAGGTCTTCCGTTCCCTTCGTGGATAAATATTTCACGGAACTTCTGCCCCAATTCGCGGTTGACATCTTTACTTTGCCGTGCAAAGTAAAGACATGGAAGCCGCGTTGAACCCACCCGACCTGCGCGAACTGCCCGTCCTGCTGCGGGGGGAACCGGAGCCCCTAACCGCCTGGATCAAGCAGTGGAGCCTTTTCCGCCTCGCCCTGAACTTGAGCGTGATCGTGCTGGGTTCCGCCGCCTTCGGCGCGGCCATGGGTGCGTGGCGGGCCCCCCAGCAGGCCGTTTACACCGCGCTTAAATTCCCCCTGGTCATCCTCTTGACCACGCTGGGCAATGGCCTGCTCAACGGGATGCTCGCGCCCTTGCTCGGGCTGGATTTGCGTTTCCGGCAGTCGCTGCTCGCCGTGCTGCTGAGCTACAGCATTACGGCGGCGGTGCTTGGCGCGTTTAGTCCGATTGTATGCTTTCTCGTGTGGAACACGCCTGCCATGGCGGCCCACTCCGCCGCCGCCCAGGCCGGGCACAATTTTCTATTAATCTCCGAAGTGGCGGTCATCGCCGGTGCGGGCCTGGCGGGCAATCTGCGACTGCTCGAATTGTTGCAGGGTTTGGCGGGACGGGCGGACGTTGCGCGAAGAGTGATGGTCGCCTGGCTTGCGGGTAATCTGCTGCTCGGAAGCCAGCTTTCGTGGATTTTGCGACCCTTTATCGGCTCCCCCAATCTCCCGGTGGAATTCCTGCGCCCAACCGCCTTCCAGGGAAATTTTTTTGAAAGCATCGGGCAAATCATCCGCCATGCTTTGTTCTAAAAAACTCAACCCACTCCCACCATGAACGACTCCACTCCTCCGCCGGTGATTGCTCCCTCCGACGCCGCGGCCACGGCCGCTGATCTGGCGGAACGCCAGCCGATCGCCAACTCCATTGCCGCTTTTGAAGCAGTCCTGCGCCAGCCACGCCGGATCATCTACCGCCTGAGCCAGGCGGACGCCGGCGACCTCATCGGGCGGCTGATCCTGGTGGCCGTGACCTTCAATTTGCTTTACGGCTTGGTCGTCGGCTCGTTTTCCGGCGGCGTGCAATGGTGGGCGGCGCCTGTGAAAATCACCGGCGGGCTGGTAGTGACGGCGCTGATTTGCCTTCCGAGCCTGTACATATTGGCATGCCTGGGTGGGTCGCGGGCGACACTGCGGGAAATCGCCGGGCTCGTGGCCGGGCTGGTGGCCTTGATGTCAATCCTCTTGATTGGCTTTGCGCCGGTGGCTTGGGTGTTTTCGCAATCCACCGAGTCGGTGGCGACGATGGGCATGCTCCATATTTTGTTCGCGCTCATTGCAGTCGCCTTTGGGTTGCGCCTGGTGGAAACGGGACTCGCCAGCTTTGGCGGCAACGCCACTGCTGGCCTGCGCGTGTGGACCCTCGTCTTCCTTTTCGTGCTCATGCAGATGACGACCGCCCTGCGCCCGCTCGTCGGCACCGCCGACACCTTCCTGCCAACCGAAAAGAAATTTTTCCTCAGCCATTGGTGGGACACCATGGACGATTCCGGGAGGAAGACGGCGTCTCAATCGGGCCGGGCTGCCGACACGCTGGTCTTGCCTCGATAGCCGCCGAACCGTAGCGTGCTTCCTTTGCCCCCCCGCCATGATTGCCATCCGCCCCATCACCCCCGACGACATTCCCGGCCTCAGGGAAGCGCTCGACAGCGTGGCCCGCGAACGGCGATATCTCGCGAAGCTGGAGGCCCCATCTCTCGAAAGAATGCGCGATTTTATCGGCCATAATATTGCGCAGGACCACGCCCAGTTCGTGGCGGCCGAAAATGAGCGTGTTGTCGGCTGGTGCGATATCACTCCCGGCGCGCACGGCGAAAAACATGTCGGCAAGCTGGGCATGGGCGTGGTGAAGGATTACAGGGGCCGCAGACTTGGCCGGAAGCTGCTCGAAGCCACCCTCGCCAAGGCGCGCACCAAGGATTTCGAGAAAATTGAATTGCAGGTGTATTCCTCCAACTCCGCCGGGTGCGCCCTCTACCGGAAATTCGGATTCACCGAGGAAGGCCGCCGCCAACGTGCCCGGCTCGTGGACGGTATTTACGACGATATTCTTTTGCTCGCGCTGTTTTTGCGCTGATGCCGGGGTCTGAAAAAGAGGGCCGGTGGGGCCAAGGGCCTCTTGCCCATGAGATTGGAGATTCGGCCTTTGACTAACGACCGGATAATTCCTGAAAATGGCCACTTCCATGAAATACTTGTCCCGCTGCCTCGCCTTCTTTCTGCTCTGCGGCCCGCTTTTCGCCGCCGACCCCCTGCGGCAGGATCTCACCCTCAATCGTGAGTGGAAATTCAAGCTCGGCGATTATCCGGGCGCCGAGGCGGCGACTTTCGACGATTCCGCCTGGGACCCCATTGGCCTGCCGCATTCTTTCAGCACGCCCTATTTCCAGGGCAAGGATTTCTACACCGGCTACGGTTGGTACCGTAAACATCTTGAGCTAATGCCCGCCTGGGCCGGCAAGCGCATTTTTGTCGAGTTTGAAGGCGCGTTTCAAGACGCCCAAGTGTTCGTCAACGGCAGGCTCATCGGCAACCACAAGGGCGGATACACCGGGTTCTCGATGGAGATTTCTTCCGCCATTCATCCCGGCGACAATGTGCTCGCCGTGCGCTTGAACAACAATTGGAACGCCCAAATCGAGCCGCGGGCCGGCGATTTCAATTTCATCGGCGGCCTTTACCGCAACGTCCATCTGGTCGTGACCGACCCTCTGCACGTCACTTGGTACGGAACTTTTGTCACGACGCCCCAGGTGTCCAAAGACTCGGCCACCGTGAACGTCAAAACGGAAATCCAAAACCAATACGCCGTCGCCAAAACTTGCGTGGTCACCACCGACCTCCTTGACCCCGACGGCAAGCCCGTCGCCCATTTTTCCTCGACGCAAAATGTGGACGCCGGCGCTACCGTCACCTTTGTCCAGACCAGCCCCGCCCTCGCCGCGCCCAAACTTTGGCATCCCGACCATCCCTTCCTTTACACCGCCGTCACCACCGTCGCCGACGGCACCCAGGCCGTGGACGATTTTCGCACTACTTTCGGCATCCGCTCCATCGCCTGGACCGCCGACCAGGGCTTCTTCATCAACGGCGAACATCTCTATTTTCACGGCGCGGACGTGCATCAGGACCATGCCGGCTGGGGCGACGCCGTCACGGAGTATGGTTCCTTTCGCGACGTGAAGCTCATGAAGGACGCCGGGCTCGATTTCATCCGCGGCTCGCACTATCCCCACCAACCCGCCTTTGCCGGCGCCTGCGATCAATTGGGCGTCCTCTTCTGGTCGGAAAATTGTTTCTGGGGCCTCGGCGGCGCGCATAAGGAAGGCGACTGGACCGCCAACGCCTACCCCACCGTCGCCAGCGACGACGCCCCCTTCGAGCAAAACGCCCTCGACACCTTGCGCGACGAAATCCGCATCTTCCGCAACCATCCATCCATCGTGGCCTGGAGCATGTGCAACGAAGTTTTCTTCTCCACCAATCAAGACAAGGTCAAGGGCCTGCTCACCAAACTGGTCAACCTCACGCATCAACTCGACCCCACCCGACCAGCTGCCATCGGCGGCTCGCAGCGCGGCGGCATTGACAAACTTGGCGACGTTGCCGGCTACAACGGCGACGGTGCGCGGCTCTATATCAATCCCGGCATCGCCAACGCCGTCACCGAATACGGCAGCGTTACGTCGTACCGCCCGGGTAATTACAACGGCCAGTTCAAAGCGTCCGACCAGATGAACTTCGACACCCCGCAATATCCGTGGCGCAGCGGGCAGGTCGTTTGGTGCGGATTCGATTACGGCACGGTCGTCGGCCCCGCCGCGGGTTCAAAGGGACTCGTGGATTATTTCCGCATTCCGAAGCGCTCGTGGTATTGGTATCGCAATGAGTATGCCCACATCCCGCCGCCCGAATGGCCCCAACCCGGCACCCCGGCAAAACTGGCATTGACGGCCGACAAAACCGTCATCCACGGCACCAATGCCACCGATGATGCCCAAATTCTCGTCACGGTGCAGGACGCCAATGGCAACGCCATCAGTAATTCGCCGCCAGTCACCTTCACCATCGAATCCGGCCCGGGCGAATTCCCCACCGGCCGCTCCATCACCTTCGATCCGCAATCCGACATTGCCATCCGCGACGGTCAGGCGGCCATCGAATTCCGCTCCTATTACGGAGGAAAATCGGTGATCCGCGCATCCTCGCCCGGCCTGCAGGACGCAACCCTTACCCTCACCACCGAAGGCGAACCCGCCTTTGTTGCCGGCAAGACCCCCGTCGTCCCCGACCACCCCTATGCCCGCTATGTGAAGCCCGCCGTGTCTGCCGCCGACAACCAGAACGTGGCCCTCAACCGCCCGACCAGCGCGAGCAGCGAAGCCAACGGCCATTCCGCCGCCGCCGCCGTGGATGGCAATGCCGCCACCTATTGGTCGGCGTCTGATCAGAAATCCGCCGCATGGCTCCAAGTGGACCTTGAACACCCTTATAACCTCATCTCCATCGAAACCACTTTCCCCGACGTCGGCCCCTACCCGTACAAAATCGAAGGCTCCCCCGACGGCACCACCTGGACCGTGCTCACCGACCAGACGCAAAACGCCAGCACCGAAAAAGTCCGCACCGACCCTTGCGCCAAAAACGACCACTGCCAGTTTGTCCGCCTAACTTTCACCGCATTGCGGCCGGGCCAATTGGCCGCCATCGGGGAAATAAAAATGTTCGGTAATTATTCGCCGTAATCCCCACGGCAACCATTCCCGGCCTCTCCAAACCTCGCTCCAATTGCCTTGTTTATAACCGGTAAAATGGGTTTAAGCCCCGCAGGGGCGAAAGAATGTAACCCAGCATTTTAATGCTGGGATTCCATGAATATTAAATCCTGAGTCCCGTAGGAACGAAAGCAATGCCTCATTCACCCAGTTGCCCCTCGTCGAAGTGCAGGCCATGCTACCCGTAGTATGGAATTGCCTGGCGAGGGGAAAGGGTTGTCGAAGTGACCGATGAGGCGAAAGGACTTCATAAAGATTTTCGTTGGTGTGGCCATCGTGGGCCTGGTGATTTGGTGGTTAGGACGGGGAATGTCGGTTCCGACGAAGGGAACGACTGGAGTAATTACAATTACACAGCCCATCGGGAATGTAGCGTCCCAGCAAATAGCGTTGCCGAAAATTCGGCCTGCAATCGTGCCGGATGCCATGAAACGTTCGTCGGCAGCTCCGGCTTCAGAAACCGCAGTTGACCCGCAAACTGATTTGAAAACAGCCATCGTCGATATTGCAAATTGTTATCGCATTGGAACTCTGGCTGATTTCTATAGAACTTACACTCAGCCCCAACGTATAGACCCTGAACGCTTAAGAGCTTATCAACAAACCCAAGAGATCATTGCCCGAGATGGCATGCATGATAACCCAATGGCCGATGCCCAAGTACGCGCTTGGGAGGAACTCGAAAGCCAAACACCGGTTTTCAACGCCACCGGCGACGAGGCCACCTTCCAATTTACGCTGGTATATCCCCCCGTCAACGATGGTGCGCCAGACGTCGAACCCGCGCCACCAGCAGAAACCCGGCCGATGAAATTCATCAAGATCGACGGCAAGTGATATTTTAATAATTGAGACAATAGCGGGTCAATAGATGACATGAGGCGGTCGACGTCAGGGCTCGGACCTGTACGCTGACCGTTG
>CAZLPS010000081.1:0-19177 GCA_964561455.1 uncultured Opitutales bacterium
TTGGCAATGGTAAGTGATCCATTGCCACTATGACCGGCGGTCAAGTCGTCGATGGGAGTGTTTAACCCAAAGGTAAGTTTGGTTCCTGGGTCAGTAACCAGCAATGTGCCATTGCCAGGGGCATATTGGCCAATATCCACCGATCCAACGGTAAACTGGGCGCCATTGGCGATAGCCATGGAACCATTTCCGGCGACCCCTACATATAATACGCCACCGTTGCCGTTAGGTACCGCCACCACGGAAGTGTTGGCCCCAGTAATCAATACGGTGGAATTCTGCGCATTTACATTGGCGACATCCAGGCCCCCGATATTTAGCGTGGCACCATTTTGCGCCACCAGCGAACCATTGTCGAAAACGTAAAGGTAGGGCGCAAAGGGCGACGTCGCCGTCGTTCCGCTTAGATTTAGGGTGCCGCTGCTGACTATGGTGTCACCACCGTAATTTATATTCCCCGTGAGCGTCAACGTGCCATTGCCGACCTTGGTCAGGCTGCCGTTGGGATAGGTGCCCATCGTGTCGGATAGATTTCCGTTGTAGGTAGTCGAGGCGTTGTTGGCCCCAACGGTCAGATTGATCCCGTTGATCCCACTGACGGTTGGCTGCGATAGCACAATATTCTTGTTACCGCTCAAGCTGCCGAGGGTTGCATTCGTCAACAAGCCAAAGTTGATATTGCCATCGCCGATGTTGTAATTGAGGGTGCTGTTTTGCAGCGCTAGCGAGTTGGCCAGTATCAGATTGCCCGCGGTGATGTTGGTGGTGCCTGAATAAGTATTGGCCCCGGCCAAAGACATATTTCCAGTTCCCGTTTTGACGAGCGAACCCGCTCCCGAAAGCACTCCGCTAAAAGTGCTGTCTTGATTGTTGTTCCCGACCGTCAGGGCCACGGCGGCAGTGGCATTATTGGCCAACGCCAGATTCTGATTGCCGCTCAATCCGCCAAGGATGGGCGCCGTTTGGCTGCCGAAACTGAATACGCCCGTGCTGGAGTTGTCATTGAGGGTGCTGTTTTGCAGGGCGAGGGCGGTGCCGAGGCTCAGGGTGCCACTGCTAATGGTGGTGGTGCCGGAGAACGTATTGTTGCCAGAAAGCGTCAGCGTGAGACTGCCCGATTTGGTTAAACTTCCGTTCCCCGACAAAATGCCGGACCAAGTGGCATTCGCGCCGGAGGTGTTGAGGGTTGAAGTGGTATTGCTGGCCAAAGTGGCATTCAGCGTGGTGCTAAAATCACTGCCGGTCGTGGTCAATGTGCCGCCGCCAAAGTTAAGCGCGTATTGCCCGCTGCCGGTGGCCAGGCCGTTCGTTCCACCCACCGCCAACATTCCGCCGGAGTTGAGATTGACGGTTCCATTGGAACCCGCACCGGCGGCCAAAAGGATATGACTGGTGGTGTTCGAGCCCACTTGGACGTTGGCGCCGTTGGCAATGGTCAGGGTACCGTTACCGAGATTGCCCACGACGAGGCTGCCGCCGGTGAGGTTCCAGGTGGAATTTGCATCGGTGACCAGAACAGTGCCAGTGGCGCCAGCCTGGTTGCCGACATAGGCCGCCACCCCGTTGGCGTCATGGGTATTGCTGCCACCCCAGCCGTAAGCGCCTTTGGAAATGGTCAAATTGCCATTGCCCAAATTGCCAATGTTCCAGGCGCCGACATTATTGGTCAGTTGGGCGCTGGCATCGCTTCCGGAACCGGTGACGAATATACTCCCTGTAGAATTCGCACTTTTCCCGGCATAAATTGCCACGCCACCGGTGTCGGCACTGGTCGCCTCGGCCAATCCGCTGGGATTGATGGTTAAATTGCCGACACCGGCGTCGCCGACGACAAAGGCAGACGATGAATCCAAAATGCCACCGTTGGCGACGATGGCCGTGCCACTGGAACCGGCCTGCCGCCCGAGTACCACACTTTTGCCGAAAACGTCGGCATGGAAGCCGTCAACGGTCAAGGTTCCCGAGCCCAAATTGCCCACGACCAGGCCTGCCGAAGTGGTCAGCGAGTAATCCAATTCCCAGACGGAACTGTTGGCACTGCCATTGGCGACGCCCGTGACGGTTACGCTACCCTGGGAACCGGCCTGGTCGCCGAGCGAGGCAATGACTCCGTTCGCGCTGGCCCCGTAACTGGTGATGCGCGCACCATTCGCGATGGTCAGGTTGGCGCTGCCGGCATTGCCGACCACCAGTCCGCCCACCTGCGTCGTTTGATTGCCGATATTCCAGTTGGCGGTATTGCCCGTGACGAGCACGTTGGCATTGCCGGTAAAGTTGGCGATACCGCTCACGCCCAAGTTTACACTAACATTGTTGCCGTTGGCGCCAACGCTGTTGAGCAGGCCGCTGTTTATGGTCAGGGTGTTGTTGTAATTTGTCGCCACGCTGGTGGCACCCTGCACCGTTAATTGTGAGCCAACTCCCGTAACTGAAATCGTCGTCCCATTATAACCATTGAGGGTCAACTGCCCGCCGACGGTGACATTGCCGCCGTTGGAAATAGTCACGTTACCACCGCCTGCCATAAGGCCGGAAACGGCCACGCGCGAACCGGCCCCATCCACGGTCACGGTGCCATTTTGCCCAGTTGGACCAAAATTACTGGTGAGCTGGCCAAAGAGTAATCCGGCGGCGCTGACGTTGCCCCCGTTCGTAACACTCAAGCTGCCGTTGCCGCCGCTGGAGGGAATGAGCGGGACGGCGAATCCCGTGGCCCCGACCGCGAGATTGCCGGAGTTGATCCAGGTTGAATTGGCGCCGGTTACCACCACGCTGCCGGTACCGGCCGGGTTAAAGCCAACGACGCCAATGGTGTCGGTAACGGATCCGCCATTGGCAATGGTCAGGTTGCCCGTCCCATTGTAGCCGATGGCCGTGATGTTGGTTGACGAAATACTTGAACCGGCCCCGGTGACGAGGGCCGTGCCCTGGCTGCCGGATTGCTGCCCGAGATAGAGGGCCACATTGCCGGAATCGCCGCCGGTAACGGACAGGTTGCCACCGTTGGTGATCGTCAAGTTGCCGGTTCCATTGAAGCCGATGGTTAGATTGCCGGTGGCCATCGTATAAGCTTTGGCATTACCCAAGCCGCTGAGTTGAAGGGTGCCGCTGGCCGTGGCATTGTAGCCGAGATAAGTGTTGCTGGCATTGACCCACCCGCCAGTGGCCACGGTGACGTTGCCGGTGCCGTTATTGCCGATGGTGAGATTGGTTGATTGCAACGCCCACGAGCTGTTGCCCGTGATTGAGACTGACCCATTGGCGCCAACCGCCTGGCCCACGGTAACGGAGCTGGACGACACCGTTAGATTGCTTCCGCTCGCCAAATTTAGGCTGCCCTGTCCCAGATTGCCGATAATTACGGTGCCGGCCAGGGACTGCGTGACGCCCGTGAGATTGAGAGTGCCGTTGGCGCTGTTTGCGTCGCCAACGGAGATGACGCCACCCGCAAGCGATCCCGTGCTCGTCACCGTCAGAGTCCCCTGATTGACGGTTTCATTGCCGCTAAAACTGTTTACGCCCGAAATCGTCAGGGTGCCGTTGCCGACTTTGGTCAACGAGCCGCTGCCGGTTAGATTGCCGCTAAACGTCGTGTCTTGATTGTTGCCGCCGACGGTCAAAGCCAGGGCTAGGGAACTGTTGTTGGCAAGCGGAAGATCTTTGCTGCCACTTAATCCGCCAACAGTCGCATTGGTCAGCGAACCAAAGCTCAAATTACCGTTGCCCGTATTGTAATTGAGTGTGCTGTTTTGTAACGCCGTGAATTTTTCCAGAACCAGGGTGCCGGTACTGATGGTGGTATTGCCGGTTAGCGTATTGTTTGCATTGAGTGTCAGGATGCCGGCGCCGTTCAGGGTCAATGTGCCGTTTCCGGAAATAGTTCCGTTATAGGTGTTGTTGGAGGTCACGCCGACCACTAAATTAGCATTATTTATGATGCTGCCATTTGGCATGCTGCCGACGATGGTCAAAGTACCCGCACTAATGGTGGTGACTCCGGTTAAAGTAGAAATATTGTCTAATATCAGATTCCCAGATCCCAATTTAGTCAATTTACCATTGCCAAAAATTAACTGGTTAAAACTGCTGTCAAACGCCTGGTTAAATATCACCGTGCCGTTGACTTCGATGCCCCAACCAAGGGCCGCGGTATTGCCGGTGAGAATGAGCGTGCCGCTATTAATTCTCGTACCGCCAGCATAGGAATTGTTGCCGGTGAGTGTCAATGTACCGGTCCCAGTTTTAACAATCTCCCCGACAGATTGGGTGGCGTCGCTGCTGGTTATATTGCCACTATAAGTTGTATCCTGATTGTTGCCACCTACAGTTAAAATCCGGTTGCCGTCGGTCGAATTGCTGAGAACAAGGTCCAGGTTGCCCGAAAGGCCGCCCAGGGTGGGGGAAACTTCGCCCAAATCGACATAATCGGCGATATCGAAATTACCTGCGGTTAGATTCAGCGTACTGTTTTGCAAAGCCAGGCCGTTCTTCAAGATCAGGGTCGCTGAAGGATCGGCGAGTACAGTGGTTCCGGAAAACGTATTCCCTCCGTCAAGCCTGAGCGTGCCGCCGCGGAGATTTAATTGTCCGCTGCCGCTAATCACCCCGGAATAGGTGAGCCCCATGGCGTTGCTTACCAAGGTCAAATTTCCGCCATTGTTGACGACAATATTGCCGGCGACCATGCCATTGCTTGTGCCGTCGCCCAATTGCAAGGTGCCCGCATTGACTATTGTGGAGCCGGGATATAATTCCGTGTTGGTCAGGGTCAAAGTGCCGGCACCGGATTTCGTCAAGCCGCCCGTGCCATACAGGCCAATGGGCGCGGCCAGCGTGACATTGTTCCCGTTGGTGTCAAAAATTGCGCCGCCACCATTAATCTGCATGGCCTTGGGCGAAATATCGGTTGTGCTTCCGTGGGCCCATTGCACCGTGCCATTATTGAAAATAATACTCCCAGAGCCAAAGTTGTTAATGGCCGAGAATTGGACCGTGCCATTACTGATGATGGTTGCGCCCGCGTAGCCGGTCACCGGGTCGGTATTGTTACCTTGGAGAGCGAGGGTGCCGTTGCCGGATACCGCCAGGTTGCCAGCTCCGCCACCACCGATGGAGCCAGCCAGCGTGACGGTCTGGCCGTTGGTGTCCAAAGTCGCTCCGCCCGCGGTAAAGACCAGGGGCTGCCCCGAAATGTCTGCGTGATTGTTCTGAGCCCATTGCAGGGTGCCACCGCTAAACGTGACCGCCCCGCTGCCCAGTGTTCCGGCGCCAAACGAGACGATGCCGTTATTGATGATCGTGCCCCCGGAAAAGGTGTTATTGCCGGTGAGATTAATTTGACCCGGCCCCGACTTTACGAGCATGGTGGGGCTGTTTCCATCGGCGATGGTCGACGCAATCAGGAAAGGGTTTGTTGGGTCGTTTTGCATGATAACCAACTCGGAACCGGCCGCGCCACTGGTAATCGATCCATTGACCAGCGAAAAATTGCCATTGCCCGTTATCAGGATTCCTCCGGTGGTCACGCTGAGGGTCTTTCCACTTTGCACCGCTAATGAACCAGTGGTGGTGTTGCCGGCAAAACGCAGCGTGTTGATGCTTTGAGTGGAACTTGTGGTGCTGGTCCCAGCGCTCAAGCTGACGTTTTCGGTCGGTTGCCAGTCGGCGGGATTGTTGTCCGTCTGATACACGCCCAGCGCAAGGATATTGCCGCCGCCGAGAGTGGCCCAATCGGAACCGGACACCGTTGCATAGGCCACCCCTTGCGCGCTGGTCAGGACATTTCCGGTCAACAATCCGGACGCGTTAACGGCTCCGATTCCGGGCTGCGAGAAATTCGCTGTGGCGCCCGGGTTGCGGGCCAGCGGCCCCAAATTCAAGTTCAAGATATTTGCGCCGTTTTGATTGAAGCCTACGGCCGAATCTCCCGACGAGAGCGTGGTGTTGTTATAACTTTGGTTGTTGGATTCGCCGTTGCCACCCTTCAAAATCAGGTTTCCACCACCCAGCAGCAGTGGGGTTGCGTTGTCAATTATGTTGGATTGGGGTGCGCCCAAAGCCGAGTAATCCAATAGCAGCGTGCCCCCATTTAAATAGGTCGACCCCGTATAAGCGTTTGCGGCCGAAAGGGTCAATGAGCCCGCGCCAATTTTGGCTAGCGAACCGGACCCGCCAAGCACACCTGACCAGGTGGCGTTCATCCCGTTGGTGTTGATCGTCGAATTCGATCCATTGATCAGCGTCGCATTTACCGAGGTGGTTAAATCCGAACCGGTCACTTGAATCGTACCGCCGCCTAATTTAACCATGGCCGTGCCGGTCCCGGCCTGAATCCCATTTGCCCCGCCAACTTCTAACATGCCATTTCCATTTAAATTTACCACTCCATTGGCGCCGCTATTCAGCGCAAGGATAACCGGGAAATTAAGCCGCACCATTCCGCCATCCGCAATCGTCAAATTGCCTTGGGCGCCGGACGCCATGCCCAAGTATAAATTACCCTGGAGGTCCAGGGTCGAATTGGCGCCGGTCACCTCTAGCAGACCATTGGATCCAGCGGAATTATATCCGGCGTTTACCTGGCCGCTGGTGACACTGCCGCCATTGGCGATCATCAGTATGCCGGTGCCGGCATTTTGGCCGATGTTGAGCGCAATCCCGGAAAGGCCCAATTTCGAATTCGTTCCGGTCACCAGCACGGTTCCTGATCCGCCGTCAACTCCATTGCCGCCGCCAAGAATCATATACTTCGTGCCGCTTAGGGAGCTAACGCCGGTAATGTTTACTGCGCCACCGTTGGAAATCGTCAAGTTGCCAGCCGAGCCGGTGGTGCCCCCGATGGCCATGGAAAGCCCGATATTCCAGGTTGAATTGGCGCCATCGACGGTCATGTTGTCACCGACGGAACCAAAACTGCTATTAACCACGCCGCCATTGGCAATCGTCATGGTGCCAGTACCAACGCTCAGACTATCGCGGAGGTTCACCGTCGAATTTGCCCCGGAAACGAGCATGTTACCGCTGCCACCGTGCCCACCCACATTGACACTGCTGCCGAATGGGCTGCCAGCCAGTTGTCCGCCGTTAGTGACCGTCAGGTTGCCTGTGCCGCCGACGCCGACAATGATGTCGCCCATGTTTAAGGTCGAATGGAGACCGGTGACTAGCATAGTTCCGTTACTAATATATTCCTCGCCTACTCCAGTGACATTTCCGCCATTGGAGATGGTTAAACAGCCGGAGGCACCGTTGCCTAAATTGAGGTAGAAACCGGCGCTCCAAGTCGAATTGGTGCCGTCAACGGTTACCGTTCCATGTGACCCGGTTTGATTCCCGATATAGTTAAACATGGTTTGGCTGTTTACATACCCGCCATTGGAAATCGTCAATACGCCTGTGCCGATGTTACCCACGGTAAGGCCGCTTGGCGTATTCCAAGTTGAATTCGGGCCATCCACCACTGCGGTGCCCACCGAGCCCGCTTGATTGCCAAGATAGCCGCTCGAACTGCTGACATTGGCTCCATTGGCAACGGTCAATAAGCCCGCTCCTTGGTTCCCTACGTCCAGATCTTCCGAAAGTGACCAGGTCGAACCGGGGCCAGTCACCAAAACTGCGCCAGTTGAGGAAGCCTGATCAGCGATAATGCCATTGCTGTTGCCTGTCAACGTTTGCCCATTGTTGATGGTAAGCAAAGTGCTGGCGTTGCTGTAGCTGTCCCTACCAATAATGAGATTTTGTGAGGTCGCCGACGCGGCGGAAATCGTCGTTTGATTGCCACTGCCCAAGTCCAGGATGAGGTCGGTCGTGGAGTTCGGTACGGCACCGTTGCTCCAATTCGATCCCGTATTCCAATCAGTGCTCGTATTGCCCGTCCAGACCACTTGAGCCGGGGAGGGTATTGCCCAAAACAAGACCAAGGCGAACCCTGGCGCCAACATCCGTCGCAATGAAACACCTGGGGGCGACTTGGGTTGGAGCTGCGACGTGTTGAATGGATCAAAGCCCATTGGGTAAACAAGTGGTAAGGGGTGTGACGCAACGGGGATTTTTCCGCCGAAAACAACCAAGGCTAATCAGCCGCCATACAACTAAAGTATTCATCCGGTGTCAAAACGATATGCGGAATAGGAAAATTCCCGGTTTCCCCGTCCTTGGTGTTTTGGCGCTTGGTTCTTCCAGGCCCCCAATGGGGCGGGGACGGGTCCCGGAGCTGTCGGAACCATCTCCTTGTGTACCAAGCACGGGAAAAATGTACCGGTTATAAAGCGCAAAGGTTCTTAGTTAAAACCCCTGCGGCGGATACAAGGGTAGGCCCTAACCAACGAAGAACTTAGCACTAAGGCATCAGGGCACTTTATACCTAAAGACTTGCCTTTTTCCGGCGTTCTGGTTTCTTTGACCGTTTTCCCCCTTTTCTGCATGTCTCCTCTCATTGTAATGGCCGATGGCGCCGCGCCGTATTGGCTCCTCGCCCAGACGGGTACGCCGGTCGCCGCTCCGGCGGCGCCGGGCGCCACGGGTGGCGCGCCCGACCCGAATGCGCCCCAGGCGAACCCGCTCGGCAGCCTGGTCATGCCATTGCTCCTGCTCGGGGTATTTTTTCTCATTTTCGCGCCGCAGATGAAGCGCAACAAGTTGCACCAGAAGCTCCTCACGGAGTTGAAGCCCGGTGATGAAGTGATGACTTCCGGCGGTTTCTTTGGCACCATTACCCAAGTCAAGGCTGACCGCTTCGTGGTCGAAATCGCCAAAGGTGTGCGCGTCGAAGTCAACCGTTCCAACGTCGAAGTGCGCGCCCCCGGTGCCGAACCGGTGGCCAAGCCAGCCGACGAGAAGAAAATCTAAGACCCCAACATGAAAAGCAGCATTTATTGGAAAATCGCGTTTTCCTTCCTCCTCCTCGGCTGGGCCTTGTGGAATCTGTGGCCTTGGTCGGACACGCCGTTTGAGCAATACCTCGCCAACCGCGCCACCCAAAACCAGAGCCAGTTGCAAACGCTGATCCAGCGCGCCCAGGGCGCCGTCAAGGAAGCGGCCACCGAAGAGACGGCGATGAAAGCCGCCGAAAAGGCCGCCGCTTCCTCCCCGGATACTTATTTGCCCGATCCGGCCAAGACCGATTTCATCCAGCGCCACCGCACCTTCTATCTGGCGTTTAAGAGCATTAGCGAGGACGAGGGCCTGATCAAGGACGACAAAGGCCCCGTGGACCTCTGGAAAAAGTTCTTTCCCGACCTGCGCGCCGGTGACACCAGCAACGTCAAAAAGCGCAACGACCTCATCCTCACGCAGTTGCTCAAGGACAGCAAAGGCCGCATCAAGTATGGCCTCGATTTGCAGGGCGGCTTGGGCTTCACGCTTAAAATCACCGACGCCGCGAACAAGAATTCCACCGCCTCCTTGCGCGAATTGAGCCTGCAAAAGGTCATTGAAGTCATTAACAAGCGCATCAATGGCATGGGTGTGTCCGAGACCATCACCCGGCCCGTGGGCGACGATTCCGTTGAAATCCTCATGCCCGGTTTGTCCAGCAAGGACAATCCCGATGCCGTGGATGTCATCAAGAAGCCGGCCAAACTTGAATTCCGCATTGCGCATCCGCTGCCCGCGGGCAGCCCAACTCCGACGCCCGAGCAGATTGGCCTGGGCTACCAGCTCATGACCGAGGAACGCGATGACCCGAAGACCGGGGACATCCAGGAGATTCCCTATATTGTCGCCACGAAGCCGATTACGCTCGATGGCATAACCGCGACGGGCAACATCGTCAGCAGCGCGCACGTCACTTCCGACCCCTCAACCGGCGAACTGAAAGTCGCGGTGGATTTCACGTCGGATGGCGCGAAATTGATGGGCAATCTGACCGCGCAGCTCCAGGGTAACACCTCGACCTCGCTGGCCATCGTGCTCGACGGCAAGCTTAACTCCGCCCCGTACATCAAGACTGCTTTCAGCAACAGTTGCGAAGTTGAGGGCGGCAATGGCGGGTTCACCCAGAAGGATGCGTTTGACCTCGCCAACGTGCTGAACAACCCGCTCGACCAGGAGCTTTCGCTCGAAAACATGGTGGAAGTCGGCCCGTCGCTGGCGCAGGAGGCGCGGGCGAGTTCACTCTGGGCGGGTCTCGTCGGCACCGGTTTGGTCGTGCTGTTCATGATTGGCATATACTCGCTGGCCGGGCTCCTGTCCGTGCTGACCCTGGTGCTCAATGTGGCGATGATCATTGGCGTGCAGGCGAGCATCGGCGCCACCTTGACGCTGCCGGGCGTGGCTGCGCTGGTCCTGACCATCGGCATGGCGGTGGACGCCAATATTTTGATTTACGAACGCATGCGCGAGGAAATGCTGCACGGCAAGGGGCTGTTCAACGCCCTGGAGGCCGGCCATGACCGCGCTCTGGCCTCAATTCTCGACTCCCACGTCACCTCCATCATCACCGCCGCGATTCTGATTTGGCTGGGCACCGGCCCCATCAAGGGTTTCGGCGTGATTCTCGCGATCGGCCTGGCCTCGAATCTGTTTTGCGTGTTGGTGTTCAACTACGCGCTGCTGGAGTTGGCCACCGGCAAGGAATACATCAAGAAGCTGAACTTCCGCCGGCTCATTCCCGAGGTCAACCTGCCGTTCTACAGTTACCGCAAAATTTCCATCAGTATTTCCATTGTCGTCATTCTGATCGGTCTGGTCGCCATCTTCATGCGCGGCCAGAGCGCCCTCGGCACGGACTTCCGCGGTGGCGACGAAGTCAGTGTGGGCTATACGGCGGAAATTCCGCAGTCGGAAATTGATGTGGTGGCGAAGTCGCTGAAGCTTTCCGAAGCCGAAGCGACCTACCAGGTGGAGCTGGGCCGCGGCGTGAAGACGCTCAAGATTCAGACGGAAGCCGGCAAGGGCAAGCTCCTCCTCCAGGCGCTCAGCCAAAAGCATCCGGGCAGCATCACCCCGGCGGAAGTGGAATCCGCCAGTGTCAATTTAATTGGCGCGACGGTCAGTCAGAACCTGAAGTGGAACGCGCTGCTCGCGGTCGCGCTGTCGCTGCTGGGCGTCATGATCTATGTTGCGATTCGCTTTGAAGTGGGCTACGCCGTCGGCGCCATCGTGGCCACGTTGCACGACGTGATGATCACGGTGGGGGTCTATGTGCTGCTGGGCGGCCAGTTTTCCGCCTCCATGGTCGCGGCCGTGCTGATGATCATTGGTTACTCGCTGAATGACACGGTCATCGTCTTCGACCGCGTCCGCGAAGAATTGAAGCTCAACCCCCATCTCAAACTGGTGCAGGTGCTGGACCTGGCGGTTAATAAAACGTTCTCACGTACGACCATGACGAGCTTGACCGTATTTCTGGCCGCGTTCTCCCTTTTCCTCTTCGGCGCCGGGGTGGTGCACGAATTTGCGCTGGTGTTCATGATTGGCATCGCGACGGGCACGGCGTCCTCCATCTTTATCGCCAACCCGGTCTTCTGCTGGTGGCACAAGGGTGACCGTCATCACGTTGAAGCCCGCGATTTCGCCCCGAAATACGAGTGGGACAGTTCCACCCGCGGCGCAGCCCCGGCGGTCAAGGAATAGGGTGGGGTTGGGCGTTTTTTTGGAGTGCGGCGGCTAGACGCCGCTTTCGCTTGATGGGTGTACGTTCCAAGTGGTGAATTGACATTGCGAGCGGATCGACGTTCGAATGCGGAAGAAAAGCGGAGTCAAGCCGCCGCACACCAAAAAATTGCCATGCAGCTCGCCGCCAAACCGTTTTTGAAGGAGGTCTCCGTCGCGCCGGCCGCCGGGACGGATTTGGAGAAATATCCCTATAATTTGCCCGTGGTGCGGAAGCTGGGCCGGCTCAAATTCCATGCGGACGTCACGTTTTTTGTCGGCGAAAACGGCTCGGGGAAATCAACGGTTTTGGAAGCCATCGCCCTTGCCCTGGGTTATGGCCCGGAAGGCGGCACCAAGGCCTTGAAGCTATTGAAGACGACAGAGTCGGTTTCTCCGCTGAGCCAGTCCTTGAAACTCGTCAAGAGTCACGAGCGACCCACCGACGGCTATTTCCTGCGCGCAGAAAGCTTCTTCAATGTCGCGACGTATATGGACGAGACGGGTTATCTGGGCGGCTACGGTGGCTCCCTGCATGAAAAATCCCATGGCGAGGCCTTCCTGTCCCTGCTCACCCACAAGCTTGTCGGACACGGCTTGTACCTTCTGGACGAGCCGGAGGCGGCTTTGTCCCCCCAACGCCAACTGGCGGCGCTCATCGCGATTCACCATCTGGTGCACCAGGCGTCGCAGTTCATCATCGCCACCCATTCGCCCATCCTGCTGGCCTATCCGAATGCGAAAATCCTGCGTTTCGACGAATCCGGCATCAAGGCCGTGAAGTATGAGGACACCGAGCACTACTCAGTGACGCGGGATTTTTTGAATAATTACCCCCGACGGCTGGAGCAGCTGTTTGGCAGTGAGGAGTAAAAAGCGAGTCCCGCAGGGACGGCAGAAGGTAACCCAGTTTTTTAAAGCTGGGTAAGCGACAATATAAAATGTGCGAGTCCCGAAGGGACGGCCGAAGGTAACCCAGCGCTTTAGCGCTGGGTACGCTCAACTCAATCAAATTCGGAGTCCCGGAGGGACGAAAGAAATGCGCCAGTTCTTTCGTCCCTCGGGGACTAATTCGGAAGCCGATTCAACGTGCCCGCACCTAAAAATTCCACCACCATTCCCATTTCTGGCTTGTGCCCCGTGCGTCACTCTGCGGCTATGGTTGGTTTCAAACCCCGTGACCCGCTGGAACTGTCCCACTCCTCCCCCTGACGTCGTCGACGCCCTTGCCCGCGGTCTCGATCTGAATCCGGTAATTGCCGGGATGCTCGCCGCCCGCGGTCTGGGCGATTTGGCCGAAGCCGAGGCTTTCCTGCGCCCGCGCCTGGGCACGATTGAAGACCCGTTCAACATTCCGAATCTGGAAGCCGCCGCCAGGGTGCTCGATGAAGTTGTATTGGCTGGGAGTGGGGTGGTGGTCTTTGGCGATTACGACGTGGATGGCGTCACCAGTACCGCCTTGTTGGTCAGTGTGTTGCGCGCCTTCGGGGTTGAGCCGCGCTATGCCGTGCCGCGCCGGCTGGAGGAAGGCTACGGGCTCTCCCGGGCGGCCATTGAGCGCGTGCTGGCAGACGGCGTGCCCGGCCTCTTTGTCGCGCTCGACTGCGGCACCAACGCCCTGGAAGAAGTGGCCATCTTGCGCGCGCACGGCTGCAAGGTCATCATCGTGGATCACCATAAATCGAAGTCTGAACTTCCTGCAGACTGCATCATCGTCAATCCCCACGTCCACGAGCAGCCCGGCGCGCCCTGGAGCAACCTTTGCACGGTCGGACTTGTCTTCAAACTCGCGCACGGCTTTTTGAAACTGCGCCGCGCCGCCAACGACCCCCGCGCCCTGGCGTTCAAATTGGCTGAATCGCTCGACCTCGTGGCCATGGGAACGATTGCCGACCTTGTTCCGCTCGCTGGCGAAAACCGAATTCTCGCCCGCCATGGCCTGCGCGCCTTGGAAAAATGCAGCCGCCCGGGCCTGCGCGCGCTCTTTGCGGTCAGCGGCCTGGCCCCCGGCCAGGCCCTCGCGGCGTCGGACATTTCCTATCGGATCGGCCCGCGCATCAATGCTTCCGGTCGCCTCGCGGATGCCGCGCTGCCCGTAGAGCTGCTCCTCGCCAGTGACGCCACGGTGTGCCGTGAAGCCGCCGCCACGCTTGATACTCTCAATCGTGAGCGCCAGCAAATCGAAAAGCAGGTAACGCACGAGGCCGAGCGCATGGTCGAGGCCACGCAGCTTGAGGCCCCGGCGCTGGTCGTTTACGGCGAAAGCTGGCATCCCGGCGTCGTCGGCATTGTGGCCGGGAAACTATGTCGGCAATACGCTCGCCCATGCATCGTGCTCGGGCGGGAAGGCTTGCTCGCCAAAGGCTCCGGCCGCAGCATTCCTGGCCTCAACCTGGTGGAAGTCCTGCAACCCTGCGTCGAATTCCTCGGCCATTGGGGCGGGCACCCGATGGCCGTCGGCATCTCGCTCGACGCCTCGCGACTGGTGGATTTCCACGCCGCTTTTTCCGCCTCGGTGAAAACCGCCCGCGAGAAGCTGGCGGCGGAATCCACCGCGCTCGAACTCGCCGCGTGGCTCAAGCCCGAGGATCTCCATGAAGATTTCCTGCGCGACCTCGATTTACTGCAGCCCTATGGCGAATCCAACCCCGAGCCGATTTTCGGCGTGCGGAGTGTCAAATTGACGAATCCAGAACTCTTCAGCGGCGGCGAAAACTACCGCTGTTGGGTGGCGGGTGGCGCCGGGCGCGTCGCCGCCGTCGCCTGGAAAAAAGCTGCCAACCTGCCGCCCGGCAACACCCCGCTGGACCTCGCGGCGAAGTTTTCCTGGAACTTCTGGAACGGCCGCCAGTATCCGCAGTTGGAAATTCTCCACTGGCGCAAAGCGGAGTGAAAAAGCGGCGCGCGGATTTTTTTCCGGCGTCGGGCAGGGTTTTTATTTGCCGAAGCGGCCGAATCCCCGAGCCAAAATCCCGCAGCCTGCACCCAACGCCAAAACGGCGACGGTCAGGGAAATGGAAGGAGCGACCAAATTGAAAAATATGCGCAAGACAATCCCCAGCATCAGGACATTCGTCAGCCATGGCAAATGCTCGGTTACCTTCATCCAGTCATTGACGGCGCGCACGGCTTGAATTTTTTCCCGGTGACGCTGGCGCCAGGCCTGCCAGGAAAAATACGTCCAGGTGCAGCTCAACGACATCAAACCAAGCAGGAGGTAGAAGGTGGGGCTGGCGCTGAAAAACGTCTCGTGTGTTTTGGGCAGCGCCAGCACGAAAACGGCGAATAATGCCATCATGGCCAGACGAGAGGATTTCGTCATGGCCCACTGACTTTTCCGCAATTCCGTGTATGCCGGATTCACGGCGTCCCTGGCTTTCTGCGCTTTATCCAAGTCAGCATACATTTGCAGTTCCTTCTGCTGCCATTGTTGCAGCTTTTGCGGGTCGGGCGACGTTTGCGCCTCCCATTTTTCCGCGCATACTTTGGCCGCATAAAAAACACAAAAGAGCCACATCGCCATTCCGAAAAAGTCAACCGGGTGCGCCGCCCAATAATCATTCACCATGAACAGCATCACCCAGGCGGTGGCGTTGCCGGTTCGATGCAGCGCAAATCTCCACCAGTCCCAGCGGGTGAGCTTTTTCATGCCCAGTAAAATCAGGGTCAGAAACAGCGCAAAGCAGATATAGCGCAGGGCCGCCAGAGTGGCGTGCTCGTAGTGGATGGTGGTAAAATAGAGCAAGGTCGCCTCCCCAAGATTGAGCAGTGTGCCGGCGATGCCCTTTAAAACGTTTTTCCAATCCCACCGCCAATTGGTGAGCCAAGCTTTCGCTTTCTGCGGGTCATGCCACGCTGCCGTCAGATGATGGACGATAAAAAATCCCCCCAAGCCCGCATAAACCCAGTTCGGATGCGTGGGGTAATAATGCAACGCCGAGTAGAGAATCACGCCCAGCAGCACCATCTCGACGAGCGCCCTCGCCATACTCGGTTTCTTTCTAGCCTTGATTTGTTCTTCGGTCAGGTCCGGTCCACCGCTGTAGACCGCCAGCCGCAAAGCGGCAAAAATCGCGGTGACCGGTAAAAATATCACGCCCAAAATCCCTGCCAGTCCAGTGGCCTTGGTCGCAGCCGCGCCTTTGGCCGCCATCGCCGCCTTTGCCATGGTCGCACCAACAGCTGCAGTTTTGCCTGAAGTGGCCGCTGCCATAGGTAGCGCCGCTAGCACGCTCGAGGTGAACTCAGCGCCAGGCTTCGTCCTTTCGAGCGTGCCTTCCACCAAGACCTCAACTTGTTCGCTAAGCAGCTTGCGCCCACGGGAAAGGCGCATGCGCACGTTGTCCTCGCTCAAATCCAGCGCCACGGCCACGCTCGCCACGGATTGATGTTCGCGATAGAACAGCACGAGCGGCTCGCGGTAGGTCTCGGGAATGGCCTCGAGCGCGCGCCACAAAATCGCCTCCTCGTCGCGTTGGATGGCCTGCAAGGCGGGGCTGGCCTCGTCCGTAGTCAAATGCCCCAGGTTGTCCAGCGATTCCGCGCCATGGGTCGGCTCACGCTTCCCGTCGCGGTGCCGGTTGATCGACAAATTGCGCGCAATGCCGCAGAGCCATGGGCGCAATCTTTCCAGCTCACGCAAGTCGCCCAATTTCTTCCAGGCCGCCACAAACGTTTCCTGCGCCACGTCCTCGCTAACGCTTACGCTCCCGGTCGCGCTGTAGGCCAGCGAACAGACCAGCGACTGATACCGTGCCACAATTTGCCCAAAAGCCTCCCTATTACCCGCCAGGCTCCGGGCGACAAGGTCAGCGTCGGATGGCTCCGTCGCGGCCGGGGGTGGGATGGTGGTCATGTCCAGCATAGGACGTATTTTTGTTGTGTAAGGTGACAGGAATTCGGCGGCGAGGCCAACCTGTTTCCGTTCGAGCATATTTTCATGAGATTGACGCAATCGGATAACCCTCGGGCAAAAAAGAAGAGGGCGCAGCAAGACTGCGCCCCTACGCCGTGTGCCAGGCGCGCGTTCGTAGGGGCACAGACTTGCTGCGCCCGCGGCTGCTCTACAATTTCTCGATCTGATCGCTTGGCTCCGGCTGCACCGGCCAACTTTTGGCAATCTTCACGACGATTGCGGACCAAGCCAGCCAGGCGATCAGGACTAATGCACAGTAGAGCCACCTGCGCGGGCCCGCGACGATGGCGATCAACCCCACAAGCGCCCCCGCCACGCAGGCACCCGCCTGCACCCAGGTCCGCCCCGGCGCGATTATGATCCCCAATTCCCGTTGAATTCTTTGGTATTTTACGGTGCCCCGGCGAAAGAATCGGGCGAAGACGAGCGACATTGCGCTGCCGACGGCGCCAATGCAGGGAAGGAACTCCTCCACGCGGGTCGCTCGATAGAGGCCAATCATCACTCCCATAATGACAGCCAGGCAAAGCGCCGCGAAATAAAAGATGAGAATGGATTTCCAGTCGGATTGAATATACCTGCGATTAGCTTGGAAGGATAATTTCAGGCGAGCACGGCGGTCCGCCCGTTGGCGGTGCCAATCCTTCGTGCTGGCTTTCCCGCGCCTCTGACCGGCGGCAAAGTCCGCGTCGCCCTTTTGATGGGCGGGGTCGAATCTCAAGTCGGGCGGCGGCATGGGTGGCGGTCCAACGAATTTGGCTGGTCTTCATCTGCCGACCCAAGGACACCGGAGTTTGCCAAAACCGAACATGAAAAAGAACCAATTTTCAAACTGACCGGTAAACCGCTCATTCAAGGCTCTTGCTCCCCAGCATCTCCGGCGCCTGCAGCATCCGCGGCTGTTTCTGGATCGGCTCGCTGACCCCGATTTCGGTGGTTGAGCCTGCACCCAGTTGGGTGAATCGCCGGGCCGTTACCAGCACCCGGGTTTCCAGTGACGACGTGGCCTGGTTATAGGCCTCGACCGCCTTGTCCAGCCGCTCACCCAGTTTCGCGAAGTGGCCGCCGAGGGTGCCGAGGCGTTCGTGGAGTTCGCGGCCGAGGGCGCTGATTTCCGCGGCGTTGACGGCCAGGGCTTCCTGCCGCCAGCCGAAGGACACCGCTTTGAGCAGGGCAATCAACGTGGTCGGGGTGGCCAAGATTACGCGCTGCCCCACACCTTCCTCGATGAGGCCGGGGTCCTGCTCGAGCGCGGCGCTGTAAAACATTTCGCCGGGCAAAAAGAGCACCACAAATTCCGGCGCGGGCTGGAACTGTTCCCAATATTTCTTTTGGCCGAGGGCGCGCAGATGGTCCCGAATCTGGCGGGCGTGAATTTTCAATTTCTCCGTGCGCGTGGCATCGTCCGGCGCTTCGAGGGCCTCGAGGTAAGCGGCCAGCGGGGCTTTCGCATCCACGACGACATTCTTGCCTCCTGGGAGTTTGACAATCATGTCCGGGCGCTGGCGGCCGTCCTCAGTCGTTACGCTTTGCTGCTCGAAGAAATCGCAATGGTCGAGCATCCCGGCCAGTTCCACGACGCGCTTGAGCTGGATTTCCCCCCACCGCCCGCGCACTTGGGGCGCGCGCAGGGCTTTGACGAGGTTGCCCGTCTCCGTCTTGAGCGCGTTCTGCGATTCCGTCAGCCCCAGCACTTGCGTCCGCAATGCTTCGTAGGCGCCGACCCGCACTTTTTCGAGTTCGCCCAGTTTGGCGTCAAATTTGCCGAGGGTATCGCGGACGGGTGCGACCAGTTGGTCAATGGCGACCTGGCGTTTGTCCAAATCCCCCCGCGCCCCCTCTTGAAATTTCTCCAACGTTGCCTTGGCCAAATCCATGAATTGCTGGTTGTTGGTGCGCAAGGCTTCGGCGGAGAGGGCGGAAAAGGCTTCGCGCAATTTCTTTTGCGCGTCGTCGAGCACGCCCAGTTTTTCTGCGGCGGCCTTGCGTTCCATTTCCAATTCTTTGGCGAGGGAAGCCGTCTTGGTCTCCGCGCTCGCTGCGCGTGCCGCCAGGGCGTCGCGTTCGGCTTTCAGAGTGGCGGCCACGGCATTCAAATTCTGTTCCCGCTCGCGCAGGATGACGACCTCGCCAGCGCCCCGCCCGCGCAGCCACAAGCCCGCGATAACTGCGCCGAGGGCAATGCCGAGCAAGAGATAAACCAAATCTGCCATGCCGCCACGTTAGGCGTAATGCGCCGGGAAGAAAAGCATGATTAGTGCCGAATAAATTTTTACGGTCGGGCGGCGTTGGTCGGCGCCATGGAAAACCCCGGCAAGGTGGCATACATTTCAATCATGCCATTGAGATCAAGAGCATAATCAATGTTCAGGCCATATTCGCCCCTAAAGGGGTAGTGCTCTTCCTCTTCCAGATTTCCCCACACGCCCTGGTGCATTTCCTTTGCGTAGCCTTGCGCTCCTTCCAGTCGTTTCCGTTCAGGATCGGATAAACTGCCACCCGTCAGATCGACCGTGGCAAAGCCATAGGCAATGAGGAGATCATTAAGGTTAAATTGTTCAAAATGCGCCGCCACAGGATCATCGCCACACCAGTGCCAAATGCGTGGTTCGCAACGCAGGATATACGGGCCGCCGGGCGCAATTTCGCGGATCACTTCCACGCCCTGGG
>CAZLPS010000082.1:0-18956 GCA_964561455.1 uncultured Opitutales bacterium
AAGGCCACGATGCCGCCGGCGTTGACGACGATGCCCTGGGTATTCGTGCGCTTCCATTGCTCGCGCCACCAACCGATGTCGTACCGGGTGATGTCGAGCTCCGCGATGTTCGTTTGCATCCAGCGCGAGGTGCGGCGGTACCAGGGCACGGTGGTCGTGGCGCCCAAAGCCGCCGAAGTCGCGATTCCCGGCGCCGGCGCTCCCGCCAGATTCAAATAACGCGCGCCGGCGACGGCCGTAGCGGCCACGGCAGTCTGTTTCAAAAAGGTCCGGCGGGTTTCCGGTTTCGGCGAAGGGGTAAGGGCATCGGGGTTCATGGGGTTGGGGGCAGCATGAAGGGATTATGCCACGGCGGAAATCAAAAATTTCAAGGGCGCGCATGGGGTAGCGCGGATCCCGCCGTTGGCGGGAACCGCGCTACGCCACCCACCCTCACCGCGTTTGCAACCGAATCTTGTCCAGCTTCAGCTTCCGACTCTCATCCATCACATACGTCACATCTTTGAGCGGCGTGTCCTGGTCGGCAAAAATGAGCACATTGAGATCGGTTCCCTGCTTTGCCGCCGCGGCCGTAAGCTGGGCAACAAACTGCTCGGGCGTCACCACGACGTCGTTAATGGAATATTTTCCCGCCTTGTCTATCGCCACGGTGAAGCGCTGCGCGGCGCTGGCCTGGCCGGCGGTGTCCATTTTCGGAGGCGTGATGTCGAGCGATTGCGAATCCTGAAAGCGCATCACCAGCAGGAAGAAGAAGATCAGCACCACCAACACGTCCACCAGCGGCACGATGTTAATCATGGCGCTGGGGCGGCGGCGGCGGACGTAGAGGGGCACGAGAAAATTCCTCTGGGTTTACCGTTTCTTGGATAGGTCAATCAGGCGCTCGAGGCCGACGTCGAGGCGTGTCGCCAGCAGTTCGATCCGGCGGTGCAGGTAGCTGTTGCCGACGAGCGCCGGGATGGCGATGCACAGGCCGGCCATCGTCGTCGTCAGCGCCAGCGAGATTCCATTGATGAAGGCGGCCTTGTCGGGAAGGCCACCATCCACGACTTGGGAGCCGAACACATGGGCGAGTCCGGTGATCGTGCCCAACAGCCCCAACAGCGGGGCGCCCGCCACCACGATTTCGAGGATGAACATGCCGCGCTCCAGCTTCGCAATTTCGAGGCGCGCATAAGCCTTCAGTGCGTCGGGGTCCGGATTAGTCTTGCGGAAAAAGTAGACGATGCGCCCGGCGACCGATTCGGTGTCACCCGGGTGGTTGATGATTTCGCCGGAAAGGAACGCCTCGGACATGGCCTTGGGCAAAACCCGCCAGGTCCGCAGGGCCAGGAGTCGCTCAATAATGACATACGCCGCCAGGAACGAAAACAACCCCAACGGGTAAATGAATATGCCGGTCCCTTTGATTAGCTCTTGCATCGGTTGACGTGAATTGCGGAAGGTTCAAAGCAAATCAAAATCGCCCCCGGGTCAAGGTAAAGCGAGCGCGAGGCCGGCGTGGCTGCATTAAGACTTCATAAATCCACCCCAACGGGACGCAGGAAAAACTCGACCTTTATTTCTCCTTCTTATAACTCCGCCCCATGCAGCGGATTTACTTGCCCCGCCCGACTCTCGGCGCACTCTTATTTCATGGCCGGGCCCGACACTTCCTTTGTTCACCTCCACGTCCACACGGACTTCAGCCTCCTCGACGGTTGCAGCCGCATTGACGTGCTCTGCGCCCGCGCCAAGGAACTGGGCCAGCCGGCGATCGCGATCACCGACCATGGCAACCTGTTTGGCGTGGTGGACTTCATGCTCGAGGCCAAGAAGCACAGCATCAAGCCCATCATCGGCTGCGAATCCTATCTGGTCGTGGACCACGCCCGCACGGAAAAACCCGAGCGCGCCAAGCACAAGGTCTACCACCTCGGCCTGATTGCGCGCGACTTCGCCGGCTATCAGAATCTGACGAAAATCGTCAGCGACGCCCACACCAAGGGCTTCCACTACCGCCCGCGCACGGACCTCGACATGCTGGCCCGCCACGCCAGGGGCTTGATCGCCTTTAGCGGCTGCCTCGCCTCGTGGATTCCCCAGAAACTCCTCGAAGACAATTACGATGAAGCGCGCAAGGCCTGCGCCAAAATGGTGGATATTTTCGGCCGCGACCATTTCTTCATCGAGCTGCAGGACCACGGCATCGCCGAACAGCGCAAGGTCATCCCCGGGCTGCTCAAGCTGGCCCAGGAGTTTAAGCTGCAGGTTCTCGCGACCAACGACGTCCACTACGTCAATGCGACCGACTGGGCGCCGCACGACGCCCTGCTTTGCATCCAGACCGGCGCGAAAATCGCCGACACTGACCGGATGCGTTTCGACACGCATGAGTTTTACCTCAAATCGCGCGAGGAGATGGCCAAGCTTTTCCCGGACCATCCGGAAAGTCTGCTCACGCCGATGCTCATCGCCGAAATGTGCGACGTGAAGCTGCCCTTCGGGAAGAACAATTATCCGGTCTTCCAGCTCCCTGCCGAAATCAAGCCGCGCTTTCCGAAAAACACGGACTACCTGCGCGAGTTGTGCGTCGCCGGCCTCACCGAGCGGTATGGCGTGGACTTCAACCAGCCCGACGCCGTCGTCCCCGGCCACCCGCCTGGTTTTGGCCGCGAACTGGTGGACCGCGTCAATTTTGAAATCAGCGTCATCGAAAAAACCGGTTTTGTGGATTACTTCCTCATTGTCTGGGACTTCATTGACTGGGCACGGCGGCAGGGAATCCCCGTGGGCCCGGGCCGCGGTTCGGGGGCGGGCTGTATTGTCGCCTACCTGCTAAAAATCACTGATATTGACCCCTTGCGCTTCGGGCTGTTGTTCGAGCGCTTCCTGAATCCGGAACGCGTGTCCCCGCCGGACTTTGATATCGACTTTTGCATGCGGCGCCGCGGCGAGGTCATTGAGTACGTCCGGCAAAAATACGGCCAGGACTGCGTCGCCAACATCATCACCTTCGGCACCTTCGGCGCCAAAATGATCGTGCGCGACCTTGCCCGCGTCAACAGCGTCGAATACGCCGAGGCTGACCGGATTGCGAAGATGGTGCCGGACGACCTGAACATTACCCTCGACGAGGCGCTGGTGAAATCCACCGAGCTGGCGCAGGAGGTGGCGCGCAATCCCGTCGCCAAGCGCATTATCGAACACGGCAAGGTCATTGAAGGCATGGCGCGCAACTCCGGCACCCACGCCGCCGGCATTATCATTGCCGACCGTCCGCTGACCGAACTGATTCCCGTCACTCTCCAGGAAGGCGTGCTGACGACCCAATACCCGAAGGACCCCGTCGAGAAGCTCGGCCTGCTGAAGATGGACTTTCTCGGGTTGAAGACGCTCACGGTCATTGCCGACGTGCAGGATAATGTCCGTCGCACCCGGAAAACGCCCACCTTTGACGTCGAGAAGCTCACGTTTGACGACCCCAAGACCTTCGTCCTCCTCAACGAGGCAAGGACCGTCGGGGTGTTCCAACTTGAATCCGGAGGGATGCAAAATCTCTGCCGGCAGTTTTCGATTTCGAACATTGATGAAATCATCGCCCTCATCGCGCTCTATCGCCCGGGTCCGATGGAATTCATCCCCGACTATGTCAAGGGCAAGAAAGATCCCTCCTCCATCAAATATGCCCACCCGCTGCTGGAGGAAGTCTGCCGCGAAACCTACGGCATTCTCGTGTACCAGGAACAGGTCATGGAGGCCGCGCGGCGCATTGGCGGCTTCTCGCTCGGCGGCGCGGACATTCTCCGCCGCGCCATGGGCAAGAAGGACGCCGCGGAAATGGCGAAGCAAAAGGCCATCTTCGTCGCCGGCGCCGCCAAAACAAACAACCTCACCCAAAAGCAGGCCGAAGATATTTTCGCGATTCTGGAGAAGTTTGCGCAATATGGCTTCAATAAGTCGCACTCCGCCGCCTATGCCATCCTGAGCTACCGCACCGCGTATCTAAAGGCGAATTTCCCCGTCGAGTTCATGGCGGGCATTCTTTCGAATGAACTCGGCGATGCCGACAAGGTCGCGCACTTCGTCGCCGAAGCCGGCAACCTCGGCATCGCCGTGCTCGGTCCGGATGTCAACCAGTCACGCGAGAACTTCACTCCCCTGCCCGACCTGTCACCCACCGCGAACCCCGCCGCGCCCGGCTCGATCCGTTTCGGCCTCAGCGCCATCAAGGGCGTCGGCGACATGGCGGCACGCAAGATTTTGGAGGAACGCGACGCGAACGGGCCCTTCGCTGACTTCGCCGACTTCATCCGCCGGGTGGATGGTCGCGCGGTCAACAAGCGCGTGCTCGAATGCCTTATCCGCACGGGCGCTTTCGATTACACGAAAAGCGATCGCCAGCATCTGCTCGACTCGCTCGACGCCTTCATGGGCGACGCCGCCTCCCATCAAAAAGACCGCGCCGCTGGCCAAGGTTCCCTCTTCGACGCCCTCGGCAGCGCGCCGACCGCCGACAAGAACGGCCACGCCACCGACACGCATACGGTTCGCATCAACGCTTCCGGCCCGGTCATGCCGCTGGCCGAGCGTCTGAAGTCCGAACGCGAACTCCTCGGCTTTTACACGTCCGGCCATCCGCTCAACGCCCTTGCCGGGCTGGATGAACTTCTGGACACCGTCACCGAGGCCAGCCTGCCGACAACCAAAGACCGCACCCCTTTCCGACTCTGTGGCGTGGTCACGACCATCCTCAAGCGCATCTCCAAGCGCGACAATCGCCCGTGGGCCTCGTTCACGCTCGCGACGAAGCGCGGCAATTTTCTGGTCAATGCCTTTTCCGACACCTACGAGAAATATTCGGCCCAGCTCGTCGATAACGCCGTCGTCCTCATCCACGGTGACGTCCGGCGCGACGAACTGCGCAATGAAAACCGCCTGACCGCGCAGGAAATCTTGAGCGTCGAGGACCGCGTCCCGGGCCTCCTGCGCAGCATCCAATGGACCCTCCGGCCCGAAGCGCAATCCGAGGAATTCCTGCGCCTCCTCGTCGCCCAAATTGCCAAAAGCCCCGGCGGCACGACGCCGCTGCTGGCATTCCAGCAAGCGGATGGCCGGGTGCTCGAATTTGAACTGCCGCCCAGCTCGAAACTTCGGCTCGATTTGCCGGCATACCGGACATTCCGGCGACATCCGGCGGTAGCGGGCATTGTGGCGGAAATTGCCCCGCCACCCGTGCCGGAACCGAGGTGGCCGCGGAATGGAAGATGATTTTCGGACCGCCTGTTTACCCCTCATCGAGAGCTGCCAGGCGATTGCGGAACGGGTACGGGCGATGGCGCTGGCCCCGGCGCAGGTGCACTGGCCGAGACCGGCGTGAAGGTATAAGATATGTCACGCAGATTTGCCGTCAGCGGCGTGGCTGGGCTGGGTGAACGCCAGGGGGTGCCCACCGACTCGCGAAGATTTCCTGCAGAATCCGTTAGTTTAAAAAAACCCTGGCAAAGAATATTACCGGTTGGCCCAAGGCGTGAAACGAAGTGGACTGAAATACCGTCGCTGCCCAGCGCAACAACCGCCTCCTGGCCAACGGTGATGGTCAAAGGCACCGAGCCAACCGCCGATCCCACTTTGAACTCAAACAGCCCGCTGATCGTCGTGGCCCCCGGCGGCGGCGGGACGGTGCTGACGACGGTGGCGCTCATCGTGGTGGCTGGAGCCGCGGGCGCCGGGGTTGGGGTGGTGGAGGGCGCGGGGTACGTCTGCGAGGTGGGCGCAACGATCAATAGAGGACTAACCGACGTTTTGGCACCGCTAACTTTCGCAATAAAATCAGCGGCGGTATACAAGCTCCCTGCACCACCGGTCAATTGGTTCGGCACCCGACTTTCCAGAATTTCATAAATCAAATCGCCACCTGCGACCGCGGATTTCAACCAGATCGTCGTCTTACCGCCCCACGTGCCGTCATCAATATGCAGCAAGCGTGCTTCAAACGAGCCAGCCTGCACGGGGCCCAAATTTGCGAGTTTTTTTGTCGCATCCAGAACAGTCTGCCGTGGGTTATTGCCCCAGGACATCACCATGAAATCGCCACTGGTCGGACTCCTTTGGATGTTAACGGAGCCGGCCTCCCGCCCATCCGCCGCAATTGGATAATAGTATTGGTGAAATATGGTGTCCGCATCGAGATTTCCCGTAGGAAAGGCATTGGCGGGGGTGTTTCCCGTTCGATCGGAAGTGTTGAAGTCTGCCATGGGCGGCTCAATCGTCACGATGGTCTCCGCGGGCAAATCAAGGCCATTCAAAAAGCCGCTTGAAATCAATCCTGGGTGCAGGGATTGCGCCATATTCATTACCACTTTGAAGGCGGCGTCCGGTGCATCCGCAAAATGCAGACCTTTCGTGGGCGGGGACGCAGCCGCTGGGCTCACATCCGGCGCCAACGCGACAGGTGGCGTGGATGCCGCCGGCGGACTGACCGGCGAGCCCGGATTATTTTTGGCTGCGGGAACCTGCGCCTTGGCCATCGGCACGATGACGGCCGAGGCCAGCATTGTAAAAACGACCAAAAGTGCGCAAGATTTCATTGGGGGGTAACTAAAGTAAAAGAAGGACAAGACACGATAACCGCTGATCGGGCAAATCGGCAAACCCAAAGCTAGGCGGGTCCGGAGGCCCCGCCCTACCAACCCGTGCTATCATGGCAAATCCTTCACTTTTTTCATTTCTTCCTTTCCCGGTCATCCCGCCCCGACCCTTGACATACGCTGCCCACTTTGGACGATTGGCGGGGCCACGTCCAATGGCATGGGCAAAATGGTTTCGGTATCAGCCTTGACCTCGACCACGATCCAATTGGCCCCCGCGCACAGGACATAGAAACCCGGCGGAACATTTTTAATCGCAAACGCCCCCGAGGCATCCGCGATGGCGCCGGGAATGGAACCGGCCGGCAAACTGCGGGGAAGACGCTGGGTGCCGGAAGGAAGCGCACCCCAATCGATGGTTGGCACCGCAGCAAAGGCGACCATCGCAGACGCGGCCGGCGAGCCCGCAGGATTCCCTGGCGTCTGCGCCACCACCGTGCCAGATATTGAGCCGGGATGCGCGGAAACCCCAGCCGGGGTCGCCGCCGCTTGCGGCCCCGGCGGTGGAACCGAACCCGGAGTGATGGCGTTCAGCAGGTTATCGGTGGCTTCGATAAAATCATTGGTCGCCACCGCCACGTCGCGCATGATGAGGTCACGATTTCCGCCCATTTCTGTGACTAGCGGTTGGCCCAGAGATTGATTGCCGAGAAAATTTATCAGGCCCAGGATGAGGGCTTCGGCGGCCACAGGCACAGAGGGTGCGGTTCCCCTTCCACCGCCGCGCAGAGGCGGGGGACCCTTGGCCATCACACGCGGAGAAAAATCAGGCCCCGGCGTGCCCAAAAAGAAAGGCACAAAACCCGGGCCCGTCGGCGACCAGGCCATTCCCGTTCCGTCAAATGGCCGCGGCGTCAATCGGTCCGACTCCGGATGTGCTTTGATATACTCGAGGCCAGCCGCCACTTCGACTTGAACTCGCCTGATGTCTGCCATCGTCTGGTCGAAAAATCCCGCACGAGCCTGCTTGAGGTCGGTAAGTGCGGCCTCCATCGCGGCTTGGAGACCGTCCAACCGCGTCGTAGCCGTATCTTCACCGTTGGCCGCCTTGCGCTGATTTTCGACGATGATGGCCGCTTTCCTGGTTGCGTCGGCTGCCTGCTTCGCCGCATTAGCCGCATTTTGGGCGGCAATCTCCGCCTCGATTCGTTTTTCGGCGGTTTGGAGAGCGGAAAGATAATCTGGCAACGTGTAAAGCACTCCCTCTTTCAATCCAGCATTCGTATATTGCTCCGGGAAGGTCAAGTTCGGGTAAATCAGGTCCGTTCCGCCGGTCGCAGATTTGAGCCAGATTCCACCAGAGGGAGAGTGCCCCCAAAGATAACTGAGCGCGCGAACTTCATAAGATCCTGCCTGCACCTGGGGAATTGCCGCCAAACGCTGAATGAGGTTGAGATCACCTTTCGACGGGGAGTTATTGCGTTCCATGGCAATCGCCTCGGCATCCAAATCCCCGGTGGCGAGAAAGCCCAAGACATTATCCATTCGATAAATCACCCATTTCGGCGCATTCGCTGTGCCACCGGGAAAATGTAATCCCTTGGCTGACTGCGCTGCAGACGGCGCCGGCGTAACCTTCACAGATTTTTGCCCGCTGCCCGGCGAAAAGATGACATAGACAATAACGGCGGACAACGCCGCCGCGCCCAAAACCCCCACGACAAGTCTCCAAGCCATCGAGCGGGGTTTCATGGGGGCAATTGAACTAAACGCCGCGAGGGAGACAAAGGTTGCAGAACAAAAACCAATCAAACAGAACCCAAGCGGGTTCGGATGCTCGATCGCCATCCGGTGCTTGCTGGAATCGTCGCGGAAGCCGCCCGCCCCCAAGCCGGAACCGCGGTGGCCGCGGAATGAAAGGCAATTCGTTCGCCCTTGCGTTCATTTTCCATGAGTTCCGACGGGGTACTATCCACCGCCAACAAAGGTAGCCGGTGTAAAAGTAAGTGGCATGGGTAGTTTGGTTTCAGCGCCCGCCTTGACCCCGATTAGAGTCGTAACTCCGCGCGCCGATCCCACTGGAAGAGTATAGAATCCAGGAAGCAGATTCTTGATGGTAAATTGGCCGTTTTTATCGGAGAGGGTTGATGGGATGGTTGCATTTCCCATCGCGGGATCAGGCGTGCCATCGGCGGCCACCGCCTTAAAATTGATACAGGTGAAAGCGGAAGGAGTGCCGTCCGCGAGCAGAACGGTGCCGGATATCGAGCCGGTCGGGGCGGTGGAATCCGAATTTACCACGAGTGCGAGCCCGCCAACGGGTATCGAAGATCGACCCGAAGGATAGGCAACCGCCAGGTAATTTTTAGCTCCAATCTCAAGGTTAGCCTTGGCCACCGCCACATCGCGCAAAATAGTATCCCGGTTGCCACCCATTTCACCCATAATTGGCTGGCCGATGTTGGGATTGCCCAGAAAATCGGCGAGCCCGGAACGCAACGCACCTTCCGCCGATTCCAGATCCGAAACCGTGTTGGTTTTTGGCAAGCCGAGAGTTGGCACACCACCAATATTGTGGAAATTGCGGATGGGCTCATCCCGCTCTGACGGAAGCAGCGAATCCTCCCCGGGGTGGCTTTTGAGGTAGGCCAAGCCTTGGGAGACATCGGCCTGCGCACGGATCAAATCGGCGATGGGCTGCTCGAAGTAGCCAGTCGGCGCAGGCTTGATCGCGGCCAACGCCTTTTCCAGCGAAGTCTGCAGATTTCTTAATCGGGTGGTGCTCGTATCAAAGCCACCAGCCGCCTTGCGCTTGTTTTCGTCGATCAATGCCGAACGCTTGTTGGCGTCAGCCTGGCGGGACTGCTGGAATTTTGCCTCAAATGCACGGAGGGCTTCCAAAAAACCCGGAACAGTATAGAGAGTGCCATCCTTCAATCCAGCGGACTCATAAAAACCTTGGGACTGGGGTGTAAAAATCAAGTCCACGCCTCCGGGGGCCGATTTGAGCCAGATTACCTCTACCCCGCCGGGGGCATTCCGAACCCTAAAGGAGAAACCGCGCGCCTCATACGAGCCCGCCTGAACCAGATCAAGTGCGGCAACTTGTTTCAAGGCGGGAGTAATCAATTTCCCGGGCCGATAATTCGATTCTTTTAACATGGCATCAAGGTTTCCGCTGCTCAACAATTGCTGCCAATCGCCTATTCCGTACCCCACCAATTGAGGCGCATTCAAGGTTGCGCCGGGAAAATGCAGGCCTTTGACTGGCCGAATTGCCAACAGTTTCTGGCTTGCCGCTTCCGATTCTTGCCACTCACCGGAAGGGAATATTAGTAAAACCATCAGGCCGGACAACGCCGCCGCGCCCAAAACCCCCACGACAAGTCTCCAAGCCATCGAGCGGGGTTTCATGGGGGCAATTGAACTAAACGCCGCGAGGGAGACAAAGGTTGCAGAACAAAAACCAATCAAACAGAACCCAAGCGGGTTCGGATGCTCGATCGCCATCCGGTGCTTGCTGGAATCGTCGCGGAAACCGCCCGCCGCCCGTGCCGGAGCCCCGTTGGCCGCGGAATGGGCGGAAACTTGGATTCCCTAACTCAGCCACCGGCACCACCGCCACCGGGGACTTGCAGGATCAGTGGATTCGCCAATTTGGTCTCGATGTCCGCCTTGACCTCGACGACGACCCATTCGGCCCCGGTGTTCACGACATAAAAACCTGGTGCCACATTTCGAATTACGAAGACCCCCTTTTCGTCAGCGATCGTGCCGGGAATCGCACCATTGACTGGACCGATTAATCTGAAACCAGACGGCCTCACGCCCCAATCAAGGGCATCCACTGCCGCAAATGCAATTATGGCGTAAGGGGCAGGCAAACCTGGCGGGGAACCAGATCCAAACCCAGACCCGACCACCGTGCCGGAAATTGAGCCCAGATGCGCGGAGTCCTTGACCGGCAGTGAAACGGGAAACGGCTTTGGAAGGGAGGTTCTGACCGTTGGAGAAATGGTCGACTCATAGCTTTCTTCGGCCTCGTTGAGGTGGATGGCAACCGTGGCCAACTCGCGCAAGATTGAGTCACGACGCCCACCCATTTCTCCAAAAATTGGCCGACCCTGACTTGGGTCGCCAATAAATTCTTTAAGGCTGGTGCGCAATACATTGCTTGCCAGCTCAAAATCAGGGTCGCGCGCCCGGGCAAAGCCAAGGCCGGCGGCCTGCCATCGGGTTACCGATTCGTCAATAATTCCCGGCGACATCCGGTCAATTTCCGGATGCGCCTTGGCGTAATCCAGAGTCTCCGCCAACGTGGATTGCGTCTCTATTACATCCGCGATTGGCCGCTCGAATGATCCTTTTGGTAGTTTCTCAATAGCATCCAGAGCCGTATTCAGTGCCGCCTGCAGATTTCTCAAACGGTTGGTGGTCGTGTCTCCGCCGGCGGCCGCCTTTTGCTGGTTCCCAGCAATGATTGCGGCCAGGCGGTCAATACTAGCTTGGTGCGCCTGCTGTATTTTATCATATTCCGCCCGGAGTTCCGCAAGGTAATCAGGCAAATTGTAGAGCGTGCCCTGCTGCAAGGTTGCGTTACTATCAAAAGGATAAATCAAGTCAATCCCGCCGGGAGCGGCCTTAAGCCAGAGTGCGGCCCATGGGTGCCCTTGCCAGATAAAACCTAATCTGCGCGCCTCGTAGTAACCCGCCCGAACCGGAACAAGCATCGCCACTTTCTGAATTGCATCCGTGACTTCAGTTGAAGAACTCAAACGCTCGCCGCCAGGTTTGAATTCACCCGTGTCAGGGTTGATCACCGCAAACACCTCCCCGATCGTATAAGTCGAAGTTCTCAGGTAAAAATCTCCGTTCGTCGGCTTTGCCTCTGCATCCAGATTCGCGTTGGCGATTAGGCTTTCAACATTGGAAATTTCGTAGCCAACCACCAATTGACCCGCTACCACCTCCGGCAGTTTTCCTGGCAAGCTTTCCCAGCGCAGCCGATCAACCGCATCGGTGACAATTTTACGGCCATTCGCCGGATAAGCAGCAAAGTGCAGTCCCTTGGCGAAAGGTGCCTCGGTACGGTCTGTCGTTACCACTACGGACTTTGGACCACGAGCCGAGGGAAAGACAACAAAAACGATTAACGCGGACAGACCCGCTGTAACTGAAACACCTGCGACCAATTTCCAAATCATCGTCCGGGGTTTCATGGCGTGATGACTATAAACGAGGTGTTGGATACGATAACTGCAAATTGTACGCGGCGGAAAAACTGAATCTAGGCCGGTCCGGAGGCCCCGCCCTACCCGCCGGCGCCACCACCGACAGCGATCTGCAGGGTGTATTTCAGCGGCTCTGGCAATTTCGTTTCGGCGCCTTCCTTCACTTCGACGACAACGCGGGTGCTGCCGGCGACAAGGGCATAGAAGCCTGGCGGCAGATTCTTGATTGCAAAATTTCCGTTGTCGTCGGTGATGGTCACCGGCAGGTTGGCGGGCACCACGCCCCGGCCTTGTGCCGGTGCATTGAGTGAATCCACCACTGTGATGGCCAACAAAACATCGACGGCCGGGCTAGTATCGGCCGTCACCAAATGGCCGGCAATGGAGCCCGTATGCGTTGGGTCGGCCGAACCTTTCGCCAGTGCTGCCAAGGTCAGCGTCGTACTCGACGGCGCCGAGGACGTGGGCGTGGTGCCGCGGGAGCTGGCGAGGTATTCGCGGTTGTTCGCCACCAAATCCAGGTTGGCCACGACAACTGCCCGCAAGATGCGGTCGCGAATGCCACCGATTTCACCCAAGAGGGGCCGACCCTCCCGCGGATTGCCCAAGTCGTTGAACCCATCCCGCAAAGATTTCACTGCGACCGCCAAATTTGCACCGCCATTGACGTCGCGCACCGTTACGGCCCCGCTTGGGGTCCAGAGTGGCCCGGCCAAATTGGGATTAAGGGCGGCTCGAACCCGCGCCGCCAGGGAATTGAACTCAGGGTGTGCCTTAAGGTAATCGAGGCCGCCGGCAACTTCCACCTTTGCCTGGAGAATATCCGCCGTCGTTTTGGCAAAAAATTTGGTCGTTTCCGGCGGCAATTGTTTGAGTCCGGCAAGGGCCCCGTCCAAATCCGTGGCCAGGCCCTGCAACCGCGTGGACGTGGTGTCTTCGCCACTGGTGGCTTTTCGTTTATTTTCCGTGACGGCCGCGTTTCGCTCGGCCACCGTTAACGCCACCGGCATGGGTGCGGGCGCAGGGGCGGGCGCGGCCGCGGGCAAAATACTGCCTGGCGCGGGTGTGAACGAGTACGAGATGTCGCGGAGATGCAGCATCAGCGGTGTGGTGGGGCTGGGCGAACTCCAGCCCGAAGTAAATCCCTCGCGCACGTGACCCGTGGCGTCGGCCAGTTGGAAGGAGCTTTGACATAGAATATTGCCGGCGGGACCAATGCGCGAATTGATATGGATGGAAATGCCGTCGCTACCCAGCGCGATTACCGCCGGCTGGCCGACGTTAATCGTCAGTGGCAGGGAACCGCCCGCCGAGCCCACTTTAAATTCGAGGGTGCCGGTCACAGTCATGGCCCCCGGCGTGGGCGTTCCCGTGCTGACCACGGTGGCGCTCATCGTGGTGGCCGGGGGAACTGGCGCTGAAGTTGACGATGCCGCTGGCGCGGCGGGAACCGGTGCGATGGGCGAGACCGTTACGAGAGGAACGACCGACACTGAGCCGCGGATCTTCGCAATAAAGTCTGCGACCTTATAGAGCTGCCCGGCACCCCCGGTATGGTCGTTCATAATGGATCCAACGGTCTGCGGCTGGTTGGTGGGGGAACGAAAAGGATCAATCACATAAACCAAGTCGGCTCCGCCAGCCGTGGATTTAAGCCAGAGCGCGGGGTTGATCCGACTGTAATCCAACAGCCGCACCTCGAACGAGCCTGCCTGCACCTCGCTCAGGGTCTCCACTTTCTTCACGGCATCCCGGATCAGGGGTGAGGGAGTCAATCCCATGGACGAGAACCAGAAGTCGCCCGTGGATGCATCCTTGACGACGTAGAAAGACCGAACCTCCCTGCCATCCACCGCCAGCGGAAAATAATAGCGGTAGAAAGTGGTGTCGGTATCCAGATTCCCCGTGGGAAAGGAATTCGTGCTGGAGCGGCTCATCCGGTCCGGGGTGGTATACTCGGGCAGCGGCGGCTCAATGGTCACAACGGTCTCTGCGGGCAGGTCGACGCCATTTACGAAACCACTCGAAGTCAACCCCGGCCGCTGGATATTTACCCGGTCTGTGACGACCTTTAAAGCAGTGTCCGGCGCGTCGGCGAAATGTAATCCCTTCGCTGTTGGTGGCGCGACAGGTGGCGTGAGTGCCGCCGACGGGCGGCCGGACGCACCCGGGGCGGCGCCTGCTGCGGAAGATTGCGCCGAAGCCAAAGGCCTGATGGCAGGCACGACCATAACCGTCAAAACCACCAGGAGCACACGGATTTTCATGGGGGTAATAACCTTAAACGCCACGTGAGACACGATAGTTGCAACAATGGGGCGTAAGCAAACCCATCGCCAGGCGGGCTCGGAGGCCCGACCCTGCCTCCCCGCTCCCTGCTCCCAACTTCCCGCTTCGGCTCCTACTCTGCCTTTGCCACTTCGATGTCAAATGGCACATACCGTTCCGTGCCGTCAATTTTCACCTGGCCCCAGAGGCGGTAATGGCCGGGCTCCGCGAGGTTGATAAGGAAGGTCAATTCCGGATGGGTCGGATCTTTTTCGCTGTCGCTCAGTGTCGGGTGCAGGTGCGCGACGCCGATGCGTCTGGCCTCAAACACCACCAAATGGGCCAGGGTGCCCATCACCGGCTGCAACTGCACCCTGCCGCCGTCCGCCCGTTGCACCGACAGCGTGAGGGTCTCGTTCGTGTTCACCGTGAGCGGCTCCTCCGACGCCGTGAGATGGTAGACATAATCGCCGTCCTTGTAGGGCGCGAGACCCCGGTGGACCGCCGGGCCGGTTTCGCCCGGCACCTTGATTTGCGTCTCGGCCGTCATCTCGCGCAATGAGTCCGTCGGGATAAACTGCGCATAAACCCGGTATGGCCCGGGCCGGCGCGGCGTGAACGAAAAAGTCCATGTGCCCGAATCGTCCACCGGATCGGGGTGAATGTGAATATAGTCCTCGAGGCTGGCGTCCACCACCAGCAGGTGCAATTTGCGCGTCATGGTCACGGCCAGTTTGGACGGCGGCAGGGGCCGAAGATCGCTGGTCCGGATGGTCAGCGTGTAATGAGTTTCGACCCCCACTTGCGGGGCGCCCTCCGCCGCAAGTTCGAGCGTCACCGGAAATGGCAATTTCTCCAAATCCACAAAATACGCCGCCGCCCCGCCACAAAACTCCATCCCGTCCGCCGCCACCACCGTCTGGTCATAATGCAGAAAACTGCAACTGCTCGAGGGGATTTCGCGCAACGCGACATAGACGCCCGCAAAGAGCGCCGTCAGCAACGTAATCTGGACTCCCGTGCGCATGAGTTCTTTGAAATTAAATTTGCTTTTGCCCTCTGCATTGTTGCGGAAGGCATCGCGCCACTTTGATGTCGCCGGACATCTTCAGGGTTGATTGGAGATCCCGGGTGGAGGTTTGGCGGTCCCATTGACCACCGGTTGCAATCGTTCCAGGAAGTCATCCTCCTGCCACATATCGCCATCCATCCGGTGGACGATGCGGCCCTCGGGGCTCACGAGCAACGTCGCCATGGTGTGGACGATGGTGCCGTTCTCCTGCCGCGTCAATATGCCAAACTGCTCAAGCAAGGGCGAGATTTCCTCAGCCGGCCCGGTGAGTAGCTGAAAATTTTCCGGATCGAGCCCGTAACTATCGGCGTACTGGCGCAGCACCCCGGGCGTGTCGTGATCCGGGTCAAAGGAAATCGTGACGAAGGTAACGTTGTCCAACTTGGCCGCCTTCACCATTCGCTGCAGCTTCGCCATGCGCAGGGTGTTGGCCGGGCACATATTGGCATTGCCACAGCGCGTGAAGACAAAATCGATGACTAGTTTCCGCCCGCGCAATGTCTCGGGCCGCACGATCGCGCCATCCTGGTTGTAGAGGGCAAAAGGCGGCAGCAGGTCGCCCACACTGCGAAACGCTTTGCGCCCCAGTTCGACGGCATCGCGCTTTAAGAGTTGCACCGCCTCCGTCGTCGCCGCCGCCATCGTTGCGTCGGCGGGCCAAAGATTGTCGAGGCGCCACGCTCCTTCGCTCTGGCTCAATTCGCCCCGCACCTTTTTGCCGGCATAGGGTACCTCGGCATCACCCACGGCCACTTTGAAGACTTCCGTGCCGTCCGCGTCCGGCGCAGGCAAACCCACGCCCTTTGCCGTAATTGTGTAAGTCTTCGGGTCCGAAGCCACCACTTGCACGGTAATCATCTTGGCCGGCAATTCCGGCTCCGGCATGCTTGATTGCGCCCCGGAATTCGCGCTTTTCGCGCAGGCGGACACCAGCAGCGCCGACGCCCCCGCCACCGCCACCACCCGGTGGCGCACGGCTCTAGGCATGAGGCTCCAGAATGCATTCCGGTGAAAAAAAGTCCATCGCATCCTCCCATACTATCAGCCCAAATCGCCGCTGGCAAGGGCGTGGGCGGGCCGCCCGGTGCCGGGCCGGAATAATTAGCCGCGATTATGCCATTTAGTTTCCGTGGAAATCATCCCCCAGCTTCCGAAAACGGCTTTTGACAAAACCGGATAATTCACCTAGATTGCTTGACGATACCCGGTGCCAGGGTTTTTTCGGCAACCACTTGTTTTTCGCTAATCCAACCCGGCGCCAGGGTTTCTCGGCAAGCAACTGCTCACCAAGCTGCTTGACCGAATATGTCCTGGAAAGACGCCAAAGACGAAGCCACTGCCTTTCTTGCCGGCTTGGACCTTCCCCAAGACCTCAAAGGCCGGGAAATTGATTTGGCTACCATCACCACTGGGCTGGCGCAAAGGGGTTCCTTTCGCGCGATGGTGTTGCGGGCCATTGCCCGCCAGCTCAAAGCTCGTGGCGCCAAGATAAAATAAAATACGGCCTCCTGCCGTTGCAATGCATTGCAATGTCGCGGCTTGCGCCGAAGGGTTGGTTGCCACGCCCGGAAAACTCGCGAGCTTTTCATCTTGTTTCCGCCTAATGAGTTAGGAAAGGTTCCGCATATTCGGCACGCCCCAAGCATTACTTTGGGGATTATGCCCTGGAAAGACGCCAAGCAAGATGCCGCCACCTGGCTGCGCGAAATGAATCTGCCCATGGATTTGCATGGGCTAAACATTGACTTGCGCCACCTCGGCGAAAAACTTCCCGTTCAAGGACCATTCCGTTTGATGGTACTGCGCGCCGCTGCCCGTGAACTCCGCCATCGCGGCGCCAAAATAAAATAGTTGCGCGCCCGCGGGTCCTCCCCCGCTAAAAATTCCGTTCGGCACGAAGCGGGCCTCGGCGACTCTCAACGCTCTCCCGTTAAGGGTGCCTCGGATTCCGGAAACCGCGCCGGGTAAATCGCCCGCGCCAGTGCCCACAGCGCCCGCCCCACCCCCGGCCCCGGATGGTAAAATACCTCGCCATCCGGCACCGTCACCACCGGCGTGCGCCCGCCAGGCCGAATCTTCACCACCACCGGATTCTCCAACACCGCATCCGCAGCCGGTATGACGATAATTAAATCCGGACTCAGTTGCAGCACGCTCTCCGGCGAAACCTCGACCCAGGCCTTTGTCGCACGCGGCAGCACATTGCGCCCGCCCGCCGCGGCAATCAAATCATCCACGTACGAACCCGGCGCTGGACTCACGCTGTCCATGCATACCAATACGCGGGGCCGCATTTGCTCCGGCACCTTCTGCCAGCGGTTTGCGGCCAGCGCACGGACATCTTCGATACCTTTCGCCACTGCCTCACCGGACGCAGCGTGCCCTGTCGCGCGGCCCAGCATCCGGATGTCGGCGAGGACCCCGTCCAGCCCTTCCGGATGCAACACCACCAGCGGCAAACCCAGCGCCGCAATTTTATCCTGCAATGTTTTGTCCGCCAGCCACGGCGCCACGACGAAATCCGGCTTGAGCGCAAGAATGCGTTCGTAGTCCGGATCCGCCACCCCGCCGATGCGCGTCACGTGTTTTTCCTCCGTCGGCGGAATCACGCAATACCGCGTCGCGCCGACCAACTCCGCTTGTGCGCCCACCGCCACCAAAATATCCGTCGCCGCCGCCGAGAGGCTCACAATGCGTTTCGGCGGGGCAGAAATATCCACTGACCGTCCCGCACCATCCATGATCATTGCCTTCGCCGCAGCCGCGCCCGACGGGCTTGGGTCCGCCAGTTGCCGGTCGCATGCGCCTGCTGCAAGCATCGCCAACCAGACGCAAACCCACCGGCCCCCATGGCCTTTTCCAGTCCAACATTTCCACGCGTTGCACATTCCCCACCTTCACTACTGATTCACCGGCCAATGGCCATCCTATTTCCCCACCCACTCTGGCAACGTGTCCAAAAACTCCCGGCCCACTCCACCCAGCCAGATGTATTTGTCATCAATGCGACGGGCATAAACCATGCGCATGCCCAAGGCCCGGTACAACAAGGCCCCAATAAAGGTGACGATGCCCAAAAACGTCAGCCAAAGTATTCCGCCAATCCCAGAACCAATCAGCATCAACACCGCTAGCACGAAGATTCCCGAGGCCAGGCGAATCACAAAACGCCGCTTCGCCCGATGTGCCTCGCACAAATTAACCACGATCTTTGCCCGTTTCTGGACGATTACCGCCACAATGATGTAGATGAGCAAACTGAGCAATATCAGCAGGTAAATCGCCGGTTGATGCCAGGCAAGATTGCGCTTCAACCCGGGGCCGGGCGCCGGGGCATTGCACTTCACGCACCGTTCCGGCAGGGTCGCGCCCTTAAGCATGACCAGTTGTTTCCCCGACCGCCACAGCATGTTCCCGGTTGGATTCAACCCCTCCTGCAGCCGCTGCAAAAACGCCGGTTTGCAATCGGCGCAAATCCACAACCCCTGATACTGCACCATGTCCGCCGTGGAAAACATTTTACCACACGATGCACAATTGGCCTTTCCGTCGGGCAAACCCGTACCCTTCATCGAACCATAGGGCTGCCAGTTGGCCATGCCCTGCTTCCACACCAGCGACGAATTCCCCACCGCCCCCTGCCGGAACAAGTCCTGCAATTGCTCCTCGGAGATCGGTCCCTTTTGCTCATTGTTTAGACTGTAATACCAATCCATGATCCCTCATAAACGGAGTTTATCGCCCCCGGCAAGCCCAAACCAACCAGGGCAGACGCATCTAACTTCCGAGTAATCGGAGCAAATAGGCATGATCCCA
>CAZLPS010000083.1:0-18740 GCA_964561455.1 uncultured Opitutales bacterium
TCGGTTTAACACGAAACTTGCACATGGCTCACGTTCGAACTGACCGTAAAGGATTCTTGGCAAGCCTGGGGGTGGCCGCCGCGGCTTGCGTGGCGCGCCCGGCGGGCGCCGCGACGGCGCGGGTTGAGGGACCGGTCAAGGCGCGCGTGTTGACCACGGCGGATCTGCCGATGACGGCCCGCCCGGCGGCCCGGATCGTGGCGCTGCGCCAGCCTGGCGCCTAATTTCGCCGAGCCAGACCTTTCACCGCCCACCACCAAGACCTTTCCCATGGCCAACATTTTTCCCAAATGGTCCAATACGGTGCCGATCAAGGTGGTGATCGCGCTGGTGTTGACCGTCACCGCTGCCACGGCGGGGGTGTGGTATTACCTTTCGCCGAATTACACCAAGGTCGGATATATGCCGACGCAGCCGGTCCCCTACAGTCATGCCCTTCACGTGGGTCAGCTCGGGTTGGACTGCCGCATGTGCCATACCTTTGTGGACCGCTCCGCCCATGCCAACATTCCCGGCCCGAGCGTGTGCATGAACTGCCACAGCCCCGATTTGGGCAACATCTTGGGCGACAGCCCGCGCCTTGCCCCGATCCGCGAGAGTTTCGCCAGCGGCCAACCCGTGCCCTGGATCAAGATTCACAACGAATCGGACTACGTTTATTTCAACCACGCTGTGCACGTGAACCGCGGCGTTTCCTGTGTGGAATGCCACGGCCAGATTGACCAGATGGATACCGTGGCGGAGGCCAAGCCGCTGGGTATGTCTTTCTGCCTCGATTGCCACCGCAATCCCGAACGCGTCGTCCGCCCCTTGGACAAGGTTTTTGATCTCAACTGGCACGCCGACAACGCCGCCGAACAATCCGAAAACGGCACGAAATTCGTGCACGACTGGAAGATTCTCCCTCCGCAAAGCTGCTCCGGCTGCCACCGGTAGGCGAATTATGAATTAAAAATTATGAATTAAGAAGTCGAACCCAACACCTACAGCCGCCAAAGCATCCCCCTCTGAGATATTCCGCACCAAGCACTAAAACACCAAGCCCGAGAACACTTTTTTTTCGATGAAATTGAAATTCAACCATCCCGCGCCGTCTGAGCGTGAAGCGACGGGGCCGCGCTATTGGCGCAGTCTGGACGAACTGGCGGAGACGCCGGCGTTCAAGGATTGGATGGAAAAAGAATTTCCGGCCGGTGCTTCGATGTTGGAAAGCAATGACCGCCGCAATTTCCTGAAGATTATGGCGGCCTCGTTCGGCTTGGCGGGCATGGGCCTGGCCGGTTGCCGCCAGCAGACGCGCCACCTCCTGCCCTATTCGAAACAGCCCGACCGGGTGATTCCGGGCGTGCCCGTTTTCTACACCTCTTCGCTTCCCGGTGCGGATGAGCATATTCCCCTAATCGTCGAGACGCACGACGCCCGCCCCACTAAAGTTGAAGGCAATCCCAGTTACGCGGTTACTGGCGGCGCAACCAACGTTTACGCCCAGTCCAGCATCCTTGACCTTTACGACCCGGACCGCGCCCAACGCAGCAGCCGGGCGGACGGTGCCCCAGTCTCCAAGGACCAAGTTTCCGACGCCATCAAGAAACTTGGCGCCGACTATGGCGCCAATGGCGGTGCCGGCCTCTATTTCCTGGCCGACAAGAACAATTCGCCCACCCGCGCGAAGACCGTGCAGAAACTTCTGGCCCGTTTCCCCAAGGCCACCTGGGCTGAATTCGAAGCCCTGGACCAGAACAACCCGGAGCGCGCCGCCGAAACTCTGACCGGCCGCCGGACCCGCCCGATTTATAATTTTGCCAAGGCCACTCGCGTGCTCGCGCTCGACAGCGACTTCCTCCACAGCGAGCCCGGCCACCTTGGTTACGCGAAGGGCTTTGCCAAGTCCCGCCGGATTCAAAATGGCGCCGACGCGGACCCGGAAAAGATGATCCGGCTGTATGCCGTCGAAAGTAATTTCTCCCTCACCGGCGCCAATGCCGACCACCGGCTGCGCCTGGCCACCTCCGCCATTCCAGCGTTTGCCGCCCTGATCGCGGCGGAAATCCTGGCGCAACGCAACGCGGGTGTCAGCGCGTCGGCCATTGCCGCGCTCAAGCAGGCGGGATCGGCACTCAAGGTGGATGCAAAGTGGATTGCGGAATGCGCCAAGGATCTCGTTGCCCATGCCGGCAAGTCCGTCGTGGTCGCCGGCGCGCAGTTGCCGGTGGAATTGCACCAATTGGTGCTGTTGATGAATATGGCCCTCGGGGCGGTGGGTTCCACGGTCACGCTCGCGGGCTTGCCCGAACGCCCGGCAACCGCGTCCCTGGCCGATGTCGCCAAGGCGATTGACGCCGGTCAGGTCAAAACCCTTTTTATTCTGAACGGTAATCCGGCTTACAATGGGCCGGGAGACCTCGCGTTTACCTCCAAGCTCAACAAGGTCAAGGACGCCAAGGGCCAAATTTTCCGCTATGGTTATTATGGTCGCCAGGCGGACGAAACGTCGGCCCATTCCGACATTTTTATTGCCGGCCTGCACTATTTGGAAAGCTGGGGCGACGGGCTGACTTGGGATGGCAACCACGTGCCGGTGCAGCCGATGATCATGCCGTTGTTCGAAGGTTTTGGCGAATTGGAAGTGCTGGGCATGCTCGCTGGAGATGGCAAGCCGGACGCCTACGCCTACGTCCATGATACCTTTACCACGTTGAATCCCGGCAAATCCTTTGAGGAGTGGCTGGCCGTTGGCGTGGCAGGATCAAGTTTTGCCGCAGTCGGCGCCTCCGCGATTCCGGCCAATCGCGTGGCCGATCTGGCCGCCGCTGGCGCCAAATTCGATTTGCCCGCAGTGGATGCGAATCATCTCGAAGTTCGCTTTGTTCCCGGTATATCCTGGGATGGCCGTTTTGCCAATAACGGGTGGCTTCAGGAATGCCCGGATCCGATGACGAAGCTCACCTGGGACAACGCCATTTTTGTCAGCCCCAAGCTCGCCAAGGAAAAATTCCCGGAATTGCTCCCCGAAGGAACGGTTATGAGCAAGGGGCCCCTCGGGTTGCTTTCGCCGCAGGCGCGGATGAATGACAACACCTTTGTCACCGGCCGCGAGATTGCGCGGGTGGCTGAAATCACGATCAACGGGCGGACGATCAAAGGGCCGGTAAGCATTTTGCCTGGGCTGGCCAATTACACTTTGGTGGTTCCCGTGGGCTATGGCCGCAAGCGCGCGGGGAGCATCGGCAATGGCGTTGGTTTTGACGCCTTTCCCTTGGTCACTTCCACTGGCAATGCCTGCGCGGCAACCGGCGCAGTCATGCGCCTGACTGGAGATACTTACCGCCTGGCGAACGTTCAGGAGCACTGGTCCATGGAAGGCCGCGCCATTATACGTGAAGCCAGCGTGGACGACTACAAGGCACACCCCGAATTTGTCAGGGAAATGGACGTCGAGGCGCACTCGCCCCCCATATACGGCAAGGACAAAGACCTGAGCCCGCAGGACAAGGCGACGCAGATTCCACGAGGGGCGTCCATGTATGAGACTCCGGCCAACAACAAGCCCATGCCCAACGTCGCGGTGTGGAATACGCCGGAAGGCCTCGAAAAGTTCCCGACCCCGCAGCAGTGGGGCATGAGTATTGACTTGAACACGTGCCTCGGTTGCACCGCCTGCCTCGTCGCCTGCCAGGCCGAAAACAACATTCCCATTGTCGGCAAAGACCAGGTGATGCGCGGCCGCGAGATGCACTGGATCCGCCTCGATCGCTATTTTGCCAGCGGGCCGACCAAGGACGGTGCTTACGCGGACGCGGACCAATTGCCGGAAGACCCGCAAGTTAATTTCCAGAGCGTGGCCTGCCAGCATTGCGAATTGGCCCCGTGCGAAAACGTCTGCCCATTCATGGCGACGCTGCACGACGACTCCGGCCTGAACACGATGGCCTACAACCGCTGCGTCGGCACGAAATATTGCGCGAACAATTGCCCGTACAAGGTCCGCCGTTTCAACTTCTTCGATTGGAACAAGCGCGAAATCGGCGAATTTTACAAGGGCCCCCTCGGTCCGGACTTTTACGACACCGACGCCAGCCAGCTCACGCGGATGCAGAAAAATCCGGACGTTACTGTGCGCATGCGCGGCGTCATGGAAAAGTGCACCTATTGCGTGCAGCGCATCGAAGGCGCGAAGATCAATGCCCGCGTCAAAGCCCGTGATTCCGGTGACACCAAAGTGCCGGATGGCACGCTGGTCCCGGCCTGCGCCCAAGCCTGCCCGACTGATTCGATCGTGTTCGGCGACGTCTCCGACGCCAAGAGCGCGGTCTCCATCGCGAAGAGCTCCGACCGCAATTACGCGGTGCTCGGCTATCTGAACATCCGCCCGCGCACCACCTATCTCGCGAAAATCCGCAATCCCAATCCGGCCATCACCGGACCGGGTGAAGCGGAACAGCCCTTGTCGCGCCAGGAGTACGATACGCGCTACGGGCACAAAACCGAGGGCGAAGCTGCCAAGCCCGCGCCCGCCAAAGCATCGGCCGCCGCCGGTGCGGCCAAATCCTGATTCCTTCCTGCTTCCCTAATTTCCACCCAACATGTCGCACGCTGCTGATCATTCTGCGCCGGACCGCCCGGCGGTGCTCGCCAAGGTTCAACCCTTGAAGGTGCTGCCGCGCAAGCCGCTGGTGCTGAATAACCGTGATTTCCACTGGATCACGGAAAAAATCTGCCGCATTGTGGAAGACCCCGCGCCGACGTGGTGGTGGGTGTGCTTTTTCGTTTCGGCGGGCCTTGCCACCTTCCTCGGTTTCGGGTTGTTGTGGCTGGTTTCGACGGGCGTCGGGGTTTGGGGTTTGCGTCCGCCGACGTTCTGGGGCTGGGACATTGTCAATTTCGTGTGGTGGATCGGTATTGGTCACGCCGGCACGCTGATTTCCGCCGTCCTGTGCCTGCTGCGCCAAAAATGGCGCACCGCGATCAATCGCGCGTCGGAGGCCATGACGATTTTCGCCGTCATGTGCGCTGGCATTTTCCCGCTGTTCCACGTCGGGCGCGTCTGGTTTGCCTGGTGGCTGTTCCCCATCCCGGTGTCGCAGGCCATCTGGCCGAATTTCCGCAGTCCGCTCGAATGGGACGTGTTCGCGGTCTCGACCTATTTCACGGTATCGGTGCTCTTCTGGTACATGGGGATGCTTCCCGATCTCGGGACGCTGCGTGACCGCGCGGTCAAGACTTGGCGCAAATATTTCTACGGTGCCCTTGCCCTGGGCTGGCGCAACTCGACGCGGCACTGGCGCAATTACGAGATGGCATACCTCATCCTCGCAGGCTTGTCCACGCCGCTGGTATTGTCGGTGCACACCATCGTGTCGTTCGACTTCGCCTCGGCCATTGTCCCGGGCTGGCACACGACAATCTTCCCGCCCTATTTCGTGGCAGGCGCGATTTTTTCCGGTTTCGCCATGGTGTTGACGCTGGTGCTGCCGCTGCGCTCGATGTTCAAGCTGCATGAACTGATCACGCAGCACCACATTGACTGCATGTGCAAAATCATTTTGGCGACGGGCAGCATGGTGGGCTACGCCTATGCGATGGAGTTCTTCATCGCCTGGTACAGCGGCAATATTTATGAGGCCTTCACCTTTATCAACCGTGCGTTCGGCCAGTATGCCTGGGCGTACTGGATCATGATTTCCTGCAATGTCATTTCGCCGCAGCTGTTCTGGTTCCGGGGCGTGCGTTCAAACACCGCACTCGTGTTCGTCATCTGCCTGTTTGTGAATTGCGGCATGTGGTTCGAGCGCTTCGTCATCACCGTGACTTCGCTGGCCAATGACTTCCTGCCGTCCGCTTGGGGCTACTATTCGCCGAGCATCACGGACATTTTCACTTTCTTTGGCACGATGGGCTTCTTCAGCATGCTCTTCCTGCTCTTTGTGCGGTTCCTGCCGATGCTGCCCATCGCGGAAATCAAGCATGTGACCCAGGCCGCCGATCCCCATTTCCATCCGGACGATGCCGGACATGAACGCTCCGCCCATTCGGCCGCCCGGCCCATGGCCGTGGCAGAAGGAGGCCACCGATGAGTGAAAACACCTTTGGCTTGATGGCGGAATTCAAATCCGCCCACGACATTTTCGAGGCCTCCGCCAAGTTGCGCGACGCCGGCTTCAAAAAGTGGGACACCTTTACGCCCTTCCCGGTGCACGGCCTGGAAAAGCAGATGGGCATTGGCCGGTCGCATGTGCCTTGGATCGTGCTCGCGGGCGGCATCTCCGGTTTCACCACCGGCGCGCTCATTACCTGGTTTATGAATGGCCACGATTACCCCCTCGTCGTCGGTGGCAAGCCCTTCTGGAGCATGATCTACCCCTTTCCGGTGATGTATGAGCTGACAATTTTGTTCTCCGCTTTCGGCGCCTTCTTCGGCCAGTTCCTGCTGAACCGCCTGCCCCAGCACCACCATGCGGTTTTCAACAGCGAGCAATTCGAGCGCTGTTCGGACAATGCCTTCTTCGTGGTCATTGAGGCGGCGGACCCGCTCTACAATGAGCCCCAAACCCGCGCGCTCCTTGAACAGGTCGGCGCCTTCAACATCCACCTGGTAAACAAATAATATGCGCTACTTTCTCGCCATATTTGCCTTTGCCATCGTTGCGGTGGTCTCCGTCCTTGGCCTGCGTGGGTCGAAGTCAGGCCGCGATCCGTTGTTCATTTTCCCGGACATGGAGTGGCAGGTAAAGTATGCGGCCCAGGGTGAAAACCAGTTCTTCACTGACGGTCGCAATGACCGCCCGTTCCCAGTCGGCACCATTCAGCGCGGCTACGGCTGGGCGATGGGGGAAGTATTCTCACCTGATTTCGCTTACGCGCCGTCGCAGAATCCCTCGCTTTACACCGGGCGCGATGCCAAGGGTGAATTCTACAAGGGCTTTCCGGTTCACGTGACGGCAGACTTCATCGAGCTCGGGCGCCAGAAGTTTAACATTAATTGCGCGGTTTGCCACGGCATCACCGGCAACGGCAATGGCGTGACCAAGATGGGCTACAAGATGCCCGTGCGCGACTTGACGGACAAGGACACAATGGCCAAGACCGAAGGAGACATTTTCACCACCATTACCTACGGCCACCTCAAGATGGGCCCCTATGGTGACCGCATCACTCCGGCGGAGCGCTGGGCCGTCGTTGCTTACGTCCGCGCCCTCCAACTCGCCGGCAACGCCCCAGCGGATAACATCCCGGCGGCGGAACGCGCCAAACTTGGCCTATGAACTCTTCCGCTGCATCTCCCTCCCTGACCGGTGCCGCTTCGGGCGGCACGGGCAACCCGGCGGCAACCCGCGCGCTCATCATCGGGGTCGTCGGCCTGGCCATTGCGTTGGCGGGGCTGTTCTTTGGCGGCAACGCGGACGATCCGGTGCGGCCCTTTATCGGTTACCTGATTGGCTTCGGCTTTTGGTTCTCGATGTTCGTCGGCCTGCTGATGCTGACGGTCATGTTCTACCTCTTCGATGCGGGCTGGCCGATTGTCATTCGCCGCCAGATGGAGCATGGTTTGGCCGTAATTCCCTGGCTGGCTCTTTGCTTTCTGCCGTTGTTGCTGCTGGCCCTCGGCGTTTTTGGCCACGACAAAATCGGCCTCCTTTGGCAGTGGCTCGACCCGTCCCAGCCGCTCGTCGGCAAGCCCGGTGAAACCATTGGCGAAGACCCGCTCTTCATCCACAAGGCCTTTTTTCTGAGCCTGCCGTTCTTCCTTGTCCGACTGGCAATATATTTGTCGGTGTTTTGGGGCCTTTCGCACTTGTTTCGCAAGCACTCGTTTGCCATGGACCGGCAACCGGACGCCTCCCACGCCATTTGGCCCCGGCGCTTCGCGGCGGCGGGCGCATTTTTGGTGCCGTTGTCGCTGACCTTTGCCGCCTTCGACTTTTTCATGAGCCTTTCCTATACGTGGTTTTCGACCATGTACGGAGTGTGGTTCTTCGCCACCTCGATGCGCTGCGGCATCGCCGCGACGATCATCATTTGCTATTTCATGAGCGCCAAGCCCGGTCGCCCGCTCTACGGCATCTACAACCGCGCGCACCAATACCTGCTCGGCTGCCTGGCCCTTACCTTCACGGTGTTCTACGCCTATGTGACTTTTTGCCAATATTTCCTCATTTACAACGCCAACATTCCCGAGGAAACTTTCTGGTACAATCTCCGGGAGTTGACGGCGGGATGGGCGCACAACTCCTGGTGGTGGGTCAGCCTCGCGATAATCTTTGGCTATTTCTTCATCCCGTTTTTCTTCCTGCTGAACTACCACACGAAGGTCAATCGCCGCCTGCTGCCCTGCGTCGCCGCCTGGGTGCTGTGCTTCCATATCCTCGACCTTTATTTCAACATCCTGCCGGGAAAAATTGCGGACAGCAGCGCCAAGAACATCCTTCATTACCAGGTCCGTGGCTTCCGTCCGTCCATCTGGGATCTGGCTGCGCTGGTCGGCATTGGCGGCATCTGCGCCTGGGCCTACTTCCGTTCCCAGACGAAGGCGGAAGCCATTCCCATTCACGATCCGCGCATCGAGGAATCACTGAATTATCATGAGTGACCACGACGATACTCCGCCCAAGCCCACGCTGCCCCGCTGGATCTTTTCCGCGGCGGGTGTGTTCGGCAGCATCGTCATCATGATGGCGGTGCTGGGCATTGCCTATTACACGTCGCGTCCCAAGGAAGTGGTGGATGCCGATGTCGTGGCCAATCGCAAGAAAATCCTGGCCGACGTGCAAGCCGCGCAAGCCGACCTGTACAACAATTACTCGGTCGTGGATAAGGACAAAAACCTTTACCGCATTCCGGTGAAGGATGCCATGGCGCTTGCCGCCGCGAAACTGGACGCCGCCACCCGCGGCCTCCCCGAGGCTCCGGCCCGCCTGTCCCTCGCCGCTTCGCCCGCCGGGTTCACGCCGCCGGCTCCGCTCCCTCCCGCCGCCACGGCGCCGGCCGCCGGCACCGCCGCGCCCGCCGGTTCGGCCGCGCCGGCCGCAGCTTCCGCCGCCCCGGCTAAATAATTTTATTCATCCAAACTGTTTGTACGCGTTGTCCGCGTCCGCATGTGCTGTTGCGAATCACTGATTAAGGAAATTGACCCGCGCACCGATTCCACCCAATCGGAGCCGGTTCAGCTTGGGCAGGTGGATGCATCGTTGCGTGTGCCGGTGGGCTTGTTTTTCGGCAGCGCCGTGGGCTGGCTGGTGCTCGGGCTTATTTTTGCCCTGATTTCCGCCATCAAGATGGTGAACCCCGAATTTTTGGGCGGTTGTGAATTTTTGACCTACGGCCGCGTGTTCCCCGCCGCAATGGACATCCTGCTTTATGGCTGGGGTTGCCAGGTGGCCTTTGGCGTGTCGCTATGGCTGATGGCTCGGTTGTGCCGCACCCAGGTCAAGCATTTGGGCGTGTTGTACGTCGCGTGGCTGTTTTGGAACCTCGCCATTTTATGGGGCGTCGGTGGCATCTTCCTCGAAGGGTCCACTTCCGTGCCGATGCTCGATATGCCGCCCCAGGTCGCACCTCTGCTGGGCTTCAGCTACGTCTTGATCGCGATGTGGGGGGTGTTGAGTTTTCACCAGCGCCAGGCCGGGTCGGTATATGTCTCGCAATGGTTTCTGCTCGCCGCGCTGCTGTTGTTCCCGTGGATTGGCTTCACCGCCGAAATGATGATTTTCTTCCTGCCCGCGCGCGGCGTCGTCCAGTCCATTGTTGATGCCTGGTATGTGAACAGCCTGCTCTGGCTGTTTTTCGCGCCCGTGGCTCTGGCCGTGATTTATTATTTGTTGCCCAAGATTCTGGGTAAACCGATTTTCGTCTATTACCTTTCCCTGTTTGGCTTTTGGACCCTCGTGATGGTCGCTGGCTGGGCTGGGCCGCACTACCTTGTTTACGGGCCGGTGCCGGTGTGGCTGCAGACCGTCGGCATCGTCGGCAATGTGATGCTGATCGTGCCGGTCATCATCTTTGCGATGAACCTGCTCGTGCCCGCGCTGAAACATCCGCGCGAAGTCTGGTCCAGCCCCGTCTTGCGCTTCGCCCTGTTTGGCGCCGGGGCCGCTGTGCTGGCCGGATTTATAGGCGCGTGGGCTTCTCTTCGTAGCGAGAGCATCGTGACGAACCTCACGCAATTCACGCTCGGCCATGGGCTCAACCTGTTTTTTGCCTTCTTCTCGATGGCGATGTTCGCCGCGATGTATTACATCCTTCCCCGCCTGCTGGGCCGCGAATGGCCTTCGGCGATTCTGATCAAGGCGCATTTCTGGGCTTCCGCCCTCGGTATCACCGTACTTGTGCTCGCCCTCTATTTCTTTGGCTGGCAGCAGGGAGCCGATTTCAACAATCCGGATGTGGAAGTCATGGCTGCCGTGAAGGGGGTCGGGATGTTGAATGACGTGCGGGTCGCTGCGGCGGCATTGATTGTCGTCGGGCAACTGGTCTTTTTTGCCAACTTTGGCTGGATGGCCGCACTGGCGGCGTGGGAATGTATCTGGTCTTGGGTCCAGCGCTCGGGCTTGCTCCCGGCGGGAGGTGTTGCCCGGTGAAAAATCTCTCCGTCTTGTATTGCGGCATTCTCCTCCTGATTGTCGCGCCGTGGTGTGGTCTGATTCTCGGCTCCAACGTGCAACTCGGCGGCCTTCAACCCGCAGCCACCGCAGACGGCGATCCCGCCTATCCCAAGGTTGCTCCCGGCGTTGCCGAACAGGGTCGCCAAGTATACATCGCGGAAGGTTGCATCTATTGCCACACCCAGCAGACCCGGCCCGAAAGCGGCGAAATACTCCTTTCCCGGAAAATTACGGGCAAGGATGGAAAGTCCGTCGTTGAGCCCGTCTTCATCAAGCCGGACATCGCCCGGGGTTGGGCCAAACGCGGTACCGTGGCGCGTGATTACGTCTTTCAAACCCACCCTCTCCTGGGCTTCCTTCGCAATGGCCCGGACTTGGCTGATGTCGGTTCCCGTGGCATCAGTACCGATCCAAGCTGGCTGATGTTGCACCTCTACAACCCCCAAATCGAGCGGTCCGGGTCCATGATGCCGCCGTTCCGTTTCCTTTTCTCTGTGCAGAAAAAGGGCGACCAGCCTTCACCCAACGCGTTAAAGGGTCTTCCGGATTCCGAGTTGGCCCGCCTGCCTGCGGGCACGGAAGTGGTGCCCACCGCGCGCGCTGAGGCCCTCGTCGCCTACCTGCGCAGCCTCAAGCTCGACTACGAATTGCCCGAAGCTGCCTTCGCCCCATGAGTGACTTCGCCACTAACCCAACCAATCCCTCCGGCCCGCATTCCGCGCCGGGCGGTCTCGCTGGCGGCGTGGACGGCATTGGCGATTCGGCCCTGCAAGCCATGCATGACCGGTTGATGCGCGACAAGGAGGAGCCGAAGGAAGGCTTTTCGCTAATTCCCATTTTTCTGATCTTCCTCGGTTGCGTGCTGGTGTATGTGAACGGCATCTACATCGCCACCCACTCCGGTGCGTTCCATTCTGATGTGTACAATGAAAACTGGTCGCCGGGCAGCGGCGAGGTGGGGCCAGTGGATATGATGAAGCTCGGCGCCCGCGTTTATAAGGACAATTGCATGACCTGCCACCAGCCCGACGGTTTGGGCAAGGACGGCGCCTATCCGCCGCTGGCGGGTTCGCCGTGGCCCGTCGGGAATCCCGCCCGTGCGATTAAAATCGTGCTTGCCGGCATGGGCGGGCCCATCGTCGTCAACCAGAAGTCCGTTCCCAATGGCTCGATGCCCAATGTGGGCAAGACCATGAAAGACGTGGATATCGCCGCCGTGCTGACCTACGTGCGCGCCACTTGGGGCAATAATGATGTGGAAGTGGACCCGGCGCTGGTAACGCAAACCCGCACCGATCTCGGCAACCGAGGCGCGTGGACACCGGCGGAACTTCTCGCTGTGCATCCCCTGGGTGATTACGCCGTGCCGCCCGCGCCCGCCGCTCCGGCCGACGCGGCCACCCCCGCTGGTACAGCCACTCCGGCCCCGGCCGCCGCTTCCGCCACAAAGTAGTTTTTTTGGAGTGCGGTGGCTTGACCCCGCTTTCAAACTTGTTCGTTAAACCAGCCGCTGAAGAAAAGCGGCGTCAAGGCACTGCACTTGAAAGGCAGCCTGTCTTTTTGCTTCGCAGCAACACGTTCACGAATTACATCCGTCGGCAGCTTTGCGCAAAAATGCCGTAACTTGCGTTTCTAAGCTCTTGTGCGCAAGCCCGGCCATCCGTAGCTTGGTGAACCCAATTTTCCCTGGTTAACGGTGATTCTACCTCAGCATCTTACGCCCATGAATATTCCCCAGAATTTGTTCCACTGGCCGGCCCAATTCACGCGCCCGCTCGTTTTGCTGCTGGTTGCTGCGGGTGCCTGTTTGCCCGCCTCCGCCGCGACAGTGGACTCCATCGCCGTTGGCGCCAAATTCACCGCGCCCGCCTCGCCACGCGCGGTCTATAATTTCAACCCCGGCTGGAAATTTGTCTTCGGCGAGCAGACCGGCGCCGATCAGGCGAATTTTGACGATTCCGCCTGGGCCAGCGTCAGCCTGCCGCATACTTGGAATGAAACGGACAGCTACCGGGCGTACATCAGCCATGGCGGCGGCGACCAGACCGAGCAGCTCGGCGTCGGCTGGTATCGCAAGCATTTTAAGCTGCCCACCTCCGCCGACGGCCAAATGGTCTTCCTGGAATTTGACGGGATGCGCCAGGCGGGGCATTTTTTTCTCAATGGCCAGCCGATCGGCAAATATGAGAACGGCGTGACCGCCGTCGGTTTCGACGTCACCAAGTTCGTCAAATTCGGCGGCCAGGACAATGTCCTCGCGGTGCAGGTGGATAATCGCACCACCTATGTCGAGGAAGCTACGGGCACGGCTTTCCAGTGGAACGTGAAAGACTTCAATCCCAATTTCGGCGGTCTTAACCGCGATGCCAAGCTCATCGTCATGGGCAAGATTTACCAGACCCTCCCGCTCTACGAAAACTTGCAGACCACGGGCGTGTACATTTACCCGCAGAACATGGATGTGAAGAACAAAACTGCCGACATTACGGTCGAGGCCCAAGTGCGCAATGAATCGGGCAGTTCGGCGGGCATCGCGCTCTCCACCGTCGTGGTGGATGCCGACGGCATCGTGCGGGCCAAGTTTGACGGCAAAAGCGCCGACCTTGGCAGCGGTCAAACCGGCACCCTCACGGTCACCGGCAATCTTGCTGGCGCGCGCTTCTGGGATACTTATGACCCCTATCTTTACGACGTCTATTCGGTTCTGAGTGTCGGCGGCAAGGTGGTGGACGTGTGCAAGACGCAGACGGGTTTCCGCAAGGCGGAATACAAGGGCGGCACCGGCACCGGCGGGGTGTGGCTCAACGACCATTTTGTGTGGCTGACCGGATTCTCCCAACGCTCCGCGGATGACTGGCCGGGCCTCGGCGGCGCTTATCCGGACTGGATGCACGATTACACCGCCGCACTGATGCGCGCCAGCAACAGCAACTACGTCCGCTGGATGCACGTCGCCCCGCAGCGCGCGGACGTCGAGGCCTGCGACCGCTTCGGCATCGCGAACGTCTGCCCGGCGGGCGACAAGGAACAGGACGCCAACGGGCGCCAGTGGGACCAGCGCCTCGAGGTCATGCGCGACACGATTATCTTTTTCCGCAACAACCCGAGCATCCTCTTCTGGGAGGCGGGCAACACGGGGGTCGCTGCGCAGCACATGAAGCAGATGGTGGACCTGCGGCACGAATTGGACCCGCACGGCGGCCGCATCATGGGTTGCCGCTCGCTCCGTGATCCGGGCGCCGTCGCCGTCACGGAGTTCTTCGGCGTCATGCTCGGCGGACCCTACAGCACCCAAAACCGGGACCAAGCCCCCATCATCGAGACCGAAGACTTCCGGGACGAGGCATCCCGCGGCATCTGGGATGATTTCTCGCCGCCGCATTTTGGCTTCAAGCCCAAGGGCGGGCAGGTCATCCGCGACCCGGTCGCCGGCCAGGACACCTACCATTGGACCGCCGAGACCTTTGCGCTCGCCGCCGCCGGTCGTTACACCAATTTCGTCAGCAACCGCATTGACAATCCGGACCCGACCCACGCCAAGTGGTCCGGCTATTCCTCGATTTATTTCACGGATTCCGACGCCGACGGGCGGCAGGACGGCAGCCAGGTCTTGCGCGTCAGTGGCAAGGCCGACGGGGTGCGCCTGGCCAAGCCCGTGTACTACGTCACGCGCGTGATGCAAAACACCGCGCCCGACTTGTACATCATCGGCCACTGGAATTATCCGGCCGGCACCAAGAAGACCATGTATGTCGCGGCCACGCTCTGCGACCAGGTCGAGTTATTTGTCAACGGCAAGTCGCTGGGCGTGCAAAAGACCGCCTGTAGCCCGGTGGATCCGTTCGATAACCGCATGCTCGCCTACACGGGTTACGTCTACGCCTTCCCCGACATCACGTTCGAGCCGGGGACCCTCAAAGCCGTGGCGACCAAGGGCGGCCAGGTTGTCGCGCAACAGGAACTCAAAACGGCCGGTGACCCGAAGGCGATCAAGCTTACGGTGCACAGCGGACCGCAAGGCCTGCAGGCGGATGGGTCCGACGTGGTGCTGGTGGACTTCGAAGTCGTGGATGCCGCGGGCAACCGCTGCCCGACGGATGAGGCGCGCGTGGATTTCAAGTGTGAGGGTCCATCCGTTTGGCGCGGCGGTTTTTGCAGCGACCAACTTGAATCAACGAACAATCTCTTCCTGAGCACGGAATGCGGCATCAATCGGGTGGCCATCCGCTCGACGACCACACCGGGCAACATCACCTTGACGGCCACCCGCCCGGGCCTCGCGCCCGCCACGGTGACCATCCCGTCGCATGCCGCCGCGATCAAGGACGGACTCGAACTGGAACCGCCGCCGGTTTATTCAGCGGTGGTGGGCAAACCCATCGCCGATCTCGTGCGGTAATTCTCCCAATTCTCGAAAGCCGCCTTATTCTCCGCGCGGTGTCGAACCTGCGGGGAGCGGCCGGTAAAACGCCGCCACGCGGCCGATGCCGCCGGCGCATTCCGACTTTGTGCCCAGCGCGAGTTCGTCGCACTGCGCGCGCAAGGTCTCGCGGCCTTCGGTAAAGCGGACCTTGACCAAATCTTTTTTCTTCAAAGCCGTGTCGAGCTCTTTGATAAGCGCGGGCGTGATCCCTCCCTTGCCGACATGGAGCGTGGGCTTGAGTGTTTGCGCACGGGCGCGAAGGGCGGATTTTTCAGCGGTGGTCATCGGGTCTATTGTTGTATTGTTATACTGTTGAATTGTTCGATTGCTGGACAGGCCGGGATGGGCTTGGGTTGGTCTTTAACAATATAACAATACAGCAATACAACAATACAACAATAGGGTTCAGTCATCGAAGGCACCGCTATCGGATGCCTTCAAGAAAAGCATTAATGACGAGAGGCAGTTGCGCCCCGTCCTTCCCGCCGCCTTGGGCGAAGTCGGGTTTGCCGCCGCCTTTGCCGCCCAATTGGCCGCAGAGGTCGCTGACGATTTTGCCGGCGGCGTGGCCGGCAGCGATGGCTTCCGGTGAGCATAGGGCCACGACCACGGCTTTGCCGTCGGCGGCACTGCCGAGGACGACCACGCCGGGGCCGATTTGTTTGCCAATTTGCATGGCGATGTCGCGCAGGGCGCCGGCGGGGGCGTCCACCGTGGTGACAACAAATTTCAAGGCGCCTTTTTCTTTAGCTGCCGCCGCCAGTTGTTCGGCCAGACCCGCGGCGTTCTTCTGCTGCTCGGCGCGCCGGGCCTTTTCGAGGGCGGCTTTCTGTGCGGCGAGGGCCTCCTTGAGGTCGCGCACGCGTTGTTCGAGCGCCTGGGCAGTCTTGATGCCCGGCAGGTCGGCGGTGAGGCTGATGCTTTCGCCCGCGACCTTGCCGCCGGCGTCCACGATCGCCTTTTCCAAATCGTGGGCTTCCTGCGCCAATTGCTTGATTGCGGCCACGGCGGCTTCGCCGGCGACGGCTTCGATGCGGCGCACGCCGGCGGCGATGGCGCTTTCATGCAAAATTTTGAAGAGGCCGATGTCGCCGGTCTTGCGCACGTGGGTGCCACCGCAGAGTTCCATGGAGTAGCCGTCGAGGCGCGGATGCAACTTGCCGTGGGCATCCTTGTCGGCGTGACCGCCAATTTGCACGACGCGGACGACATCGCCGTATTTGTCGCCGAAGAACTGCATGACCTCCGGGCGGCTCTTGATGTCGGCAAACTTGAATTCGCCCCAGGCCACCAAGGCGTCTTCGCGCACACGGGCGTTGACCAGCTGTTCAATCTCCGAAACCTGCGCCGGGGTTAGAGCGGCACTGTTGAAGTCAAAAGTCAGTTTATCGGGGCCAACGGACGAGCCCTTTTGCGTGGCGTCGCGGCTGACGACCTCGTGCAACGCCCAGTGGAGGAGGTGGGTGACGGTGTGGTGGCGCTCAATGGCGGCGCGGCGCGGGCCATCCACCTTGACAGTCACGTGCTGGCCAGCGGCCAATCCGTCACCGTTCTCGACGAAATGCAGCCAGGTGTTGCCGGATTTCTGGGTGTTGGTAATGCGCCAAGTGTGCCCTGAGCCAACGAGTTCCCCGGTGTCGCCCGCCTGGCCGCCCATTTCCGCATAGAGAACGGAGTTGTTCACGACGACGACCGTCTTGTCCTTGACCGCGACGACTTCCTGGACGTCCGCGCCGGTGTGGTTGTGGTCGTAGCCGAGGAAATGGGTCGGCGTTTTGGTTTCGATTTGGGAAAGCTCGATGATGGTTTTCTTCTGTGCGGCGCGGGCACGGGCGCGTTGCTCTTCCATATACTTTTCAAATCCTGCAATATCTACAGTAAATCCACGTTCACGCGCAATTAACTCAGTGAGGTCAAGCGGAAAGCCATAAGTGTCATATAGTAGAAATGCACATTTCCCGGATATCTTTGTTCCATAGTTCCTAAAGTTCACAATCAGCTGTTCGGCTTCAACTCGCTGAAACTCATCTTTCCTGACCAACTCATCAATCCCATTCCCAATGCCGATTTGGTGTTCGTCCCCGCCAGCTTGTTCCAGTCGAATACTCTTAGCAGGACCCAGGCGCATAAATTCATTCTTGATTAAAGCAATTGCATTGGCGCCGCCAGCAATGTGATAACCCAAAGCTTTTTGGACTGTCTGAATGCGGTTACCCAAATTGTTTATACCAGTTATGACCTCTTCGAAGACTGCTAGACCCGTTTCTAGAGTTCGATTAAACGTTCCCTCCTCCAATCGAATTGCGTCTTTGACGTTCTGCTGCTTCTTGCGAATCTCGGGGAATACATCGCCCATGTTAACCGCCAGCACGTCCACCAATTTAAAAAAGAACGGCTCGTGGAACCCGAGGGTTCGCCCATAGCGTACCGCGCGACGCAAAATGCGGCGCAAAACATAATTCCGGTCGTTGTTCCCGGGCAGAATTCCATCGGCAATGGCGAAGCTCAGGGTGCGGATGTGGTCGGCGATGACGCGAAACGCCACGTCAATCTTCTCCTGTTCAGTGTCCCCGGTGCTGCCCGTTTTCGGTAGCGTGGAGCAATACTTCTTCCCGCTAAGTTTTTCAATCTCATCGAAAATTGGCCGGAAGATGTCCGTTTCGTAATTCGAAATCTTGGCGTCTTTGAAATCCGCGAAATTCTTCGTGCCCTGCATGATTGAAGTCACGCGCTCGAAGCCCATGCCGGTGTCCACGTGTTTGGCGGGGAGTGGGGAGAAGGTGCCGTCGGGGTTGGCGTTGAACTGGATGAAGACGAGATTCCAGATTTCGATGCAGCGGGCGTCGCCTTTATTGACCAGAGCGCCCTTGGTGTCGCCGTCGGGGGTCAAATCCACGTGCAATTCGCTGCACGGGCCGCAGGGGCCGGTGTCGCCCATCATCCAGAAATTGTCTTTCTTGTTGCCGTTGACGATGTGGACGTTCGGGTCGAGGCCCGCGGCGCGAAAATGCGCGGCCCATTGATTCCAAGCTTCTTGGTCGAATTCGCTGGGGTCGCCTTTGGATTTGTCGGGACTGTAAACGGTGGCGTAGAGGCGGTTTTTGGGAAATTTCCAGACTTCCGTGATGAGTTCCCAGGCCCAGTCAATGGCTTCTTTTTTGAAATAGTCGCCAAAGCTCCAGTTGCCGAGCATTTCGAAGAAAGTGTGGTGGTAGGTGTCGAGGCCGACGTCTTCGAGGTCGTTGTGCTTGCCGCCGGCGCGGATGCACTTCTGGGTGTCGGCGGCCCGGGTGTCGAGCGAGGGAATGGCGCCGGCCCATTTCGAGACATCCGCCTTGCGCTCGCCGAGGAAGATCGGCACGAACTGGTTCATGCCCGCATTGGTAAAGAGCAGGTTGGGCGAGTCCGGAAGCAGGGACGACGACGGCACGATGGTGTGCTGTTTCGACCGGAAAAAATCGAGGAACGACTGGCGAATTTCAGAGGACGTCATAAGGAACGTTTAAAATTTAATGTTTAACGCTTAACGTTTAAGTACGAAAGGCTCGTCCGATAGTGCGGGCGTTTTTGAGGTGGCGCTTTACTTGAGCGTTAAGACTTAAACATTAAGCATTAAACGTTTCACAGCTTGGCCAGAATGGCGGCGCCCATTTCTGTGGTGGTGACGGATTTGCCGCCGAAGGCGATGTCGCCGGTGCGCGTGCCGCCGGTGACAACGG
>CAZLPS010000084.1:0-18656 GCA_964561455.1 uncultured Opitutales bacterium
TCCCATCCCGCTAAGCCGAAGCAAGCTTCGGGGTATTGAACCCATAGCGAATAAACCTGTGGCCCGACAGCAATCGCACCAGCTTAAGTGGCACACATTCATCCACCAAGACTTTCACCGTCGGACCTTTTCAATGGCGGATTTATGAGACAACATGAGCACGCCAACGGCTGCGGCACGGTTAACTGAAGGAAAATTCTCTAAAAACTCTTCCAGCGAGCAGCTGCTTTCGAGATGATCAAACAGCGTGGCGACGGGTACGCGCGTACCCCGAAAGACGGGCTCGCCACCGAGCGTGTCCGGGTCAATCGTGATATATGAGCCGGCTTTGGCGGGTTTGGAACTGGCGATGAGGCTCGATTTCATCTTAGTTTTCGTGATTATGCGGAATTAGATGAGAGATTTCAAGCCTTGGCCGGGGTGACTCATTGAAACTGAAATCCGCCGCGAAAGACCTGGAGGGTTTGCTTTAGCTGGGCGAGGGTGGAATTGAGCGGCGCGGGGGCTTGTTTGGGGAGATGGGTGGATTGGGTGGAGAGGCAGTAGACCCAGCCGCCCTGGCGGAAAATCAGGGAGGCGCGGTAGGCATCGAGGCGTCGGCCCGTGCTCTTATCCACCAGCGTGGAGCCGCCGGGAAGCAGGGAGGTGACAAATAATTTTTCCTCGCCGGGGTCGGAAAGGAATTCGTGGGTGACGAGGGAGGCGGCGGGCGACACTTGCTTATATTGGTTGAACAGCAGGAGCGCGTAGCTTTCTTCGGTGCTCCGGTCAAAGGCGGGATCCGGCGCGACGGGGTGTTCACTTTCTGGAATTTCCAGCCAATCTACGCGGAGAAGCAGGCCAAGGTCATTTTGAAACGTTACGGTGCCGCTGCGGCCACGTTCGCCACGTCCGGAAACGTCTTTGACCGAAGCACCGGCGTCAATAAGTTCGGGCAGGGCGCAGGAAAAATTGTCGTCCGGAGAGTAATAACGACCCTCCTTGAGGGTGCCCTTGGTATTGCCGAGGCTCCGGTAGAAGGCAGTCGGGTCGCTGACGGGACCGGAGGCGCAACCCGGCAGAAACGCGGCGCACACCGCCAGCGAAAGAAATCCCGAAAATAATCGGCCAGATTTCATCAGGGATTATTTCTTCGGCAGCACTTTCAAATCCACCAGCCAGTCTTTGCAGCGGTCGTTCCATGTGCCGACGGGCAGGTCGGTGGGTTCGAGGGCGAAGCCGTGCGCCCCGCCGTTGTAAAGATGAAGCTCCACGGGAATTTTTGCGTCAAGATAGGCGTTGTATACCTTGATCAAATTGAGTGCGTGGACACTGTCCTCCGTGGAACCAACGAGCAGGACCGGCGGAGCATCCTTGGGCACCACCAGCGGCGCGGTCATCTGGCCGGTGTAAACGAGGACCGTAAAATCCGGACGGGAGCTGACGCGGTCAATGGGGTCTGGGGCGTCGGCTTTGCCGGTGTCAAATTGCACGCCTTCGTAGGCAACCACGGTGCCGCCAGCGGAAAAGCCCATGAGGCCGATCCGTTTCGGGTCCACACCCCAGTCGGCAGCGCGGCTGCGGACGAGGCGCACGGCGCGTTCGGCATCGCCGATGGCAGTTTCGACTTTGTAATTGGGAAAACCCGGTGTGCTCCACAGGCGATATTTTACGACGAAGGCAGAGACGCCAATGCTATTGAGCCATTTGGCGATATCGCGGCCCTCGTGATCCACGGTCAGGGTATTGCCGCCGCCACCGGGGCACACGAGAACCGCGGCGCCGGTGGCTTTGTCCTTTGGCGCGGGGAAGACGTAGACCGAGGGATAGTGGATTTGGGTAAGATGGCCGTGCGGACTACGAGCCGTGGGTGGCGCATAATTCTCCTTCGCGGTCACGCCTTCGGAGCCGGGTGCGCCGTTGGGCCAAAGCAGAATTTCAGTGGTGTCGGGCCAGGGCAGCGTCAATTTCGGCGGTGGGGCAGGGCTGTCCGCGCCAAGGGCGGCGAGCACGAACCCAACGAAGACGGGCAGCGGCAGAAAACGGCGGATTTTCATGGGGTGGTGGCGCTGGTGGTTTTGGGTTTGGCGGTGGAAGCAGCGGGTGTCGCGGAGGCGGCGGCCGGTTTGGCGGCGCCGCTGGCGGCGGGCTTGACGTTGTTGGCGCTGGGGCCGGTGAGGCTTTCGACCGGGGCAAAATCGTCGGTGAGCAAGGGGGACGTCCGGTAATTTGGCGGTGGATCAGCCTGAAAATTATCCAGGCGTTCCAGGAAACTTGGGAAGGTGATTTTCTTGGTGGAAACCATGTCGGTCGCAATTTTTTTGAGAGCGTCATGGGAAAGGGCGTCTTTTTTCAGCGTGGCGACCATGACGGTATTGAGACTGGTCTGGGCGTTGAAGATGTACACCTGGGGGAAGACCTCCTTCATGGTGCGGTACATGGAGGCGACCATGTCGCTGGTATTGTAGCCTTTGAGGACTTGGATGATGTTATAGGCGAGGACGCCGTCGGGTGCGAGGTGGTCCTTGGTGAGCTGAAAGAATTCTTTCGTTACCAGTTCGTAGGGAATGCTGGCGCCATAGCGGCCCTGGGTGTAGGCGTCCATCAGGATGGCGTCGTATTTATTTTTCGAGTGCAACAGGAACTGGCGGCCGTCAATGACGGTCAGCTTTTGTTTGTCGCCTAAAACGTAGCTGAAGTATTTCTTTGCGACCTCGGCGACCATGGGGTCAATCTCGGCCGTTTCCATGGTCACCTCCGGGTGATAATGGGCCATGGCCTTTTGGGTGCTGGCGCCGCCGAGGCCCATCATGAGAATGCTTTTGATGTCCGGTTTCCACAACCAGATGGTTTGGAAATAATCGGTGTATTCAAAGGCACCGGCATAGGGGTTTTTGACCTCCATGCGCGACTCCATGGTGTCGTCGAAATAGAGGGTGCGGATGCCGGATTCGTCCACCACGGCGATGTTGTGATAAGGCGAGGTCCCGGTGTAAACGATGTCGGTTTCGGTGATGCCGCTGTTTTGGGCGATGGCGGGCGGGGCAGCGGCCAGAACCGCGAGGAGGCTGGCGGTGAGGGCGAGAGGCTTATTGCTCATTGGGAATGGGGACGGATGGGGTGGGGAGGGATGGCGGCAGGAGCCAACTGTTTAACGCAACGCACGCGGCCGCCAAGGCCATAATTGCGCTGCCGGTGGCGTAAAAAATCATGGTGAGGGTCGCTGTTTGCAAAAGGATGTATCCGGAGACAAAAACGCCGGCGATGCTGCCGACGGTGCTGGCGGCGAATATCAGTCCGCTGGCGCGGCCTACCTGGGCCATATTGCGCGCACAAATCTGGGTCACGTAGGGCGAAAGCATGGCCAACAGCACACAGGGAAGGAGAAAGACGACAGCGCTGCCCACAACGGGGTCAAGGGTTTGTCGCAGGGGCGTTAATTCCTCCCCGGCAGGCGTGCTAACGGCATTGATCAGCCCGTCAGCAAAATGGGGGATGTAAAAGGTAAATATGCCAGCAGGCCAAAGTAAATAGGCCAGATATCCAAGCCGCCGCCAACGATCAGCCAGAATTCCACCGAGGTAGTAGCCGAGTGCCAGTGCAACCATGACGAGGCCGATCTGGTTGACCCAGACGTAATAGGATGTGCCAAAATGGGGCGCGAGAAACCGGGTGCCAATGATTTCAAGTACCATAATGGCGAAGCCACCAACGAAGACAATACAGGCTGCCGCAAAGGATCGCATCGGGAGAGGGTAGAGAGAGAAATTGGAAGTTGAAAGCTGGAAGTTGGGAGCGGCGAGCGGGGGCAGCGATAGAGTTGGCTTTTGACCTGGGGTATAGACCGTAACGGTGCAGGATTGACGCGGCACGAAAAGAACCTTTTGTTATCTTCCTGCCACCGGCAATTTTCAACCTTCAACTTAATATACCATGCCTTACGTTCTTCCCGCCCTGCCTTACGCCAACGACGCCCTTGAGCCGCACATTGATGCACGCACGATGGAGATTCACCACGACAAGCATCACAACGCCTATGTCACCAACGTGAACAAGGCGCTGGCGGATGCGGGCGTCGCCGCGCCGGAGTGCATTTACGATTTGATTGGCGACCTGTCAAAGGTACCCGAGGCCATCCGCGGCGCGGTGCGCAACAACGGTGGCGGCCACGCCAACCATTCGCTGTTCTGGAAGGCCATTGGCCCAAAAGCTGGCGGGGCTCCGACTGGCGCGCTGGCGGCGGCGATTGACAAAACCTTCGGCAGCTTCGATGCCTTCAAAGAAGCCTTTGGCAAGGCTGCGACGACGCGTTTTGGCAGCGGTTGGGCCTGGCTCGTCGTGAAACCGGACAAATCTCTGGTCATTACATCGACGCCGAACCAGGATAACCCGTTGATGAAGGGCGTGGCGGAGGTTTACGGCGACCCAATTCTCGGCTTGGATGTTTGGGAGCACGCTTATTATTTGAAGTATCAGAACCGCCGGCCAGATTACATCGGGGCCTTTTGGCATGTGGTCAATTGGGCGCAAGTCGCCGAGTGGTACGAAAAAGCAATAGCTTAGGCGCGGGAGGATTTGATCTCCCGGGCGGTACGGAATGGAACAACTCGGGCGGAGCGGGTGGCTGCCGTCAGCACGATCCTCCGGTAACTTAGGAACTAACCGGAAGCGTTGGGGTGGGCGAGGGAGGAGGATCGGAAGGGGGATTGCCACCACCGCCACCGCCGCCGCCGCCGCCGCCACCGCCAACGTTGCCCGGGGGATTGGGATTCTGCGAAGCCGGCGTAGTCGTCGGTTTCGGATTCACCGGTTGGACAAGGCCATTACCGGGATTGGCTTCGTTCGTTGCGAGAACCATGTCAGAAGAAGCTTTGCCGAAGTCGTCGATAGTCACCTTGCCAATTAAGTTCACGCGAAAGACCTCCACCGGCGGCTGATTGTTGGTTTCGGGAATCCAACGTACCAGTGCGTAGCGGAAATTCTGGGCACTGTCGAAGGATTGGGAAATGCGGGAATTGTCCCCCGTGCCATTGATGGTTTGGGACATGGCGGGTTTATTGGCATTGAAAAAGTCGGCTGGCAGATAGTCAATCACGGCCGCGGTGGGCGGCGGGGTGGAATCCTGGCCCAGTATCACTGCTTCGACCATGGACAAAGAGGTCGAGGCGAGGAGAATGGGCGGGTGGAGCAAATATTCATCAAGCGCAGTGGCGCCGGGTTTGGGTTTGGTGGGCAGCGTCGTCAAGAAGTAGAACTGAAAGGAGCCATTGCCGGAAGTGTTGAAGAGCAGGTTGACTTTGCTGATATCGCGTTTGGACCCCATATCCACGATAAAGACATTCTCCATCTTCACATTGGATTTGTCGCTGTCGGCCACGGTTGGAGTGGGGGTGGTTCCCGGGGTGGCGGGGGTCGCCTCGGGGCCGGGAGCAGTGAGCAAACCCAATACGAGGCTTTTCTCCGGATCGCTCACCAGCACATTTTGGGCGTCGTTGACATCGCCGCCCAAGACGTGGGAAACTTTGGACCCATAAGCCAGTTGGGCGTAGTCGAATTCCACCAAGTCGTCCGGTTTGATGGATTTGGGCGTCCCGTCTTTGTTTCTCTGCTCCGGCGGGGTGACGGGCTTCTTAATCTCAAAGGAGCCGAAGAGCGCGAGCGGGCCGATACTGCCAGTCGCGTTCATTTTAAAAACGAATTTGACGAAGCGGGCGTTCAAACCTTTGAGGTCCACATTGACAATTCGCCGTGAGGCAAACGCTTGGTGAATATTGGTCGCCGCCCAGGAACTGCTGTCAATTTTAAGCATCTCCGAGGAGGAACTGGAGAAAATGTCCACTGAACCGGCGGCGGTAAAACTGAAAAAGCCAAAGCGCTCCACCGTGCGTGGTGCACCGATGTCTATGATTACGCTGGTTTCACCTTGCTTGAAGGGAATTTGCACTGTGGCGTCCTCGTCCAACAGGGACATTTGGGTCAACGGCATTTTGGGATCCACCGCTCTGGCCTTTTGGTCCTTGATGTAATCGTCGTAGATCAGTTCAGTCATGTCGCCATTAGTCTGGGGCACGACCAAGCGCGCCCCGTTGAGCCAACGGGCCACGTTGATCTTGATAACCCGGTTGGTGGTGGAAAGGACATCCGGCGTGACCACCAGAGCCAGTTCACCCGTGTTGGTGGATGCCGCCGCTGGAACATTGCTGGTGAGGCTGGCATCCGGCGTGGCCGCCGCAACGGCGGAGCCCGGCCACGCGGCCAACCACGAAACCAAGGTGATAACTAACGAATATAGGTTAGGCTTTTTCATTTTGCTCCGATAGGTTGGTGAAACATAAGCCATATCGGCACTAAACGCAGTAATTCTAATGGTAAAAATTTGTAAAAATGGGCGCACTTTTTTGCTAGGACTTGCTTGATTAAAGTGAAATCCTCAATATATAATGAATAGTTCTATAAGGTTTTCCACCCAGAAGCAAATGCATTCTTGCCCACGCGCTCAATTCATCCGTCTCCCGTTGTTCCTAACGGGCGAAGGGGCAATACTTGCCTGGGGGGTTTGCACTATATCATGAAGGAGTCAGGCCATGCCATAGGTAGATGCGGGAGATTGCCGGTCAAGAACTGGGGTGAATTCGCTCGAAGAATGAGCCATGGTTGGATCTTCTTGGCAATGGTTGTGCTGCTCCCAATACAAGTGATACGGGCACAAGAACCGCCGGGGGAGGGGCATGCGCCCACCATGCGAATCGGCGCGGCGGAAATTGACATCAAAGGCAGCTTCGAGGCCGAGTTCAACGACAACATCAACTACTCCCATTCGGCCCGCCTGATGGACATTATCCTGCGCCCCGGGGTCACCCTGGGCTTTACCGACCGGTTGAACGACAACAACTCGGTCAATTTGCAAATGGGCATTGCGTGGGAGGAGTACCTGCTCCATCCGGAGCTGAGTTCCTATACTAATTTCGCAGAAGTGTCGCCGGATTCGAAGCTGGCCTACACCATCAAAGCGCCGCCGTTTACCTTCTCCATTTACGACTCATTTAATTACTCCGTGCAACCGACGGACACCCTGGATTTCAATCCGGCGACGGGGCAGGTGCTTACCAATTTGAAAGCTTTTGGGCGTTTTATGAATCAATTGGGGGTGACCGCGGTGCTGGAAATGAACAAGGTGTCGCTCAAGGCTGGATTGTACCGTTACGATGTTTTCCCGCAGGAAGCGCCGCTCAGCTTTCTGCGCCGGTGGCAGTATACGGCCACGGCCGGCTTGAGTTACGCCTATTCGGACACCCTTTCTGCCGAGCTGAATGCGAGTTACACCTACAACTATTACCAGCAGCACTTGGAGAGTGACAGCCATTCGTGGTATATCGGCGGTGCCTTAAATGGCCAATTGACCAAGACGATCACAATGGAAGCGTCATTGGGTTTCACCAATTACGACTTTTTAGGGAACGGCTCAAATGGGGACACCAGCCAGCCCGGCGGCATCTCCGGTTCCCTGTCGCTGACCCAGAAGATCTCAGAACGCAAAACCCACACGCTGACCTTGGCCCGGTCCATCAACTATGGTTACGTGTCCAACGCGGTAACCGTGGACCGCATCAGCTATAAGTTCCAATTGCAGAGTTTCCTGCTGGAGAAAATGGTGGGCACATTTAGCGCGTATTGGGAACGCGGCTGGGATTCGGGCGGCCTGGCGCCGGAGAATTACCACAAATGGGTGGTCTCGCCATCGGTCAATTATGCGTTCACCAAACGCTCGGAAACGTACGCAAGTTATGAATTCACCAAGAAGACGTCAAATTTCGGCGAGCGCAGCTACTATCGCAATCAAATCATCCTGGGATTTCGCTATGAATTCTGAACCCGGGGGCGTGCTCCTGGCGCAGGCGGGACGATGGGACGGGCGTTTTTTGAGATAGCTTTACCCGTTTTCGGGTGCTACACTCCGCTTTTATCAACTTTGGGTCTGACCATGACAATGTGCCGGATAACTTTGTTCGCCTGGCTGGCCGCCCAATCCTGGATGGCGGCGCAGGTAACCCATGCCAATGGGCCCATTATTGACAATCGCGGGGCCAACCCATCGACCCCGGCGAATTTCAACCAAAATCCACTTTTGATTTCCCCCAAGACCGCGGCGGCCGGAGCCGGCGGCACGACCGACACCCGATATGGCAGCGGCGCAACCGCCAATGGCACTTTCAACCCGACGGGAACGAGCGGGAACGTAAACATTCCCGGGTTGCCGGGCGCGGGAATCTTGAACCCGGCGTTGCTGAGTAACACCATTGTGCCCTTGCCGCCGGCAGCCGCAAGTCCGGCCCCACCGGCTGCGCCCTCCCCGGCGGAGGACTATTTGACGGTGCCGCTGACCTCTGATCCCAATCAAATAGACGACAAATATTTTTTGAAGCCGAACGACAAAATCATCTATCAAGTTGCGGAGGATGAGGTTGAACCACAGTTGCTTTTGGTTAATGAGCAAGGATTGGTACTGGTGCCTTTTCTCAAGGACCCAGTTGACGTCGTTGGCAAGCAGATGAAGCTGAAAGATTTTGTCACCTATTTGGGGGACAAGGACAAGGGCAAGCTGATTCTATCCGGACTGTATAAAACGGCGACGATTCGCGTCGCGCTTTACCATGGCGCCCATTCCCGCGGGTACGTCACGGTCAATGGCAGCGTACAGGGGGGGAAAGTTCGGATTCAAGTTCCAGCGGATGCCGTGTTGACGCTGGCCGACGTGCTGAATCAGGCCGGCATTGTCGGCAACCCGGATATGAGGCATGTGCGAATAACCCGGCAGGCAAGCGACCCCACCAAAGATCCCATTACCATTCTAGAGGACGTCAAGGCGCTGAACGACAAAGGTCAGGAGCCAACGATGCTTGTCCAGCCGGGCGATTTTGTCAATGTGCCCTCGTTGACTGAAACCGTGGGCACGGTGATGGTGACGGGTGAAATTCCACGGCAACCCGGCGCCATTCTGCCGTTGCCGGCGAACCAGCCGCTAACGGTGTCCATCGCCATCATTCAATCGGGCGGCTGGACGGATTTCTCCAAGCACAACGTCTATGTTTATCGCTATGAAAAAGACAAGGATGGAAAGACCCAGCGGAGGACGTACCGGGTGGACGTGGATGCCGTGCTGGTGAAGGGGGAACGCGAGAAGGACATGGACTTGCAGGACGGAGACCAGATTTGGGTGCAGGGCGGATTTATCGCCACCCGGTGAACTTTAATTGACATTCCCCCGATCATGCCCACCCCCGTCATTGAATCTGCCGAAGGCGGCCAACATGTTGAATGGTCGGAGACGTTCCACGCCTTTCTGTTCCGGGCCGGCATCTACCTGAAACGATTCTGGTGGATTCTCATCATCACGGTGGCGGCGGGTGTCCTGCTGCAAAAGTGGAAATTGCGCGATGCCAAGCCGATTTATTTGTCGTCCGGGGAAATGACGCCCGGGATGCAGGTCTTCGCCAATACGGGCACCTCCGCTGGCGCGAGCGAGATTGTTTCCAATTATTGGGGCCAGCAAATTCACTTTCTGCAGGAACCCTCCTTGTTTCAAACCGCCTATGACAATGCCATGGCGCAGGATAGCAAGTATGAAAGAATCAAGCCGTCAGTCACCACCGCAGCCGATTTGATCCTCAACACCAATGTGCTGAGTTTGCGGGTGACGGGGAGCGACCGGGATTTCACCAAGGCTTTTCTGGATGCCTGGATGGAGGCCTTTCTGCGGGAGCGCAAGTTGAAGCGCGACCAGGCGATGCAGAGCCTCTATTTGCAATTGACCGGTGAGGCGCAGCAGTATCAGGACGATGAAAAGAAAGTGAATGACGAGCTCAGTGAATTCCTCAGTACCAAGCAAATTGCCAGCGTGGAGACGGCGCAGGCGTTGGCGGCAGACGTGGAAAAGAACATGCGCGACGCGGCCTATGCCGTCTATAGTTATCGAAACCAGTTGATTCCCCTGCTGTTGCCAACGCCGCTACCGGCGGAAGTCAAGGCGGGTGCGGAAAAAACGCCCGGCGCAAATATGCAGACGACCGCCGCGAACGCGGCCAATGCGGACGACGTCGCCTATCCCTGGGACGAGCAAAAATTCAAAGATTACATCGGCGACAACAAGGACCATCTGGAAGGGACAGACACCGATATTACCGACCGGGAATTGTTGAGCCACGGTTTGCTGCCCCTGGATCCCAAATACGAAGAAGCGAAGAAGCAGTTGTCATTGTTTCAAGCCAGATACAAGGAGCTGGCGACCGGGCTGGGTGAAGCCCACCCCAAAATTGAAGAAGTGAAGCTGCAAATCTTCACGACGGAAATCGCCCTGCAGGAGATGCGCTTGCAGCGGGTGGATGCCCTGAAGCATGTCCGGATCGGCTTGATCAATGAATTGAAGGTGTCGGAGGACGCGAAAAAGTTATACGAGGGTCAGAATAATGATTATTTGGAAATAATGAAGAAAATCAATGCGTTCAAGGTGCAAATTAACCAGGACCACGACCGCTCCACCAATTTGCTGCAGGGGTCGAAATCCCTGGAGGAAAGCCTGCACCTCGCGCAGGAAATGCTCTATGTACTGCAACCCGCCTCGGAGCCGATAACCCAAATGCCGGATCAGGCCAAACTGATCACGCAGGGTGCCATGGTGGGTCTGGCCGGGGGTATTGTCTTAATCTTTCTGTTGGGCATGCTCGACGGCCGGGTGCTGTCCGTGGAAGACCTGTCTCAACGGTTTGACGAGCCCATGCTGGGGGTCATACCGATGCAAAAACGGGTCAACGGCCAGGTGGAGTTGCTCAAGCACAACGACCAGCGGCAGATGTTTGCGGAATCTTGCCGCAACATCCGCTCCTCGCTGTTGTATATGGATCGGCAGGGGCAGCGCCCGCGGATCATCATGCTCACCAGTTCAATGCCATCGGAAGGCAAGTCCACCCTTTCCTCCAATCTGGCCATCACCCTGGGTTTTGCCGCTTCGCGGACGCTGTTGGTGGATGCCGACATGCGCCGCGGTCAGCTGCACAAGCGCTTTGGCCTAAAAAATGATGTTGGTCTCGCCGAACACATTGGAGCGGGCGTCCCGCTGGAACAGGTGATCCAGCCCACGACGTCCGAAAATCTCGATTTCATTTCGTGCGGAAAATACCCGACGCAACCCGGCGAGCTCCTGATGAGCGACCGCTTCCGCGACACCATCCAAACGCTGCGCCAGCGCTACGACTTTGTCGTGTTTGACAGCCCGCCCATTCTGCTCACGGATGACGCCGCGAGTTTTGCGACCCGGTCCGACGCGGTAATCTTCGTCGTGCGGGCCGGGTATACGCGAATGCGCCAGGTGCGTTCCTCGCTGGAGAGTCTCCACCGTCGGGGAGTCAATGTCTATGGCATGGTGGTTAATTTCATTGATCACCGGGAGCCGGGCTATTACACCTACCGCTATTACGACTATTATTCCTATCGCACGGAAAGCCCCGATAAGAAAAAAGAACGTTCGGCCTAGTTCGGACCGGGACGAAATTTCAGGTGTGCCGCCCACGGGTGAGAAAGAGCCAGCCAGCGGGCATGGCGACTAAGAGGACCAAACTCAGGGCCATTCCCGCCAGCGCATTGAAATTGGGGAGCATGAACAGCGCGATGGCAGAGGACCACCAGCCGACGGCGAGGAATTTGCAGAGCGGGCGACGGTCAATGACACTTTGGATGAAGCAGCCGACGCCCAGCAGGACGGCCGCAAGCGCTGGGAGGAGATACGGATCGAATGCACGGTTTAGCAGCGACATGGCGGCCAGGAGGGCAAATCCCGTGGCACTGGCGACCCACGTGGCGTTGGCCAGCCGGCCGCTCAGCGGCATGGTCGGCAATTCTCGAAAAAGGGAAAAGGCGTACACCAGGGAGATTGCGCCCGAGCCACCCAGAGAAAGGGTCCAGACATAGAATCCGGGATTGATCGGCAGGTGGTAGCGGTTGAAAGCCCATTGCGCGACAAGGCATTTGGCCAAGACGAGTGCCCAGACCAGGGCCAACAGCGCACGAAAGCCGGGCATTCGGCGCGATTTCTCCAGCGCCAGATCCAGTTCAGCGACCTCCCTTGATGAGGAAATTTTTTGCACAGCAAGTCCGGCGGCCCTGGGGGGCCGCAATCCCCCACTTTACTGAGGCCCTCGAAAAAGGCAATTCCGGCTATTTTACGATGGTGGCCTATTTTGCCTGGATCGGGCGCTGATTCTGCAAATGGGGAACCGCAGCCAAATCACCATGGGCATCCGTTTTGTCTTTCCCTCGGGCCTGGTTCCCCATTGCATCTTCCCTTGGTCATATACCACCCATGTCCGCAACCAATGTCTTTCAGCAGCAGTTCGGCTTTGCCCCCACCGTTTGTGGCTATGCGCCCGGTCGACTGGAATTCATTGGCAACCATGTCGACTATAACGGCGGGCTGGTCATGGGAGCCTCCATCGATCGCGGGGTGCAATGTGCGGCCGCGAAGCGGACGGACCGCCGCCTGCGTATTTTCAGCCAGCCCTATGGTGAGGCGGTCGAGATTGCGTTGGACGGACTGAAGCCGGCCCAGGGGTCGGCGGCCTGGGCCAATTATCCCGCGGGAGTGGCATGGTCGTTGCAGGAAAATGGGTTTAAATTTCCGGTGGGCTTTGATTTGGCATTTGCAGGCGACCTGCCGGCGGGCGCCGGTCTGTCCAGCAGCGCGGCCCTCGAACTGGCCACGGGGGTGGCGTTGCGGGCGCTGTTCGGCTTTAATATCGCTCCGGCGGTACTGGCCCGGATTTGCCGCCAGGCGGAAAACGGCTTTGTGGGCATGCCCTGCGGAATTCTTGACCAAGGGGTGTCCAGCTTCGGTCAGGCGGGCCGCCTGGTGTTGATTGACTGTCGGACGGAAACCTATGACACCGTGCCAATTCCAGAAACGGCGCGATTCTGGGTGTTTAACACCGGGGCGAAACACGCGTTGCTCGACTCGCTTTATGCCGACCGGCGGCGCGAATGCGAGGATGCGCTGAAGATTTTGCAACGGTACCGCCCGGAGGCCGGATTCCTGGCGGAAATTCCAACGGCGGACGTGGAACAACACCGCGCAGACTTGACGCCGGACCAATACGCCAGGGCCCTGCATGTCACCCGCGAAATTTCACGGGTGCATGAGACGGTGGCTGCTTTGGAGCGGGACGATTTGACGGCGGTCGGCCGATTACTGGTGGCGTCCCATCAAAGTTCTCGCGAACTTTTCAGGAATAGTTGCCCGGAGCTGGATTTTCTGGTGGACCACCTGGTGACGCTGCCCGGGGTCTATGGCGCTCGGTTGACCGGCGGCGGCTTCGGTGGGGCCGTCATGGCGCTGACCAATCCTGAATTTACTGCCGACACCGCCACCGGGGTCACCGAGGCTTACACCCGCCATTTTGGCCACGCCCCGGTTGTTTTTACCGCGCGCACCGGCCCCGGTGCGCGGGTGCTGGCTTAAGCTTCACGGCGGCCGGACAATCGGGCCAACGACCGGGACATATTTTTTCGGGCGCGCATTTCGTAACGGTCGCAGAAAAACCCGGTCGAATAAATGGCTGGGCGGGCCAAAAACTTTTTGAGAATGGTCGCGCGGCCGGCGCTGAAAACCCCCTTGGGAACCCACGCATATTCCTGTCGAATCTGACGCTCGTAAGCGGAGAATTTGGCCGGCGCCTTTCCCAGAATGGACAAATCAACATCCGCCATGACACGGGCATCCCAATTGGCCGGGATTGAGTTGTGTCTGGTCGCGAGGATCAAACCATGGACCCGGCGGATGAACGCTTTGGGGAGCAAGGCCGCTTTGGCTGCAGCGCAGAACAGCTGGGCGCTCTGCTCTTCATTAGCATTTGCCTTGGGGTCATAAATGGCGTCGTGAAACCACAAGGCGATTTCCACACCATCCGGGGTTTTGGTCGAAGATCGAACCAAGTCGAATTCACGCAGGCAGGCTTCAATATGGGCAAGGTTATGATAGGCGCGGTGGGGCTCGGAATAATGCGCCGTCAAAATGGCAAAGATCAGTTTGCCGTCGCCAGTTGCCCCAATGCGGCGCCAAAGGGCCAGCCAACGCTGGCGCAGCCATGAGCGCGAGGCGGTCATTTCGCGGCGGGGATTTTCGCCGGCCCCTTGTAAATGGCCGCGATGGCTTCCAGCGGGCGATCAAGGGCAACCTTGGGTGCCGGAGGCGTGTAAAAAGTCCAGGGATCCTTCGCCAAATCTTGTGCCAGGTTGACTGCGCGATCGTGGAGCAATGCGTCGGTGGGTTTGGCGGCCAAATCAAAAAGGCTGACCGAAAAGGCGAAACACCGGGCAAACAAGGAGACTCGTTCCTTTTCTTCGCTGGTTTGCGCGGCCGCTGCGGCCATCTTTAATTCGTCCTGGCATTGGGTGATGATGGCACGGCTGGCCGGGGTGGAAGTGAATTGATTCGACCAGACGTCAAGCTTGCGCTTCGGGCCGTCCGTCTCGTCGAGTTGGATCCAAAGGCTTTCGAGTTTGGAAAAATAGTTGTTCATGGGCGAAGCGGCCTGGCCAAAGAGGTCTTCGCAGAATTGGCGGGTCAGGGTTTTGGGGTTGGCCATGGGCTCCCACCACATTTTCGCCATGATGTAATATTTCGGTCCGTCAAAGCCCCAATTGGGGTAAGCTTCGGCATGCATATAGGCATCCGGCAGATGTTTGGCCAAGCCCTGCAGGAATTGGGACCAGTAGCCGGAATAAACTCGCGGGAAGAGATAGCCGTCCCCTTCGTACCAATCGTGGTTGCCAAAGTGGTGGGCCACGGCCAGCCATTGGGCGAGAAACGAGGGTTGCCCATCCATGGAGTTGAGGTACCAAGGCATCTCGGCGACGTGAAAATTGGTAAAGACCACGATATTTTCGGCCAGTTTGAAGGTGGGCACCCCGGCCGTTGGGGCGTAGGCCAGGCCGATGAGCATTTTGCCGGGAAATTTCTCCCCCAACCATGCGGCCAGACGGTTCATAAACCGCCAGTAGATGTCACTGGTGGCGGCCAACGTGGAATCGACTTTTGGATCACGGGCGTGGAATGCCGCAATGATTTTTTGATTGGCGTCGCTTTGGCTCCAGCGGAAGGTGTCATTCACGCTGACGGCAATGTAGGCAGCGTCCGGAGTTTTCTGAAAATATTCGGTGATGGTTTCCTTGGCCGCCTCGATCGTATAAGGTTCTGCGAAATCGATTTGCCAGCTTTGGTCATTGGGGTCCTTGGGGATGTACCGCTGGCCATCGTACATGGGATAGATTTCCGGATGGGTGGCCGCAAATTTTTCCGGGGGAAAAATCGCATACAAATCATGCTGGTGGGTGCCGCCCTTGCGCCGGGAGCCGCCGATCTTGCGCAACCAGTCGGCGTCGCCCAGGCTTTTGGTGACAATTCCCGTGATGAAACCCGATTCGACAAAAGGCTGGGAGAGAAAATCTGCTCCGTCGTATACCACCTTGTGGTTGGGAGCCCGGCTGGTCCATAAATCGCCCGGCATATAAAAGCGCACGCCGGCATACCGGTCCAAGAACGCCACCGCTCCGAAATAGGTTCCGGTCGCCGTACGGCCCGCGACGGTTATGGCTGATCCGGCGCGGTGAATTAGGAATCCATCGTCATGCAATTTGGCCACACGTGGGTCGGGCGGGCCCAATACTGAACCGAGGGCGATGACCATTTTGTCCTTGGGCAACGCTGTGCCGGTCGGGCTCGTCAGCCCCCGCTCCCTGCTGGCGGTTCCCTGCGCCCAATTCTGAATTTCAAAGCCCGTCGTAACCTCGCAGGTTTTGCGGAGCCACGCCTGGAGCAATTTGGCGGCGTCCTGTTCGGCCGCCGGGGCGTCTTTGGCGACGACGATGATGGTGCCGCCCGGGGCGAGGGTCTGGGGCCCGCTTTGAGCCGCCGGGCAGGCGGCGCACATGAGGGTGGCCGCCGTCAGCATCAAAAATTTCAGACGGGACAACATGGCGCCGGCAGGGTTAACGAAAGGGTGGCCCGAGTCGGGGTCGAACCGACACATCTTTAGAGGATACCAGATTTTGAGTCTGGCGCGTCTGCCAATTTCGCCATCGGGCCGCAAAAGAAGCTAGGAGTTGGAAGCTAGAAGTTAGTAGCTCCGTACTCAGGAAAGATGACATTGATATATTCAGGATGGTAAAGCAAGTTTTGAAAACAAGGAGCATCCGGTGCATTTAGGACGGGCCTAGTGTGCGGTGCACTCATTCTAGCTCCTAGCTTCTGCGTGTTGCCCGCTTTTTCCCCACCGCGTGCCGGGCGCGCAGCCGCAGGCCTTGCAACCGAATAAAGCCGGTGGCGTCGTCGGGGTTGTAGGCGCTTTTCACACCTTCCATCGAGGCGATATTCGCGTCGTAAAGCGACACGGGCGATTTTCGGCCGACCGTGATGATATTGCCTTTGTAGAGTTTGAGCCGCACCGTGGCCGTGACGTTCTCCTGGCTGTTGTCCACCAGCGCCTGGAGGGCTTCGCGTTCCGGGGCAAACCAGAAGCCATAGTACACGAGTTCCGCGTATTTCGGGATGAGAGAGTCGCGCAGGTGTTCGAGGTCACGGTCAAGTGTGAGGCTTTCCGCCTGGCGGTGCGCGTGCAGGAGAATGGCGCCGCCGGGAGTTTCATAAACGCCGCGGCTCTTCATGCCGACAAAACGGTTTTCCACCAGGTCAACCCGGCCAATGCCGTGCTTGCCGCCAAGGGCATTTAGCGTGCGCATGACGCTGGCGGGGGAGAGGCGCTTGCCATTGACCGCCACACAGTCGCCGCCCTCGAAATCGAGCTCCACGTATTCCGCCTTGTCGGGAGCGTCTTCCGGGGACACGGAAAGTTTGAACATGCCCTTGTTTTCGGGAGTGGTGGGGTCAAACCACGGGTCTTCGAGGATCCCGGCCTCGTAGGAAATATGCAGGAGGTTGCGGTCCATCGAGTAGGGTTTCTTGGCGGAGGCCTCGACGGGAATTTGGTGTTCGCGGCAGTAATTAATCATTTCGGTGCGGCCCGGGAACTCGGCGCGAAACTTGGCGTCACGCCAGGGCGCGATGATGCCGAGGTCGGGGGCGAGCGCGGCGAAGGTCAGTTCAAAGCGGCACTGGTCGTTGCCCTTGCCGGTGGCGCCGTGGGCGAGGTGTGTGGCTTTCTCCTTGCGGGCGATTTCAATCTGGGCCTTGGCAATGAGCGGCCGCGCGATGGAAGTGCCCAAGTAATATTGATTCTCGTAAATTGCATTGGCGCGCATCATCGGATAAATGAAGTCGCTGGCGAATTCGTCGACCAAGTCCAGGGTGTAATGTTTGGAGGCCCCGGTAGCTTTGGCCTTGGCGGGTAATCCATCCAGTTCCTCCTCTTGTCCAATGTCCGCGGCGAAAGTGACGACCGGGCAGTCGTAAGTCTCACGCAGCCATTTGAGAATGACCGAGGTATCAAGGCCGCCGGAGTAAGCTAACGCAATTTTCATGAATGAAAGATGGGAAATGGAAAAAGAGGGAAGGGGTGCTAAAATGGGGAAAATCGGCCCGAGGTGCGAGAAGATTTTGTGCGCTATGATTCCGACTGGACTGGTAGGGCCCAGAAGAAGCACGAATATTGTGTGGAGATTGCTTTTCGCCGGACTTTCACTATTTTGGGGTCATGAAGGCCTCCTCCGTCCGCGCAATTTTTTCGGCTTTGCAAGAGCGGGGGGTTAATTTTCTGGTGGTGGGCGGCCTGGCGGTAAATGCCTACGGCTTGCTGCGATTCACCAAAGATGCGGATTTAGTGGTGGAATTGGTGCCGGACAATATTGAGCGGGCCTTCGCGGCGTTGGCCAATTTGGGCTACCGCCCCAAAGTCCCGATTACCAGCAGCCAGTTCGCCAATGCTGAATTACGCGGCCAATGGATCCGAGAGAAAGGCATGAGAGTGCTGCAGTTTTGGAGCGACGCCCATCGGGAAACCCCGATTGATGTGTTTGTCGAAGTGCCATTTGACTTTCCGACAGAAATCGCCCATGCTCCGGTAAAAGAAATGAGTGGCCTCGGGCCGGTGGCCTATGTCACCTTGGCGACTCTGATTGCCATGAAGGAAGTGGCCGGCCGCGACCAGGACCTCATTGACTTGAAGCATCTGCGCTCGCTTTCTCTGCCACCTTTTAAAAATGGACCAAAAACCTGAACCGGAAATTGACTGGAGCCTGACCACCTGGGAGGGCAGCCGCCGCGAGCAGACCCGCCGGTGGCAGGAATTGTCGTGGGATGAAATTGTGGCCGCGCAGGAGGAAATGGCGGAAATTGCCGAGATGATGAATGGCGCGGCGCGGAAGTTGTGAGTTGAGGGTCTGTATACAAATAAGCTGTTCAAATAGGGCGGGGGCTGATGGTGTAGTTCCAGTCTCCGTGGAACTTGTGGGGTCGCAGCCACACTTGGCGGAGTTCCTCCGGCGAGACCTGTTTGCCGGTCGGATATTCGCGGGAATCCAAGGCCGCCTTTACGAACAAGCCTTGGGTGGTGCGGATGTGGCCGATCAAATGGACAATCGCCTGCACCGAGACGGGTAGCTTGCCGCGCCAGTTTTACTGAACTGACTGATAGGAAATTGCTTTCCTGTGGTGGTTTGGGATTGGAGGAGGGGGTTAA
>CAZLPS010000085.1:0-18457 GCA_964561455.1 uncultured Opitutales bacterium
TGGGCGGGGGAACCGGCGGACTGGCCGACGGGCAACAAGGACAAGCCGTGGAACTATTGGGGGGTGAGTCGGCCATGGGCAGGGGGCTCCGAGGTGCAATGGGAATTCAATCTTTTGGAGAAACACCCGCTCCCCAATTCTCGTCTCAGGCGCCGGGAAAGTATTGCCGCCAATATCCACTGTCAAGGGGAATTTAACCGCATCGCATCCCGCATCCTGCATCCTGTCATAAATCTGTAACGCCCCAAAACCTGCTCTACACGCACCGCCACTTTATTTGGACCCCATCGCTAACAGCACCGACTTCACATCCTCCCACTGATCAATCGCGTCCCGAACGGTCTCTGCCGCTATTTTGACCACCTGTGCACTCGTCGCCGCCTCGACCATCGCCGCGTCAATTTCAGGATGCCAAATAACTACAACACCCTTGGGAATTTGCTCTGCTTCAATTTGCAGTAATTTAATGGCATAAGACAACGCCTCGATTCGACGGCCACGCTCAGAAAAATCCCTACAAAGCTGATCGATAAAGCCGTTTCGCCCCGTGGCAGGGTCAAGCGAGAATCCACCATGCCAGCCGAATTCCCGAACGCCATCCATAACGACCCTCGAAGATTCCAAAAGAATCACCCCTATGCTTGCCAAAGACGGGCGGCGCTTCCTTGGAAATAACCGAAGCAACTGTAGCAACGCATCTTCAACTTTTGACACAGCAATTCTACATACCGGCCTCTGGGCCGCCATCTCAACCAGATGGAGATGTGCCTCGGGATGCCATACGGTACAAATCAAATATGGATCGGACGCCACCTCCCACTGAATCTCTTCTATCCATTTGCCCAACCGTTGAATTCTCTCTGTCGGAGTGTTCGCCGTTTCGGAAAAAATCTTCAAAAGACCCATATCCAAACCAGTCTCCGCATCTCGACGGAATCCCGTATGCAGACCGTATTGGCGCAATTCGTCTACCACCGATCGAGGGGAGCGTAGGACAATAATGGGAAGGTCCCGGGCCGGCGGATTCCAGAACCTCTTTGCCTGCAAGCCACCAACTATATCTGATTTGCCCCGCTCTTGTCCGACCAGAAAACGTTCGGGGGCGTAAACATTGTGCGTGAACTGCAACTCCGGGTCGCGTCCCATGATCCAGTCGCAATGAACTTTGCCGTTAAATTTCCCCCCACCAACCCAACGTTGGTACAGTCTTTTTAAGAATTTGCCACGAATGGCATAACAGTGCGTCCGCTCGCAATCTGAGCAGCGATACACGCCTGGGCACTTAAGTACAGGAACGCCGTGAAAATTACAATGCTGCCCACCAAACATTAGCTGATCCCAATCTTCCGGCACTGAGGAAAGAAACGCACTTACATTTGAAACAAAATCAGAGGTGAAACAAACATCGTCCTCCAACACCAAAAGCTTCTCGATTCCTTCCATCATGGCCTCCTCAAGAACCCGTTGATGGGAGCGCAAACACCCCCATGCCCCAACACCAGATTGCCAACCTTCTGGGGAAGGGACGATCCTCCCATCAATCGCTGCAAAAACCACTGGCGGTCTAAACGGCCAGTTACATTCCTGCATGGACGCATTAAAAGACACCAGCCGGTCTGGGCGCCTTTTGAGATTTATTACTATCACCCGATCAAAATAGTTACTTAAGTCCATATTAGACACGAATTTGTCAGATGGAATCGAGACAAAGGTACTGACCAGACTCACAAACCTAAACCACTTGCAATGAGAGACTGAGCGGGTCGTGGGTTGCGGGTTGTGGTGAAAAGGCTGGGCAAGTTGGGGAACAAAAGCAAGCCCCAGAAGGAGGGAGGCCCTGGACCGGCGGGGCCGACCGGTGGCTGGGGCTTGCTGTAAAAGTTCGGTGCAATATTCTGCGGGGGTGGTGTCAAAGACGAAGTCAACGCACCACAGATCGTTGACCCCATCTGCCTTGAGATTCCCCCCCCGACCGCAGCGGGCACTTGGGCCGCACCGCCGGACCTAGGATCAGCAAACCCGGGCACCGCCACACCCGCTGCACCGTGCGCAACGCAAACGGCTGCACATCTTGAGAAAGTCTCGGTCATGAAGTTTATGGATTGCAACTCGGAAATAGTGAAAGCGTCAATTTGACAACCGTCTCAACGGCCCCAAACGCAAATCCCAACTTGACATTATTTGAAAAGACTTCATTCAATCAAACCGCAATTCGGCAGCCAAACCCTTAATGGCACCAAAACGTGGAACTTGAAAAGTTTTATATCGTGGCCGCGACACCGCGAACCGGCAGCAGTCTCCTATGCGAGGGCCTTCGATCAACCGAAATCGCCGGACATCCGGTGGAAGTTTTCGCGCCTCTCTTCCGGGGAATGTGGTATAGACGTCTTTTGCTCAGAAGCTCCACTCGTTTCGAAGATTTTTTTCTGGCCGCCCTTAAATATGGCACATCGATCAACGGTGTTTACGGGTTGAAGATACAGTGGATGCACGTTGCGAAATTGGCAAAGGACTTATCATTTAAAGGCGAAACAGAAGACGTCTTTGACGCATATTTTCCCGGTGCCCGATTTGTAAATATCGTCCGTCGGAATCGCAGGGAACAAGCAATTTCGTGGTACCGGGCGATCGCCACGAATGAATGGTGGCGCATAAACTCCAATAATCGCCACCGAATGGCGCTCGTCGAACCCAAATTCGACACAAAGGCAATTCAATCTCTTGAAATTGAAATTGACCGTCAACAGAAGGCATGGGATCAGTTTTTCTCAACTCGCAGAATTAGCCCGTTGGTGGTGGAATATGAAAATCTTTCCAAGGACTACAATGGGCAAGTCGCCAGTGTGCTGTCGTTCCTAAACCTCGATTCTGCCAAAGCGATGCAGATACCGCCACCCCGCCTGATAAAGCAAGCTGACAAGGTCACCGCTGAATGGTGCAAATTAATGGAAGTGACACATGGTCAGGAGGTGCGCCATGAGTAGCTCACGAATTGGCATAATTGTTGTTGAGAATTTTTATTCGCATCCAGAGGCCGTGCGAAAATTTGCCCTCCAGCAAGCCTTCTATACCCCGTACGAAAATAAGGACGCGGTGCGCATGGGTAAAATCAGGGCAACTTGGTGGGCAAGCAAATTTCGGCGCTTTGAGGATTGCCCCTTTAAGTCATCGCAAACACTAATTGCCGCCTTGGAAGGGGCCGTTAGTGAAGTCGTAGATCTTGACCATTGGCGGGCTGTTTACCCAGTTGACGCCAATTCCCTACCGTTGCCCAATTCAGGGGGTGGCAAACAGACATGTTTGTGGAATTGTTGTTTTCACGTCAAGCCAGATAATGGCCAAAAGATTGGCGATGGAGTTCACAATCATGTCACCGACGGCTGGAACTCCGTCGGGACGAATGGCTGGGCAGGGATTATCTATCTAAATCCGGCGTCACCCATTGAAGGAGGATTGCATTTATGGCGAAACATTGACTCGGCGAAACAGCATGACTGGATGACACCAGCAAAAAATTGGGAACATATTGATTCCTTCGGGAATGTCTTTAATCGCCTAATCCTAGTCCGGGGCGACATCCCACATAGCGGTGCCTGCGGCTGGGGAAACAGGCTCGAGAACGGCAGGTTGTACCAGACATTTTTCTTTCGCACAATGTCGAAACCGTCAAGGTTACCGGTTTCAATGCTTCTCACCAACGCCTAGCATGTACGAACTTCGACATATCCTTAATAACCGCGCCTGGACTCGTAGGTCTTTGCCATTTCCACATGTCGTTGCAAGGAATATATTCGTGCCGTCGTTTTACGACGCCCTTTCCACTCAAATCAATAATATTCTCCGTCTTGGGTTGAGTGAAACTCCGAGCCACCGTCAGTTTTCCAGAAATATTCCAGGCTACGACTCATATGGGATCGGCCTAGCCCACGGCGGCAATGCGCCCACGGCAATTTTCTTATCTCCGGCTTGGCGCGACATGATTTGTGCGATTTTTGGGATTGGCATCACACCATACATGATTGCGGGAGCTCATCACCACACAGTTGGAAGTACAAGTGGATTCATTCATAACGACTTCAACCCAGTTTGGTTTCCATCCAATACCGGTGAAGTCATTCAAACTCCACGCAATGATACTTGCAGTTATAAAACGGGCTCCGGACGACTAACGGATTCGGAAAAAATATGCGTTGTTCGCGGTGCTGCTTTATTATTCTATTTGAACAACGAGCGTTGGAGCCACGGGGACGGTGGAGAAACTGGCATCTATAGCAATCCTAAATCCAATATAGTAAAGCCAATGGCAGCTTGTCCACCGATAAACAACAGTTTACTGGCGTTTGAATGTACTCCAAATTCCTACCATGCTTTTATAACAAACAAAAAGTCAACCCGAACTTCCATAATAATGTGGGTTCACCGAACCATGGATGAAGCCGTTCAACGCTTTGGAAGCGAACAACTTGAGAGGTGGAAATCATGAAACGAGTATGTGTTTTAACCGGGGCGAGTGGATTGCTGGGAGTCGAATTCTCCAAGCGCTTTGCAAATATTTACCATATCGTTGCCGTCCATCATAGAAACCCGCTATCCCACCCAACTCAAGATCAGGTTTTGTTCGACCCTTTAAGCCCAAACGATGCCATTGACGCGAACAACCACGCACTTTTTTCAATACGCGCGAATATTCAACGGGAAGAAGATATAAACCGTATCATTCGCAGTGTGATGCTTCGATTTGGATGCATTGACATCTTGATTAATTGCGCGGCAGTGCGCAGCTTTTCCAATTTTCTATCACCCCAAGGCATTCTTAAATCGGAGCGGGTTTTCGCGATTAATGTTTTGGCGCCTCTAAGGCTTTCAGTTGGGTTCGCCAACGCATATTGGAATCAAAACCCAGATTCGAACCGGCAGAATAATCGCCATATTATCAACATCTCAAGCACTGCAGGTTTGGTAGTTTATCCAAACCTCGGACAGGGGCTATATGCTGCCTCAAAAGCGGCGCTGAATACACTTACTTGCCATTTGGCTTCTGAATTCAAAGCCATTGGGATTCGAGTGAATGCGGTGGCCCCGGATACGTTTCCGGGCCGTGTCTCGATTGACGAGGTGCTGAATGCGATAATGAGTCTTGATACATCGGATTGCACTGGACAAATTGTTGCTCAGTATTACCCAAAGGACGTTAAACAACCTTTGTAAATGATGCGCCGCTCAATTTCCCAATTTTTTCAAACGTGGTTATTGGCTTCTGTGCGACAAGAAAATGGTGAAAATCTGTAAATAGGTTGCGATTTTGGGTTTTAGAAACTGTCTATTGACAAGTGTTACCATGGCCAATGTTACTTTTCGCCAAGATCATTAAAAATGCCGAGGAAAACCTCCGGGAATCGCGTGGTCAGATTGATTGCCAATAAATTGGCGTAAGCCTGCGCACCAAGAAGGTTGGTATGTACTCGTTCATTTTCATTTAAATACAGAACACTTCCACGCTCGACGCCCAGTGTATTTAAATAATTTTCCGTAAGCAAACCAAAATCTAAAACTCTGGCCCTTTGGGAATTGCATACCGCCTTCATGGCTTGGGCATAAGCTAAAGACTGAGTGCGAACTACCATGCCATTTGCCCAGCTGAAACGCACAGGGGGGCTGAGTAATACCAAAACTGCTCCCGCATCTTCGCATCTTCGGATATATTCCCGCAGATACCAGTCAAAAGTGTGAATAATTTCTTCGCGCTTGAAGAACGCGTCGTATACAGTTACCGTTTGATCGCCGAAACCAGGCAGGCAACCTCTTGCCCGTCCGGCTTTCCTCGTTAGCGGGGTACCTTCCAGATGGCCATGGCAGGCGAGAAAAATGTCTCCGACTCTGACCTTTCGGAAGATTCCATCGAGAATTCCTCTATGAAAATAGTCTCTCAACGAATGACCCGGCCGCGCCTCGTTTTGCATTTTGCAAACATTTCCATTGATGTGGTGCCCGAAAACATCAGCCCAGCTTATTTTATCTCCCGTTTTTGCGCCTGACGGATTGATCCCAGTGGTGCTGTCTCCGGTGATATACAAAGTAATTCCCTGCGGTCCAGGAAATAATTGACCCTCAATCGATCGGCCAAGAGTACAGGGGGCCATTTACATTTCGCGCCGAAGGGCCTTTGAATTTAAATCAAAATAAATTGGGAATAAACGATCACAGGATAATGCTTGGCAATTTCCGGAGAATTTCTTAACTTCGGCCGCTTAGATTTGCAATTACCATATTTATGACCGTTTCGCTAGAATTTGAAGGTTCAATCTGAAATCCAAATTGAGCCTGAAGCCGCCCTTTGTCCAATTTATGATTTACCTACTTGGCGGCACGGGATATGTCGGGCAAGTTTATGCGCGATTATTTACCCGACAGGGAATTTCCTTTTGCTTCTTTCGGCGGGGGGATCTGGATTACACTCAACCAAGTGTGTTGCTGGAGTTCTTACAAACAAGACAACCAGAGTTTCTCATCAATGCGGCGGGCTACACCGGCAAGCCTACCGTCGACGCCTGCGAGGACCACAAAGAGGAATGCCTTTGGGCCAATGCCATATTGCCTGGGCTCATCGCGGAAGCTTGCGATGCCGCAGGAGTTCCTTGGGCGCATATTTCCTCGGGGTGCATTTATTCAGGCATCCGACCTGATGGTTCGGGCTTTTCGGAGGAAGATGCGCCGAATTTCACCTTTAAGTCAGGACGATGCTCGTACTATAGCGGCACCAAAGCTTTGGGGGAAGCGGCATTGGCAGGGTATCCAAATGTTTACATCTGGCGGTTGCGTATTCCGTTTGATAATATTGATCACTCGCGCAACTATTTGAGCAAGCTCATGCGCTACAATCGATTGTTAGATGCGACGAATTCGATTTCCGAGTTACAAGAATTTGCAGCAGCAACCTTATCCTGCTGGGAGCATCGCCTGCCCTTTGGTACTTACAACGTGACTAACCCAGGCCGAGTCTCCACTCGGGAGGTCGTGGAACTAATCAAACGCAGTGGTGTTTGTTCCAAAGAATTTTCTTTTTTTGAGAACGAGGATGAATTTATGCGCTCGACCGCTAAGACTCCCCGTTCGAATTGCGTCCTCGATTCATCCAAATTGCTCCTCTCCGGCATCCAACTGACGGAAGTGCATGAGGCCATCGAACGTGACTTGCGCCTGTGGCAGAAGTCCCTCTGACTTGTTTCCTTAAAATATGAACATGCTTGTCACTGGCGGCTGCGGCTTTATCGGCAGCAATTTCATACGCCAGCGCCTGACAGCTCGCGATTCGTCTCTTTGGAAGCTAGTCAACCTCGACCAACTGACTTATGCGGGCAACGCCGCCAATTTGTCGGGGATCAACAGTGATGCGCGCTACGTCTTTGCCCAAGGTGACATCGGCGACACTGCTCTCGTAGCTTCCATTCTGCGAACTCACCATATAAACGCCATCGTCCATTTTGCCGCCGAATCGCATGTGGACCGATCCATTGATTCCCCAGAACCCTTTTTTCAAACCAACGTCGTCGGAACTCTGCGCCTACTTGACGCCGCCAGGCGCTATTGGAGAGGGCTGGCGGCAGTTAGCCAACGTCAGTTTCGCTTCCTGCACATTTCGACGGACGAGGTCTACGGTGACGTTGCGGGCGGCACAGCCACCACAGAGGAGTCGCCCTATACTCCCAATTCGCCCTACGCAGCATCCAAGGCGGCCAGCGACCATCTCGTACGCTCTTTCAGCAGAACCCATGGCCTCCCGACCCTAACTGTCAATTGCTCCAATAATTTTGGCCCTTTTCAATTTCCCGAAAAACTCATCCCGCTCGTCATCCTTAATGCCCTGGAAGGCAAACCCATTCCGGTCTATGGCAATGGCCAGCAAGTGCGCGACTGGATTTATGTCATAGACCATGTTGACGCCATTTGCCAAATACTCGCTAATGGACAGGTTGGAGAAACCTACAACGTCGGAGGAGGCAATGAAATGACCAACTTAGCCGTAGGCCAGCGAATATGTGCGCTGTTGGACGCCAAGATACCGCGCAAGGATGGCACGCGCTACGCCTCCCAAATTGCCTTTGTCGCCGACCGCCCAGGCCATGACCACCGCTATGCCGTGAATTGCGACAAACTTAAGCGGGAACTCGGCTGGAAGCCATTCGAATCCTTTGAATCCGGACTCGCCAAGACCGTGGATTGGTATTTGTGTAACCGCGCCTGGTGCGACGAAATTACATTCAATAAATACGCTCGCGAACGCCTCGGCACTGCCCCTACCTCCATATGAAACGCAAAGGCATCATTCTGGCCGGTGGCTCCGGCACCCGACTGTACCCGCTTACCGTCGCCGTCTCGAAGCAACTCGTACCAATTTACGACAAGCCGATGATTTATTATCCTCTGTCTGTCCTTATGTTGACGGGCATCCGCGAGATTTTGGTTATTTCCACGCCCGCCGACCGTCCACAGTTCGAGCGCCTGTTGGGTGACGGTTCCCAGTTTGGCCTCAAACTTTCCTTTGCCGCACAACCCAAGCCAGAGGGACTGGCCCAGGCTTTTATTATCGGTGCCGATTTCCTTGGCTCAGACCCCTCGGCTTTGATCCTCGGCGACAATCTTTTCTATGGCACCGATTTTGTCAAATCCCTCAAATTAGCGAACTCCCGGGCCAACGGCGCAACCATTTTTGGCTACCATGTCGCCAATCCTTCGGCGTATGGCGTCGTCGAAATTACCCCTATTGGGAAAGTTCTCTCCATTGAGGAAAAGCCCAAAAAACCAAAATCCAGTTGCGCCATTCCCGGACTCTATTTTTACGACCGTCACGTAGTTGAATTTGCCCAAACGCTAAAGCCCTCAAAACGCGGCGAACTTGAAATCACAGACCTGAACCAGCGCTATCTTAACCAGGGCAAGCTTCACGTACAAACTCTGGGCCGCGGTACCGCCTGGCTCGACACCGGTACGGCCGACTCTTTGCTGGACGCCGCCCAATTCGTCCAAGTAATTGAGCGGCGCCAAGGTCTCAAAATCGCCTGTTTGGAAGAAATCGCCTTCCGACAAGGCTGGATTGACCGGACGAAACTACAGCGGCACATGGCGAAATTCAAAAGCTCACTCTACGGTCTTTACCTCAAAAACCTTCTGGATATTGCCCAATGAAATGGTCAGCGAAATAGCGGACCGCTTGCGTTTATCGCAAGCACAGCCAGTCTTCGATGACCACGCCGTCAATTTCGGTGTTGCGCAGAACCTCCAATGCCTCCTTGACTGTGGTTAGAATTGGTCGGCCCTTTGTATTAAACGACGTATTTAGGAGTAGGGCATATCCTTGGCTCGATTCAAAAGCATCGAGCACCTCATAAATCCAGGGATTCTGGTCCCGGCGGACGGTCTGCACGCGGGCGGACCCATCCACATGGACTACAGCTGCAAGGTGCCCCCAGCTGCTTTTCACCTGTGGGTTGAAGCTCATGAAGGACATGTCGCACCTGCCACATTCAAAATATTCAGTCACTTTGTCCTCCTTTGTGATCGGCCCATAGGGACGGAACGATTCACGAAACTTAATTCTACGGTTGAGTCGGTCTTTTAAACCCATAATGCCGGGATCCGCCAAGATGGAACGATTTCCCAGCGCCCGCGGCCCATGTTCGCTACCGCCCCGCGCCACACCCAGAATTTTCCCTGCCGCCAAAAGTTTTGCAACGCCTACCGCGTCGATCTTTCGCTTATTTTTATGGCTCTCAAGTAATTCCATGTCCAACAACGGTAGTCCCGCATAGGTGACATTGATCGTCCGCGCCGGAGGCACGTGCAGCAGCATCGCACCCAACGCCAGACCGCAATCATTGGGATTGGGTGGTACGAAAACCGGCACGTCCGCTCGGCGGGAAAGCTTCTCGTTAAAAATTACATTCAAAGCACACCCACCGGTTAGGCAAACGGGCAATGGGTTAGCCCGCATAATTGGCCAAATGGCGGCAAATAAAACATCTTCAAATGCCTGCTGGCAGGTGGCGGCGTAATCGGCGGCCAATTGTCCGCTCAGCGTCTTCCCGGATAAATCCACACCGAGCCTTACTCCCAACAATGGCAGCTCTGGAATTCGGAGAGCCGACTTTTTCACGTCCCGGTAGAAATCGCGGATTGCCGGAAGCCATTTCTTGACCGGTGACCCGTAGCCCGCCAGTCCCATCATTTTACCCGCATTGGGGAAAAGCGAAATGGTCGAGCGCTTAATCTCCAGAATGGGCTCGGCCAAAACGGCGTATGCACTTCCCAGATTTAGACGCAGTCCCTCATCCAAATAGGTGATGCCCGATTGGTAGTCGGCCAAAAACGACCGAAAATACCCGTCCTCGCCGCCGCCATCATATGAAATAACAAGCGCCTGGGGAAACGGGGATTGGTAAAAGGCGACTGCCGCGTGCGCACGGTGATGCTGATAGTGATGCCAATGGGCAATGTTAAATGGCTCAATGGGCGGAGCTTTTGCCTCACTAACTACGCCAGCGTCAAAGCCGCCGGGAAAAAATTGCCTTAGATGTTCGGCAAGTATTTGTGAAATCTTGGACGGGCTAAGGCCGGGGATGCCTGGATGCATCCAATCCAGGTGCCGCTCATTAAAAACACGTTCTAATTCAATAATGTGATAATCGTTTTTTGCCAACACGGCGACATTCGCATCATGTCGAGGATGAAGCGAAAGAATTTGCATAGAAGAATTTCGTACGCTGCAGATAATTTCGCGGTTGGGGTGTACATCCCACTAAATTCAATTACTCAGCGTTTTCTGTTCGGGAATTATAAAATAGAACATGCAGTCGGCCGACCTCCTTGAGCCATGGGGCGTCTGGGGCTGAGGTTAGGGTTGGGGTTGGGGGGGCAAGCCAACGGGTTTTTCGATATTGCTGTCAATTTAGAGCGGAAACGCAAGCCCCATGTCTCCCGCTTCTGGCCGTGGCAGGCTGCACCCAGCGCCCCCCAAGATCCTGTCGCGCGGGCGGTTTTCCCGGGCGCCACCATCAACGGGCAGCCGGTTCACTTGCTCTTGGATACGGGTAGGTAGTGGTGGTGGCGATGGGTCGAACGGGGTTTGCAATCGGGGCTTGGCGGGCACCGAGTCAAACCCCATGCTCTGTTATCCTGTCAGACCAACCCGAAGCATCACCGCCCACAGTCGAAACCAAACCCCAGCCTATCAAGGAATGGTGGAATAGGGAGGGTAGAACAGTGAAAGCCGCCCCCCTTTCGTTTCTCGGATTTTTTGTTCTAGGATTTATGGGCGCCCTATTTCTGTATGGTGTATTTATAATTCCCGGTAAAGATGCCGCAATCCTGGCACTTCAAACACAAAAGGATGCTGGCGATTCTTCGACTGCTTCAAGCAAACAGCCGATCCCTGATACAAAATTAATCCTTTTTTTTGATGGAACTGGGCAGCTTCCCAAGGACAATGGAGAAAACAAAAATGTATATAGATGGCTTGCCTTGGCTAGTCATTTTATAACCATGGATGAAAAGGGAAATAAGGTAGATATGGTTTCATGGTCGATTTTTGTTACCTTTATACACGAATTAAATGGTGCGGGCCGTTGGCCTGACGTGACTGTTGACACATCCGAACCCAAACCCAAATATGAAATTAAACAGTTCGACAATCGAAGCATAGTCGTGGTGATTCTTGGCGAAATGCCACGGGGCTATGTAGATATTAATCTTCCTGCGCCAATATAAACAAATTAGAATTTTACCATGCACCTCTCCGGGAAAGCTGGGCAGGTAAGACGCGACGGTGGCGAGGAGTTGAACGGGGTTTGCGAGGAGAGTTCCTCCGCAGGGTAGGTCCGTTCAACGTACTGGTCTCGTGTATGCCGTCGGCCGCTCCCCGTCGTCCTTTTGATTACTCCGCCCTCACCGACTCGCCGGGTCGGCTCTGCCGCCCCTTGCGCGCCGGTTTCGCGCTCTGCCTGCTCTGTTGCTCACGGGCACTATGGAACTGAAAAGAGGTCGAGACGGAAGCCGAGGTTGTGGTTGCGGACGCTCCGCCCGTAGTTGAAGCGAGCCCAGCGAATGCGCAAGCAGGTTGCCATGAGGTTGCCAGAATTAATGTTTCCAGTTTAACTTTCTTGCAATTAGGTGTATCTTGCTGCAAGTTCTAATCCGTTCACAATCAACTAAGTCCGCGTTAATGAGTGACTTAGCTGCGCGGGGTCGGAAGGGTTCAAGTCCCTTCCCGAGCACCATTTTTGGCGGTTAACTTGCGGAACTTTTCCCCGCGGGGTTCTCTTTTCCCAACGCGACCTGGAATTCGTGCGGCAGCGGCCTTTCGGCGGAAAAATTCCTGCCCGGGAGGCGCAGGTTGGTCGCGTGCAAGAACGGGCGCTTGTGCCCGGTGCGCTGGGCGAACTCACGATTGGACATGCAATCGCCGCTGGTACCGCTGCCAACGATGAGCGCGCTGGTGGATCAACAGCCGACCTTTTTACTTACCCATTCCTACCGATGGGGATGCTTTTTGCTTTTGGGGCGGTCATAGATCATGATGCTGATGACCAGCCAAATGGCCCCGGCGGCGGCGCCCATAAAAAGCAGAAAGGCCAGACCGGGATAACCCAGCACGCGAAAGCTCGTTTCAATTCGCATCAGCAGCGAGGCACCCATGATCAAGGCGGCCAGGACGATGCTGATCGCAATCCGGTTGGCGATTTTTTGCATGCCGTCCATGACCATCGGGGCATCCTGCGCCTTCACCTTCACTTCAAACTCCGCATTGGTGATCACGTCCATGATCCGGTTGAGCCGGGTCGGGAGGGCGCTGGCAAAATCCTTCAATTCGAGCATGGTGGAGAAGATGTTGCCCGTTTTGGCATCCTTGGCCAATCGTTGCGCAATGAGTTTCTCCATGTTGCGGCGAAACGAGGCATTCGGATCGAAGGCCGGGTCCAAAATTCGGCCCACCTCATCCAATTGCAGCAGGGTTTTCCCCAGGAGGGTGAGTTCCGTGGGCACAAAAAATCCGCAATTGCGGGCGTCGCCGCTGACTTCCAGCAGCGTGCGGCCCAGATTAATCTGTTTCAACCCATGATCCTGGTGCCGGGCCACTTGTTGCGCGACCCGGCGGCGAAATTCCGTCGAATCCAGTTCTTCCATTTTCTCGCTCATGTGAATGACAATTTCGGCGGCCTCCTCGCCATTGCCGGAACTGATGGCGATGATCAATTTCAAAAGCTTTTCCTGCATCACCGGCCCAGTGTGGCCCACCATGCCCAAATCCAGCAGGGCGATGTGCCCGGCGGTGGTGACGAACACATTGCCCGGATGCGGATCGGCGTGAAAAATCCCATCAACCAGGACTTGTTTTAAATAGGCCTTGAACAATTCCTCCGCCAGCGGCCCGCCATCGATCAGATCCAGCCGGTCCAACGGGCCCAGCTGGCTGATATTCCTTCCCGGGACGTAGTCCATCGTCAACACGCCCCGGGTGCAGTAATCGGGGATGGGTTGCGGCACCTGGAGGAGCTTGAACTCCTCCAGATTTTTCCCGACCGTGATCAAGTTTTGCGCTTCCTGCTCGTAATCGAGTTCCTGCAGAATGGTGATGCGAAATTCTTCGAGCACGCGGGCAAATCGCGCCCGCCGACCGAGATCCGTGTGGGCATCCAGAAAATCGGCAATCTCCGCGAGCACTTCAAAGTCTTCCGCGATTTGCTTGCGAATATGCGGTCGTTGCACTTTCACGACGACCATCCGGCCATCCCGCATGGCGGCGAGGTGAACCTGGCCCAAGGAGGCGGCCGCCAGTGGCACTTCGTCAAACCGCGAAAATGCCTTGGAGATGCGCACGCCCAATTCGGCGTGGACCGCTTCATCCACCTCGGCATAGGAAAAGGGTTTCACCCGATCCTGCAGCCGGCTCAACGCCTTTAAATAGGGTGCGGGTAACAAATCCGGCCGGCCCGCAAGCACTTGGGCGATTTTTACATAGGTCGGGCCCATCGCTTCGAGATCATCCGCCAATTGCTCCGGCGCAATTTTGTCCACGGCGGGCTGGGGTGAGCGCAAATCGAAACCGTCCGCCACGTCCATCTGCTGGACGAGATCGGACCGGCCATACTTCCACAGCAAACTGGCGATTTGGGAGTAGCGCTTGAGATGGTTGGCGGAAAGTTTCATAATGGTCTAAGGCTTTAATACCGTCGAGTCCAGGCACGACTGAATTGACCTGGCATGGATTGCGGTTGGGATGGAAGGGGGTTGGCTAAATGTTGGTTCAAGTGCCGGCGACAACCGGCGGCGCGACCGGCTTCAAATCGCCATTGGCCGGCCCATTCACCACTTTTCCAAAACGGTCGAAGCGCGAGCCGTGACAGGGGCAGTCCCAGGTTTTTTCCGCATGGTTCCACCGCACGATTCCGCCCAGATGGGGGCAGATGGCGGAACATTGGTGCAGGTGGCCCTGCTCATCCCGATAGGCCGCCACTTTGTCCGCGCCATGCCCGAGAATCGCGCCCGAGTCATTAAAAACCTGGTTTTCGCTCTTCCCCTCCCCCGGCCTCAACCAATCGCCATATTGCCACGCGGTATTCACGGTAGCTTCGACAAATTCCACCACGGTGCCAGGCGTAACTCGCGAAGGATCATACAGTTTGGTCCAGGGATTTTCCCGTTTCGAAATCAAATCGGTCAGCAGCAGGCCCGCGATGGTGCCATGCGTCAACCCACTACCCGAGTCTCCCGTAGCCACGTAAATGTTTTTCGGGGCCGCGGCATGGTGGCCAATGAACGCCAAACCATCCAGGGAATCCATGACCTGACCCGACCAGCGAAACTTGACCGTGCCAATGGGAAATCGTTCGCGCGCCCATCGCTCGAGCCGAAGATACCGCGCCTCGGCGTCATCGGCCTGGCCGGTCTTGTGGTCTTCGCCTCCAACCAACAATAGATCCGACGGCGTTTCCACCGCTTCGCCGGGCCGTCCCGGTTGCAGGCGAACATAATGATAGGGGTCGCCAGAGTCCCAAAAGAGCGCCCTTGCCACCACGCCGCGGGGCACGACTGCGCCGATGACATAAGTGCGATAGGCGGCTTGCTTGGTGTGGATGGCGAGCAATTCATTGATGGGGGAATTCGTCGCCACCACCACCGCACCGGCCGTTACGACGTGGCCAGCCTGAACTTTGATTCGAGCCGGCTCGCCGCCGTTTATTTCCGTGACGTGCGTTTGCGAATAAATCCGGCCACCGTCCCGCACGATGGCCTTGGCCAATGCAGCCAAATAGCGCAAGGGATGAAACTGGGCCTGGCGCGGGAAGCGCAGAGCCGGCCCGGCCTCGAGGGTGCCCAAGCCGGCCAATGACACCATTACTGCATCCGTCACTCCCGCGCGATGAACGGCCGCCAGTTCGCGATCAAGCATATCCGGCAACTCCCCCTCCGCCGGGAAAAGATATCCGTCCACGCGTTCAAACTCGCAGTCAATTTTCTCGGCCTGCACGATCCGTGCAATTTCCGCAATCGCCGCCGAGTGACTTTCGGCCGCGCGCCGCGCGCCGTCGGCGCCATGCAACCCTTCGAGTTCAAAATAGCGGTAATCAAGCGCGATGGAAAGATGGGCGGTGGTGCGCTCGGTTTCGCCCGAGGCCATCGGGCCATCATCCAATACGATCACCGATTTTCCGGCCTGTCCCAGCAAATAAGCCGTTGTTAATCCCGTAATCCCAGCCCCCACCACCACCACATCGGCTGCCGCATCGCTCATCAAGGCAACGCCCGGCGGCAGGTTTACCGTCGCCATCCACACCGACCGTGATTTTCCGGCATGATCTTTCATGCCTTCTAAATTACCCTAAATTCTCCCCTCGTAAAATGGGGCGTTACCCTCCTTTTGGATCGTGGCCTCGACAATGGGTGAGGGTCCAGTCCTCCCTGCCCGCGGGTTCCACACGCTTCCTGGAAACTTTCCCACTCCATCACGCGCAGCCTGCTTCCAGCGCCGGCACCTTTCAACTGCTCCTGGGCTTTTCCTTCCCCAGCGCCACCTGAAATTCTGGTGGCAGAGGACTCTCCGCCGAAAAATTCAGACTTGGAATGCGCAAATTCGTCGCATGCAGGAACAGGCGCTTATGCCCGGTGCGCCGGGCAAATTCGCGGTTGAACATGAAATCACCATACGTGGCATCGCCGACAATCGGCAGGCGACGGGCCCCGCATTGCACGCGCAACTGATGCGTGCGCCCGGTAACCGGTTCCAGCTTCAGCAATGACAACACCGCACCTGCATTGGGATGCGTCTCCACTGCTTCATATCGGGTCTCCGCCAACTGGCCCGGCCCGCCGCGCGCAACCACCACCCGTACGCCACCGCCGCTGCCCCCGCCACCACCGCCGCCACGGCCCGCCGGCAGGCGCGCCAGTTTGTCCACCCACACCCCTTTGGCTGGACGCGGTTGACCCAGCACGAGCGCGTAATAAACCTTGGTCACCTTGCCGTTGGCAAACGCCTGGCGCCCCAGTGCGGCGGTTTCCTCATCGAGCGCCGCCAGCACGAGGCCCGAAGTGGGCGAATCCAGCCGGTTGAGCAAAAATAGCTCACCCGGCGCCCCGGGCGCGGTGGGCGTCCAATGGTAACATTCGCGTCCCAAGTCATACGCCGCACGCAGAAGGGAGTAATTGCGATCCACCTCCTTGTTCGGGTGCGTCATAATCCCCGCCGGCTTTTCGAGCGCCAGCAACTTGCCCGCCGATGCCACGACCCGCGCGGTGTGTGCCAGTGGCAACACCCCGTCCCACTGGTCAGGCATGATCTCAGCACTCACAAATAGTAAAAGGTGAAATGGAGGGTATACCGTTCGCCCAACATGGCCACCATTTCTTTTGTCCAGACGCCATAGGGTGATGGCGCCTTGATCGCCGTGACACACAACAGCGTCGCCGCCCGCGTGGCGGTGGACTTTTCGACCTGGACATTTTCAACCTCGCCCCTGCTGTTCATCGTAAATACGACATCCACCTGCGTTCCGGAGTCTTGCATGCTGAATTGGAACTGCTCGCATTCGTTGTCCCACTGCTGCCCGATGGCCTCCTGCATTTGATTCAAATAAGTGCCGAAAGGCGTCAATCTTGCATCCGGCGCCAGTGCGCCCAGGTGGTTGGTGCCCTGCGTGTTTTTGGCCACCGGGCCGGCATGGGTTGCCGGTTGCAGGTTCGGGCGCGAGAGCGGGTTCACCGCTGCGGCACTGGCGGCGACGGTCTCCGGCGTCAACGGCCCCGGCGGCAATTTGTACGGTGTTGGCGTGGCCTTCGCGCTGGGCGGAGTTTTGTCCGGCGGCCGGTTATCCGGCGAATTACCGGCCAGGTCCGAAACCTGCACGCCGTCACCGTCCGGGGGGAACAGCTTGCCCGGCAACGCCACCGGCGGAGAATAGGCGACGGGCGGCGCCGTCGGCGGCGGCGCGGCGGGTCGGGCTGATTGGGCCGGCGTTGGCGGCGGTGCCGGAGCTTCGGCCGGATGCAAATCGCCGGAAACGACCTTCGGGGAATTCGCCACGTCGCCGGTGGTCGCGGGCATGTCCGCATGGCCCAGGTCGTCGGGTTTTGGCTGGGCCGCCGTTTGATCGCGGTTGGAAATATTAATGGTGGGGGGCGGAACGGACGTGGGCGCGGCAGGGTTGGTCTCCACAAAGCGAACCGCCTGTTTGTCCTCGGGCGTCAGCGGTGTCAGCACGTATTCAATGGCCGGCGCAGGGGGCGGGGATTTGGCTAAAGTGACAATAACCGGGATGCCCTTCATGACATTGCCCACCCAAGGCAGCACCCAGAAAAACAACGCCCCATGGAACAACAGCGTCAGCAGTATCGCCGAACCAATCGTGAACCGTTCCGCTTTGCGCGGTTGCGACAGGCGGTCGAAATCAATCCACGGCCGCGATTCACGCGGGGCGGGCTGGGTCGGCGGCGGTGGCAGCGTTGCGGGCATGGAAGCGGGAATCCTCAATGGTAGGCGCAACCGGCGATGGAATCAAGGCCAGCCCATGCAATTGTTGCGCCAGCCATTCCACCGGCAACCCCATGATATTGGACAGCGAGCCAGTGTAACTTTCCAGAATCAACTCGCGCCCCTCTTGAATCCCGTAAGCTCCAGCCTTGTCCAGCGGGTTGACCAAGGTGAAATACCGCGCGATGGTCGCGTCATCGAGGGTGCGAAAAGTCACCCGGCTCGTCTCGCAATGGGAAATCTCCGGCCCGCCCGGCCGCCGCCAAAGGCACACCCCCGTATAAACCGTATGCGTGCGCCCGGACAGTCGCTTCAACATCGCGCGCGCCTCAGCCAAATCCGCCGGCTTGTTCAAAACATGATCGTCAAGCGCCACCGTCGTGTCCGCCGAAAGCACCAACGCCCCCGGCCGCTGCCCGCAAACCCATTCCGCCTTCA
>CAZLPS010000086.1:0-15115 GCA_964561455.1 uncultured Opitutales bacterium
TCGATCCGCTCGCCTACCTGCGCGACGTGCTCGCCCGGTTGCCCTACGCCACCAATCGCACGGTCGACCAACTCACCCCGCAAAACTGGCGCAAAGCGCAAAAGCAACTATCGCAGGCCGCGTAATAGGATAGAGATCGGGTCATAGATACGATATCTACGATAACTACGACTGCACTTTGTCAAGATGGTGCTTCGCGTGACGCTTACCATTATCAGCGGACGCCTCCAAAACGAACGCGGGGTAATTCACGTCATGGCCGAAAAAATCGCCGCAATGCCGAGCGACGGAATGCCGGAACAAGCATCACACAACTATCGTTAACTTTCCACTGCCAAAACGGCCCCTACAGACCCTTCTTTACTGCCAGCGCTTGAAGGGTATTGGCAATGAAGTTTGAACGATTCCGATTCTCGGCATCAGCCATTGCATCAATCTTTCCAATTAGATCTTCTGGCAGACTGATTGAAATCTGTGTCATGCCCTTGGCGCGGGCAGATTCACGTGATTTTCATATTTTTTTCATAAAAGATGCTCAGACACTGAATATAACCGTGTCGCTAACCTTCGCTTTCAAGAAAGCCTCTTTGCGTTTATTACAACCAGAGCACTGACCACAATGCGTGTATAGGCCAGATTGGCAGGCCCAAGTCTCTTCAAATGGCACCCCAAGTTCAGAACCAATGCGGATTACCTCAGCTTTCGACTTGTCTACAAATGGGGTTATAAAATGAAAATCAACCGAGTGCTGCGCTGATAATGCTTTCTCAAAGTACTCTTTAAACTCTAAGAAATTACCGCCTCGTCCTAAATCATCCCCTTGCACGCCAGCCATTAAATTCGGCGTTCCTTTTAAAATTGAATATAATGCCGCAACAGCCCATGCAATTATTCCATCATTGCAATGATTTCCGCGAGGACTTGCGGCTTCAGCCATGAAAGCATGGTATTTCCCAGGCAAAAGTCCCCAAAACAATTGGCGCGTGCCGGACATATCGACAATTTGGAGAGGAATATCTAATGCTAAAGCAGTCCTTCTTGCACAGTACATCTCCCTATCGAGGGAGTCTTGGCCGTAGTTGACAAATAGCGACTCCTTAATCTGATATTTATTCTTGGTTGCCCAATAGGCTAGAACGACCGAGTCGATTCCGCCGGACAATAGTAAAACGCAATTGTCGCTCATTGTAAATTCTCCTATTAAATTTGAGGGTTACTGGGAATTGCTATTCTTAGACGAAGGGCGAGTCAACGGTCATTATTTACAGAGAAATAAAAGAACGACCACTATCTTGCGCCTGCAAATGACGGCAAATGATTATTGGACCGGATTGACAGAACAACACCAAATCAAAACAAAAAAAGCGGCGGCCACCGAAGTAGCCGCCGCTCCCGGAACCACCGCAGCTACGGGTGGACACTGTTGCCGTTGGCCCGCACCGTCTGGTTCAAACTGGAAGGAAATTGCTTTTTCGGGTTTGCCTTGGTTTGGGGGAGGGGGTTAACTACACTAGGGGTTGGCGGGTGGGGGGATTTTGCGCCATTGTCCTAGAAAATAAGGCCATTTTAATTTCAATTGCTGGTAAGAATTGCCCAGTTCATCAAGCACAATAATTTCTTTATCCTTCAATAATATGACTTGGCCACACTGAATGCATTTATATTCGGCAGCAGGAAGATTCTTTGAGATAATTGCATATTTTCGGCTGCCACACCTAGGACAAGTTGGCGCACCTGGCAGCCAACCAAAAAATCTGTAAATCGGCCAATTAAAAAATAAAACAAATCCAATTCCGAAAACCAATGCAACGCCAGCTCGCAAATCATTATCCGCATGTATTCCCGGCCAGACCAAGGAAAAAAGGCCGCCAAATGCTAAGCCAATTAGGAATAGCGCATTAAGTGCAAGAACTTGAAAAAGATTCATGGGTATCAAGCACCTTTAAAAGGCTAATGTCATAATTTGAGAAATAGTCAATCGCACGGGCCTCTCCCGGACTGGGGCATGCCGGCACCCAGCGCAAGCGATCCTCCAGCAGTCGGATCTGGAGGGGAGCCTTCGTATATCCCAGGACTTGCAGCGGCACCCGCTGCTAGGGCGCTAGGCACAGACACCGCGGCTCCGATTTGGGCACCGGCTGCAAGTGAGCCGGGAGGCGGCTGGGAAAAAGAGGGAGACAATGGTTGAGGGTATGTGGGGCCATCGGTTAATGCCTTTTGCGAAGATTGGCCTGAATTAACCGTGCTATCGGCGACTCCCGCACCGGCTTGAGCATAAGGCATAGAATACCGGAGACCTGGCGACGCACCTGAATCCCAGGTTTTAGGCAAATTTGTAGGAACCGAATCTGCAATACTCAAATTGCGGTTGCCGCTAGATACCTGAAACTGGAAGGAAATTGCTTTTTCGGGTTTGCCTTGGTTTGGGGGAGGGGGTTAAGGGGGAGGTCGGACAGTGCCCCTTTAAGCCCCCCAAAGAAACGCGGTCGAAAGGGTAAGGCATAAAACTTGAATTTTGAATGACGAGTTTTTAAACTGGGCCGGGCCGTTGGTCGGGGTGGCGGCATCTTGGCCGTTAAAATGAGCCGTTCAGTTCCTTCCCGCAAGGGTATTTGTGCGGCGGCAGGCAAGGCTCCGCCGGCGCCTCAGGGTTGGTGGGACGCTGATATTGGGTGCCGACCCTCGGTCGGTTCCGTTGCCTTGGTCGCGTCAGTCGCCAGCCTCGCGCCAGAAGACCGGTTCGTCGTCTGGCGGCGCTGGATCGGTGTCGAAGACGAGGAGGAGACCGTCGTCGCGTTGTCGAGTTGGGGGTGACTTGCGGGAGATTTGGCTTTCGGCGGGCTGGTCAATTTCCCGGCCTTGCTGGTCGCAATCTTCCCAATTGTAGCTGAGGTGGCGTTCGCGAGGGGATTTGCTTCTCCGCCGGGTCGGCAGGCCGTCCAGCTCCCAGCCGGGCTCGAATTCCACGATGCGGCCGTCCCAAGCGTCCACGCCCCAGAGGCCTTTGCCGGGGAACGGCGGGGCGTGGGCGGGCGGGATGGCGACGACGCCTTCCCACAGACCGAGGCGCGTGAGCCAGGCGCGGATGGCGTCGGGCTTTCTTATTACGCCGGCCCGGTGCATTAAGCCGCCACAGCAGGGGCAGCGCAAGGGGTCGGCGCCCCACACGCGAATGATAAGCGCGCGCCAACTGCGCCGCTGGGCGCGGGTGGGAGCGGCGGGAACAATGGTGGGCGCTGGAGCGCTGGCATTCTGTCCAGTTCGGGCGGTGGCGCGGACGCGCTGGCCGCGGCTTTTGTTCGAATAGCGACCGTAGTAGCGGATGGTCTGGGCATATTTGTCCGGAATATGCTCGGAGAGGGCGGCGATGAAGTCGGGTCCGGAGAAGATTTCCTAGTTGCGCTTGGTATGCCAGCTGCGGGCGGAGCGGTAAAGGACGGTGCGCGTGGCGGCGTTCCAGGACATTTTCTCCAATGAGAGTGGGGCGCGCAGAAGATACTCGGCGAGGCGCTGGCGGCCCGGGGCGTCGTCCGCGGCGAGGGGAGCTTCGCCGGCATCCACGTGGAAGCCGCTGTGCCGCCAGGAGAGGAAGCGGTGGGCCTGCCAGGCTTCGAGGATTTGTTCGTCCACCAGCCGACGGAGGATGACGTGGCGGAAGAGTTCGGCGAGTTCGGATTTTCCGCCGGGCGCGGCGAGGTGGAAGACGCCGTTTTCGTCGAACACGCCACTGGCCGCCAGGACATGGACATGGGGATGGAAGACCAGATAGTCACCAAAGGTGTGCAGCGCGGCGACGGCGGCGACTTCACCAGAAGGCTGGCCCGCGCGTTCGAGCATCCAGTGGAGCAGAGTTTCGCGGACGGCGTCAAAGAGGAGGCGCAGGTGCTGCCGCTCGCGCCGGAAGATCCAGCGCAGCGCCTTGGGCACGGTGAAGACGAGGTGCCGGTGAGGCAGTGCCTGGCAGACGTCGGTCGTGATGAAGTGGGCGGTCTCCACCGTTCGGCGCTGATGGCAGCTTGGGCACACGCCGCGGCGTTTGCAGGTGAAGGGGAGCAGATATTCGTGGGCACAATCGGCGCACCGGATGCGGGTGAAGCCGTGGGCCAAATCGCCGCAGCGCAGGAATGACAGAAAATGTTCGCTGGCCTCGGGGCGTAGCGGGCCCAGGGTTTGGGCATATTTCGCCGGGTAGGCGGCATGAAAATCGTCGAGGCACGCATTGAGGCATTGCCACAATGGCGAAGCGCGCGGACGGCGGGCGCGATAACGGGCGGCCATGCCACAAGTGAACTAATGTGCACTTGTAGTTCAAGGAGGAGTTATTCACATATTCACTTGGTCTACACAGGCGGTGGCCAATGCACTTCGAATGCGGTACAAAGGAGTGGAAATGAGGTCGTCAGCGTGAAATGGAGGTTACATACTGGCGGATCATGTCATTTTTGACTTACGACGAATTCCTTGCCAATCTGGCACGAGTTCAAGCCCGCGTCGCCGCCGCCTGTGCCGCTGCGGGCCGGCCGGTGGAATCCGTGCGCATTCTCGCGGTGACGAAAACGCACCCGGTCGAGGCGGCGCTTTACGCGCAACGGGCGGGTTTGCCCGGGGTGGGCGAGAACCGGGTGCAGGAGGCGTTGGAGAAGATCGCCGTCTGCCCCGACCCGGCGGTGCGGTGGGAACTCATTGGGCACTTGCAATCGAACAAGGCGGCGAAGGCGGTGGCGGCGTTTGCACGCATCCAATCGGTGGACCGCGCGGAGCTCGCGCAAAAGCTCGACCGTGCTGCTGCTGCGCTGGGCAAAGTTCTGCCCGTTCTCCTGCAAGTGAACGCCGGCAACGACCCGGCAAAATTCGGCGTCGATTGTGCCGACGCGCCCGTGCTGCTCGAATTGGCCTTGAACTGCCCGGCCCTCAGAGTCGAAGGCCTGATGACCATCGCGCCCCTGGCGCCGGAGAATCCGGACGTTGCCCGGCGCTGTTTCGCCCGCCTGCGGGAAACGCGTGACGCCTTGGCCAAACAATTTGGCATTCCGCTGGCTGAACTGTCCATGGGCATGACCGACGACCTGGAAGCCGCTGTCCAGGAAGGCAGCACCTTGGTCCGGGTGGGGACGGCACTATTTGGGAGGCGGTAGGGGTTGGTTTAATTTCCTTGTGTGGATTTGCCGAAAAAGGTTTGCCGTCATCGCGACTGGGACTGGGTGAGGGCGTCCCCACCCGTGGGGGGTCGAACGCCTGGCGCCATCCACCTCGCACCGTGCTGAAAAGAGCGACCGACAAGGTTTTACTCCCGCGCACTTCTGGCTATTGTAAAGGCGATATTGAAACACAACACGGGAGATGAGATGACGGTTGACGGATAACCAAATGGTATCCAAAATTGTGCCACCCCGATGAAGACGCGCCGATTAGTTTTGCTGGGTTGGTGGCTGACGGCCTGGTCCGTTTCATTTGCGCAATTTAGGCCGCCAGAAAGGCTCCCGCCGCTGCCGTCTCCGGTTCAATTTACTCCCCCGCCGGCAACCATCGCCCCGGACCCCATCCACGAATGGCCGGTCGCCGTCGGTGGGAATGGCCATTTTTATCAAGCGGTTGCAGCGTCCAACGGAATCAATTGGCCTGGGGCTGAAGCGTGGGCAGAGGCGCATGGCGGCTACCTTGCCACCATCGAATCTGCAGCGGAAAACGCCTTTGTCTTTCAGCTAATTGATTACCCGAAATATTGGACGCGCAGCACAGCGCAGTGGTCGCCCGCCCCCGGCGGAAAGGCCGTTGCCGTGATTACTTCCCGTGGCCCCTGGCTTGGGGGGCTCAAGGCGCCGTCTGCCACGCGCCCGGCGGGAGGCTGGCAATGGGTTCATGGTGGCGGCCCTTTCACTTACACGAACTGGGCCGCGCAACAACCGAACAATATTGATGGCGCGGAGAATCGGCTGATCTATTTTTCCTGGGGGGCCAACAGGCGCGAAGCCTATTGGAATGATTTGCCGGAAAGCTCCCCGCGCCCGGCAGGCTTTGTGGTGGAATATGACACCAATCCAGCGGCGCCGCTCGGGGCGGCCAACGCCAGTACCGGCAACTTCGTGTTCGCCGCCCCGCGGGATGATGGATCATCTGTTGCCACCGGCCCAACGGGAACGGCCCCGGGCAGCTTTTCCAATGCACCGCAGCAGGCTGCGCATCCAGAGCTGGGGGTGAAGCAAGTCGCCGTCCTCATTGCCGGCGAGCGTTCCGGGCCCGCTGTTCCGTTTACGGATCCCCGCAGTGGCCAAGTCCATTTCTTTCAGGCCATCGAAGTTCCCGACGGGATTGACTATGTTGACGCCCGGGCGTCCGCCATCGCCCGGGGCGGATATCTGGCCGCCATCACATCGGCAACGGAAAACTCATTTGTATTTCACCTGATTGATGATCCGCGATACTGGGTGGTCAATGCGCCCTATAATAATCGCAACCTCGGACCGTGGCTCGGCGGCCATCGTCTCCCGGGTAATCTTCCCGACAAGGGTTGGTATTGGACGGGCGATGCGACGCCTTTCACCTACACCAATTGGGCGCCGACGCAGCCCGACAACGGCGGATTGGGCAATGAGGATAAATTGCATTTCATCAGCATGACCCCCACCGACCGCCAGCCCACGTGGAACGACGTCGGCGCTGAATACCTGCTCCGCAGCTATATCGTTGAATACAATTTTGACCCGGCGATGCTGATGCGGAAGTGACCGGAAAGGGGCAGGGGGTAGGGAACGAAACGGGTCTGGCGCATTTCCAATCTTAATTTGGCGGTAAGAGCGCCTGCTTGAAAGTTAAACGTTGGGTGTTGGCCGTTGAAGGTTTTATTTTTATCGTCCCAAGCCTTCAATATATGGCCAACGGGCCCGGGTTGTGCGGCATTACTTTTTTGCAAGGACGACAAATTCCTCGATCGTCACATGCAAACCGCGACTTCGACTTGTTTCGTCTCGATCGTCAGCGGCAGCCCGCGTTCCGCCCGCACTTCCAGGCACGATTTAATGGCTTCACGGATGTTCTTAAGCGCCCCAGTCTTGCTTGCCCCCTGGCTGACGCAACCCGGGATTGCCGGACATTCGGCGACCCACACTCCCGATTCGTCGCGGTCGATGGTAACGGTGAATTTCATGACTTCAGGATAACCTTCTACCCGGGATCCGCAAGATTATGCCTGCCAGACAGCTTGGTGGCCGGCGGTTGACATCAGGTTTCGAAATAATTGCGCGTTAAACGTTGAGCGTTGGGCGTTAAGCGTTTTTATTCGTTGGGCTGATGCCACTTCCCAATCGCCAACCTGCCTGGTGGGTGCCGACGCTCTATTTTGCGGAAGGTCTGCCGTACGTGATGGTCAACAGCGTCGTGGGTCTTGCCTTGGTGCAATTGGGCTGGTCCAAATCCGCCTCGGTGGATTTCACCACGATTTTGAGCGTGCCGTGGATCATCAAACCTTACTGGTCGTGGCTGGTTGAGGGCCTGGGCACGCAGCGTCGCTGGATTGTCGCGATGCAAGCGGCTTTGGCTTTGCTGCTTGTTCCCATCGCATTTTTCTTGCCGGATAATGGGTATGTGCTGCCACTGTTGGGTTTGCTTTTCGCTCTCGGCCTCGCCTCGGCGACCCATGATATTGCCGCCGATGGTTTCTACATTGCCGGCTTGTCGGAGAATCAACAGGCCGAATGGTCGGGCATCCGCAACAGCTTTTATCGCCTCGCCGGAATTGCCGGGAGCGGAGGCTTGGTTTGGCTGGCGGGAAGGTTGGGCAGGGCCCGCGGCCTCGCGCCGGCGTGGTCCGCCGTGTTCGGCGTGGCTGCGATGGTCCTCGCGCTGTTGGCGGTTTATCATTGGTTTTTGCTGCCGCGCCCTGCTCGGGTGGCCAAACCGGCGATCCCGCGACGAACCCGCCGCGAACGATTTGCCGGTTTGGTTCAGGTCTGGCTGGCCTTTTTGCGGAAGCCGGGGTTTGGGCGAATATTGCTGTTTATTCTCCTCTATCGCTTTGCGGAGATTCAGGTGCAGAAGGTTAACGTGCTCTTCTTTAACGCACCTGGCCAAGGCGGCGGCCTGGGTTTGTCCACTGAAGAAGTTGGATTGCTCTACAACACTCTCGGGATTTTGGCCTTGGTCACGGGTGGCATCGCCGGTGGTCTGGCCATCGCCCGATTTGGTCTGCGCGGAATGTTGTGGCCGATGGCCGCAACCATGAATCTGCCGAACATCCTTTACGTCTGGATGGCATGGGCGCAGCCCCACAGCCGCGTCCTGATTGGTGGGGTCATTGCTTTTGAGCAATTCGGCTATGGCTTCGGTTTCGCCGCCTTCATGGTTTACCTGCTGTACGTGGCAAGAGGTGAGCACGCCACGGCCCATTACGCCATTTGCACGGGCTTTATGGCGATGGGTGTTTCCCTCGCCAGCGCCATGGCCGCCGAGGCCCTGAAGCTCACCGAGCACCTCCCCGGCGGCGGCTACCTCCAGTTTTTTTCCTGGGTTATGGCCTGCGCGCTGGTGAGTTTTGCCGTCCTGTGGAAACTCCCTCTGGAAGCGAATTTCGGAAGTCGAATTAAGAATTAAGAATTAGGAGACAGGAGACAGGACTTGGAGCAACCGGAGCCGAAAATCAGGTGGGGTTCATGGGGATTTTTAAGCCTTTTTCGATCGAAGGTCAGCGCTTTGCCATGGCCCTCTGCTCCTTTGATCCTCTGCTCCTCATATCCTCCGGATAGGGACCCTCTGTCCCTTTGTCCCTCGATCCCTTGGTCCCTTCAGCCGTCACTTTCCCCGCGTGCTGAAGTACACATACGCCACCTGAAAGAGCATGTAGAGCATAATGGCCAGAATGACCCACTTCATCCGCCACGGTTCGCGCACCGGCGCCGGCGGCGGGGTGGCGGGTTGGGGGGTGGGATGATCCGCGGACATGGGGTGTAATCGTGATTGCTAGGCGGGCGTTAATTCTTAATAAGTACGGTTTGTCCAAATTGGCGGCGGCCCGGTGGCCGGCGGCACAATTTGCAATGCTCATCCTCATGCAAGCGGTGCCAAGAGTCAAGCTGGGTAGCCTGCCGGAACTCCTGCCGTGGCCATATCTCACCTGCGGAAGGGACGGGGTCATCCGCCATGCCAATGGCCATATGGCGCAACTGCTGGGCTCTGCGGCGCTGGTCGGCCAGCCGGTGGATAAATGGTTCTTGATGGATGATGGCGAGGGTCATGGCCTCACCGACACGGTGGGCAAGTCCACCCTGGAGCATGCCTGGCATGGCCGCCTCGCGTATAAATCCGGCAGCGACCGCGTGGCCATTGAAGCTGTCGTGCAAAGTGATCCCCAGGAACCCGGCCAGTTGTGGCTGATCGCGCTCGAAAACCCCATCATCAACGGTCAGATGGTCCTCAGCGCGCGCAGCGAATTGCGGCTGCTGCAAATCCTCATGGATCACACGATTGACTACGTGTTTTTTCTCGATTTGGGCGGCCGCTTTGTCATCACCAATACCGCCTTTCAACAAGCCATGAAGGTGCGGTTCCCCGGGGCGGAAATCGGGCGCGAGTTTCGCGAATTGGTTGAGGAGCAAACCGCGCGGGAATTTGCCGAGACCACGGCGCTCGTGCTGGCCTCCGGCAAGCCGCTGCTCAACCACGTCAGCCAGTTCCGGTTTCTGCACGGCGCGGGCCACTGGGTGCAGTCGAACAAGATGCCGGTCTTCGACCAGCATCGCAAGTGTATCGGCCTTGTCTGCGTGTCGCGCGACATCACGACCCAGCGCGAATATGAGGAAAAACTGCGCTCCGCCATCCGCCAGGCCAATCTGGCCAGCCAGGCCAAAAGCGACTTTCTCGCCAATGTCTCGCACGAAATCCGCACGCCCATCAATGGTATCATCGGCATGTCGGAATTGTGCCTCGAGACCAAGCTCACGGCGGAACAGCAGAGTTATTTGCAGTCCGTGTTGTCCTGTTCGAACACCCTGCTGTCGCTGATTAACGACATCCTGGATTTTTCGAAGATCGAGGCCGGCCAGCTGCAATTGGAAACCATTTCCTTCAACCTGCTACATTGCCTCGAGGAAACGGTGGGCCAGTTTTCGTTCCAGACCCTCGAGAAGGGCCTCGAGTTGGTGGTGGATTTCGATCCCTACCTGCCCCACCTCGTCCGCGGCGACCCCACGCGGTTGAAGCAAATTCTCTATAATCTGCTCAGCAACGCCATCAAGTTTACCGACGAGGGCGAGGTCGTCGTCCGCGCCCGCCCATTGGATTTGACGGAGGACAGCGTGCGCGTGGCGCTCTCCGTGACGGACACCGGCATCGGCATCCCGGCGAACCGGCAGGACATGATTTTTCAGAGTTTCACCCAGGCTGACACCTCGACCACCCGCAAATTTGGCGGCACGGGCCTCGGTCTGGCGATTTGCAAAAAACTTTGCGAACTGATGGGCGGCGGCATCTCGGTCGAAAGCAAACCCCGCAAGGGCTCGACCTTCGAAGTGGAGATTCCCTTTGGTATCCCCGCCCGGCAACCGGTGAGCGCACCGGCCCGGCTGGCGCAGCTCAAAGGTCTGCGCGTGCTGATTATAGATGACAATCAAACAAACCGGGCCATCTTGCTGCGTCTGTGCGAGGGCTGGGGCTTCGCGGCCGCCGCCGTGCCGGGCGGCCTGGAGGGTCTAGATGCGCTGGAAGCCGGTGTCCGCAAAAAACAACCCATCCAATTGGTGTTGCTCGACCAGCATATGCCGGAATTGAGCGGACTGGATGTCGCGGCGCTCGTGATGAACCGTCCTTCGCTCGCCGGCGTGAAGATAATCCTGCTGTCTTCCTCCCTCAACCTTGCCGAGTCGAACCGCGCCGCCGCGCTGGGTGTGTGCAGCAGTCTGACCAAGCCGGTCAAGCAGAAATACCTTTTGGATTTAATTCTCGAGCAATGCTGCTCCGACCTCCCGGTCGCGCCCCAACCGGCGGCTGGTCTGGAAAATGCCGCGTACGTTCCCGCGCCCGGGGAGCCAACCCCGCCGGCCGCCTATACGCCGCGCAATGTCCTGTTGGTGGAGGATAATCCCATCAATCAGGAAGTCTGCCTCAAGCGCCTCACCAAGATGGGCCATAATGTGACCGTCGCCGCCAATGGCGCGGAAGCGGTCGAAGCCTTCCGCAAGGGCGAATTCGACCTTGTGCTCATGGATGTCCAGATGCCCGTGATGGACGGCTTTGAAGCCACGCAGCGCATTCGCGACATCGAGCGCACCCGGGACCATTACACCCCCATTATCGCCATGACGGCCCGGGCCATGAAAGGCGACGAGGAACACTGCCTGCGCGTCGGCATGGACGGCTACATGGCCAAGCCCTTCCGCACCAACAAGCTCGCGGAAATTTTGCAAACCATTGAGCCGACCGGCGTCGCCGCGGGCGCCAAGGTCGATGCGCGTTCCGGCCAGGAGCCGGACAAACTGGAACCCTATGACATGCGCGGGCTCCTTGGACTGCTTGATGAGGACGACGCGGACGATTTGCTTCTGGCCGCCGAAGTTTTCCTCCGGCATTTCGAGGAGGAAATTGCCGCCGTGGAAAAGGCGTGGAAATCGGGCTCCAATGAAGAACTCTACAAGTGCGCCCATCGCATCAAGGGGGGCGTCGCCGCCCTGCGCGCCCGCCGCGCGCAGCGATTCGCCGCCGAAATTGAGGCCGCCGCGCGCCAGGGCGACCGCGAGTTCGCCGACCAGCGCCTGCCCGCCCTGGTTCGCGAAATGCGCCACATGGCCGAAAACATTCAGGCATCGAACGGCAAAAAGTTCGTGTCGGACGGCAAGTGACCGGTGCGGGCACTTGCATTGGCGGTTTCCTCCACCGACCTTCCGGATTAATTGGCCTTGGGCGTTAGAAACGAAGGCGACCCGATGGACCCCACTGCGTTCCCATTGGCATTGATGATCGCCGTCCAGCTTTGGCCGGTTTGGGTGTCCCACAAGACGACCTTGCCGTCACTGCTGACTCCCCGGGCTTCAAACCGGCCGGGTGCGGAATTGCCTCCGGTGGCACCGGTGCCAAAAATGATCAAGGTGGCGGCCGCCGCGCCAAGGAGGAGACTTTTGACATCCAATGCGATTTTAGTTTTCATGTATTTTTTGGGGTTGGGTGGTGAGAAATGGGGAATACTCCTTTGGGCGAAAACGGTCAAATCTGTTCACGGAACTGCCGGCGAGGCGGCCACTTGGGATTCCAGCCAACTGGCTCGACGGCCTTGTAGCAGATTCTTTACCGCGAACGCGATTTGGTCACCGGCACGCCTGGTCTGGTCGGGGGTCAGGAGTGCCACGGCGTAGCCGCCCACGCGCACCACGTGCAATTGGTTGCTGTGCAGCCAGGCCAGCAAACGCTGGATGTCAAGGCCCGCGTGGGCCGGGTCATTGCCGTCGAGGATGACAAATTGCGGCGCGGGAGGCGCCAGGCCGCGGCCGTCGGCAGAATCGGGAAAATAGTCGAAGGCGTTGTTACACCAGAAACAGGGGTAGAAATCGTCGGCGATGATGCCAAGGCGCGGCCCGGCAAACCGCCATTCCGCGGTCAGGAGATGGGCGCGCCAAAAATCCGCCAGGCCCTCGTGCAGGTTGTTTTCGCCGAGAAATTCCCGCAGGGTCTCGGCCTCCGGTGGGTTGGGGAAGAAAAGATTTTCCGATTTGATTTGCGGCATGGCGGCAATGATTCCGACCAAGGCGGTGACACCCGCAAGTTTTGGCAGCCAGCGCGGGAGGGTGGGGCGGCGGCAGAGGCAGAGGGCGAGCATCCACCCCGGCAGCATAAGCCAATTTAGCAGGTAGCGGATGCTGTGCTCGTTGATCCAATAGACCGTGGCAAAGGGCGCCAGAAACGCAAAGAGGAGACTGAGCAGTCCCGCCCCGAGTGCGATTCGAGTTGTGGCGTCAATCTTCCCCTCTCCCCGCTTGCGCAAGACCGCGATGGCCACACCGATTCCCGCCGCCGCCAGCAGCCATAATGCCCAGTGGTCCATGATCACGCCGCCGTGAAACACCCCGTCCAGAAAATGGCCAAAACTCTTCCCGACGTTTTGTGGCGTGGGCGGGTATTGGAAGAGTGGCGAGAAAAAGAAGGTCTGGGTGGCGGAAAAAGTGACCCGTACGGCGGCGGTAAACGCCAGCGCCGCGCCGGTGCGCCAGCAAAACCCCCACCACACCGGCCGCAATTCCCGTGCCCGCCAAGATTGCCCGGCGAGCGCGATACCCACCGGCGCCAGCCAGTGCGCGAGCGTCATCGCGTCCGCCACCAGTCCCAGCCCGCAAATAATCAAGTACGCGAGAGTCCGCCTCCAACTCCATTGTCCCGCGCGAATGGCGCCGAAGACGAGCGCCAGTAACGCAAAGCCCAGCGGCACGTTGCCCCCGTGGTCGCAGGGAATTCCAAGCAGCCAGAGCCAGCCGTCATGTCCGGGAATGAACTGGGTCAGCAACACCGCATCCACGACCATAAACGCCGCCACCACGGCCTTGCGCCGAGCGACTCCCGTGGCGGCCAATGCCCAGGCCATCATCGCGCCCGTCAGAAGAAACAGAAACGCGATATAGAGCGGGTAGCCGAGGCCGGAATTTCCGCAGAGCCAATACAACGGAAGGAAGCTCAAGTAGTCGGGAAACCAGAAAGTCGCCGAACCGAAATTCCATCCGGAAACGGGATGATGCGGGTCATGCAGATCGTGCAGAAAGATTTGCGGCCAGAGCAAATCGCTGTCGAGGCGCGATTGAAAATTTCGGCTGGCCAGCGCCAGGGCCAGCAACCCCGCAGCGATCACCAGCGCGAGCGCCAGCCACCAGGCGCGGCGCGGGCTCGCGGGGTCGGGTCGGGCGGTGGTGGCGGACATGTGGTGGAAGCGTGGAGCGGGGAGCAAGGAGCGCGGAGCCAGCAGCAAACACCTTAACTTCGCCGAGGGCAATTATTACTCCCAGCTCCCCGCTCCCTGCTCCCCGCTTGGGTTTCAACTGTTTCCCCTCGCCAAAGCGACCGCCAGCCCGATAAAGTCAGCGGAAAAGTTAACCGCCTTGCCGCCATGAATCTGCTCAACTACATCGAACAGAAACTCAACCGACCTGATCTCGGGTTGCTCGTGCTCCGCGTGGTTTTTGGCCTCGTGATCTTTATATTCGGCATCCAAAAGTTGATGGGCGGTGGCGCCATGTTCGAGCAAATCGGCGGGGCACTGGCCATGTTTGGCATCACCTGGCAGCCCAAATTGTGGGGCCTGTTGTCGGCGCTGACCGAGACCTTCGGCGGCCTTGCCATTATCCTGGGGGTGTTCTTCCGGCCTGCGGCGTTGCTGCTCATTGGCAACATGGTCGTGGCCACGGTCGCAAATGCCAAAATGACCGGCGCGGTGGATACCTCCTCCGTCATGGCCTTTGCGGTGTGGCTGGGCAAAGTTGCCATCCCGGTGTATTATCTGGGAGCGTTTCTCGCGCTCTTTTTCACCGGCCCGGGCAAGTATGCCGTCCGCAAAGGCGGCGGTGGAGGCGGCGGGCGCAGCGGCGGAAAGAGCAGGGAATGAGCGAGTTTGGATGGCCAACGATCAAGTCCAAACAGTATGAAATTGAACCGGAAGACAGTATTGCTGTTGATGGCATTGTTTCTCTCCGGGATCCTGCTTGGGGCTATCGTCGTGCCGTCTTACGCAGCCGCGCAAAAGGAGAAACAAGTAAAGGCGATCCAACACAATCTTATGATCATCGCCGGAACTGCCGGTTGCTATATGGCCGAAAAGGGGGTGGCAAAAGCGTCCTTCAAAGAGATGGATGAGGGCCATTATCTCAATTCAGTCAAAGTGGTGGCGGGAGAAAGTTATGACGCCATCGTTGTTACCCTGGAAACACGCACCATTTCTGCGGTAATGCCAAATGGGGAAGTGGTCAGCTATACTTTCGGAGGCCTTTGCTAGCGCCCGTGCCCGGTAGCCCAAGTCACGAGCATAACTATGGAAATCAAAAATCCACCCAGGATTAAGCCGCCGAGCAGGCATAGCGCGGCCAGCACTAACTTCCCCTCGGGCGTTTTGATGTACTGCTTGAAACGTTCCACATCTTCCACGGTGAGTTGAATG
>CAZLPS010000086.1:15215-18330 GCA_964561455.1 uncultured Opitutales bacterium
GGGCGTTTTGATGTACTGCTTGAAACGTTCCACATCTTCCACGGTGAGTTGAATGCGAATGATTCTACTCTTGTGTTCCCCAAACGGGCGGCGTTGCCCCTCATGCTCGCGGTCAAGCAGCAGCAGAAAGATTTCTTTGCGGCGCGTGAACAGCCCGGCTTGCTGCCATTCGGCGTCATACGCCAGTTTCCCCAACCACTCCATTTCGAGGGTCGTGGAATGGTATTTGAGCACAAAGGTCTCGGGCGGCTCTTCCGAGATGTCGCTGGTCGCGGCGTCCGAGGCCCAATAATGATGAAAGAAGATCTGGTCGAACGCCCGCCACAGGCGATAGTGGCCGACGCGCGCCTTGCTTTCCCCAAGCCATTCTTTCTTTTCCTCCCGATCAGCCTCATCCTTCAAAGTCACATTGCCGGCTTCCTTGGTGAAGCCGCGCAGAATTCCGCCATTCTTCTTTCCCCAACTGGTCCGTTTCTCCATCATCTTCGTCGTTTCCGGCAGGGTTTGGGCAAACTGAATGACCATCGCCGCCGCCGCCCGGTCATTGCCATGGCTGGAAATGACGTCCTCAATGGCGGCATTAATCTCAAAAACATTCGGCATTTTTGCGAGCCAAGTTTACCGATCTTGCAGGATATTTGGCAAAGGATAAATCATCTTTGATGGTGTTCAACACCCAAACAGCCCGCCGGTGGATATTATCCTTGGCCCGTTCCAGCGGGTGGATATCATCTGAAATTCACCCTTTTTTCGATGTCTAAGTTGATACGCTTTCTTCTGCGAGTTTTCGGTGGCGTCGCGGCCGTGTTGGTGGCAGTATGCCTGGCGTACCTATTTTGGGCGCCCGGTCAAACTGTGCGTGATGGTCGCCACGATCTCGGTCGTAACGCGATCTGGCTCGGACACGGGTGGCTCGGTGCTGACGAATGGTTTGCCAGGAATCAAAAGACTGCGACGCGCGAAATGTTTCGTTCGCCAGCAGCTCTCGCCTCCCTGGCCCAACAACTTCGCGACCGGCATATCACGGATGTTTTTCCGCACCTTTGCCCGGCTGGCGCCGACGGCGGGTTGCCCGCTGTTGATGACACCCAGATAGAGCGATTTCTCGACGCAATGGACCCAATTCGAGTGCTCCCATGGGTTGGAGGCCCTGACGGTTCAGGGGTGCGATTGGATAATCCAGCGTGGCGCTCGGGTTTTTGCCGCTCGGTAATCGAGCTTTTGTCCCGGCACCCGCGGTTGGCTGGAGTCCACGTCAATATTGAGCCATGTCCAAGTGGAAATAGGGATTTTCTGGCCCTCCTTGACGAATTAAAGCGGAATCTTCCCGCCGATAAGTTGCTCTCGGTTGCGGCCTACCCGCCGCCGACTCGCTGGCAACCGGCACCGGAGGTGCACTGGGACGAAGTCTACTTTCGCGCGGTGGCCAAGCGATCCGACCAGTTGGCGGTGATGATGTATGACACGTCGCTTCGCTACACGAAACCTTATGTCAAATTGATGGCAAGCTGGACTCGCGAGGTGTTATTGTGGAGCGAGGGCAAAGCCGTACTTTTGGGCGTGCCGACCTATGATGACGCTAACAGTGGATATCACCATCCCGACGTCGAAAATCTCCAAAATGCGCTCGCTGGGATTCATCGCGGTCTTGATGACGCCGGTAATCAGCCGGGTTATCAAGGTGTGGCCATCTATTGCGAATGGGAAACCGACGCCGCGGAATGGGAAATATGGCACCGGGAGTTCATGCGTCCCTGAAAGCGGGATTTGCACCCGGCTCTTGACTGGGTAATAATGCAATGTATCATCCTGCCCATGACCGTCAAGACCCTCAAGATTCCGCCGGACTGGAACGCCCGCATCGAACGGGAGGCGCGTGCGAGTCGGCTCGCGATTTCTGCGGTGATGCGGGAAGCGCTGGCGCGTGGTCTGGGCTAGGATGGCGTCATTGACATGGGAGCCGCACTCAAGGACTTCATTGGTTGCGTAAAGGGCGGTCCGGCGGACCTTGCCCGCAATAAAGGGCACTTCCTTGACTTCGGCCGCTCGCGCCGTCGTTGACAATGGGTTGTTGGTGGCGTCTTCAATCCCTGGCGCTTAAAAATCCTTTGATTTCCCTATTGAGACACCATTGAGACAATAGGCTTGACCGGAATTCCCCGGTCGAATAAATTGACCGTTTCACCAACACCTCCACGTATCTACCATGGCCAAGAGCTTATTTGAGAAAGTCTGGGACGCCCACGCGGTTCGCACGCTGCCGAATGGGCAGACGCAACTGTTCATCGGCACGCACCTCATCCATGAAGTGACCAGCCCGCAGGCGTTTGGCATGATGCGCGACCTGGGTCTCAAGGTGCTCTACCCGCAGCGCACCTTTGCCACGGTGGACCACATTGTCCCGACCAATGAGCGCGCGGAGCCGTTTTCTGACCCGTTGGCGGACGCGATGATCAAGGACTTGCGCAAGAACTGCAAAGATTTCGGCATCACATTTTTCGACCTGAACAGCGGCAAGCAGGGCATCATCCACATTGTCGGCCCCGAGCAGGGCATCACCCAGCCGGGCATGACCATCGCCTGCGGCGACTCGCACACCTCCACCCACGGCGCGTTTGGCGCGATTGCCTTCGGCATTGGCACCAGCCAGGTGCGCGATGTGCTCGCCACGCAGACCATGGCCCTCAGCAAAATGAAAGTCTGCCGCATCAACGTGGACGGCCGCCTGGGCGCCGGCGTTTATGCCAAGGATGTCATTTTGCACATCATCCGCCTCTTGGGCGTCAATGGCGGTTTGGGTTTCGCTTACGAATACGGTGGAGAAGTTTTTGACCGCTTCACCATGGAGGAGCGCATGACCGTCTGCAACATGTCCATCGAAGGCGGGGCGCGTTGCGGGTACGTCAATCCCGACGAGACCACGTTCGAATATTTAAAGGGTCGCCCCTATTGTCCGAAGGGTGAAGCATGGCTCGCGGCCGTCGCGCGCTGGCGCGATGTCGCCTCCGACCCAGGCTGCCCATACGACAAGGTTGTCAACATCCGCGCCGAGGAAATCAGCCCGACGGTCACCTGGGGCATCAATCCGGGTCAGGCGGTTTTCATTCACGAGAAT